>JAKOZT010000130.1 GCA_029779845.1 Pseudomonadota bacterium | reverse complement strand
GGCACGATGAACTTCGTGATCTTCCCGATGTACTTCATCTCCACCGCGCTCTACCCGCTGTGGAAGCTGCAGGAGTCGGGCGCCGAGTGGGTCTACCAGCTGGCCCGCTTCAACCCCTTCACGCACGCGGTGGAGTGGATCCGCTTCGCCTGGTACGGCAAGGACGCCGGCCTCGCGCCCTGGGTGGTGCTGGGCTGCCTGGCGCTGTTCTTCGGGCTGGCGTGCTGGGGCTACGACCCGCAGCGCGGCTTCGGCGGGCTGACGAAACGAGGCGGTGGCTCGTGATCACTCGCCGTGCCTGTCTCGCTGCGCTGGGTGCGCTCGCCGCGCTGCCCGCGCGCGCCAGCACGCCGTTTCCCGCCGCCAAGCCGATCACGCTGTGGGTGCCCTGGCCGGCGGGCGGTTCGACCGACATCGCGATGCGGCTGCTGGCCGACATCGCCTCGCGCCACCTGCACCAGAAGATCGTGGTCGACAACCGCCCCGGCGCCGGCGGCTCGATGGCGATGCCCATCCTGCAGCAGGCCGAGCCCGATGGCTACACCATCGCGCAGATACCGCAGCCGGTGCTGCGCGTGCCCTACACGCAGAAGGTGCTGTGGGATCCGGTGCGCGACGTCACGCCGATCATCCAGATCTCGGGCGTCACCTTCGGCGTACTGGTGCTCGGCAGCAGCCGCTTCCACACGCTCGACGACCTGTTCGCCTTCGCGCGCGAGCGCCCCGGCGAGCTGACCATCGCCACCAACGGCGTCGGCACCACGCCGCACGTGGTGCTGGAGGAACTCTTCACCGCGCGCGGCCTGCGCTACATCCACGTGCCCTACAAGGGCACCGCCGAGCAGTTGATCGCGGTGGAGGCCGGGCAGGTGATGGTGGGCGTCAACTCCACCGGCTTCGCGCCGCTGGTCGACGCCGGCCGGCTGCGCCTGCTGGTCACCTTCGCGGGCAAGCGCTCGCCGCGCTGGCCGACGGTGCCGACGCTGAAGGACCTGGGCTTTCCGATCGTCGCGATGTCGCCGCAGGGCCTGGGCGGGCCGCGCGGGCTGCCGCCGGCGATCGTCGCCACGCTGCACGACGCCTTCCGCAAAGCCATGTTCGACCCGATCTTCATCGCCGAGCTGGCCAAGTACGACCAGGAGATCGACTACGCCGGCCCGGCCGAGTACGGCGCCTGGCTGCGCGAGCAGTACGCCAAGGAGAAGGTGGTGGTCGAGCGCATGGGCTTGTCCCGCGGGGGCAGCTGATGATCAGAGTGCTGATCGCCGACGATCACCCGGTGGTGCGCGCCGGCTACCAGCGCCTGCTCGAGCAGAGCGGCGACATCCGCGTGGTGGCCGACGTCGGCGACGGCGCGGCCGCCTATGCCGCGGCGATCGACCACGAGCCCGACGTGCTGGTGGTCGACCTCTCGATGCCCGGCGGCGGCATGGACCTGATCCAGCGCCTGTGCCAGCGTCGCGCCGAGTCGCGCGTGCTGGCGTTCAGCATGCACGACGGCGCGATGCTGGTGCGGCGCGCGCTCGAGGCCGGCGCGCGCGGCTACATCCCGAAGTCGAGCCCGCCCGAGCGATTGGAAGAGGGCGTGCGCGCGCTGCACGCCGGCCACCGCTACCTCGCGCCCGAGCTGCCCGCCGAGCTGCTGCGCCCGCATGCGCCGCTCGACGAGGCGCAGCGCCTGGCCTCGCTGAGCGCGCGCGAGTTCGAGGTGTTCCGCCTGCTCGCGCATGGCCATTCGGCCAGCGAATGCGCGCTGCGCCTCAACCTGAGCGCCAAGACGGTGTCCAACCACCAGAGCGCCATCAAGGAGAAGCTCGGCGTCGCCACCTCCGCGGCGCTGGTGCACCTGGCGCTGCGCTACGGCGTGATCGGCCGCGCCGACTCAGGCTTTCCCTGAGCCGCGCCGGGAAGTATTCCCTGTCGATCCGCAACCCCGGCCGTTAGCGTCGGCGCCACGCTCGCCGACCCCAGAAGCGAGCGCCATCAACCGGAGGATGCGATGAACAGGAAACCCGCGCCCAGGGCGCACCGCCACCCCGTGGCACTGGCCTGCCTGGCGCTGTGCGGCGGCGCCGTCCAGGCGCAGGTCCCGAGCGACACCCAGACGCTGCCCGCGGTCGAGGTCGTCGGCGTCACGCCGGTGCCCGGCCTGGGCGTGCCCAAGGACCACGTGCCCTCGAACGTGCAGATGATCGGCGACCGGCGCCTGAAGCAAGCGCAGAGCCTGAACCTGCCCGACGCGATGAACACGCTGCTGCCCAGCACCGCCGTCAACGAGATCCAGGGCAACCCGTACCTGCTCGACGTCAACTACCGCGGCTTCACCGCCAGCCCGCTGCTGGGCACGCCGCAGGGCCTGTCGGTGTTCATGGACGGCGTGCGCATCAACGAGCCCTTCGGCGACGTCGTCAACTGGGATCTGGTGCCGCGCGCGGCGCTCTCCGGCCTGACGCTGATGCCGGGCTCCAACCCGGTGTTCGGCCTGAACACGCTGGGCGGCGCGCTGATGCTGACCACCAAGAGCGGCGACACCCACCCCGGCACCGAGATCGAGCTGGAGGCCGGCTCGTTCAAGCGCAAGTCGATCGAGATCTCGCACGGCCAGCGCCTCGGCGAGACCGGGCATTTGTTCATCGCCGCCAGCGCCTTCGACGAGGACGGCTGGCGCGACCACTCGCCCGGCACGGTCAAGCAGCTGTTCGCCAAGGGCGGCGCGCGCCACAGCGACCTGTCGTGGTCGCTCGCGCTGACGCACGCCGACACCGACCTGATCGGCAACGGCCTGCTGCCCGAGTCGATGCTCGCGCAGGACCGCACCCAGGTCTACACGCGCCCCGACCAGACCAAGACGCGCATGACGATGCTGACCTTCAACGGCAGCATCGACCTCGGCCCCTCGCACCAGCTCTCGGCCACCGCCTACGTGCGGCGCTCGAACAACGCCACGCTCAACGGCGACGTCAACGACGACTTCGATCCGCCGGCCGTCACCGAGCCCGGCGTCGAGAACCGCACCAAGACGCGCCAGCGCGGCGAGGGCATCGCGCTGCAGTCGGCGCACCGCCTGGCGGGGCAGCAGCTGACGCTGGGCGTCTCGTACGACCGCGCGCGCAGCAACTTCCGGCAGTCGGAGGCCGAGGGCGAGCTCGACGACACGCGCGCGGTGATCGCCGAGGAGGAGGCCGAGATCGACGCGCTGATCCACGGCAAGACGCGCACCGTGAGCGTCTACGCGCACGACCTGATCGCGCTGGCGCCCAACCTGCAGCTGACGCTGGCCGGGCGCTACAACGACACGCGCGTCAGCACCGTCGACGACGGTCGCGTGCAGCTCGGGCTGCCGACCGCGCTGGACGGCTCGGGCCGCTACCGCAAGTTCAACCCGGCCGCCGGCCTGACCTGGCAGGCCAGCCCCGAGCTGACGCTGTTCGGCAGCGCCAGCCAGGGCAACCGCGCGCCCAGCCCGATCGAGCTGGGCTGCTCCGACCCCGAGAACGCCTGCGTGCTGCCCAACGCGCTGCAGTCCGACCCGCCGCTCAAGCAGGTGGTGTCGCGCACGCTCGAGATCGGCGCGCGCGGCCGGCTCGCCGGCTCGCTGAACTGGAACGCGGCGCTGTTCCACACCATCAACAAGGACGACCTGCTGTTCGTCAGCAACAGCCTCGCGGCCGGCTACTTCACCAACTTCGGCCGCACGCAGCGCCAGGGGGTGGAGCTGGGCGTGTCGCAGCGCTCCGGCGCCGTCGGCTGGTCGGCCAGCTACAGCTACCTGCGCGCCACCTACCGCTCGTCGGCCTGCCTGGTGGCCGAGGCCAACAGCACCGCCGAGACCAGCGCCAACTGCGGCGGCGACGACGAGATCGAGGTGCGCCCCGGGGACCGCCTGCCCAACCTGCCGCAGCACAGCCTCAAGCTCGCGGCCGACTGGCAGGCGCTGCCCGCCGTCAACCTCGGCGCGCAGCTGCGCGCCTACTCGAGCCAGTACGTGCGCGGCAACGAGAACAACCGGCACCAGCCCGATGGCGACGAGTTCAACGGCTCCGGCCGCATCGGCGGCTTCGCGGTGCTCGACCTGACCGGCCGCTGGAAGCTCGGCAAGAACTTCGAGCTGTTCGGCAAGGTAGCCAACGTGTTCGACCGCCGCTACGCCAGCGCCGGCATGCTGGCCGAAAACGCCTTCGACGCCGCCGGCGCGATCCAGGCGCCGGCCGACTGGCGCACCGAGCAGTTCGTCGCGCCGGGCGCGCCGCGCGCGGCGTGGATCGGCGTTCGCATGAGCTTTTGATCTCCAACCCTTGAGTGTGGGCCCCGGCGTCTGCGACGATCGGGGCCTTTTCTTCTGCGAGCACTTCATCATGCAAGGCCAACCCGCCGTCCTCGATGCGCTGAACGCGCTGCTCGTCAACGAACTGGCCGCGCGCGACCAGTACTTCATCCACTCGCGCATGCTCTCCGAATGGGGGCTGACGAAAGCCGCTGCGCGCATCGCGCACGAGATGGAGGACGAGACCTCGCACGCCGATGCGCTGATCCGCCGCATCCTGATGCTCGAAGGCACGCCGCGCATGACGCCGGCGGCGCTGAACGTCGGCGCGGACCTTCCCGGCATCTTCGGCAACGACCTCGCCGTCGAGATCTCGGTGGTCAAGCACCTGCGCGAGGTGATCGCGCTGTGCGAGCGCGAGGCCGACTTCGTCACGCGCGAGCTGCTGCTGCCGATGCTGCGCGACACCGAAGAAGACCATGCGCATTGGCTGGAACAGCAGCTCAAGCTGATCGGCCTCGTCGGGCTGCCGAACTACCTGCAGAGCCAGATGGGCTGAGCCGCCGCCGGCGGCTCGTGTCTTGCTTGCCCGCGTGCCGCGCGGTGCCTGTGCGCCGTGCGCGACGCAGGGTGTGCCATGCCGTGGCACCATGCGCGCCACAACGACGAGATGCGAGGAGACGCCGATGGAGCGCAACGATGCGCTGCTGGCCGACTGGCGGCAGCGCGCCCTGGCTCTGGAAACGGAGGTGGGCAAGGCCGTGATCGGGCAGGCGCGCATCCTGCGCCTGGTCAACACCGCGGTGTTCGCGCGCGGCCACGTGCTGCTGCAGGGCGACGTCGGCGTCGGCAAGACCACGCTGCTGCGCGCCTTCGCGCAGGTGTTGGGCGGCGCCTTCGCGCGCATCGAGGGCACCGTCGACCTGCTGCCCAACGACCTCGTCTACTACACCTACATCAGCGAGCAGGGCCGCCCGGCGGTCGAGCCCGGGCCGCTGATCCGCCACGGCGAGGACCTGGCGATCTTCTTCTTCAACGAGATCAACCGCGCGCGCCCGCAGGTGCACGCGCTGCTGCTGCGCGTGATGGCCGAGCGCAGCGCCTCGGCCTTCAACCGCGAGTTCCACTTTCCGCACCTGCTGGTGTTCGCCGACCGCAACCGCGTCGAGCGCGAGGAGACCTTCGAGATCAGCTCGGCGGCGCGCGACCGCTTCATGATGGAGATCACCATCGAGCCGCCGGCCGACGCCGCCGAGCGCCGCGCGCTGATGTTCGATCCGCGTTTCCACGACACCGACCGCCTCGTCGGCGCCCTGCAGGGCGCGATGGTGGCGCACCGCGAGCTGAACGCGGTGGCCGAGGCGATCCAGCGCAGCGTGCAGGCGAGCGACGCCTTGCAGGACTACGCGCTGAACCTGTGGCGCGCCACCGCCGAGCCGCAGGCCTTCGGCGTGACGCTGTCCGACCTCGACAGCGCGCAGCTGATGCTCGCCGGCGCCAGCCCGCGCGGCATGAGCCTGCTGCTGCGCGCCGCGCGCGTGGCCGCCTGGCTGGAAGGGCGCGCCTACGTGACGCCGGACGACGTGCGCGCGGTGTTCGTCGAGACGATCGCGCACCGGCTGGTCTACCAGCCGGTGTACGAATTGCACCGGCACGAGATCTCGCCGCGCTTGATGGCGGGAATCCTGTCTTCCGTCGCCGCACCATGAGGGCGATGGTGCGCCAGCGGGCCGAGCGCCGGGCCGCTCCCAAGCCGGCCCGCGCCCCCTCGGGGGGCCGCCCGCGGCTTTGCGCGGGCGGGGGGCGGTCATGATCCGCGAGCTGCACTACCGCGTCGCCGGCGCGGCCACCGGGCTGCTGCCCGGCGCGCACCGCAGCCGCAGCGGCGCTGCCGGCTTCGAGTTCCGCGGCCACGCGGCCTTGCAGGACGCGCCCGACGCGCGCCGCCTCGACCTGCACGCCAGCCTGCGCGACCCCTTCGGCAACTGGAGGGTGCGGCTGCACAGCGAGCGCAAGTCGATTCCGGTGGCGGTGGTGGCGGATCTGTCCGCGTCGATGGGATTCGAAGGCGCGCAGCGCAAGCTCGACGTGCTGGCCGACTTCACCGAGAGCCTGGCCTGGTCGGCCTGGCGCAGCGGCGACAGCTTCGGCTTCGTCGGCTGCGACGAAACCGTGCGCGGCGAATTCACGCAGCCGCAGACACGCACGCGCGGCGCCGGCATCCTGCTCGCGCAGCGGCTGCGCGCGTTGCAGCCCGAAGGCCGCAATGCGAATGCGCTGATGCAGGCGCACCGCCACCTGCCGCGCCGGCGTGGGTTGGTGTTCCTGGTCTCCGACTTCCACCTCGATCTGGGCGCGATCGACACGGTGCTCGACAGCCTCGCGCCGCACGACGTGGTGCCGGTGCTGCTGTGGCAGCCGGCCGAGTTCACGCTGTCGGCCGCGCACGGCCTGGCGCAGGTGCGCGAGCCGGAGAGCGGCGCGGTGCGCTGGTTGTGGTGGCGCCCGGCGCTGCGCGAGCGCTGGCAGGCCGCGCACGATGCGCGGCGCGACGAGTTGCTGGCGCTGTTCCGGCGCCGTCGATTGGCGCCGCTCTTCATCGAAGGCGACTTCGATGCCGACGCGGTGACGCACCACTTCCTCGCATGATGGCTCCCCCCCGTAGCGCCTTCGGCGCTCCCCCCCGGGGGGGCGTCGCCAGCGGCCCGGCGAAGCCGGTTCCGCGGCGACTGCTTGGCCTCGTGTTGTGCACGCTTGCCGCAGCGGCGCACGCCGACGACGCGGTGCTGCGCGTCGAAGCCAGCGAGCCGCGTGCCTACGGCTACCAGGTGGGCGACCACCTGCAGCGCCATGTGGTCGTGCAGGTGCCGCGCGGCTGGACGCTCGACGAGGCCTCGCTTCCGAAACCCGGCGGGCGCGGCCTCGCGCTCGAACTGCGCGAGGTGCGCGTCGAGCGCTCGGGAGGCGAACTGCGGCTGGCGCTCGACTACCAGGTCTTCCTCGCGCCGGCCGCGCCGCGCACCGTGGAGATGGCGCCGCAGCGCCTGCGCTTCGACACCGGCAGCCGCATCGAAGAGGCCTTGATCGACGCCTGGCCGGTGACGATCGCGCCGCTGGTGCAGGCCGAAGCGCCGACGCGCCGCGGCCTCGGCGAAATGCAGCCCGACCGCGCGCCGCTGCTGGTCGACAGCGCCGCGCCGCGCGCGCGGCTCGAGGCCTACGCGATCGCCGCGGCGCTGCTGCTCGCCGGCCTCGCCTTGGCCTACCTCGGCCCGCCGTGGAACGCGGCGCGCAAGCGGCCGTTCGCGGTGGCGCTGCGGCGCTTGCGTTCTCTGCCGGCGCAGCCCGATGCTCAGCGCTGGAAGGAGGCTTGCGTGACGCTGCACGAAGCGCTCAACCGCAGTGCCGGCGAAGTGCTGTTCGAACGCGGCCTGGCGGACTTCCTGCAACGCCGGCCCGGCTTCGCGCCGCTGCGCGACGACCTGCTGCGCTTCCTGCACACCAGCAGCGCGCAGTTCTTCGGCGGTGCGCCGCGCGAGCCCGACGACGGGCGCTGGCTGCTCGCCTTGGCGCGCAAGTGCCGCGATGCCGAACGAGGCCTGGCATGAGCTGGATCGCCTTCGATGACCCCTGGCTGTTGTGGCTGCTGCCGCTCGCGCTGCTGCCGCTGATCGCGCCGGTGGGCACGCTGCTGTCCAACGGCTGGCTGCGCTACGCGCCGCGCGACCGCGCCTCGCAGGCGCTCGGCTGGGCCTTGCGCGGCGCCACCACGCTGGCGGTGGCGGCGCTGATCGTCGCGCTGGCCGGGCCGCACCGGCCCGAGTACCACGTCGAGCGCATCGGGCAGGGCGCCGAGATCGTGCTGCTGCTCGACCGCAGCCGCAGCATGGACCAGGGCTTCGCCCCTGCGCTCGCGCTGCCGCCGGGCATCAACCCGAACAGCCCGCAGGCGCTCGACCACTATTTCAGCCAGGCGCCGGCGCGGCTGCGCGAGCCCAAGGGCCAGGTGGCGCGGCGGCTGCTCGGCGAGTTCACCGCGCAGCGCCCCGACGACCGCTTCGCGCTGGTGACCTTCAGCACGCTGCCGATGCGCGTGCTCGACTTCACCGCCAGCCACGAGGTGATCCAGGCCGCCATCGAGGCCGGCAACGTCGGCCGCGGGCTGTCGGAGACCAACATCGGCCGCGCGCTCGAAGTCGCGCTCGACATGTTCGAGGGCCGGCCCTACAACGGCTCGCGCATCGTGATGCTGGTGTCCGACGGCGGCGACCGGCTCGACCCCGAGACGCGCGAGCGCCTCGCCAAGCTGGCTCGCCGTCAGCGGGTCTCGATCTACTGGCTCTACCTGCGCTCGGCCAACAGCCCGGGGCTGGCGCTGGCCGAGGGCGACACCGCGGCCGCCGAGAGCGTGCCCGAGCTGCTGCTGCACGGCTTCTTCAACTCGCTCCCGACGCCCTACCGCGCCTACGAAGCGAGTGACTCGCGCGCCTTGCAGCGCGCCATCGACGACGTGAGCCGCCAGGAGAAGCTGCCCATCAGCTACGACGAGCTGGTGCCGCGCCGCGAGCTGGCGCCGTGGGCGCATGCGCTCGCGCTGCTGCTGGTGGCGCTGCTGCTGGCGGCGCGTTCGCTGGAGATCCGCCGATGGGCTTGACGATCAAGCGCCGCACGCTGCTGCGCGCCGCCTGGGGCGCGCTGCTCGCGCTGGCCGTGCTCGCGGCCCTCGACGGCTGGCGCCTCGCGGCCGACGAGCGCCTGAACGCGCGGATCAGCCACGGCCCGCTGCCGCCGGACGACGACCCGAACGCGCCGCCCGAGCTGCGCTTCGCGCAGGCCTACGCGATGGCCGCCAGCGGCGCGGGCGAAGCGGCCTTGACGCGCTACGGCGCGCTGCATGCCGACACCGCGCTCGGCCAGGCGGCGCGCTACAACGGCGCCAACCTGCTGCTGCGCCAGGGCATCGCGCTGCACGCCGCCGGGCAGGGCGGCCAGGCGCTGGCGCTGATCGAGCTCGCCAAGGAGGGCTACCGCGAGGTGCTGCGCCACGACGCGCTCGACTGGGCGGCGCGCTACAACCTCGAACGCGCGCAGCGCCTCGTGCCCGACCCCGAGGGCGAAGACGAGGAGCCGGCCGCGCCGCGGCGCGGCGCCGAGCGCGCCGCCACCACGATGCGCGGCTACTCGCCGGGGCTGCCGTGACGATCGCGTGGCGCTCGGAGCGCGCGCGGCTGGCGCTGGCCGCGCTGCTGCTGATGCTCGCGTTCACGAACCCGACGCTGCCGTGGAAACGCAGCCTCTACGAACACATCGTCGTGCTCGACATCACGCAGAGCATGAACGTCGAGGACATGCGCCTGGCCGGCAAGCCCGCCGCGCGGCTGGCCTTCGCCAAGCGGATGCTGCACGACGCGCTGGCCGAGCTGCCGTGCGGCTCCCGGCTCGGCTGGGCGATCTTCACCGAGTACCGCGCCTACCTGCTCTACACGCCGGTGGAGGTGTGCGCGAACCGCGCCGAGCTGCGCGCCTCGCTGGCCGGCATCGACGGGCGCATGGCCTGGTCGGGCAACAGCGAGATCGCCAAGGGCCTGCACAGCGGCATCGCCGTCGCCAAGGCGCTGCCCGGCACGCCCTCGCTGGTATTCCTCACCGATGGCCACGAGTCGCCGCCGCTCGCCCCGCGCCATCGTCCGCGCTTCGACGACAAGCCGGGCGACGTCGCCGGCGTGCTGGTCGGCGTCGGCGAGCTGACGCCCGCGCCGATCCCCAAGCTCGACCCGCTCGGCCGGCGCATCGGCTTCTGGGCCGCCGACGAGGTGGCGCAGTCCGACCTGCGCAGCCAGGGACGCGGCGCCAGCGTCGGCGGCGAGGCGCTGGCGGAGGAGGGCAGCGAGCCGGCAGCGCCCGGGCTCGGCGCGACACCCGGCAGCGAGCATCTGTCGGGCCTGCGCGAACCCTATCTGAAGCTGCTCGCCGCCGAGAACGGTTTGGCCTACCACCGCCTGCGCGACGCCCAAGGCCTGTCGCGCGCCTGGCGCGACGCCGCGCTGGCGCGGCCGGTGCCGGTGCGCGCCGACCTGCGCTGGCCGCTGGCCGCGCTGGCGGCGCTGTTGTTGCTGGCGCCATATGTGATTGCGCTGGCCCGACGCGGGCGTGCGCAATGGCGTGCGCCGTGGCGCTCCGCACGGGCGAAAGTCACGCCGCGACGCCTCCAGACGTGACGGTTTGTGCCGAAGTGGAATGAGGTCACGTAGGCTTGCGTGACCCTCGGATCACTTCATGACTTCCAGTTTGCCGAGCCCGGCCGACCCGCCTTCCACGCCCGCCGAGTTGGCGCAGGAGGCCATCGTTCTCTCGCTGCCCGAACGCGCGATGCTCGGTGCGCTGCATGCCGCGCCGTCGTCGCTGGGCGCGCTCGCGCTGGTGGTGCTGGCGGCGGCCTTCGAGCTGGCGCTGTGGGGTTCGTTCGCCGGCCGCGTCTGGCTCGGCCTGGCACTGGCCGTTCCCGCGCTGCGCCTCGTGCACGTGTTGCGCGCGCGCGCGCAAGTGCGCCCGCCCGCGCCGACGCGCTGGGTGCCGCAGTACCTCACCGGCCTGGCCGCTTCCGCGCTGCTGTGGGCCGCGCTGCCGTGGATCGCCTTCGATGCCGCCGAGCCGGCGGCGCGCGCCGCCGCGATTGCCGCGCTGCTCGCCGCGGCCTTCGCCGAGGCCTTGGCGCTGCGCGCGATGTCGCGCATCGCGACTGCGCAGGCCGGCGTCGCGCTGCTGCCGGCGACCTTCTGGCTGGTGGCCATCGGCGCGCCGGCGGCCTGGGCGCCGGCGGCGATCGGCGCCGCGGGCCTGTTCGTGCTGGCGGTGCTGAGCCTCTCGCGCGACCGCCACCTGCACGAGCTGATGGCCGCCGAACTGGAGGCGCAGCGCCTGTCGCGCCTGGAGGCCGGCTACCAGGAGCGCATCGGCCTGCTCGAGATGGAGCTGGCGCGCTCGGGCGCGGCGCTGGCCAGCGCGCAGGCGGTGGTGGCCTCGCGGCGCGCGCAGGCGCGCGCCGGCGCCGAGCAGGACCTGGAACAGCGCCACGTCGACCTCGAGCGCCGCTCGCTCGAGCTGGCGCGCGAGGCCGTCACCGACCCGCTGACGCTGCTGCCCAACCGCAAGGGCATCAACGAGCACCTGATCGAGCTGCTCGCGCCGATGGAGCGGCCCGAGCACGACGGCGAGCTGTCGCTGCTGTTCCTCGACCTCGACAAGTTCAAGGACATCAACGACCAGCACGGCCACCTCGCCGGCGACAACGTGCTGCGCGTGGTGGCCGAGCGGCTGCGCGAATGCCTGCCGCGCTCGGCCTTCGCGGCGCGCTGGGGCGGCGACGAGTTCATCGTCGTGCTGCCCGGCCTCGGCCGCGTCGAGCAGGTGCGCATGGTGGCCGAGAAGATCTGCCAGGAGCTCAGCGTGCCGATCCGCCTGGAAGGCGGCACGGTGCGCGTGGGCTGCAGCGTCGGCATCGCGCTGGCGCCGTACCACGGCCGCACGCCCGAGGCGCTGATCATCGCGGCCGACCAGGCGGTGTACGCCGCCAAGGTCGAGAAGAAGGACCGCGTGCGCGTCTTCGACGTGGTGATGGCCAAGAAGGCGCAGCGCCAGCACCAGATCGCGCAGGCGCTGCCCGGCGCGCTGGAGCGCAACCAGCTCGCGGTGTATTACCAGCCGATCGTCAACGCGCTGGACGGCAGCACCAGCCACGTGGAGGCGCTGGCGCGCTGGCCGCATCCGGTGTGGGGCCCGGTGTCGCCCGACGAGTTCATCCGCGAGGCCGAGCGCAACGGCCAGATCCACGCGATGGGCCGCTGGGTGCTGCGCCAGGCCTGCCTCGACGCGGCGCGCTGGCCCGGCGTCAACCCGCCGCGCGTGAGCGTCAACGTGTCGGCCGCGCAGGTGAGTTCGGGGCGCCTCGTCTCGCAGGTGCGCGAGGCGCTGGCTGCGGCCAAGCTGCCGGCGCACCGCCTCGTCATCGAGCTGACCGAGAGCATGGAGATGGCGTTGTCCGACGGCGTCTCGGAGACGCTCTCCGAGCTGTGCGCGCTCGGCGTCTCGCTCGCGCTCGACGACTTCGGCACCGGCTACTCGTCGCTGCAATCGCTGCGCCGCCAGCCGGTGAGCCTGGTGAAGATCGACAAGAGCTTCGTGCACGACGTGCCCGGCGGCGGCGAGGTGCTGATCAAGGCCACCGTCGACGTGGCGCGCCATTTCCGCCTCGACGTGGTGGCCGAAGGCGTCGAGACCGCGGCGCAGCGCTCGCGCCTGGAGTCGCTGGGGGTCAACTACATGCAGGGCTATTTGTTCGGGCGGCCGATGCCGGTGGAGGAATTCGTCGCTTGGCTTGGGTTGCGGGACGGCAGCAGCGAGCCTTTTGTGCTTCGGGCCTGAGCTGGAATTCTTCTTGGGGGCACGGCGGCGGCGGTGCCTGCGGGCGCTGGCCCCATCGCGGGCGACCACCGAGCGCATCGGGCCATCACCTCATCAACACGTGAATGGGCCTGCCACCGCACTTCCGACCGCGAACAAGGGGCCGGCGCCCGCAGGCACCACCGCCCCCGTGCGGGCCGCACCGAGGCATGCCGCCGGCCCGTCTCGGTGTGTGACCGCGCTCCGCTATTTCGACTTGCGTTTCTTGGCCACCGGCTTCTCGCCAAGCTGACGCCGGATCTCGCTTTGCCCGCGTTCGACGAGAAACGACTCGAACGCCTGCGCCACATGCGGCAGCTGCCGCGACGCGAGCCGCATCACGTACCAGTCGCGCTCGATCGGGTTGTGCGCCATCGGCAGCAGCGCCAGCACGCCGGCTTCCATCTCGAGCACGCAGGTGTGCATCGACAGGAAAGCGACGCCGAAGCCGGCCGCGCACATGTGCTTGATCGCCTCGTTGCTCGACATTTCCGAGCCGATGCGCAGCGGCAACCCGGCGTCCTTGAACAGCCGCTCGATCGTCGCGCGCGTGCCCGAGCCGCGCTCGCGCACCAGGATGCGCTGCTCGGAGAGCTGCGCCATCGTCACCTTCGACTTCGCGTTTCGCATCAGTTCGTGCGACGGTGAGGCGAGAAAGGCCATCGGGTGCTTGGCGAACGGCGTCGACGCGGTCTTCAGCTCGGCCGGCGGGCGGCCCATGATCGCCAGGTCGATCTCCTGGCTGCCGAGCATGCGCACGATCTCGTCGCGGTTGCCGACTTGCAGGTTCACCTTCACCGCCGGGTGCTGGTTGGCGAAGGTCACCAGCATCGGCGGCAGCAGGTACTCGGCCGTCGTGATCGCGCCGACGCGCAGCGTTCCCGAGAACACGCCCTGCAGCGTGGCCATCTCCTCGCCGGCCTCGCGCCACAGGCCGAGGATGCGGCGCGCGTAGCCGTCGAGCAGCTCGCCCGCCTCGGTGAGGCGGATGCCGCGGCCGCTGCGCTGCAACAGCGGCGTGCGCGCCGATTCCTCCAGCGCGGCGATCTGCAAGGACACCGCCGGCTGCGTCAGGTGCATCTCGTCGGCCGCCGCCGACACGCTGCCCAGCCGCGCCACTGCGTGGAAGGTGGCGAGCTGGCGGAAGGTGGCGTTGCGGGTCAGCGGCATGCGCAGATATTAGAGAAAGCAGATGAGTGAGTCAAAAGAATTGATTTTTCTTATTCGACGGCGCTGCCTACATTCGCCCCATCGGTCACCCCCCAGGAGCCATTCGATGGGCAGCATGAAGGACATCCAGCAGATCACCGACGCCAAGAAGCGCTACTCCGCCGGCGTGCTGAAGTACGCGCAGATGGGCTACTGGGACGGCGACTACGTCCCCAAGGACACCGACATCCTGGCGCTGTTCCGCATCACGCCGCAGGATGGCGTCGACCCGATCGAGGCCGGCGCCGCGGTGGCCGGCGAATCGAGCACCGCCACCTGGACGGTGGTGTGGACCGACCGCCTGACCGCCTGCGACATGTACCGCGCCAAGTGCTACCGCGTCGAGCCGGTGCCCAACAACCCGGGCCAGTGGTTCGCCTACGTGGCCTACGACCTGAGCCTGTTCGAAGAGGGCTCGATCACCAACGTGGCCGCGTCGATCATCGGCAACGTGTTCTCGTTCAAGCCGCTGAAGGCCGCGCGGCTGGAGGACATGAAGTTCCCGGTCGCCTACGTGAAGACCTTCGCCGGCCCGCCCACCGGCATCGTCGTCGAGCGCGAGCGCCTCGACAAGTTCGGCCGCCCGCTGCTGGGCGCCACCACCAAGCCCAAGCTGGGCCTGTCCGGCCGCAACTACGGCCGCGTGGTCTACGAGGGCCTGAAGGGCGGGCTCGACTTCATGAAGGACGACGAGAACATCAACTCGCAGCCCTTCATGCACTGGCGCGACCGCTTCCTGTTCGTGATGGACGCGGTCAACAAGGCCAGCGCCGCCACCGGCGAGGTGAAGGGCAGCTACTTGAACGTCACCGCCGGCACGATGGAAGAGATGTACCGCCGCGCGCAGTTCGCCAAGGACCTGGGCTCGGTGATCATCATGGTCGACCTGGTGGTCGGCTACACCGGCATCCAGTCGCTCTCGCACTGGTGCCGGCAGAACGACATGATCCTGCACCTGCACCGCGCGGGGCACGGCACCTACACGCGCCAGAAGAGCCACGGCGTGAGCTTCCGCGTGATCGCCAAGTGGATGCGGCTGGCCGGTGTCGACCACATCCACGCCGGCACCGCGGTCGGCAAGCTCGAAGGCGACCCGATGACGGTGCAGGGCTACTACAACGTCTGCCGCGACACGCACACGCAGGTCGACCTGCCGCGCGGCATCTACTTCGACCAGGACTGGGGCGCGCTGAAGAAGGTGATGCCGGTGGCTTCCGGCGGCATCCACGCCGGCCAGATGCACCAGCTGATCGACCTGTTCGGCGACGACGTGGTGCTGCAGTTCGGCGGTGGAACCATCGGCCACCCGCAGGGCATCCAGGCCGGCGCCACCGCGAACCGCGTCGCGCTCGAAGCGATGGTGCTGGCGCGCAACGAAGGCCGCGACATCAAGGAAGAAGGCCCGCAGATCCTGCGCGACGCCGCCAAGTGGTGCAAGCCGCTCGCTGCCGCGCTCGATACCTGGGGCGACATCACCTTCAACTACACCTCCACCGACACGTCCGACTACGTGCCGACGCCGGCGGTGGCCTGAGCCTCAAGGAGCAGCGACATGCGAATCACCCAAGGCACCTTCTCCTTCCTGCCCGACCTCAGCGACGCGCAGATCACGAAGCAGCTCGAGTACTGCCTCGACAAGGGCTGGGCCGTCGGCATCGAGTACACCGACGACCCGCACCCGCGCAACACCTTCTGGGAGATGCACGGCAACCCGATGTTCGACCTGAAGGACGCGGCCGGCATCCTCATGGAGATCAACGCCTGCCGCAAGACCTTCCCCGACCAGTACATCCGCGTCACCGCCTTCGATTCGACGCACGGCACGGAGTCGGTGGTGCTGTCCTTCATCGTCAACCGGCCGAAGCAGGAGCCCGGCTTCCGCCTGATCCGCACCGAGGAGCCGGGCCGCACGCTGCGCTACAGCATCGAGAGCTACGCCGTCGCGCAGCGGCCGGAAGGCGCGAGGTACTGAGGGCTCGCCATCATGGACATGCCCGTGCAGCCCAGCGCACCCAAGGCGCTGTTCGAGTCCTCCGGCGTCAAGGCGCTGCTCGACCAGCTCGATGCCGAGCTGGTCGGCCTCGCGCCGGTGAAGGGGCGCATCCGCGACATCGCCGCGCTGCTCTTGATCGACAAGCTGCGCGCCGAGCAGGGCCTGCAATCGCAGCCGCCCACGCTGCACATGTGCTTCACCGGCAACCCCGGCACCGGCAAGACCACCGTGGCGCTGCGCATGGCCGAGGTGCTCAAGCAGCTTGGCTATGTGCGCAAGGGCCATCTGGTGGCGGTGACGCGCGACGACCTGGTCGGCCAGTTCATCGGCCATACCGCGCCCAAGACCAAGGAAGTGATCAAGAAGGCGATGGGCGGCGTGCTGTTCATCGACGAGGCCTACTACCTCTACCGCCCCGAGAACGAGCGCGACTACGGCCAGGAGGCGATCGAGATCCTGTTGCAGGTGATGGAGAACCACCGCGACGACCTGGTCGTGATCCTCGCCGGCTACAAGGACCGGATGGACACCTTCTTCTCGTCCAACCCCGGCATGGCCTCGCGCATCGCGCACCACATAGCCTTCCCCGACTACGACGAAGCCGAGCTGATGCAGATCGCGCGGCTGATGCTGGACAAGCTCAACTACCGCTTCGACGCCGAGGCCGAGAGCGCCTTCGCGCGCTACGTGCACCTGCGCCGCCAGCAGCCGCACTTCGCCAACGGGCGCTCGATCCGCAACGCGCTCGATCGCATCCGGCTGCGCCAGGCGACGCGGCTGTTCGCGAGCGACGCGGCGCTGGGCCGCGACGAGCTGGTGACCTTGCAGGCGCAAGACGTGCTTGCCAGCCGTGTGTTCAACCAAGCACCGCAAGGAGCCGCCGCATGAGCCTGGAAGCCCTGATCTTCGACGTCGACGGCACGATGGCCGACACCGAGGAAGCGCACCGCGTCGCCTTCAACAACGCCTTCGAGCGCTTCAGGCTCGACTGGCGCTGGAGCCCCGATGCCTACAAGGAGCTGCTCAAGACCACCGGCGGCAAGGAGCGCATCGCGGCCTATCTCGCCACCAAGACGCTCTCGACCGCCGAGCGCAAGCAGCTGACTGCGCTGATCCCGGCGATCCACGCCGAGAAGACCAGGTTCTACAGCGCCTTCGTCGCCGACGGCGCGGTGCCGCTGCGCGAGGGTGTCGAACAACTGATCGACCAGGCGCTCGCCGCCGGCTGCCGCCTCGCGATCGCCAGCACCACCACCGCTGCCAACATCGACGCGCTGCTGAACGCGACGCTCGGCCCGCGCGGCATCGAGAAGTTCAGCGTGATCGCCTGCGGCGACCAGGTGGCGGCCAAGAAGCCGGCGCCCGACATCTACCAGCTCGCGCTGCGGCATCTCGGCGTCGACGTCGAGCAGGTGGTGGCGCTGGAAGATTCGCGCAACGGCCTGCTTGCCGCCACGCGCGCCGGGTTGTGGACGGTGGTGACGCCGACCTACTGGACCGAGCATCACGACTTCGCCGAGGCCGGGCTGGTGTTGCAGCACCTGGGCGAAGTCGACTACGCCGAACTCGCGCGCCTGGGCGACCGCCGCCCGCGCAGCGAGTTTTCTGCGCTGTATGCCGGAGCGGCGGGATGAGCCGCGAGATCCGCATCGCGCCCAGCCTGCTGTCGGCCGACTTCGCGAAGCTCGGCGAGGAGGTGCGCGCGGTGATCGCGGCCGGCGCCGACCTGATCCACTTCGACGTGATGGACAACCACTACGTGCCCAACCTGACGGTCGGGCCGCTGGTGTGCCAGGCGATCAAACCTCATTCGACGGTGCCGATCGACGTGCACCTGATGGTCAAGCCGGTCGATGCGCTGGTGCCTCTGTTCGCGCAGGCCGGCGCCGGCATCATCAGCTTCCACCCCGAGGCGAGCGAGCATGTGCACCGCACGATCCAGCTGATCCGCTCGCAGGGCTGCAAGGCCGGGCTGGTGCTGAACCCGGCGACGCCGCTGGCGGTGCTGGACCACGTGCTGGAGGATCTGGACCTGGTGCTGGTCATGTCGGTCAACCCCGGCTTCGGCGGGCAGGCCTTCATAGCCTCGGCGCTGCGCAAGATCGAGGCGATCCGTCGGCGCATAGCCTCGACCGGCAAGCCCATCTGGCTGGAAGTCGATGGCGGCGTCAAGCGCGACAACGCGCGCGCCATCGCTGCGGCCGGTGCCGACACGCTGGTGGCCGGCTCGGCGGTGTTCACCGGCACGCGCGACGTGGCGGCGTACCGCGATGCGATCGCCGCGATCCGCGGCGAAGCGCTGGAGGCGGCATGAAGGATGAGCTGCGCGCCATCCGCGCGATTGCCTTCGATCTCGACGGCACGCTGGTCGACAGCGCGCCCGACATCCAGCGCGCCTTGAACTCCGCGCTGCGCCGCGAAGGCCTGCCGCGCTTCGACGTCGATCGTGTGCGCGGCTGGATCGGCGACGGACCCGATGCGCTGATCGCCCGCGCCCTCGACGCGCAAGGCGCCGACGCGGACGACATCGCGCTGCGCGCCCGCCTGCGCCGCTGGTTCGATGCCGCCACGCTCGCCGCGCCGCTGGCCGGCGGCAGCGTCTATCCGGGCATCGCCGAGATGCTGTCGGCGCTGCACCGCGCGATGCCGCTGGTGGTGGTCACCAACAAGCCGACGCCGCTGGCGCGCGCCGTGCTCGAAGCGGCAGGGCTGACGCCGTCCCTGAGCGGCGTCTACGGCGCCGACACGCCGGCGCAACGCAAGCCCGCGCCGGCGCTGCTGCTGGCCGCCTGCGAGCGCCTGCGCGTCGCGCCGCACCAGCTGCTGATGGTCGGCGACGCCGAGCCCGACATGCGTGCCGCGCACGCCGCCGGCTGCCGCGCGGTGTGCGTGGGCTGGGGCTACGGCGCGGCCGCGCTGCCGGCCTGGCTGGACCCGCTGCGCATCGCCGCGCCGCACGAACTGCGCGCCGCGCTGTCGTGCCGCGCTGCCGCCGAACCGATTGCCAACAACTAGGAGACCGTCATGCCCACCGGCGGAAGACCCACCCTCACGCAGTTCCTGATCGAGCAGCGGCGCCGCCACCCCGGCGCCACCGGAGACCTCAACGCGCTGGTCACCGACGTGTCGCTCGCCTGCAAGGCGATCTCGCGCAAGGTGGCGCTCGGCGCGCTCGCCGGCACGCACGGCAGCGCCGGCAGCGTCAACGTGCAGGGCGAGGACCAGAAGCCGCTGGACATCGAGAGCAACGAGCTGTTCCTGCGCTCGGCCGAGTGGGACGGCCACGTCGCCGGCATGGTGTCGGAGGAGATGGACGCGCCCTACGTGCTGCCGCCGCAGTACCCGCGCGGCAAGTACCTGCTGCTGTTCGATCCGCTCGACGGGTCTTCCAACATCGACGTCAACGTCTCGGTGGGCAGCATCTTCTCGGTGCTGCGCGCGCCCACGCCGGGCGAGGACGCGAAGCCGGAGGACTTCCTGCAGCCCGGTGTCGAGCAGGTGTGCGCCGGCTACGCGATCTACGGCCCTTCGACGATGCTGGTGCTGACGCTGGGCAACGGCACGCACGCCTTCACGCTCGAGCCGTCGCTGGGCGAGTGGGTGCTGAGCCACCGCGACCTGGCGATCCCGCAGCAGACGCGCGAGTTCGCGATCAACGCCTCGAACAGCCGCTTCTGGGAGCCGGCCGTCAAGCGCTACGTCGACGAATGCATGGCCGGCAGCACCGGGCCGCGCGGCGTGGACTTCAACATGCGCTGGATCGCCTCGCTGGTGGCCGAGACGCACCGCATCCTGATGCGCGGCGGCGTGTTCATGTACCCGCGCGACAACAAGGATCCGAGCAAGGCCGGGCGGCTGCGCCTGCTGTACGAGGCCAGCCCGATCGCGATGCTGGTCGAGCAGGCCGGCGGCCGCGCCACCACCGGGCACAAGCGCATCCTGGACGTTGCGCCCGAGGCGCTGCACCAGCGCATCGGCTTCATCTTCGGCTCGGCCGAGGAGGTGGCGCGCATCGAGCGCTACCACGCCGAGGAGCCGCTGGACTCGTTCAAGTCGCCCCTGTTCGGCAAGCGCGGCCTGTTCGCGACCACGCTCTGACCGACGCAGAGATCCGTGCGCCCTGAGTAGAGATCCGTTCGCCCTGAGCTTGTCGAAGGGCCTGGCGTTGCACCTCGGTGGGCTTCGACAGGCTCAGCCCGAACGGGATCCATACCGAGCAAGACCATCGAATTCCCCACTTCCAGGAAGACCACCATGTCCGCCAAGCACCCCATCATCGCGATCACCGGATCGTCGGGCGCCGGCACCACCTCGGTGACGCGCACCTTCGAGGCCATCTTCCGGCGCGAGAAGGTCGACGCCGCCGTCATCGAGGGCGACGCCTTCCACCGCTACGACCGCAAGGCGATGCGCGAGAAGCTCGCCGAGGCCGAGGCCGACGGCAACCGCAACTTCAGCCACTTCGGCCAGGAGGGCAACCTCTTCGAGGAGCTGGAGGCGCTGTTCCGCGACTACGCCGAGAGCGGTACCGGCAAGAGCCGCAAGTACCTGCACGACGCCAACGAGGCCGCGCCGTACAAGCAGGAGCCCGGCACCTTCACGCCCTGGGAGAACCTGCCCAAGAGCGAGCTGATGTTCTACGAGGGCCTGCACGGCGGCGTGAGCACCGAGACGGTCGACATCGCGCGCTACCCCGACCTGCTGATCGGCGTGGTGCCGGTGATCAACCTCGAGTGGATCCAGAAGCTGCACCGCGACAAGAACATGCGCGGCTACTCCACCGAGGCGGTGACCGACGTGATCCTGCGCCGCATGCCCGACTACGTGCACTACATCTGCCCGCAGTTCACGCGCACGCACATCAACTTCCAGCGCGTGCCGGTGGTCGACACCTCCGATCCGTTCATCGCGCGCACCATCCCGACCGCCGACGAGAGCATCGTCGTGATCCGCTTCGCGAACCCGGCCGGCATCGACTTCCCCTACCTGCTGTCGATGCTGCACGACTCGTGGATGAGCCGCGCCAACACGCTGGTGGTGCCCGGCGGCAAGATGGAGCTGGCGATGCAGCTGATCTTCACGCCGATGATTCTTCGGCTGGTGGAGCGCCGCAAGAAGGCGCTGGGCCATTGAGCGGGGAGACACGACGATGACCGCTTCCCTCGATCAATCCGCCCTGCGCACGCTGTGCGCCAACGCGCTGCGCGTGCTGGCGATCGACGCGGTGCAGGCCGCCAACTCCGGCCACCCCGGCATGCCGATGGGCATGGCCGACATCGCCGAAGCGCTTTGGCGCCACCACCTCAGGCACGACCCGGCCGATGCGCAGTGGATCGACCGCGACCGCTTCGTGCTCTCCAACGGCCACGGCTCGATGCTGCTCTACGCGCTGCTGCATTTGACCGGCTACGCGCTGCCGATGAGCGAACTGCGGCGCTTCCGCCAGCTGCACTCGCTGACGCCGGGCCACCCCGAGCACGGCCTGACGCCCGGCGTCGAGACCACCACCGGCCCGCTCGGCCAGGGCATCACGAATGCCGTCGGCATGGCGCTTGCCGAGAAGCTGCTGGCCGCCGAGTTCAACCGGCCCGGGCACGGCGTGATCGACCACCGTACCTGGGTCTTCCTCGGCGACGGCTGCCTGATGGAAGGCATCAGCCACGAGGCCGCGTCGCTGGCCGGCACCTGGCGCTTGAACAAGCTGGTGGCCTTCTGGGACGACAACGGCATCTCGATCGACGGCGACGTGAAGGGCTGGTTCGGCGACGACACGCCGGCGCGCTTCGAGGCCTACGGCTGGACCGTGATCCGCGGTGTCGACGGCCACGACCGCGCCGCGCTCGATGCGGCGATAGCCGCTGCGAAGGCCTCCGAGAAGCCGGTCCTGATCTGCTGCCGCACGACCATCGGCTTCGGCTCGCCGAACCGCGCCGGCACCGCCAAGGCGCACGGCGAGGCGCTGGGCGCCGAGGAGATCGCGAAGACGCGCGAGCAGCTCGGCTGGCAGTGGCCGGCCTTCGAGATTCCCGATGCGGTGCGCGAAGCGTGGTCGGCGCGCGAGCGCGGCGCGCAGTTGAGGCGCGAATGGCAGGCGAGTTTCAGCGCCTATGCCGAGGCGCACCCCGAGCTGGCCCACGAACTGCTGCGGCGCTTCGCGTTGAACAGCCTGCCGGCTGCCGCCGAGCAAGCGTTCGCGAAGGCGATCGCCGAGACCGAAACGAAGCGCGCCAGCGTCGCCACGCGCAAGGCCTCGCAGGAACTGCTCAACGCGGTGGCGCCGCAGCTGCCCGGGCTGCTCGGCGGCTCGGCCGACCTGACCGGCTCGAACCTGACCGACTGGAAGGGCAGCCAGGCGCTCACCGGCGAGCGCACCGGCAACCACGTGCACTACGGCGTGCGCGAGTTCGGCATGGCGGCGATCATGAACGGCATCGCGCTGCACGGCGGCCTGCGGCCCTACGGCGGCACGTTCCTCACGTTCAGCGACTACAGCCGCAACGCGCTGCGCATGGCGGCGCTGATGAAGCTGCCGGTGGTGCACGTGTTCACGCACGATTCGATCGGCCTGGGCGAAGACGGGCCTACGCACCAGCCGGTGGAGCATGTCTCGAGTCTTCGGTTGATTCCCGGACTCGACGTGTGGCGGCCCGCCGACGCGACCGAAACAGCCGTCGCCTGGCGCGAAGCGCTGCGGCGCAGCGACGGCCCGAGCGTGCTGGCATTGAGCCGCCAGGCGCTGCCGCATGCCGCCGAAGCGGGGCAGGAACGCAGCGATGCCATCGCCCGCGGCGGCTACGTGCTGCGCCGGCCGCCCAACGAGCAAGTGGTGCTGATCGCCACCGGCTCCGAAGTGAGCATCGCGCTCGCTGCCGCCACGCTGCTGGCGGGCGATGGCATCGCGGCGCGCGTGGTCTCGGTGCCCTGCCTCGATGTCTTCGAGCGTCAGGACGCGGCGTATCGCAGCGAGGTCATTCCGCGCCGCCTGCCGCGCCTCGCGGTCGAAGCCGGCAGCACCGGGCTGTGGTGGAAGCACGTCGGCGAAAACGGCGACGTGGTCGGCCTCGACCGCTTCGGCGAATCGGCGCCCGCCGGCGACCTGTTCCGCCACTTCGGCCTGGTCGCGGAAATGGTGGCCGCGCGTGCCGCGCAGCTGCTCAGCGCCGCGCCGGCGCCAGAACTCGCAACGTCTTGAACTTCAGGAGCCCACGATGGCCATGATCTCCCTGCGCCAGCTGCTGGACCACGCCGCCGAGCACGGCTACGGCGTGCCGGCCTTCAACGTCAACAACCTCGAGCAGATCCAGGCGATCATGCAGGCGGCGAGCAAGACCGATGCGCCGGTCATCCTGCAAGCCTCGGCGGGCGCGCGCAAGTACGCCGGCGAGCCCTTCCTGCGCAAGATGGTGGAAGCGGCGGTCGAGATGTACCCCGACATTCCGATCGTGATGCACCAGGATCACGGCGCCAGCCCGGCGGTGTGCATGCAGAGCATCCGCTCCGGCTTCACCAGCGTGATGATGGACGGCTCGCTGCGCGAGGACGCCAAGACGCCGGCCAGCTACGACTACAACGTCGACGTGACGCGCCGCGTCTGCGAGATGGCGCATGCGGTGGGCGTGTCGGTGGAGGGCGAGCTGGGCTGCCTCGGCTCGCTGGAATCGGGCCAGGCCGGCGAGGAGGATGGCGTCGGCGCGGCCGGAACGCTCAGCCACGATCAGCTGCTGACCGATCCCGACCAGGCGGCGGATTTCGTCAGGCAGACCGGCGTCGACGCGCTGGCGATCGCGATCGGCACCAGCCACGGCGCCTACAAGTTCACCCGCAAGCCCACCGGCGACATCCTCGCGATCGAGCGCATCAAGCAGATCCACGCGAAGATCCCCCGCACGCACCTGGTGATGCACGGCTCGTCGTCGGTGCCGCAGGAGTGGCTGGCGATCATCCGCGAGCACGGCGGCAGCATCAAGGAGACCTACGGCGTGCCGGTCGAGGAGATCCAGGAAGGCATCCGCCACGGCGTGCGCAAGATCAACATCGACACCGACATCCGCCTGGCGATGACCGGTGCGATGCGCCGCGCGATGGCCAAGGACACCAGCGAGTTCGACCCGCGCAAGTTCCTCAAGGACGCGACGGCCGCCGCGCGCGACGTCTGCATCGAGCGCTTCGAGGCCTTCGGCTGCGCCGGGATGGCGTCGAAGATCCGGCCGGTGGGGCTGGAGGCGCAGGCGCGGCTGTACGCCTGAGCGGCATCGGGCACCGGGCGATTTGAGGGGCGTCAGGCGGTGCCGGCCGGCAGGCCGTATGCTCGCGGCATGCTGCGCTGGCGCATCGTTCTCGTCATCCTCAGCCTCGTCCTCGCGGGGCCGCTGGGCCTGCGCCCGGCGCTGGCGTTCGCCATGCTGCCGGCCGCGGCTGCTGCTGCGGTCGTGGCGGCGGCCGACGAGCCTTGCGCCCATGAGCACGACGGCGCGGCCAATGCCCAGGCCGATGCCGCCCTGGAGCATTGCGGCCAGAGCAGCGCCTGCGCCGCCGCTTGCGCATCGGCCTGCGCGCCGACGGCGGCCGTCGCCACGGTGACGAGCGTGCATCGCAGCGCCACGCGCACGCGTCTTTGCACCGACGAGGCCATTCCGCCGGGCCGCACCATCGCGCCCGAGCCGCCGCCGCCGACGGCCTGACGTTCTTCCGTTCCTCCCTTTCCCGTTGAACCGGATCGCCCGCGTCTTCGCACGCGGCGCGAAAGAACGTACCTGCACAGGCATTCGATCATGAACATGACCCACTACATGCAACTGCTGGCCGAGAACCAGCCCTGGAACCTGATCCTCTTCATGGCCGTACCCGTCATCCTCGCGGAGACGGTGGCGGTCACCGAACTCTTCATCCTGCTGCACCGGCCCACCACCGGCGCGCTGGTGAACATCAACCGCGCGGCGAGCATCGCCGTCGGCGCGTATTTCGTCGGCGTGTTCGTCTACCTGATGGCCAACGCGGTCGTGCCGCTGACCAGCGGCGGGCAGTGGCGCGGGCCGGCCGACGTGATCGCGGTCGGCGCCTACCTCGCCGGCGTGCTGCCGCTGGGCGCGATGGCGCTGATCGACCTGCGCTGGATCGGCAAGGGCTGGAGCCCCGAGACTCGCCTGGCGCGCCACGCGCTGGCGGTGGCGGGCTTCCTAGTCGTCGCGCACATCGCGATGATCTTCGGCATGCTCGACCCGGCGGTGCTCGGCGCCGTGGCGGCGCCGCACGCGGGGCATTGAACTTCGAGCCGCTGGCGCGCGAGTTCGCGCCGCGGCGCTGTCGGATCAACGGCCCGGGTAGCGCGGCCCGCCGCCGGGGCCGGGCCCCCACGGACCGCCCTGCGGCCCCTGGCCCTGGTAGTAGCCGCCGTGGCCACGCGGGCCGTGCCCCGGGCCAAAGGGCGGCAGCACGCAGCAGCCGGCGGCAGCGGTGCCCAGCAGCACCAGGGCGATCAACTTCAGCGAACGAATCGCAGCGCTCAAGAGAGTCTCCTTCGCGGCGGGACTGCCGCAGTGCGCTTAACGACCCGTCGCGGGCGGTGTTGACGATCGTGCGCGGCACGCCGGTAAAGACGAGGTAAAGCGCCCTGCTGCAGCGCGGCGCGCGCGAGTCGCGCATCGCGCCGGCGGCCTGGGCCGAGTGGTCGTTCGCGGTATGGGGCGGGCAGGTGTTGTAGAAATGCGAATTAGTTGCATTAGCATGCGAGGTTTCAGCGAACTTTTGGTGCTCCATGCCGTCCCGTTGCGCTCCCTCCCGTCCCGTTTCCTTCCTCGTCCCCCCGCTGCTCGGCGCTGCCGTGGCCTGTGCCGCGCCGGCGCTGGCGCAGACCGAGCCTGCCGTTGAACAGAAAGCCGAGCAGACGCTCGCGCCGGTGGTCATCCGCGCCAGCCGCGTCGAGGCGCCCGCCGCCGCGGCGGGCAAGGGCGACCAGGCGATCAAGGACGTGCCGCAGTCCATCACCGTGATCACGCAGGAACGCATCGAGCAGCAGTCGCTCAAGACGCTCGACGACGTGATGCGGCAGGCCACCGGCGTCACGCGCGAGCAGCTCTGGCTGAGAAACGACTACTACTCGCGCGGCCTGAAGATCGAGAACATCCGCTACGACAACGGCGCGACCTCGGTGATCACCGACCGCAACAACAACGCCGACCTGGCGCAGTTCGAGTCGGTGTCGCTGCTGCGCGGCGTCGACGGCCTGTACGGCGCCGGCAACGCGGGCGGCGTGATCAGCCTGCGCTCCAAGCGCGCGCAGGCGACCAAGGCCGTCACCGCGACGCTCTCCGCCGGCAGCTGGGCCAACTACCGCGCCGAACTCGACGCCACCGGGCCGCTCACCGACAACGGCGTGCTCAAGGGCCGCGCCGTCGCGGTGTTCGAGGACAAGGACCACTTCTTCAAGCCCAGCCACAGCCGGCGCGAGATGCTGTATGGCATGCTGCAGGTCGACCCCAGCCCCGACACCGCGATCTACGCCGGCGCCAGCGTGCAGAAGGACAGGCAGGATGCGTTCAACGCCAGCCTGATGCGCTACGTCGACGGCGCCGACCCGAAGTTCCCGCGCAGCGCGACGATGGGCGCGCCCTGGGGCTGGATCGAGCGCAAGAGCCTCGCGCTGTTCGCCGGGCTGGAGCAGCGCCTCGCGGCGGGCTGGAAGCTCGACCTCAATGTGCGCCGCACCGAAGGACGCGACGGCATCAACGGCGCCGAGCTGGAAGGCGCGATCGGCTACGCGACGCGCGAGTCCGACTGGTGGCGCTATGCCGACAAGACGCGCGCCTCCGAGACGCTGGTCGACGCCAACGTGCAGGGCGGCTTCGAGGCCTTCGGCCAGTCGCACGACGTGGTGTTCGGCATCGACCACGCGCGCAGCTCGACCGACTACGACCAGAACTGGACCTTCTACGGCGCCGGCAACGCCTTCGAGCGCGTGGCGCCGCCCGAGTGGGCCTATCCGCCGGCGGCCTGGGAGCACTCGAACCACACCGGCACGCAGGTGTCGGGCGTGTACGGCTCGCTGCGCATGCGCCCGATCGAGCGGCTGTCGCTGATCGTCGGCGGACGCCGGACCTTCGGCGAGCAGCAGACCATGCTCGACAAGCTGAGCTCGGCGCGCAACGAGTTCAAGCAGAAGGGCAGCTTCACGCCCTACGCCGGCGCGGTCTACGAGCTGACGCCGTCGGTGTCGCTGTACGCCAGCCGCTCCGAGATCGAGAAGTCGCAGTCGCGCTACCTGGAGACCCTGGCCGGGCCGACGCTGAAGCCGGCCACCGGCAGCAACACCGAGCTCGGCGTCAAGGTCGGCCTGGCCGGCGGCAAGCTGCTGGCCAGCGCGGCGCTGTTCGACGTGCGCCTGGAGAACGAAGCGGTCTACATGCTGTGGTCGCCGACCGGCAGCAACGCCTATTGCTGCTACCAGGCGATCGGCAACAAGTCGAGCCGCGGCGTCGACCTGGAGCTGAACGGCAAGCTGACGGACGAGTGGGAGGTGGCCTTCGGCTACACCTTCAACAAGAACCAGGACCGGCAGGAGGGCAACGAGAACTTCAGCAGCGTGACGCCGCGCCACATCCTGAAGCTGTGGTCGAACCACAACCTGGGCCGCTTCGTGCCGGGGCTGAGCGCGGGCTGGGGCGTCAATGCGCAGAGCGCGAACTACCGTTCCGACTCCGTGCCCGCCTACAACCCCGCCAGCGGCGAGTTCGACGGCGACTACCACGCCTACAACATCGTGCAGAAGAAGTACGCGGTGTGGGCGCTGCGCGCGGCCTACGAGATCAACCCGCAATGGACGCTGGCGGCCAACGTCGACAACGTCTTCGACAAGCGCTACTTCAGCACCATCGGCTACAGCGGCTACGGCAACTTCTACGGCGAGCCGCGCAAGCTGACGGTCACGCTGAAGGCGAGCTACTGAGCGGCGCTTCGAACGAAACCCGCATAAGCAGCGTCGGAATCCTTCGTTCCCGCCTCACGGCGCGGTTCCTAGGATTCCGACCCATGAAGCACCTCACCCGCCTCCTGCACACCTTCGTCGTCAGCGCCGGCCTCGCGGCATTTGCCGGCACGGCAATCGCCAAGGACGTCACGCTGCTGAACGTCTCCTACGATCCGACGCGCGAGCTTTACGTCGATTTCAACAAGGCCTTCTCCGCCTGGTGGAAGGGCAGGACCGGCGACAACGTCGCCGTCAAGCAGAGCCACGGCGGCTCGGGCAAGCAGGCGCGCTCGGTGATCGACGGGCTGGAAGCCGACGTGGTGACGCTCGCGCTCGCCTACGACGTCGACGAACTGCACGCCAAGGGCCAGCTGATCCCGGCCGACTGGCAGAAGCGCCTGAAGCACAACAGCGCGCCCTACACCTCGACCATCGTGTTCCTGGTGCGCAAGGGCAACCCCAAGGGCATCAAGGACTGGGACGACCTCGCCAAGCCCGGCATCGGCGTGATCACGCCCAACCCCAAGACCTCCGGCGGCGCGCGCTGGAACTACCTCGCCGCCTGGGGCTATGCGCTGAAGAAGTACGGCAACGACGACAAGAAGGCACAGCAGTTCGTCGGCCAGATCCTCGCCAACGTGCCGGTGCTCGATACCGGCGCGCGCGGCTCGACGACGACCTTCGTCGAGCGCGGCATCGGCGACGTGCTGCTGGCCTGGGAGAACGAGGCGCTGCTGGCGCTGAAGGAACTCGGGCCGGACAAGTTCGACATCGTCGCACCGTCGCTCTCGATCCTCGCCGAGCCGCCGGTGACGGTGGTCGACAAGGTGGTCGACAAGCGCGGCACGCGCGCGGTGGCCCAGGCCTATCTGGAGTACCTGTACTCGCCCGAAGGGCAGGACATCGCCGGCCGGAACTACTACCGTCCGATCGACCCGGCCGCGGCGGCCAAGTACGCGAAGCAGTTCCCGAAGGTGAGCCTGTTCACCATCGACGAGGTGTTCGGCGGCTGGGCCAAGGCGCAGAAGATCCACTTCGCCGATGGCGGAACCTTCGATCAGGTCTACACGCGCAAGTGACGATGGTCTTCACGCGTGCGCTGCTCAAGCGCCACAGCGTGCTGCCGGGCTTCGACCTGGCGCTCGGCTTCACGCTGCTGTACCTCGGGCTGATCGTGCTGATCCCGCTCAGCGCGGCCTTCCTCAAGACCTTCACGATGAGCTGGCCGGCGTTCTGGGATGCCGTCAGCGCGCCGCGCGTGGTGGCCTCGTACCGGCTCACCTTCGGCGCCTCGCTGGCAGCGGCTTTCGTCAACGCCTTCTTCGGGCTGATCGTCGCCTGGGTGCTGGTGCGCTACGAGTTTCCCTTCAAGCGGCTGATCGACGCGCTGGTCGACCTGCCGTTCGCGCTGCCTACCGCGGTGGCCGGCATCGCGCTGACGGCGCTGTACGCCGGCAACGGCTGGATCGGGCAGGTGCTGCCCTTCAAGGTCAGCTTCACGCCGCTGGGTGTGTTCGTCGCGCTGACCTTCATCGGCCTGCCCTTCGTGGTGCGCACGGTGCAGCCGGTGCTCGAAGACCTGCACAAGGAAGTCGAAGAAGCCGCCGCGACGCTGGGCGCGAACCGCTGGCAGACCTTCCGGAAAGTGATCTTCCCGATCCTGACGCCGGCGCTGCTCACCGGCTTCGCGCTCGCCTTCGCGCGCGCCTTGGGCGAATACGGCTCGGTGATCTTCATCGCCGGCAACATGCCGATGGTCAGCGAGATCACGCCGCTGCTGATCATCACCAAGCTCGAGCAGTACGACTATCCCGGCGCGACGGCGATCGCCTGCGTGATGCTGGTGGCGGCCTTCGCGCTGCTGCTGGCGATCAATGGCTTGCAGGCGTGGACGAGAGCGAGGCAAGGGCGATGAGCAGCAGCATGTCCATCCCCGTTCGCGCTGAGCCCTTCGACGATGCTCAGGACAGGCCTGTCGAAGCGCCGGCTTCGACAAGCTCAGCCCGAACGGGAAGCGCAGCTCGCAACATCCGCAGCGCCACCACCGAGCCCGCGGGGGTCAAGTGGCTGCTGATCGCCGCCGCGCTCGCCTTCCTCGCCTTCTTCCTGTTCGTTCCGCTGGCGATCGTGTTCGCCGAGGCGCTGAAGAAGGGCTGGGACGTCTACCTCGCCGCGATCGTCGAGCCCGATGCGGTCGCGGCGATCAAGCTGACGCTGCTGGCCGCCGCGATCAGCGTGCCGCTGAACCTGGTGTTCGGCATCGCTGCGGCGTGGTGCATCGCCAAGTTCGAGTTCCGCGGCAGGAACCTGCTGCTGACGCTGATCGACCTGCCGTTCTCGGTCAGCCCGGTGATCGCCGGCCTGCTCTACGTGCTGGTGTTCGGGCTGCAAGGCTGGTTCGGCGAGTGGCTGCGTGACCACGACCTGAAGATCATCTTCGCGGTGCCCGGCATCGTGCTGGCGACGGTGTTCATCACCTTCCCCTTCGTCGCGCGCGAGCTGATCCCGCTGATGCAGGCGCAGGGCACGGAGCAGGAGGAGGCCGCGCGCGTGCTGGGCGCGAACGGCTGGCAGATCTTCCGCCGCGTGACGCTGCCGAACATCAAGTGGGCGCTGCTGTACGGCGTGATCCTGTGCAACGCGCGCGCGATGGGCGAGTTCGGCGCGGTCAGCGTCGTCTCGGGCCACATCCGCGGCCAGACCAACACGATGCCGCTGCACATCGAGATCCTCTACAACGAATACCAGTTCGCCGCCGCCTTCGCGGTGGCCTCGCTGCTGGCACTGCTGGCGCTGGTGACGCTGGTGCTGAAGTACGGGGTCGAGCAGCGCATGAAGAAGGAAGCCCGATGAGCATTGAAGTAAGAAACCTCAACAAGCGCTTCGGCAACACCGTCGTCTGCGACAACTTGAACCTCGACATCCCGGCCGGCGAACTGGTCGCGCTGCTCGGGCCCTCGGGCTCGGGCAAGACCACGCTGCTGCGCATCATCGCGGGGCTGGAAGTGCCGGACGCCGGCACGGTGCGGTTCCACGGCGAGGACGCGACCGACACCGACGTGCGCGAGCGCCATGTCGGCTTCGTGTTCCAGCACTACGCTCTCTTTGCGCACATGACGATCTTCGAGAACGTCGCGTTCGGCTTGCGCGTGCGGCCCAAGGCCACGCGGCCGAGCGAGAAGGAGATCAGCTCCAAAGTCAACGAGCTGCTGAAACTCGTGCAGCTCGACTGGATCGCCGACCGCTACCCGCACCAGCTCAGCGGCGGCCAGCGCCAGCGCATCGCGCTGGCGCGCGCGCTCGCGGTGGAGCCCAAGGTGCTGCTGCTCGACGAGCCTTTCGGCGCGCTGGACGCGAAGGTGCGCAAGGAGCTGCGCCGCTGGCTGCGCCGGCTGCACGACGAGATGCACGTGACCAGCGTGTTCGTCACGCACGACCAGGAGGAGGCGATGGAAGTCGCCGACCGCATCGTCGTGATGAACGAGGGCCGCATTGAGCAGCAGGGCACGCCCGACGAGGTCTACGACCACCCGGCCTCGCCCTTCGTGCTGCAGTTCCTCGGCGACGTGAACCTGTTCCACGGCCGCTTCGGCCACGGCCCGGGTGCCAAGGACGGCGAGGTCAGCTACGTGCGCCCGCACGAGCTGGAGATCGTCGCGGCGCCGGAGGAGGGCGCGCTGCCCGCAGTGCTGTCGCAGGCGCTCACGGTCGGGCCGAACACGCGGCTGGAGCTGCGCCGCGTCGACGAAGCCGGCTACGTGGATGTCGAGATGCCGCGCGCCGAATACCTCGCGCTGCGCGAGCGCCTCGGCCTGCAGCCCGGCTCGGCCGTGCACCTGCGGCCGCGCAAGGTGACGCGCTTCGCCGAGGAGCTGGCCGATCCGGCGGCGATGATCTAAATCTCCACCGCCTCGCCCGCCAGCGCGCGCTGCACCAGCTCGCGCGTCAGCGTCGGCGCGAAGGATTCGATGAAGGCGTAGACGTAGCCGCGCAGCCAGGTGCCGCGGCGGACGCCCAAGCGCGTCAGGTTCACCTCGAACAGATGGCGCGCATCGAGCGCGCGCAGCGTGCGGTCGCGCTCGGGGTCGAAGGCGATCGCGGCGACGATGCCCACGCCCATGCCCAGCTCGACGTAGGTCTTGATCACGTCGGCGTCCATCGCGCTGAGCACCACGCTGGGCTTCAGGCCGGCCTTCTCGAAGGCCTCGTCGATGTGGGTGCGGCCGGTGTAGCCGGCCTCGTAGGTGATGACGGGAAAGCGCGCCAGCTGCTGCAGCGTCACCGGGCCTTCGACGGCGAGCAGCTCGTGGCCGGGCGGCACGACGATGCTGTGCGTCCAGCGGTAGCAGGGCAGCGCGACGAGCTGCTCGTACTGCGCCAGTGCCTCGGTGGCGACGCCGATGTCGGCCTCGCCGGAGAGCAGCATGTCGGCCACCTGGCGCGGCGAACCCTGGTGCAGCTCCAGCGTCACCTGCGGGTAGACGGCGCGGAAGTCGCGCACCACCGCCGGCAGCGCGTAGCGCGCCTGCGAGTGCGTCGCCGCGATCGACAGCCGGCCGCTGTCCTGCGCCGCGAACTCGTCGCCGACGCGCTTGAGGCTGTCGGCGTCGAGCAGCAGCCGCTCGACGATCGGCAGCAGCACTTCGCCGGGCGGCGTCAGGCCCGTGAGGCGCTTGCCGGCGCGCACGAAGATCTCGATGCCGAGTTCGTCCTCCAGCTCGCGGATCTGCCGACTGACGCCCGGCTGCGAGGTGTGCAGCGCGTGCGCCACCTCGGTGAGGTTGAAGCCGAGGCGGGCCGTCTCGCGCACGGCGCGGAGTTGCTGGAAATTCATGGCGGGCATTGTCGCGCCCGCCAGGGCGCGTCTGAGACGCGGAGCTTCTAAGCTATCTCGCTGCCGTCATAAGTCGAGCGCCTCGCGGTTGACCAGGTTGAGCGGCCATTGGCCTGCCAGCAGGCGCCGCACTTCCTCGGCCGCGCCGACGCTCATGCGATGCATGCTCTGCGTCGTCAGTCCGGCGGCATGCGGCGTCAGCAGCACGTTGTCCAGCGCGAGCAGCGGGTGATCCGCCGGCAGCGGCTGGAGGCTGAAGACGTCGAGCGCGGCGCCGGCGATGCGCCGTGTGCGCAGCGCCTCCACCAGCACCACCTCGTCGACCACCGCGCCGCGCGCCACGTTGACCAGCACGGCGTGGCGTGGCATCAGCGCCAGGCGGCGTGCGTCGAGCAGGCCGCGTGTCGCGTCGGTGAGCGGGCAGGCGAGCACCACGGCGTCGCTGCGTGCCAGCAGTTCGTCGAGCGGCGCCCCTTCGACGAAGGCCGGCAGTGCATCGAGCCGGCGCTGATGTCCGAGCACGCGCATGCCATAGCCGTGGTGCGCGATCTCGGCGACGCGCGTGCCGATCTCGCCCACGCCGACGATGCCCAGCGTGGCGCCATGAAGCTCGGCGGACGTGTCGGCGAGCGCGCGGCTGGCTTGCCAGCCGTCGCGGCGCAGCAGGGTGTCCATCGCCGGCGTGCGCCTGCGCAGCAGCGCGATCGCGCCGATCGCGTGCTCGGCCACCGCATGGCGGTTCGAGCCCGGCACGTTGGCCACCGGCAGGCGGCGCGCGTTGGCCGCCTCGATCGGAATCATGTCCACGCCGACGCCCTGGCGCACGATGCCGAGCAGCCGCGGCGCGTGGTCCAGCAGGTCGGCCGGCAGCGCCGAGCGCACCACCAGCACGGCTGCGTCGGCGATCAGGCGGCGCAACGTGTGCGGCTGCGCGTCGGGCGCGCGCACGATCTCCGCCACCTCGGCGATCAGGCGTTCGCCGGCCGGGTCCATCGGCCCGGTGAGCAGCACGCGCGGGCGCGTGCCTGCCGAGGTGTTCATTCCGGCGTCACACCGGCATCCTTCACGACCTTGGCCCACATCGTGCGCTGTGCCTGCAAATGCGACTGGAATTGCTCCACCGTGCTGCCGATCGCTTCCACGCCCTGGGCGGCGAACTTCTCCTTCACGTCGGGCATGCGCAGGATCTTGACGAGTCCGGCATTCAGCTTGTCGACGATGGGCTTGGGCGTGCCGCCCGGCGCGGCGATGCCGAACCACACTGCGAGCTCGTAGCCCGGCACGCCGGCTTCGATCACCGTGGGCACCTCGGGCGCCAGCGGTGAACGCGTCGGCGTGGTCACCGCCAGCGCCTTCAGCTTGCCCGACTTCACGTGCGGTAGCACGTTGGAGATGTTGTCGAACATCACGTTGATCTGGCCGCCGATCAGGTCGGTCACCGCCGGCGCACTGCCCTTGTAGGGCACGTGGGTGATGTCGACACCGGCCATCTGCTTGAACTTCTCCATCGACAGGTGGTTGGACGAGCCGATGCCGGTCGAGGCGTAACTGATCGAGCCCGGCTTGGCCTTGGCTTGCGCGAGCAGTTCCTTCATCGAGTTGAAGGGCGATGCCGTCGGCACCACCAGCAGGTTGGCGGTGGTGGCGGCCAGCGTGATCGGCGTGAAGTCCTTCTGCGAGTCGTAGGGCAGCTTGGCGAAGATGTACGGGTTGACGGCGAACGAGAAGGGAATGATCGCCAGCGTGTAGCCGTCGGGCGGCGACTTGGCGGCGGCGTCGAGGCCGATCACCGTCGCGCCGCCCGGCTTGTTGTCGACCACCACCGTCTGCCCCCAGGCCGCCTGGAGCTTCGCGCCCACGGTGCGCGCCAGCGTGTCGTTGAAGCCGCCGGGCGGGTATGGAACGATGATCTTGATTGGCTTGTCGGGATAGCTGCCGCCCTGCGCGAAGGCGGGTGCGGCGATCGCCAGCGCGAGGGCGGCACCGGCACGGATCAGGGTTCGCTTGTGCATGAATGTCTCCGTTCTTGTCGATGGGATGCGGGGCGTTCAGAACTTGACGACATAGCCGGGCCCGTCGATGGCCGGGAACTCGGCGAACACCTTCTCGTCGATCACCAGGCCGATGCCGGGTGCGTCGGGCGGCTCGACGCAGCCGTCGGCGCCGATCGTGAAGGTCCGCCCGAACATGTCGCGCAGCGGGTTGAACTTCGAGACGCAGGCCTCGAAGTAGCCGCCGTTGTCCAGCGCGGCGAGGAAGTGCAGCGTGGCCGCGTGGTTGATGCCGGTGGCCGAGCAGTGCGGGTGCAGTGCGATGCCGAAGGCCGAGGCCATCGCCGCGATGCGCAGCGCCTCGGTGATGCCGCCGGTCTTGGAGAGGTCGGGCTGCCAGATCGTCACCGCCTTGTCCTCCAGCAGACGCGCGAAATCCCAGCGCGTGTAGTGGTTCTCGCCGGCGGCGATCGGCACCTGCGGAGCGAGCCCGGCGGCGATGCGGTAGCTGCCGAAGTCCAGCGCGCTGAACGGCTCCTCCAGCCAGCCGACACGCGCCTCGGCGAGCGTCGGGATCACGCGGCGCGCATCGGCCAGCGTCCACGCGGTGTTGGCATCGGTGAGGATGTCGACGTCGGGGCCGAGCGCGGCACGCACCGCCTGCACGCGCGCGGCGTCGTCGCGCACGTTGTCGCCCAGGCGCAGCTTGATCGCGCGGTAGCCCTCGCGCACGTAGCCGCGCGCCTCCTCGACCAGCGTCTCGGGCGGTTGGAAGCCCAGCGAGATGCCGCCGGCGTAGGCCGGAATGCGCTTGCGGCTGCCGCCGAGCAGGCGGTACAGCGGCATGTTCGTGGCCTTGCCGCGGATGTCCCACAGCGCCAGGTCGATGCCCGACAAGGCCAGCGCCGCGCCGGCGCCCAGGCCGTGGCTGGACAACTGCATGCGGTTGACGCGCGCCCACACCCCCACCACGTTGCACGGGTCCATGCCGGTGAGCAGCGGATTCAAGGTCGCATTGACGAGCGCGGCAACGGCACTTGGGCTGCGCCCCGGATGCGCTTCGCCGTAGCCGGTCAGGCCCTCGTCGGTCTCGACGCGCACGACGATCGTGTCGCGCTTGATGGTGGCGCCGACGCCGACCTTGACGGTCTGGCCCTCGGGCAGCCTGTAGGACAGCGGGATCGCGGTGATGCGGGTGATCTTCATAGGGATGTGCGCTCAGGGGTTCAGGTAGCCGCGCACGGGCATCAGGCCGTGGCGTTCGAGTTCGGCGCCGGCCCGGTCTATGAGATCGGCCGGCAGGCGCTGGCCGGAGTGCAGGCGCGGCGGTGTCACGCCGCGTGCGCCTGGGCCGTGTGCCATGAAGTGATCGAGAGACTTGTTGGCGTTGGTGAACGCGTTGCCGTAGGGCAGCGGCGCGGCCGCGGCGAACACCGCGTTCACCACGGCCTCCAGACGTGACGAGAGGGCATCGGCTTCGGCGCGCCGGCCCTGGCGCAGATGCTCGATGAGTTCGTTCAACGGCGCGCCGAACACGTTGGCGGTGGACAGCAGGAAGCCGTCGTAGCGCCCGCCGGCGAGCTTCAGATGGTGGCTGTAGCCGCCTTCGGCGCCGCGCACCAGGAACACCTTATCCAGCCCCGAGTCGGCGATCCGATCGGCCCCGCTGGTGTCCTTCAGCATCAGCAGGTTGGCATGGCGTGCAGCCAGTGTCCGCATGGTCTGCGGCGCGATCTCGTTGCCGGTGACCTGCGGCAGCTGGTAGAGCGCGGACGGTGCGCCCACGGCCAGCAGCGTGTCGAGTGCGGCGGCGATGTCGTCCTGGGTCAGCGCCGCGCCGTGCGGGGCGCAGAAGGTGAAGCCAAGCGTCGCGGCTTGCCGCAGCGCATCGGGCAGGTCGGTGGTGCCGGCGCGCTGCTTCAGCCAGGCGATCGTGTCGACCATGAAAGCCTGCATGGCGTCTGCGTCGGGCCGGAGCACGCCGATCAGCAATTGCAGAGCGCGCTCGCGCGCCAGGCCGATCACCACGTCGAGCAGCGTGCGCGCCTCGGCGTCCGAGAGCTGCCAGCCATCGCCGGTGGAGCCGGGCACGAGGAAGCCGCGCACCGAGGGGGCGAGGAAGTCGAGGTGGCGCGCGATGCGCTGCGCATCGATGCGCCCCTGGTCGTCGTAGTGGGTGAGCAGCGGGCACCACAGTGTGGGGAAGATCATGCGGCGCAGTGTAGGAATCGGCTTCCCTGCCAGAAAGATATCGATGGACATTTCCGATATGCTTTCAAAGCATGACAGTGCCCGGCATGAACCTGCACCGCATCGAGGCTTTCCTGGCCGTGGTGGAAGCGCGCAGCATCTCGCGCGCAGCGGCTCAGATCGAGGTGGCGCAGTCGGTGGTGAGTCGCCACGTGGCGGCGCTGGAGGCTCAGCTGGGCTGCCGCCTGTTCGAGCGCACCGGCCGCGGCGTCGCGCTCACGCAGGCGGCCGAGCGCCTCGCGCCGCGCCTGCGCGCGGCGCTCGAGGAGATGCAGCGCGCCACCGGTGAGGCCGCCGAGATCGGCAACGAGCCGAGCGGGTTGGTGCGGCTCGGCGTCGTGCCCTCGGCCGCGCGGCCTCTGGTCGGCCTGCTGCACCAGCGCATCGCGGCGCGTCACCCGCGCATCGGTTTGCAGTTCGTCGAGGGGTTCAGCAACCCGCTCGAGGAGATGATGGCCGACGGCCGCATCGACCTTGCGATCGTCAACCGCTTCGGGCGCGTGCCGCGGCGCGGCGAGGAGAAGCTGTGCACGATCGACAGCATGGTGATCGGCGCGCCGGGGGTCTTCAAGGCCGGGCAGGAGCTGTCTTTCCGCCAACTCGCGGAGCGTCCGCTGGTCATGGCGATACGGCCCAACGCACTGCGCGTGGCGCTCGATTTGCCGTCGAAGAAGGCCGGTGTGCAGTTGCGCGTGGCGGCGGAGTCCGACTCGCTGTTGATCATGAAGGATCTGGTCGTGCAGTCCGGGCTGTTCACCGTGCTGCCGCGCCAGGCGGTGCACGAGGAACTGGCGCTCGGGCTGCTCAGCGCCGCCCGGCTGATCAAACCGACGGTGCCGCGCACGCTGTCGCTGGTGTCGTCGGTGAAGCGGCCCGGCAGCGCGGCCACGCGCGCGGTGGCGCGCGAGCTGCGCGACATCGTGCAGCGCGAGTTGGTGAAATCCGCCTGGCGCTGAGGCCGTGCCTCAGGCCTCCGCCCGCAACGCCTCGTCGACGATGCGGCGGAACTGGATCAGCGCCGAGTCCATCGCCAGCGGCAGCATCGGCGCGTCGGGCTTCATCGCGATGATGCGCGCCTGCGCGGTGATCATGTCGCGGTCTTCGTTGAAGGCCTGCACCAGGCTCGCGAAGACGTTGTCGACCAGGCCCGCGCCGCCTTGCGCGGTCGGCACGCCCTGCATGAAGAAGTAGTGCGTGCTGTTCTCCGTCTCGGGCGTCAGCGCCTGGCAGGAGTGCAGCTGCACCGAGGGCGGGCCGTCGCTCGCGGTGGTGCCGGTGGGGCGGCCGCCGGAGTGCATCAAGAGCGTGGCGGGCAGCAGGAAGTCGTAGATGAAATGCCGGTCGATGTTGCCGTCGAAGGGCTTCATGCGCAGGTAGAAGGGCGGCGGCGGCACGTCGGCCACGTGCCGCGAGACGCGCACGCCGCGCGGCACCTTCTCGATCGTCGGGCGCGCCTGCGCGATCGCCGGCGTGCCGCCCAGCGTCTTCTCGTGCACGTAGCTCAGGTGCGAGAAATCGAGCAGGTTGTCGGCGATCAGCGCCCACGGCGTGTCGTAGTGCAGGTAGCCGGGCTTGTAGTGCCAGTCGGGGTCGCCGCAGGAGAAGTTGTCGGGCAGCGTGGCGGTGTCGGCCAGCGCCGGGTCGCCCATCCAGGCGAACACCCAGTGGTTCTTCACCGCCACCGGGTAGCGCCGCACGCGCGCCTTGGGCGGCACGCTCGCCAGCCCGGGGATCTCCACGCAGGCGCCGCTGGCGTCGAACTTCAGGCCGTGGTAGCCGCAGCGCACGCAGTCGCCTTCCTTGCGCCCGGCCGACAGCGGCGCGAGGCGGTGGCAGCAGCGGTCTTCCAGTACGACGACTTCGCCGCCCTCGGTGCGGTACAGCAGCAGCGGCTCGCCGATCACGGTGCGTGCGAACAGGCCGTCGGCCGGGATCTCGTGGTCCCAGGCGACGACGTACCAGCAGTTGCGGATGAACATGGCCTGTCTCCGTTCTTTCCATTCTTGGATGCGATGCAGCGACGGTAGCGCCGCCGCGCGCGGCTGTCTGTCCTCCGCGCTGTCGACGCGGCAATCCCTGCTTCAGCGCGGCGCGTGGTTCAGGCACAGCGCGAACAGCTCGCCGGCGCCGTGGATCGCCAGCTTGGCGTAGGCGCGCCGGCGCAGCGTGGCCACGCTGCTGGGCGCGATGCCCAGCGCCAGGCCGATGCCTTCGCGCGTGTGGCCGGCCAGCGTCAGCGCGCAGACCTCGCGCTCGCGTGCGCTCAGCCGCGCCGGCAGGCGGTGCAGCATCGCCTCGGCGGCCTCGGGCGTGAGGCGCGTCGCCGGCCCCTCCTGCGCGGCCGGTTGCAAGGCGGCCAGGTGCCGCCCCAGCAGCGCCAGCAGCAGCGGCGCCAGCGCCGCGAAGCGCGCCAGCTCGCGCGCCTCGAAGGGGCCGCCGGCGCGGTCGCGGTAGAGGTTGAAGGCGCTCCAGTGGCCGTCGACCAGCGCCAGCGCGGAGAGCCGGTCGACCAGGCCGAAGCGGTCCCACAGCTGCTCGCGGTAGGCGGTGTCGGCGATCTCCTCGCGGCGCAGCCGCACGATCGCCGGGGCGCGATCGACCTGTTCAGCGGCCTCGCCGCGCGGCGGGATCAGCCCGCGCAGCCGGTCCAGCCGCGCCAGCCCGCTGCCGGCGTAGACGCGCGCCGATTGCAGCGCCGCCGGCCCGCCGCCGGCGCTGGCCGTCATCACCACGCGCGAGCGCGCCTCGCTGTCGTAGCGGAACGCGGTGGCGTGCGCCGGATGCAGCGCGGGCGTCAGCCACTCGATCAGCGCGGCGCCGAAGCCGTCGCGGCCGAGGTGCTCCACCACGCGCGCGAGCGCGTCGGCATCCAGGGCGAGGCGGGCGGCGGGCATGGCGTGGATTGTCCGCCGTGCGGGGGACAGACGGCGCCCGGGCATGAGCGCAGCATCGCATCACTACGAACGACGACAGGAGACGACCCCATGGACCAGCCGCTGATGGACCGCGTGCGCGAAGCCGCGCTGCGCCTGCAAGGCGAACTCGCCGACGAGCGCACGCCCTTCGTCTACGACGAGTGGTACGTGGCCGCCTTCGACCACGAGGTGACGCGCACGCCGCTGGCGCGCCGCATCCTGGGCGTGCCGGTGATGCTGCTGCGCCGCACCGACGGCGGCGTGATGGCGCTGGAAGACCGCTGCCCGCACCGCTCGATGCCGCTGTCGCTCGGCACGGTCGACGGCGACCACATCGTCTGCGGCTACCACGGCGCGCGCTTCGGCTGCGACGGCGGATGCAGCTCGGTGCCGTCGCAGACGGTGGTGCCGCCTGGCGCCCGCGTGCGTTCGTTCGCGGCCGAGCAGCTCGGCCCGCTGGTGTGGATCTGGATGGGCGCGACGCCGCCGGATCGCGAGCCGCCGCACCTGCCGTGGATCTCCGACACCGAGGGCTGGCGCGCCTCGCGCGAGCGGCTGTACCTGCGCTCGAGTTATGTGCGCCTGCACGAGAACCTGCTCGACCTGACGCACCTGAGCTTCCTGCACGCCAGGACCTTCGGCACGCCCGACTACGCCAGCGCGCCCTACGAGAGCAAGATCGACGCCGCCACCGGCCACTTCTCGCTGCTGCGCCGCGTGGTGCCGACGCGGCTGCCGCCGGTGTGGGCCAAGCCCACCGGGCTGGAAGGCGTGGACGCCGCGCGCATCACCAGCTCGACCTTCCACTCGCCGGCGCTGCACGAGGTGCACGCGCGCTTCCACGCCTGCGCGATTCCCGAGGATGAGCAGCCCTCGCGCGCGATCCGCACCGCGCACATCGTCACGCCCGAGACGGCGACGAGCACGCACTACTTCATCCACCACGGCCGCAACTTCGCGCTGGAGGACGGCGAGATCACCGAGTTCATGCACGGCCAGCTGCTCGCCGCCTTCCAGGAAGACATCGACGGCCTGGAGGCGATCGAGCGCAACCTCGCGAACTACCCGCCGGGCACGGCGCACGAGATCTCGTTCCGCGCCGACGGGCCCTCGCTGGCGATGCGGCGGTGGTTGAAGAAGAGGGCGGTGGGGTGATGGGGGGGTGTGCCCCGGCGGATCGGGGCGCGTGTCCGGACAAGCTGGACACGCACGGGCCCACCTGCTCTGTCGAAGTCAGGCCAGCCTGCGCAGTTCCCGGTAGAGCGTCGCGCGGCTGATGCCGAGGCGACGTGCTGCCTCGTCCTTGTCACCGGCAACGTCAAGCAGCACGCGCTGAATGTGCAGGGCTCGCTCGGTGCCCACATGATCCCGCAGCCGAGCCGACGACGATGCGCCTGACCTCGGTCGACCTCTTCGCCCGTCGGCTGCCGGTGAACGACCCAGTCCGTCTTCCCCGCGGAGAAGAAACCGCAAGAGCACAGCCTCCAGCTGCCGCACATTGCCGGGCCAGTCGAACGCCAGCCACCGAGCCCTGACGTCCCGAGGAACATCCCGAAGGGGGATGCCCTCCCGCTGTGCGATGCGCTCCAGCAGCTGATCGATCAGCCAGTCCAGATCCTCCCGCTCCCGCAAGGCCGGAAGTTCAACCGACAGCACGCTGAGCCGGTAGTACAGGTCTGCCCGGAACTTCCCTTCATCGACCAGGCCTTTCAGGTTCCGGTGCGTGGCACAGACGATTCGAGTGTCGATCGGGACAGGCGCCACCCCACCAACCCGGACGATCTCCTGGTTCTGCACCGCTCGCAGCAGACTCGCCTGCAGCTTGAGAGGCATGTCGCCGATCTCGTCGAGAAACAAGGTGCCGCCACTGGCCAGTTCGAACTTGCCGGGTTTTCCGCGCGATCGCGCGCCGGTGAAGGCGCCACCCTCATATCCGAACAGCTCGGCGTCGATCAGCGACTCTGGAATGGAAGCGCAGTTGACCCAAACGAAAGGCCGCCGCGCGCGGGACGAGGCCGCGTGAAGCGCGTTTGCAGCCAGCTCCTTGCCAGTCCCCGTCTCGCCATGGACGAGTACCGGCAGCGACAGTTCCGCGGCCTGTTCGATCGATGCCCGTACGTGCTCCATGCGCGGGCCCTGGCCGAGGATGTCTTCGATGCGATGATGGGCGACCCAGGACGCGGGCCGCCCATGGATCGCCACTTCTTGTCCCTCGGCGACAGCGACGGCCTTCTTCAGCGCCGACATGTTGGAGAACAGCGCGAGACCCACGGCGCCAATGATGCGTCCGTCCTGATAGACAGGCACCTGCCGCGCCAGCAGCTGATGTCCGCGGACCTCCAGAGGCATCACATTCACCTGCGCATCTCCGCGCGCCACGCGGTGCAGCCGGGTCTTGGGCGATACGACGTCGGTGATGTGCCGCCCGATGTAGTCCTCGGGCCGACCGCCCAGCAGACGGCAGTACGGTTCGTTGATCAGCACAACACGGCCCTCGGTGTCCACTGCAACCAGGCAGTCGGACACGTGGTCGAGGACGCGGCGAAGGAAGTCAGCCTCGTTCTGTCCGGAACCGAACCATTCGGGAAAGGGCATCGATGCTCCAGTCGCAAGATTGAGACGCACGATTGAGACTAGTCGCAAGCGACGAATCGGTCAAACCCGCGGTGACGGGCCGAAATTCGAAACAAATCAAGGACTTGGCGGAGATCCACCTGCTGGTGGCGCGGTGGCCTTGATATTGCGATGCGTCCAGCAGCGGCTGATCCGGACAGCCGACTGCCTGCCACCTTCAAGGAAGACACATGACCGAGACACAACAGATTGGAGACATGCGCGTCCGCATCACGGGCCAAGGCCCCGATGTGGTCTTCTGCCACGGGTTCACGACCACGGGGGATTTCTGGCGCGAGCAGATCGCCGACTTCTCGTGCGATCACCGCCTGATCGTTCTGGATCTGCCGGGCCACGGCCGCTCAGCAAGTCCTCGCACGCGCCGCTACACGATCGACGCCTTCGCCGACGATCTGGCGCTTGTCTTTCAGACACTGAAGGTGCGGGACGCCGTGCTCATCGGCTTGTCGATGGGCGGGACCATTGCGCAACGATTCGCGCTCGAGCACCGAGCCCGCCTGCGCGGCCTCGTTCTGGTCGGTGCGACGCCGCATGGCCTGGGGCCGGACGTCGCCGTTGCCAATGTTCTTGCTGCAATCGATCGGCTGGGTGTCGTCGCGGCCAGCCAGGCGGTCATCGAGCGCAGCTTCGGTTCTGCCGCGGCCGCTTCGCTGGTCGAGTTCGCCCGCCACGAGGTGTCGCAGACCCCGGAGTTCGTGGCACGCGAAGCGATCGTGTCGCTGAACGAGGCGGACAGCCGTTCGCAACTGGCGAAGCTCGACTTGCCGACGCTGGTCGTCTGTGGCGACGAGGACGCAATCACGCCGCCGACGGAGTCACGCGCGCTGGCAGCCGGCATCCCCGGGGCGGAGTTGCAGATGATTGCCGCGGCCGCGCACTTTCCGATGCTGGAGCAGCCTGCAAGGTTCAATTCCGTGCTGCGCGGATTCCTCACGCGCATCGGCCGCTGATCTGCGCTGTACAACACAACCAGGAGTGGAGACATGACGACAGCCCACGCAAGTTCAGCAGCACCCGTGCAAAAGCAGGAGACCCGGCGCGTGGTCTTTGCCGCGGCGCTTGGCACGGTGTTCGAGTGGTACGACTTCTTCATCTACGGCAGCCTCGCCGTGTTCTTTGGCAGCCTGTTCTTCCCGAAGGGCAACGAGTCGGCGGCAATCCTCGCGTCACTGGCCACCTTCGGTGCCGGCTTCGTGCTGCGGCCTTTCGGGGCGATCGTCTTCGGGCGATTGGGCGATCTGGTGGGGCGCAAGAAGACCTTCCTGATCACCATGATCATCATGGGAGTCGCCACGGCGGCCGTCGGCTTCCTGCCGACTTTCGAGACGATCGGCTGGGCAGCGCCGGCGATTCTCGTCGCGCTGCGCCTGCTGCAAGGCCTGGCGATCGGCGGCGAGTTCGGCGGGGCGGTGACCTACATCGCCGAGCACGCCGACAACCGCTCGCGCGGTTTTACGACCAGCTGGTTGCAGATCACGGGCACGATCGGCCTGCTGCTCTCCCTGTCGGTGATCTGGGCGCTGCGTTCTTCGATGTCGCCTGAAGCCTTCGCGCTGTGGGGCTGGCGGGTGCCCTTCATGCTCTCGATCGGCTTGCTGGTCTATTCGATGTACATGCGCATGCGGCTCGAGGAGTCGCCGGTCTTCCTGGAAATGAAGGCGCACGGCAAGCAATCTCGCAGTCCGATCTCCGACACGTTCGGCAAGCCGCGCAATCTGCGAGTGCTTCTCGTGACGATCTTCGGCGCGGTCGCCGGTCAGGCGGTCATCTGGTACACGGCGCACTTCTACAGCCTGCAATTCATGACGGCGACCTTGAAGCTGCCCGCGCAATCGACCTATGGCTATCTGACCGTCGCGCTGGTCCTTGCCACGCCGTTCTTCGTGCTGTTCGGCTGGCTCTCGGACGTCATCGGCCGCAAGTGGATCATGCTGGCCGGATGCCTGCTCTCTGCGCTGCTGTTCATGCCGCTGTTCCAGGCGCTGACCCACTACGGCAATCCGGCGCTAGAGGAGTTCCGCGCACGTACACAGGTGGTCATCCAGGGCGACGACTGTCGCGAGGACCAGTCGCTGATCGGCCAACTGTTCCAGCCGAAGGCGACAAAGCCGTGCACGCGCGCGCGCTCGTTCCTGTCGGCACAAGGCGTGCCTTTCACGGTGCAGCAGCAGCCTGGCGAATTGCAGTTCGTGATCGGCGAGACCAGGCAGACCGGATACGACGAGGCGGCGCTGCGCCAGGCGCTCGTCGAACGCGGCATGCCGCTGAAGGCCGACCCTGCGCGCATCAACGTGCTGGGAGTTGTCGGATCGCTTTTCGCGCTGGTGCTGCTGGCGACGATGGTGTACGGGCCGATGGGCGCGTTCCTCGTCGAGCAGTTTCCGACGCAGGTGCGCTACAGCGGCGTGTCGTCCGCGCTGCAGTTCGGCAACGGCTGGATCGGTGGCTTCGCACCGTTCGTCGCAACGGCGATGGTGGTGGCTAGCGGCGACATGTACCGCGGCTTGGTCTACACGGTTGTCGTCTCGCTGGTGACGGTAGTGATCGGCGCGATATTCGTGCGTGACCGGCGAGGACTCGACATGCGCGAAGTCAGTGAGCCGGTGGAGTCGACCGCTGCAGTGATGCCTCGTCCCGCGGCCGAGCGCTGAGCAGACGCGGGGGGCGTCGTCCGCCTATCGCTGCGTCGGTTGAAGCGCCCCGGCAGGGACATCCGCGTCGTTGGAAAGAAGGCGAACGTCGCCTCTTGATTGCGAGTCTGCCCGCCTGCTCATGGCCGATGGAAGTCGCCCTGAAGATCGCCGCCGTGGCACCGCTGGCCGGGCCGGCGATCTACGGCATGCCGCCGCGGCCTCGCCCCCTCATGCCGACCGGCGATCAATCGTTCAGAAAGCCGGCAGCGTGGTCCAAGCGGCAAAGGGCCGTGCGGGCCGCCCGCGGCGCGCCTATGAGACGGTCGGCCCTGCGGGCCGACTGCCTTGCGCTGCTCGGTCTCGCGGCCCCGCCGCGGAACTCGCTTCGCGGCTGCGCCGCTGCGCTCAATCACCCGCGGCGAGCATGAGGACGAGGCGCGCGGGTACGCGCGCGGGCCACGAGCCCTGCGCTGCTCAGCGTCTCATAGGCGCGCCGCGAGCGGCCCGCACGGCCCTTTGCTGAACCAGAGGTGGCATGCCCGC
>JAKOZT010000110.1 GCA_029779845.1 Pseudomonadota bacterium | reverse complement strand
GGGTGGCCGCCGGCCAGGTAGACGAAGCCGGGCGCGAAGCCCGCGAACGCGGCCTGCCAGGGCTGGCCGGCGTGGCGCTCGACCAGCTCGGCGATCGAAATGCCCATCATGTCGGCGACTTCGGCCAAGTCCTCGCCGTCGTAGTGCACCGGGATCTCGACGCAGCGCACGGCCGCGCTGTGGGCCGGTCCCAGGTCGGCGGCAGCGGCACGCGCGCGCAATTCGGCCACCAGGGCAGCGGGCGCGATGGCCTCGGGCCGGTAGTGCACCAACAGCGTGCGCGCGGCCGGCACCAGCTCCTGCACGCCGGCGATGGGCTGGGCCTGCGCGGCGCGGTACAGCGCCAGCGCGTGATCGAGGTCGGCCAGCTCGACCAGCAGCGCGGTGTCACTCGCGGGCAGGAAGCGCATGGGCTCAGGCGGTTGCAGCGAAGGGCGCCAGCGGCACCCCGGCCGCTTGCAGGCGGGCGCGGATGCGCCGCGCCATCTCCACCGCGCCGGGGCTGTCGCCATGCACGCAGATCGAATCGGCCTGCACGCGCACCGCTTTGCCGCTGATGGATGTCAGCGTGCCGCTTTCGGCCCAGCGCAGCATGCGCTCGGCCACCTGGTCGGCGTCGTGCAGCACGGCGTCCGGCAGGCGGCGCGACACTAGCGTGCCGTCGTCGTTGTAGGCGCGGTCGGCAAAGGCCTCGGCCACCACCGTCAGGCCGCGCGCGCGGGCGCGCGCTATCAGCGGCGAGCCGGCCAGCGCCAGCAGCGTCAGGTCGGGGTCGATGTCCAGCAGGGCGGTGATCACGTCATCGCCCTGGCGCGCGTCGTGCGCGATGGTGTTGTAGAGCGCGCCGTGCGGCTTGACGTAGCGCACCTGCGTGCCGGCCGCGCGCGCCAGCCCCCGCAGCGCGCCGATCTGGTAGACCACGTCGGCCACCAGCTCGCGGCTGCTCGGGTCCATGTGGCGCCGGCCGAAGCCGACTAGATCGGGGTAGGCCACGTGCGCGCCGACGGCCACGCCGCGCTCGGCGGCGGCCTTCAGGGTGTCCAGGATGCCGGCCGGATCGCCCGCATGAAAGCCGCAGGCCACGTTGGCGCTGGTGACGATGTCCAGCATGGCGGCGTCGTCGCCCATGCGCCAGGCGCCGTAGCTCTCGCCCAGGTCGCTGTTGATGTCCATGGCCGGTTCTCCTCAACGGGTATGTCGTGCTGCGGATGCCATTCTGGCGCAGGGGCGGATTGGCGGGGACTTACCATGCGGCTCGGTCTTCGTTGCCGGCGCACTGCCAAGGAATCGCCATGTCCGTCCTGCCCACCATCGAGCATCTGTCCCACGAGCTGGCCGCGGGCCGCGCCACCGCCGTGGCCCTGGCCGAAGCCGCGCTGGCCCGCGCGCGCGATGCGGCGGGCGAGGGCGCGCGCGTGTTCACCGCGCTCGGCGCCGAGCGCGCGCTGGCCGCCGCGCGCGCGTCCGACCTGCTGCGCGCGGCGGGCGTGGTGCGCTCGCCGCTGGAAGGCATTCCGGTGTCGATCAAGGACCTGTTCGACGTCGCCGGCGAGGTGACGACGGCCGGCTCGACGGTGCTGCGCGGCGCCGCGCCGGCGGCCCGCAATGCGCCGGTCGTCGAGCGCCTGATCGCCGCCGGCGCGGTGATCGTGGGGCGCACCAACATGACCGAGTTCGCTTTCTCCGGCCTGGGCCTGAACCCGCACTACGGCACGCCCGCCAACCCGTGGGATCGCGCCACGCGGCGCATTCCGGGCGGCTCCAGCAGCGGCGCGGCGGTGTCGGTGACGGACGGCATGGCGGCGGTGGCCATCGGCTCGGACACCGGCGGCTCGGTGCGCATCCCTGCGGCGCTGTGCGGCCTCGCCGGCTTCAAGCCGACGCAGCGGCGCGTGCCCACCGAGGGCGCGCTGCCGCTGTCGACCTCGCTCGATTCCATCGGGCCGCTGGCCGCCAGCGTGCGCTGCTGCGCGCTCACCGACGCCATCCTGGCCGGCCAGCCGCCGGTGCCGCCGCCGGCGCGCGCGCTGCGCGACGCGCGGCTGGCCGTGCCCGAGACGGTGGTGCTGGACGGCCTGGAGCCGCCCGTGGCGGCGGCGTTCGAGGCGGCGCTGGCCCGCCTGTCGGCGGCCGGGGCGCGCATCCGGCACATCGCCGTGCCCGAATTCGCCGAGCTGGGCCGGCTGCACGCGCGCGGCACCCTGGCCGGCGCCGAGGCCTGGGCCTGGCACCGCCACCTGCTGGCCCGGCGCGCCGCCGAGTACGACCCGCGCGTCGGCCTGCGGCTGCAGGGTGGGGCGCGGATGAGCGCGGCCGACTACATCGACCTGCTGGCGGCGCGCCGCCGCTGGATCGCCCAGGTCGAGGCGCGCGCCGCCGGCTTCGACGCCCTGCTGCTGCCCACCGTGCCGGTGCTGGCGCCGCGCATCGACGCGCTGCAGGCCAGCGATGAGGCCTACTTCGCCGCCAACGCGCTGATCCTGCGCAACCCCACGCTGATCAACTTTCTGGACGGCTGCGCGCTGTCGCTGCCCTGCCACGAACCGGGCGCGGCGCCGGTCGGCCTGATGCTGGCGGCGGCCGGCGGACAGGACCGCGCGCTGCTGGGGCTGGGCGAGGCGGTGGAGCAGGCGCTGCGCCAGCGCGCTTGAGCGGATCGGCCCGGTTTGCAAATCAAATCAGGCTCTTTTCGCGAATGATGGTGATGGCCTGCGAGACAAGGCTTGGAATGGTCGCTTATTGGAAACCGCCAACCTCCGAACGCAGAGGACGCAGAGATTTCGCAGAGGACGCAAAAAACAAGCAGACCCATCGGCTTTCTTCGCGTCCTCTGCGAAATCTCTGCGTCCTCTGCGTATGGCTGTTCATTTTTCTCATGCGTCGTGTCGCAGTGCGGCACTGATCGAGTACCTCACCATCATTCGCGAGTAGAGTCTTAAATCGGCCCCTGACGCTGGTGTGGCAAGCGCCAGCAGCTATTGTTTTAATACCGCATGGAATGCCTGGGCGGGCCGGGTTTACGATTCTTTACCCGGGCTTCAAGCGGCGCTGGCACGCCTGTCCGATCATCGCGGGCAGGATGGGGCTGCCGGCACGCCGGGCAGACCGTGAAAGGAGCGCATGCGCCCACACCGCCGGCTGATGCTCGCGGCCGACGCCCGTCTGGCCGCCATGGTGGGCGCGTACCTGACGCAAGCGGGCTACGCCGTGCCGCACATGGGCGACGGCGACGCCGGGCGGGAGGCCCGGCGGCGCGAGCCGTTCGATCTGGTGGGGCTCGACCTGATGCTGCCCGGCATCGACGGCCTGGAGGTGTGCCGCCGCATCCGCGCCCTGCCCGACGGCGCGGCGCGCGTGCCGGTGCTGATGCTGACCGCCAAGGGCGACCCGATGGACCGCATCATCGGCCTGGAACTGGGCGCCGACGACTACCTGCCCAAGCCGTTC
>JAKOZT010000094.1 GCA_029779845.1 Pseudomonadota bacterium | reverse complement strand
CGCGCGCGTACCCGCGCGCTTCGTCCTCATGCTCGCCGCGGGTGATCGAGCGCAGCGGGCGATGGCCCGCGAAGCGAGTTGCGCGGCGGGGCCGCGAGACCGAGCAGCGCAAGGCAGTCGGCCCGCAGGGCCGACCGTCTCATCGAAGCGCCGCGGGCGGCCCGCACGGCCCTTTGCCGCTCGGACTCACGGCGGGCTTTCTTGAACGATTGATCGCTGGCCGGTATCAGCGCTCCGCCGGAGGCTGGGCGCGCGGGAACCAGCGCTCCAGCATCGCCGCCGCGCGGTCCTTGCCGCCGATGCCGAAGGCCAGCGCCAGCCCCAGCACGACGCCGCCGAGCAGGATCAGGAAGGTCTGCTGCACCAGGCCGCTGCCGATGTCGATGTGGTCGATGGCGATCAGCACGACGAAGGTGACGATCGCGTAGCGGACCACGCGCCCGATCAGCTCCGCGTCGCCGATCTCCGCGCCGCGGCACCAGGCCTGCACCGACTGGCCGACGAAGCGCGCGAAGTACAGGCCGAACACCACCACCAGCAGGCCGACCAGCAGCTTGGGCAGGAACAGCAGCACCTTGCTGAGCACATCGGTCACCTGCGACAGCCCCAGGCCGTTGAAGGCCACGATCAGCGCGCCCAGCATCACCAGCCAGAAGACGATCAGGCCGACCACGTCGGCCGTGACGCGGCGGCTGCCGCCTTGCTGGAGGAAGGCGTCCACGCCGGCACGCTCGGTGAGCACGTGGAAGTTCAGCGCGTGCAGCGCCTTGACGGTGCCGAAGCGCAGCGCCTTGGCAACCAGCCAGCCGGCCAGCGCGATCGCCAGCGCCACCCCCAGGCGCGGCAGGTAGGCACCGATCTGCACGAGGAAGGCGCGCAGCGGCTCGACGGCGATGTTGATGGTGTCCATGAGGATCTCCTTCGGTGGGTCAGGCGCCGAACAGCTCGGCCACGCCGGCCAGCGGCGCGGCGGCCGTGCCGGGCCGCAGGTGGATGTCGTCGGCCAGCAGCTGCAGCGCGCGGTCGACCTCGAACAGCGTCAGCAGCGGGCGTGCCGCGGCGAAGGACTCGGCGTCCGCATGCAGCCCGGCGGCGACGGCGCTCTCGGCATAGGCGTCGAGGAAGGCCGCGCGCACCGCCCGGCTCCAGACCGCCGCCAGCGCCTCGCGCCGCGCCGGCCCGGCGTCGGCCTGCACGCCCGGCTGCAGCGCGGCGTCGCGCGCCTGCTCGAACGAGCGCAGCATCGCCGCCACGTCGCGCAGCGGCGACTGCTTGGCGCGGCGCAGCGCCACCGGCACGCGCGGGTCGCCCTCGAAGTCGACGATGGCGAAGTCGTCGTGCACCAGCAGCACCTCCTGCAGCCGGTAGCCGCCGTGCACGCGCGTCTTGACGCCGCCGGGCGGCCAGCGCGCGGCGCTCGCGAACACCGCCTCCAGGTCGGCCGCGAGCAGGCGTTGCGCCAGCGCCTGCTGCGGCGCCGGCCACTGCGCCGCGTGCTCGCGCAGCCGGGCCAGCGTCGCCGCGGCGCGCTCGCGCGCCTGGCCGATCCAGCCCTGCAGGTCGGCGGCGGTGATCGGCTCGGGGTCGAACGCGGGATCGCCGGTGCGCCGGTTCAGCGCCGCGTGCAGCTCCGCGGTGCGGCGCGCCATGGTGCGCACGCGGCCGAGGAAGCCCTCGTCGACCGGCTCGGCGGCGCCCTCCGGCCGGCCCGCGGGATGGCGGCCGAGCCAGTGCTGCAGCTGGTCGAACACGAAGCCCCAGGCGTCGCCCTGGTTGGGGAGGTAGGCCTGCAGCAGGACCAGCGTGCTCGACGCGCCGTCGGCCGCCACGTGCTCGACGTGACCCGCCACCGCCGCGCCGTGCTCGAAGCCGGCCACGTCGGTGAGGAAGCGGCCGATCTCGACCTCGATGTTCACGCCCGGGCTCACCTGGCGCAGCACCTTCATGAACAGGCTTTCGTCCAGCACCAGCACCGAGTTGCGCGCCTGCGGCACCTGGCGCGGCGGCGTGGACGGCGCCGGCAGGCCGCCGGCGATCCGGCCGAACGACGCGCCGGGCACGAAGCGCACGCGGCCGTGCGCGGCGCCGATCTCGCGGCGGCGCGCCAGCGCATCGAGCCGCGCGGCGCAGACGGCCGGATCGGCCTGCGCATCGGCCATCACGCCCACGCGCGGCCCGACGCGCACCTTGGCGACGGCCGAAGGCTGCAGCTGGCGCAGCCGCTCGTCCTCGCCGTCCTCCCAGCCCAGCGCCAGCGGCGCGAACCAGCGCACCGCCTCGTCGCGGCTGTGCGCGTCGAGCAGGCTCAGCAGCCACTCGCGGCCGCCGTGGTCGAGCACCGCGTGGTCGCCGATGCGCACGCGCGCGAGCGCCTCGTCGCGCCCGGCGAACCAGCGCTGGCGCGCGATGAACGGCGGCAGCACCTGGTCCTCGACCTGCGCCAGCGTCTTGATCGCCATGGCGATGCGCCACGGCACCACGCGGTCGCGGAACAGGCTGTTCCAGCCGTCGAACAGCACCACCACGGCGAGGTCCTCGACCGGCCGGCGGTCGACGTACCAGTCTGGCGGCGCCGCGTCGACGGCGAGGCGGAACCAGAAGAAGCCGTGCGAGGGCAGCGTCAGCGTGTAGCCGGTCTCGCCGATCGGCGCGAAGGCGATGCCGCCCGTCATCTCCACCGGCACGCGGCCCTTGAAGCGCGCCAGGTCGATCTCGACCGGCTGCGCCGTGCGGCCGAGGTTGGCCACGCACAGCACCGCCTCGTCGCCCAGTTCGCGCAGGTAGGCGAGCACCTTGCGGTTGCCCGGGTGCAGCATGGTGATGCCGCCGCGCCCGAACACCTGCGTCGAGCGCCGCACGGCGAGCAGCCGGCGCGTCCAGTTCAGCAGCGAGGAAGCCTCGCGCGACTGGGCCTCGACGTTGACCGACTGGTAGCCGTACACCGGGTCCTGGATGGGCGGCAGGTACAGGCGCTGCGGGTCGGCGCGCGAGAAGCCGCCGTTGCGGTCGCCGGTCCACTGCATCGGCGTGCGCACGCCGTCGCGGTCGCCGAGGAAGATGTTGTCGCCCATGCCGATCTCGTCGCCGTAGTACAGCACCGGCGAGCCGGGCATCGACAGCAGCAGGCTGTTCATCAGCCGGATGCGGTCGAGGTCGTTCTCCAGCAGCGGCGCCAGCCGGCGGCGGATGCCGAGGTTGATGCGCGCGCGCGGGTCGGCGGCGTACATGCTGTACATGTAGTCGCGCTCGCGGCTGGTCACCATCTCCAGCGTCAGCTCGTCGTGGTTGCGCAGGAAGACGGCCCACTGGCAGGCCGGCGAGATGTCCGGCGTCTGCGCCAGGATCTCCACCACCGGGTGGCGGTCCTCCTGCGCGATCGCCATGTACATGCGCGGCATCAGCGGGAAGTGGTAGGCCATGTGGCACTCGTCGTCCTCGCCGAAGTACTCGCGCACGTCCTCCGGCCACATGTTGGCCTCGGCGAGCAGCAGGCGGTTCGGGTACTTCGCGTCGAGACGCCGGCGCAGGCCCTTGATGACCTCGTGCGTCTCGCGCAGGTTCTCGTTGGAGGTGCCCTCGCGCTCGATCAGGTACGGAATGGCGTCGAGGCGGAAGCCGTCGACGCCCTGCTCGAGCCAGAACTCCATGATGCCGAACACCGCCTCGCGCACCGCCGCGTTGTCGAAGTTCAGGTCGGGCTGGTGGCTGAAGAAGCGGTGCCAGTAGTACTGGCCGGCGACCTCGTCCCAGGTCCAGTTCGAGGTCTCGGTGTCGGTGAAGATGATGCGCGTGCCGGCGTACTTCCGCGGGTCGTCGCTCCAGACGTAGAAATCGCGCTCGGGCGACCCCTTGGGCGCGCGCCGCGCCGCCTGGAACCAGGGGTGCTGGTCGGAGGTGTGGTTGACCACCAGTTCGGTGATCACGCGCAGGCCGCGCCGGTGCGCCTCGTCGACCAGCCGCTTGACGTCCGCCGCCGTGCCGTAGGCCGGGTTGACGCTCATGAAGTCGGCCACGTCGTAGCCGTCGTCGCGCAGCGGCGAGGGGTAGAACGGCAGCAGCCAGATCGTGTTGACGCCGAGGTCGCGGACATGGTCGAGCTTCTCGATCAGGCCGGCGAAATCGCCCAGTCCGTCGCCGTTCGAATCGAAGAAGGCCTTGATGTGCAGCTCGTAGATGACCGCGTCCTTGTACCAGAGCGGGTCGTCGGCGAGCGGGGATGCGAGCGGGGATGCGTCGGTCTTCAAAAGCGTGACTCCAGGCGTCGCAGGCGGCGCGAGCGCATGCTACTTCCTAGAATGGGCCGTATGTCCCTGCTCGCGATCCTTCTACTGCCCTTCGCCGGCAGCGCCGTCGCCGCGCTGCTGCCGACCAACGCGCGCAACCTCGAATCGCTGTGGGCCGGCGCGGTGGCGCTGGCCGTGGCCGTGCCGCTGGGCCTGCTGTACCCCGAGATCGCGGCCGGCGCGGTGGTCAGCGAACGCCTCGAATGGCTGCCCGCCCTGGGGCTGGACATCGTGGTGCGCATCGACGGCTTCGCCTGGATGTTCGCGATGCTGGTCAGCGGCATGGGCCTGCTGGTGGTGGTGTACGCGCGCTACTACCTCTCGCGCGAAGACCCGGCGGCGCGCTTCTATTCGCTGCTGCTCGGCTTCATGGGCGCGATGCTGGGCGTGGTGGTCTCGGGCGACCTGGTGCAGCTGGTGGTGTTCTGGGAGCTGACCAGCGTGTTCTCCTTCCTGCTGATCGGCTACTGGACGCACCGCAAGGACGCGCGCCGCGGCGCGCGCATGGCCTTCACCGTCACCGCGACCGGCGGGCTCGCGCTGCTGGCCGGCGTGCTGCTGATCGGCCACATCGCCGGCAGCCACGAGCTGGAGGCGGTGCTCGCTTCGGGCGATGCGGTGCGCAGCCACGCGCTGTACCCGCTGGCGCTCGGCCTGGTGCTGCTGGGCGCATTGACCAAGAGCGCGCAGTTCCCCTTCCACTTCTGGCTGCCGCATGCGATGGCCGCGCCGACACCGGTGTCGGCCTACTTGCACTCGGCGACGATGGTCAAGGCCGGCGTGTTCCTGCTGGCGCGGCTGTGGCCGGTGCTGGCCGGCACCGACGCCTGGTTCTGGATCGTCGGCGGCGCCGGGCTGGCCACGCTGCTGCTGGGCGCCTACGCGGCGATGTTCCAGAACGACCTGAAGGGCCTGCTCGCCTACTCGACCATCAGCCACCTCGGGCTGATCACGCTGCTGCTCGGGCTGAACAGCCCGCTGGCCGCGGTGGCGGCGGTCTTCCACATGATGAACCACGCGACCTTCAAGGCGTCCCTCTTCATGTCGGTGGGCATCATCGACCACGAGACCGGCACGCGCGACATGCGCCGCCTCGACGGCCTGTTCCGCGCGATGCCCGTCACCGGCACGCTGGCCATCGTGGCCTGCGCGGCGATGGCCGGGGTGCCGCTGCTCAACGGCTTCCTGTCGAAGGAGATGTTCTTCGCCGAGACGGTGTTCGTCGCCTCGCACCCGACGGTCGAGCGGCTGCTGCCGGCCGCCGCCACGCTGGCCGGCGTGTTCGCGGTGGTGTACTCGCTGCGCTTCGGGCACGACGTGTTCTTCGGCCCCACCTCGGGCGACTGCCCGCGCCAGCCGCACGAGCCGGTGCACTGGATGCGCGTGCCGGTGGAGCTGCTGGTGCTGGCCTGCGTGGTGGTGGGCACGCTGCCGGCGTGGTCGATCGGCCCGGTGCTCGCGATCGCCGCCGCGCCGGTGGTGGGCGGCACGCTGCCGGCCTACAGCCTGGCGGTCTGGCACGGCTTCAACACGCCGCTGATGATGAGCCTCGCGGCCACCGCCGGCGGCGTGGTGGTCTACCTGCTGTTCGGGCAGCGGCTGCGCCTGCGCGGCCACCTCGGCGCGCCGCTGCTGCGCGCGCTGAACGGGCAGCGCCTGTTCCACACCTCGCTCGCGCTGGCCAGCGACGCGGCGCGGCGCGCCGTGCGCCTGCTCGGCACGCGCCGGCTGCAGCCGCAGCTGGCGCTGATGATCCTGATCGCCGGCCTGGCCGGGCTGGGCTCGGCGCTGATCGTGCCGCTGGCCTGGGGCGACCGCGCGCGCGTGCCGGCCACGCCGGCCTTCGTCGGGCTGTGGCTGATCGCCGGCGCGGCCGCGGTCGGTGCGGCCTGGCAGGCCAAGTTCCACCGCCTCGCGGCGCTGGCGATGCTCTCGGTGGTGGGCCTCGCGCTGTGCATCACGTTCGCGTGGTTCTCCGCGCCCGACCTGGCGCTGACGCAGCTGGCGGTGGAGGTGGTGACGATGGTGCTGTTCCTGCTCGGCCTGCGCTGGATGCCCAAGCGCGTCGAGCAGGACGACCCGCGCATCACGCTGCGCGCGCGCTGGCGGCGCCGCCGCGACCTCGCGTTGGCGCTGCTGGTCGGCCTCGGCCTGGCGACGCTGTCGTACGCGCTGCTGACGCGCCACGCGCCGCTGTCGATCTCGCCCTTCTTCCTCGAGAACGCCCTGCCGCTGGGCGGCGGCAGCAACGTCGTCAACGTGATGCTGGTCGACTTCCGCGCCTTCGACACGCTGGGCGAGATCACCGTGCTGGGCATCGTCGGCATCACCGTCTACGCGCTGCTGCGGCGCTTCCGCCCGCCGCTGGAGCTGATCGACCGGCCGGCGCAGCAGCGCGTGGTCCCGGCCGACGCGACCAGCGACCTGCACGGCGAAGGCGAGGACGGCGCGGCCGCGCAGCGCTACCTCGAGGTGCCGGCGGTGCTGGTGCGGCTGCTGCTGCCGGCGGCCTTCGTGTTCGCCTTCCACCTCTTCATGCGCGGCCACAACGAGCCGGGCGGCGGCTTCGTCGCCGGGCTGGTGGTGGCGATCGCCTTCATCGCGCAGTACATGGTGTCGGGCACGCGCTGGGTGGAGGCGCGCGTGCGCCTCGTGCCGCCGAGCTGGATCGCCTTCGGCCTGGGCGCGGCGCTGACCACCGGGCTGGGTTCGATGGCGCTGGGCTACCCGTTCCTGACCACGCACACCGCGCACGTGCGCTGGCCGCTGGTCGGCGAGGTGCACCTGCCCAGCGCGGCGCTGTTCGATCTCGGCGTGTTCGCGGTGGTGGTCGGCTCGACGCTGCTGCTGCTCACCGCGATCGCGCACCAGTCGCTGCGCGCGCGGCGCCAGCAGGCGGCCGCCGAGGACGATGCGAACGAGGAGGAGGCGCGCTGATGGAGATCGTGATCTCGCTCGCGGTAGGCGTGCTGGCCAGCGCCGGCGTGTGGCTGGCGCTGCGGCCGCGCAGCTTCCAGGTGCTGATCGGGCTGTCGCTGCTGTCGTATGCGATCAACCTGTTCATCTTCAGCGTCGGCAGCCTGGCGATCGACGCCGAGCCCATCGTCGTGCCCGGCGTGCCCACCGACCTGGCGCACTACAGCGACCCGCTGCCGCAGTCGCTGGTGCTGACGGCCATCGTGATCGGCTTCGCCACCACGGCGCTGTTCCTCGTCGTGCTGCTGGCGCTGCGCGGCCTGTCCGGCGGCGACCACGTCGACGGCGAGGAGGAGGCGCCGTGACGCTGCTGTCCTTCGGCCCCGAGCACCTCGTCGTCGCGCCGGTGCTGCTGCCGCTGGCCACCGCCGCGGCGATGCTGCTGCTCGGCGAACGCCGGCGCCGGCTGAAGGCGGGGCTCAACGTCGCCTCGGCCGCGCTCGGCCTCGCGCTGGCGCTGGCGCTGCTGCTGCGCGTGGACGCCGCCGCCGCGCCGGCCGCCTTCGCGGTCTACCTGCCGGGCAACTGGCCGGTGCCCTACGGCATCGTGCTGGTGGCCGACCGGCTCTCGGCGCTGATGGCGGTGCTCGCCGGCAGCGTGGGGCTGGCCGCGCTGCTGTACGCGCTGGCGCGCTGGCAGCACGCCGGCGTGTACTTCCACGTGCTGTTCCAGCTGCAGCTGATGGGCTTGTACGGCGCCTTCCTGACCGCCGACCTGTTCAACCTGTTCGTCTTCTTCGAGGTGCTGCTGGCCGCCAGCTACGGGCTGCTGCTGCACGGCGGCGGCATGGCGCGCGTGCGCGCCGGGCTGCACTACATCGCGATCAACCTGGTCGCCTCGCTGCTGTTCCTGATCGGCGTGGCGGTGCTGTACGGCGTGACCGGCACGCTGAACATGGCCGACATCGCGCTGAAGCTGCCGCTGGTGCCCGAGAGCGACCGCGGCCTGCTGCATGCCGGCGCGGCGATCCTGGCGGTGGCCTTCCTCGCCAAGGCCGCGGTGTGGCCGCTGAACTTCTGGCTGCCGCCGGCCTACGCGGCGGCCAGCGCGCCGGCGGCGGCGCTGTTCGCGATCCTCACCAAGGTGGGCGTGTACGCGCTGCTGCGGCTGTGGACGCTGTGCTTCCCGGCCGGCGCGGGCGCGTCGGCCGGCTTCGGCGGCACGGTGCTGGTGTGGGGCGGCCTGGCGACGCTGGCCTTCGGCGCCCTCGGCATGTTCGCGTCGCAGCGGCTCGCGCGACTGGCCGGCTTCGCGGTGATCGCCTCGTCGGGCACGCTGGTGGCGGCCTTCGGCTTCGGCCGCCCGGCGCTGGCCGGCGGCGCGCTGTTCTACCTCGCCACCTCCACGCTGGCGGGCTGCGCCCTCTTCCTGCTCGTCGAGCTGCTCGAACGCGGCCGCCAGGTCGAACTCGGGCCCCAGCAGCTCGACGACGGCAACGACGCGCTGCCGGTGTTCTTCGACGCCGAGCCGCCGCCCAGCACCAACCTCGACGACGACGAGCAGGCGCTGATCGGCCGCGCGATCCCGGCCGCGCTGGCCTTCCTCGGCGTCTCGTTCACGATCTGCGCGATGGTGGTGGCCGGGCTGCCGCCGCTGGCCGGCTTCGTCGCCAAGCTGGCGATGCTGACGGCGCTGATCGACATCGGCTCGGCGCGCGCCTGGACGCTGTTCGCGCTGCTGCTGGTCTCGGGGCTGCTCGCGGCGATCGCGCTGATGCGCGTGGGCATGCGCCATTTCTGGACCTCGGGCGAAGGCCCGGCGCCGCGCCTGCGCGTGGTGGAGTCGCTGCCGGTGGCCGCGCTGGTGCTGCTGCTGGTGGCGCTGGTGCTGCGCGGCGAGGCGGTGCTGGCCTACACGAACGAAGCGGCGCGCGCGCTGCACGAGCCGCAGCGCTACATCGAAGCGGTGCTCGGCGCGCGCACGGTGGAGGGCGCGCGATGAAACGCTGGCTGCCCTCGCCCTGGCTGTCGCTGGGCCTGTTCTGCGGCTGGCTGCTGCTGGCGCGCAGCACCGGCATCGGACAGGTGCTGCTCGGGCTCGCGGTGGCGGTCGTGATGCCGCTGCTCGCGCGCCCGCTGCGCCCGACGCCGCGGCCGCTGCGCCACTACGGCGTGCTGGCGCGGCTGATCCTGCGCGTCGGGCGCGACGTGCTGCGCTCGGCCGTCGAGGTCGGCCGCGGCATCGTGCGCGCGCGCACGCGGCCGCCGCGCAGCGCCTTCGTCGTGGTGCCGCTGACGCTGCGCGACGAACACGCGCTGGCCGCGCTGGCGATGATCACCGCCGTCATCCCCGGCACCGTGTGGTGCGAGCTGGCGCCCGACCGCAGCGCGCTGCTGCTGCACGTCTTCGACCTCGCCGACGAGGCGCGCTTCCTGGCGCACTTCGTCTCCGACTACGAACAGCCCCTGAAGGAGATCTTCGAATGAGCGGCTTTCTCGCGCTGGCGATCGAGGCGACGCTGGTGCTGTACGTGCTCGCGATGGGCATCGCCGGGCTGCGCCTGGCGCGCGGCCCGAGCGCGCAGGACCGCGTGCTGGCGCTCGACTTCCTCTACGTCGTCGGCATGCTGGTGATGCTGGTGCTGGCGATCCGCTACGACAGCGAGATGTACTTCGAGGGCGCGCTGCTGATGGTGCTGTTCGGCTTCGTCGGCTCGGTGGCGCTGGCCAAGTTCCTGCTGCGCGGCGAGGCGATCGAATGAACGCGCCGGCAACAGAGATCATCGTTGCGCTCTTGCTGCTGGCCAGCGGCGTGGTCGTGCTGATTGCCGCGCTGGGCCTGGCGCGGCTGGCCGACTTCTTCACGCGCATGCACGCGCCGGCGCTGGCCTCGACGCTGGCGGCGTGGATCGTCACGCTGGCGGCCATCGTCCACTTCAGCGCGCGCGAGGGCGCGCTGGCGCTGCACGTGTGGCTGGTGATCATCGTGCTGTCGATCTCCGCGCCGGTGACGACCATCGTGCTGGCGCGCGCCGCGCTGTTCCGCCGCCGCCAGGCCGGCGACGCGCTGCCGCCCACGCTCGGAAGGCGGCGCTGATGGGCGCCATGCTGGCCTTCGTGCGCGCCAAGCTGCCCGAGGTGCTGCGCGCCATCGCGCCGCTGGTGGGCTCGGTGTGCGCGCTGCAGGTCACGCTGGTGCATGCGCCGCTGCCGCAGTTCCTGCAATTCCTCGCCGGCTCGGTGCTGGCCGTGCTGGGCATGCTGCTGCTGTTCGCCGGCGTCGAGCACGGCATCCTGCCGATGGGCCGCTACATCGGCGCCGAGCTGCCGCGCAAGGGCTCGATCGCGCTGATCCTCGCCGTCGCCGCGGCGCTCGGCTTCGTGACGACGATCGCCGAGCCCGACGTGATGATCCTGTCGGCGCAGGTCGGCTCGATCGCCGACAGCCCGGTCACCGCGCAGGCGCTCGCCTACCTGATCGCCGCCGGCGTCGGCGTGTTCAGCGCCGCGGCGCTGTGGCGCATCGCGCACGGCCGCTCGCTGACGCTGCTGCTGGCGATCTCGTTCGCGCTGATGGTCGTGCTCCCGCTGCTGGCGGCGCCCGGCTTCATCCCGCTGGCCTTCGACGCCGGCAGCGTGACCACGGGCGTGCTGTCGGGCCCGGTGCTGCTGGCGCTGGGCCTGGGGCTCAGTTCGGTGCTGGCGCGCCATGCCGGCAGCCTCGACGGCTTCGGCCTGCTCGGCCTGGCGTCGACCGGGCCGGTGATCGTCGTGCTGCTGATCGGGTGGCTGCGGTGAGCGGCGCCGGGCTGCTCGCGCTGGCCGGCGACACGGCGCGCAGCGTGGCCGTCGCGGTGACGCCGCTGCTGCTGGTGTTCCTCGTCTTCCAGGCGCTGCTGCTGAAGCTGCCGCAGCGCGAGGTGGTGCGCATCCTCGGCGGCACGCTGGTGGCGGCGCTCGGCCTGTGGCTGTTCCTCACCGGCGTGGCGCTGGCCTTCCTGCCCTTCGGCACGCTGATCGGCCGCGCCGTCGCCACGCTGCCGCACCCGGCGCTGATGCTGGGCGTCGGCCTGGTGCTGGGCTTCGTCACCACCTGGGGCGAGCCGGCCGTGCGCATCCTCGCCGACGAGGTGCAGGACGCCTCGGGCGGCTCGATCCACCGCACGATGGTGCTGCTGACCATCTGCGCCGGGGTGGCCGTCTCGGTGGGCCTGGGCGTGCTGCGCATCGCGCTGGAGCTGCCGATGGCCTGGCTGCTGGTGCCGGGCTACGCGATCGCGCTGGTGCTGATGCGCTTCAGCGACAAGGCCTTCGTCGCCGTGGCCGCCGATGCCGGCGGCGTGGCGACCGGCCCGCTGGCCAACAGCTTCCTGCTGGCGCTGGCGCTCGGGCTGGCCTCGGCGGCCGACGGCGCCGACCCGCTGCTCGACGGGCTCGGGCTGGTGGCCCTGATCGCGCTGGCGCCCATCCTGTCCGTCATGACTCTCGGCCTCGTGATCCGCTGGCGGACGCGGCCGGAGCATTCCAGAAAGTGAGTCGGGGCATGAACACGTCGCTCATCGTCACCATCGTGCGCAAGGGCTGGGGCAGCACCGTGCTGGAGGCCTCGGTGGAGGCCGGCGCGCGCGGCGGCACCGTGATCGGCGGCCGCGGCGCCGGCATCAACGAGAAGGAAAAGATCTTCGGCGTCTCGATCGAGCCTGAGAAGGAGATCGTGCTGACGCTGGTGCCGGCGCAGCGCGCCGACGCCATCCTCGAGGCCATCGTCGCGGCCGCCGGGCTGAACGACGTGGGCCAGGGCATCGCCTTCGTGCTGCCGGTGGACAAGGTGGTCGGCGTGGCGCACTTCCTCGATCCGTCGCGGCGCTGAGCGGCCGCCCGCGGCCTCAGGTTGCCGTCGACACCAGCACGTCCGCGCTGCCCTCGGCGAGCACGTGCTTGGTGACGCTGCCCAGCAGCAGCTCGACGGCGGCCGACAGGCCGTGCTTGCCGAGCACGGTGAGGTCGCAGTCGTGCGCCTGCTCGCTCTCGATGATGCGCAGCGAGGCGTCGCCCTCGACGATGCACGGCTCCCACTGCGCCGGCGACAGGCCGGCCTCGGCGGCCAGCGCGTGCAGGCGCCGCGTGGCATCGGTGCGCGCGCGGCTGCGGTACAGGTCGATGGTGGCGGCCTCCACGCCGGCGAAGCGCAGCTTCTCCTCGAAGGGCACCTGGTAGGCGCTCAGCAGCACCAGCCGCGCATGCGGCGCGACGCGCCGCGCCAGCGCCAGCGCCGCGCGCGACCAGGGCGAAAAATCGAGCGCCACCAGCACGCGCCGGTAGGCCTCGTGCGGCGACTGGCGCACCACCAGCAGCGGCCGCGCGGTGCGCCGCATCAGCCGCTCGGAGGTGGTGCCCAGCACCAGGCGGCGCAGGAAGCCGCTGCCGCGCGCGCCGGTGACGATCAGCCCGGCGTCGATCGCATCGGCGGCGCGCAGGATCTCGTCGATCGGCGTGCCGTCGGCGCAGCGGCTGTCGACCTCGGCGCGCCGCGCCGCGCCCACCTCGGCGGCCAGGCGCCGCAGTTCGTCCTCCGCGGCCGCTTCCATCTGCCGCTCGGGCGCGCTGTCGGCGCCCAGCCAGGCGCGCAATTGCGCCAGCGGCTCGCCGGGCAGCACGTGCAGCAGCGTCAGGCGCGCCGAGGCCTCGTGCGCGAGGCGCGCCGCGCGGTCGACCGCATGGCGCGCGTGGGCGGAGAAGTCGGTGGCGGCGAGCAGGGGGCCGAGTCGGGTCATGGCAGGGTCTCCGGTCCGTACGGGCCGGAGTGTGCCCCGCCTTGCCCGCGCGCCGCTTGAACGAGCTCAGAAGGCGCAGGGGAACCTCAGCGCACGCGGAAGATCTGCACCGCGCGCACCAGCGTACCGGCGCGCACCTCCAGCGTGTCGCAGGCGGCCGAGGCCTGCTCGGCGAGCGCGGCGTTCTGCTGCGTCGCGGTGTCGATGCCGGTGATGGCCTCGTTGATCTCGACCACGCCGTGCGACTGCTCGCCGGCCGCGTGGCTGATGCCGCGCACCAGCTCGCTGATGTGGTGCACCGAGGCGACCACCTCGCGCAGCACTTCCTCGGCGGCGCGCACGCGCTGCGAGCCGTCGCCGACCTGGTCGATCGAGCCGCCGATCAGCGCGCGGATCTCCTTGGCGGCGGAGGCCGAGCGGTGCGCCAGCGCGCGCACCTCGGAGGCCACCACCGCGAACCCCTTGCCGTGCTCGCCGGCGCGCGCCGACTCCACCGCCGCGTTGAGCGCCAGGATGTTGGTCTGGAAGGCGATGCCCTCGATCACCTGGATCACCTCGCCGACGCGCCGCGACGACTGCTCGATCGCCGCCATCGTGTTGACGAGGTCGTGCACCGCCGAGTCGCCGCGCGAGGCCAGGCCGGTGGCGGCGTCGCTGGTGGCCTGCACCTGGCGCGCGCTCTCGGCGGTCTCGCGCACCGAGGCGCTGACCTGCTCCATCGCCGAGGCGGTCTCCTCGACGTTGGCCGACTGCTGCTCGGTGCGCGACGAGAGGTCGCGGCTGCCCTGCGCGATCTCCCCGGCCGCGGCGGTCATGCCGCGCACCTCGGTGCGCACGTCGTCGACGATGGCCTGCATGTTCAGGTTGGCGAGCCAGACGTTGCGCACCAGCTTGCCCAGCGGGTGGCGCGGGTCGTAGTCCATGCGCCCGCTCAGGTTGCAGCCGGCGATCTGGCCGGCCAGCGCGGTGCACTCGTCGAGCCGGCGCACCACCGAGACGTGGAACCAGGTGCTGAACCAGGCCATGCCGCCGGCCAGCAGGGCGGCCTCGATCCAGCCCAGCGGCTGCCCGGCCCAGCCGAGCCAGCCCGGCAGCGTGACGATCGCGTACAGCATCGCCAGCGCGATGACGAAGCGGTGCGTCAGCGAGAGGCGGAACACCATGAAGGGCCAGTCGCGCCAGCCGACCCGGCGCACGCCGCCGGCGTGCAGGCGCAGCGTCTTGCGCGGCGCGTCGCGCTCGTCGCGGATGCGCGCGTAGAGCGCCTCGGCGTCGCGCACCTGCTCGCGCGTCGGCTTCAGGCGCACCGACATGTAGCCGATCGGCTTGCCGTTCTCCAGCACCGGCGTGACGTTGGCGAGCACCCAGTAGTGGTCGCCGTTCTTGCAGCGGTTCTTGACCACGCCCGACCAGGGCCGGCCGTGGCCGACGGTCGCCCACATGTCCTTGAAGGCCTCCGGCGGCATGTCGGGATGGCGCACCAGGTTGTGCGGCTGGCCGAGCAGTTCGTCGTAGGCGTAGCCGCTGACCTCGACGAAGGCGGCGTTGCAATGGGTGATGCGACCCTGCGCATCGGTGGTCGAAACGAGGGTCAGGCCCTCGGGAAACTCGCGCTCGCGCTGGCTGACGGGCTGGTTGATCCTCATGGCGGCATGGGGTGGCCGCGCAGCACTACCGCGGCCGGTGGGATTGGTGAGACCATGTGATCGGCAGGCGCTGTGTCGACTTGAGGCCTTTCGGCCGCGCCTCAGCGCCCGGCCGCGAGCTGCTTGACGCGCGTCAAGGCCAGCCCGGCGGCGGCGGTGCGCGTCTCGACGCCGAGCTTCTCGAACACGTGCTCCAGGTGCTTGTGCACCGTGCGCGGGCTGGTGCCGAGGATGTCGCCGATGTCGCGGTTGGTCTTGCCCTGCACCACCCAGTACAGCACCTCGGCCTCGCGCGCGGTGAGCCGGAAGGCGAGGCCGAGCGCCGCGATGGTCGATTCGTCGGACGACTCGCTCATCACCAGCAGCCATTCGTCGTCGCCGCCGCTCGCGCCGCCGCTGGCCGCGCTGGCCTCGTGCAGCCGGATCACCAGGCGGCGCCCGTGGCGCGCCAGCGTCAGCGGCTGCGGCGCGCCGCCGGTGGCCTGCACCACGGCCTGCGCCTGCAGCCAGTCGAGCGCCGCGTCGCCGAGCCGCGCGCCGCCGCCGCCGGCCTCGTGCGCGCCGAGCCAGCCGTTCAGGCGGCGCGCCAGCGGCGTCTGCCACAGGATGCGGCCGTCGCCGCCGCGCACCGCCAGCGTGGCGTGGCCGAAGGCGTCGAGCGCGTTGCGCGCCTGGTGCCGCTCGCGCGCGCCCTGCACGTGCGCGGCGATGCGCACCAGCACCTCCATCGGCTTGATCGGCTTGGCGACGTAGTCGACCCCGCCGCTGCGGAACGCGGCGAGCACGTGCTCGGTCTCGGTCAGCCCGGTCATGAAGATCACCGGGATGCCGGCGGTGACCGGTTCGGCCTTGAGCCGCCGCGCCACCTCGAAGCCGTCGAGCCCCGGCATCACGGCGTCGAGCAGGATCACGTCGGGCAGCGCCTGCGCGGCGCGCTGCAGGGCCTGCTCGCCGTTGATCGCGACGAGCACGGTGTAGCCCGACTCGTCGAGCGCGTCGTGCAGCATCGAGAGGTTGTCGGGCACGTCGTCGACGATCAGCACCACGTCCGAATCGCGGCGGTCCAGCCGCATCGTCGCGCTCACGATTCGTGCAGGGCGCGCCGCAGCACGCCGTTCATCTCGTCGAGCCGGAAGCCGCGCGCCATCGTGCGCAGGCGCTCGACGAAGGCCGCGCTCTCGGGCGACTCGGCCTCGATGCGGTCGAGCCGCTTGACGATGCCGCGCACGTAGCCGATGTCGACCAGCTCCTGCAGGGCGCGCAGCTGCGGCGCGGCCGGCAGCGCGAGCGGCGCCTCGTCGAGCGGCGCGGCCTCGGCGCCCGCCAGGCCGTCGTCGAGCGGCGGCGCGGGCAGCGCATCGGCGCGCAGCTCGGGCAGGAACAGGCGCACGCGGAAGGTCGAGCCGTGGCCCGGCCGGCTCTGCACCGTCATCTCGCCGCCCATCAGCTCGACGAGCATCTTGGCGATGGTCAGCCCCAGGCCCGTGCCGCCGCTGCTGTCGCCCTGCCCCGCCGCCGAGCCGCGCGCGAAGGGCTCGAACACCCTGGCCAGCTCGTCGGGCGACATGCCGGGGCCGCTGTCCTCGATCTCGAAGTGCGCCATCTCGCGCGCGTAGCGCAGGCGGAAGACCACCCGGCCTTCGCGCGTGAACTTCACCGCGTTGCCCAGCAGGTTGATGAGGATCTGGCGCAGCCGCTTCGGATCGGCGCGCACCAGCTCGGGCGCGTGCGCGTCGATCTCGGCGGCGAAGGCGATGCCCTGGGCGCGCGCCTGCAGCTCGAACAGCCGCGCGATCTGCTGCAGGCTCTCGCGCAGCCGCATCGGCGCGGGCTCCAGCCTCAGCTTGCCGCCCTCGATGCGCGCCACGTCGAGCGTGCCCTCGATCAGCGACAGCAGGTGGTCGCCGCCGCGCTTGATGACGCGCACCGCCTGGCGGCGCGCCTCGGGGATGGCGGGGTCGTCGTCGAGCAGCTGCGCGTAGCCGAGGATGCTGTTCAGCGGCGTGCGCAGCTCGTGGCTGATCGCCGAGATGTAGCGCGTCTTGGCCTGGTTGGCGGCCTCGGCGGCCTGCTTGGCCCGCTGCAGGGCGAGGTCGGTGCGGCGGTGCGACTCGATCTCCCGCACCAGCAGCAGCGTCTGGCGGTTCGATTCCTCCTGCGCCACCTGCGCGCTCCGGTGCTTGAGCACCAGCCACCAGGCGACCACCGCGCCGGCCACCGCGAGCGCGGCGTAGATCTTCACGAAGCCCATGCGAAGCGCCGCGTCGGCCTCGGCGGTCAGCCTGCCCAGCGCGTGCCGTTCGTGGCGGTACACCGCGCCGAACAGCGCTGCCAGCAGCGGCATCGCCAGCGCCATCAGCATCAGGTAGTGGCCCAGCTCGGTGTCCAGGCGCCGCCACAGCGGCGCCGGCAGCAGGCGCGCCATCGCCGCGCGCCACTGCACCGCCAGGCGCGCCTGCGGCTTGCACAGGTCGTGGCAGCGCGCGTCCAGCGAGCAGCACAGCGAGCAGATCGCGCCGCCGTAGGCCGGGCAGTGCGCCATGTCGTCGCTTTCGTAGTCGCGCTCGCAGATCGTGCAGCGGGCCAGGCGCCGGTAGCTGCCCTGCTCCGGCGTTCGTGCGAGGTAGTAGCGGCCTCGGGTCGCCCATGCGATCAGCGGCGACACAGCGAACGCCGTCACCATCGCGATCGCCGCCGAGAAGGCCTGCGCCGTCGGCCCCAGCCAGCCCAGCCAGGCGACGATCGACAGCAGCGAGGCCACGCCCATCGCGCCCACGCCGACCGGGTTGACGTCGTACAGGTGCGCGCGCTTGAACTCGATGCCCCGGGGCGACCAGCCGAGCGGCTTGTTGACCACCAGGTCGGCCACCACCGCCATCATCCAGCTGATCGCGATGTTCGAGTACAGGCCCAGCACCTTGCCGATGGCCTGGAACACGTCCAGCTCCATCAGCAGCAGCGCGATCAGCGTGTTGAACAGCATCCACACCACGCGGCCGGGGTGGCTGTGCGTCAGGCGCGCGAAGAAGTTCGACCACGCCAGCGAGCCCGCATAGGCATTGGTGACGTTGATCTTGAGCTGGGAGACCACCACGAACAGCGCCGTGGCCGCGACCGCGAGGCCGACGTGGGAGGTGACCGAGCCCCAGGCGACGAGGTACATCTGGTTCGGGTCGACCGCGCGCGCCACCGGCACCGCGTAGCCGATCGCCAGGTACGCGAGCAGGCAGCCGGCGAGCATCTTCGCCACGCCGGGGATCACCCAGCCGGGGCCGCCGATG
>JAKOZT010000093.1 GCA_029779845.1 Pseudomonadota bacterium | reverse complement strand
GCCGGCAGCGCAACCGCCGCCAGGATGCCGATGATCGCCACGACGATCATCAGTTCGATGAGGGTGAAACCCTGTTGGATGCGACGCTTCATGTGAATGACTCCTGAGTGGGAAAGGTTGGTGAGGGACACGGCCTTCTCCGATGCGAAGGGCATGCCATCGAAATCGGCCCGGATTTCCGTGAATAACGGCCGCAGCGCTGACGCAAACAGTCACAGTCGGTTCGGCCGGCCGGACCGGTCCGGTCGCGGCTGACGCAAATGGTCACCCGCGCCAAGTGCTTGTGATCCAACGAAAAACGGGCCCGCGGGCCCGTTGTTCAGTGGTCACTTCCAGTTGTCTGCCAAGCGCGTCACGCCTCGCCGAGCCGCATCACCTGCCCCGCACTCAACGCCCGGATGCGATGCCCGCTCGCCAGCTTGCCGATCTCGTTCATCACCGCCTCGGTCTCGCCCGGCTTGATGTGGGTGATGTGCACCTCCACGCTGCCGGGCAGCTGGGCCAGCTCGTGGCCCAGCGCGGCGGGGCAGAGGTGGCGGCTGATGTAGGCGAGCTGGCGCTCCTCGTCGCTGAACGCCGTCTCGATCACCAGGTGCGCGATCTTCATGTGGCGCAAGCGGATCCACAGCGCCGGGTTGGGGCCGGTGTCGCCGGTGTAGACCCACCAGCCAGCCTCGCCGCCGTCGACCGCGAAGCCGCAGGCCGGCACGGTGTGCGAGGCGGTGATCACCTCGATGCGCTTGCCGGCCACCTCGATCTGGTTGCCGATCGCGAAGGGCACGAACTGCAGCACCGGGTGCTCGGCGCTGGGCAGGCGCGTGAAGTCGGGCCAGATCACGCCGTTGAAGATGTGCCCGCGCAGCGCGGCCAGCGTCTCGGGCAGCGCGTGCACCTTGATCGGCCCGCGCCCGGCGGCGCGGCGCGCGCGCATCACGCTGTCGGCCAAGAGGCCGATGGCCAGCACGTGGTCGAGGTGCGAGTGGCTGATCAGGATGTGCTCGATGCGCGCCAGCGCTTCGAGCGTGAGGTCGCCCACGCCGGTACCGGCGTCGATCAGCACATCGCCGTCGACGAGGAAGGACGTGGTCCTGCTGCCGGCCGCGATGGCGCCGGAACAGCCGAGGACTTGGACGATCATTTGCTGTCGAAGGTGCGGGTGCCGTCCCACGCGGGCGGCTCGGGGTGCTCGGCCCAGCGCGCGATGCGCTCACCGAGCTGGCGGTACAGGCCACTCAACGCCGAATCGCCGAACCGGTCTTGCAACTCGGCCAGCGAAGTCAGCGCCTGCTCGGCATGCTGCGCCCGGTAGTGATCCAGGGCAAGGTTCCAAAGTCGCACTTCCTCGGCAAATCGCTGGGCCTCGGCAAGGGCCGGCATCGCCGGCGTGAAAAGGGTCACGGCCTGCTGCTTGCCCTTGACGCGCACGCGGTCGGCTTCGACGAGCGCGAGCCGCTGCCCGATGGCCGCGCGCGTGCTCTCGCCGATCAGGATGTCGACGCCGTAGACGCGCGTCAGCGCCTCGATGCGCGAGGCGAGGTTCACCGCGTCGCCCATCACGGTGTAGCTGCGGCGGATGTCGGAGCCCATGTCGCCCACGCACACCAGGCCGTTGTTGATGCCGATGCCCAGGCTGATCTCGGGCAGGCCGCGCTCGCGCAGCTCGCGGTTCAGGCCGTCCATGCGGGCGATCATTCCGAGCGCCGCCTGCACGGCGTGCAGCGCGTGGTCGTCGTCGGCCACCGGCGCGCCCCAGAAGGCCATGATCGCGTCGCCGATGTACTTGTCGAGCGTGCCACGATGCGCGCGGATCTCCTGCGTCATCGCCGAGAAGAAGCGGTTGATCAGCGCGCGCAGCTCCTCGGGCGGCAGCGCCTCGGAGACGCGCGTGAAGTTGCGCATGTCGCAGAACAGGATGGTCAGCACGCGGTTCTCGGCCTGCATGCCGTAGCGCTGCGGGTCGCGCGCCATCTGCGCGACGAGCTCCGGCGGCACGTAGGTGCCGAACAGCTTCGCCAGCTCGCGGCGCGGCGCGCCTTCCACCACCACGCCCCAGCCGGTGATGCCGGCGTAGACCAGCGCGGTGAGCAGCAGCGCCGAGGCCAGCGGCAGCGCCAGGCCGTGCGCGCGGTAGAGCCATTGGTCGAGCACGATCAGCGCGATGGCCAGCGCGATCGTCGCGGCGGCGGCGCGCGCCGGGCGCAGGCGCGGCAGCAGCAACGCGAGCAGAGCGGCCACCGCGAGCAGTTGCGCCACCTCGTAGCCGCGCGCCCAGTCGGGCGCCACCGGGCCGCGGCCGTCGAGCAGGCCGGAGAGCAGGCTGGCATGCACCTCGACGCCGGGGTAGACCGCCGCCAGCGGCGTGCTGCGCAGGTCGAACACACCCGGCGCGCTGGAACCCACCAGCACCAGCTTGCCGGCCAGCGCGTTGTCGGGCAGCTTGGCGTCGAGCACGTCGGCTGCCGAGACGTAGTCGAACGAGCCGCCGTGCGGCCCGCCGGCGCCGCGGTAGGGCACGCGCACCGCGCCGCGCGCATCGAGCGGGATGCGCAGCCGCGCGCCGGCCTGCTGCAGTTCGATCGCGCCGGGCAGGGCGTGCGCCGCCGGCGCGCCGGCCTGCGTGCGCAGCATCGCCAGCACCAGCGACTCGCGCACCGCGCCGTCGACCGTGGCCACCAGCGGCAGGCTGCGCAGCACGCCGTCGGCATCGGGCAGCGCGTTGAAGAAGCCGGCCGCCGGCGCGGCCGCGGCGAGCGGGGCGATGTTGGCGGCCCAGCCGCGCCACGCCGTCGTGCCGGGCAGCGCGCCGTCGAACAAGGGCGCCGGCAGCACGCCGCTGCGCGGCGCGCCGGCCTGGTCGGCAAGGAAGTAGCCCAGCACCGCCGGCCGGCCGGCCAGCGCGCGCGCCAGCGCGGCGTCGCCCGTGCTGCCCGCCTCGGGCTCGGAGAACACCATGTCGAAGCCCACCAGCGCCGCGCGCTGGCGCTCGAACAGCGCCCCGGCCAACGCGGCGATGCGCTCGCGCGGCCAGGGCCAGCGGCCGACGCGCGCAAGGCTGGCGTCGTCGATGTCGACGATGACGATGCGCGTGTCCTTCGTGCCCGGCAACATGGCGCGCAGGCGCGTGTCGTCGATCGCGAAGTCGAGCTGCTCGACGAAGCGCAGCGGCACGAGGCCGCTGGCATGCATCAGGGACAAAGCAAGCGCGGCGCCCAGCGCAGCGCGCCGGTGCGCATCACGGCGCGCGGCCGATCGGCGGCGTCAGGCCTGCACGAACTGCATCTGCGTGCCGGCCAGCTCGACGACGTCGCCGTTCTTGAGCTGCACGGTCTCGCCGGTCACGGGGCTGCCGTTGACGGTCGGGCGCAGCGCGCCTTCGACGTGGGCGAGCACGTAGCCGCCCGGGCGCTTGGTGATCGAGGCGACCTGCACGCCGGGCTTGCCGACGGTGGTGACGACCTTGGTGAGCATCACCTCGCGGCCCGCCGCCGCACCGTTGAGCACCTTGATCGAGGCCGGGCCGGTGCCCGCGCCCAGCGAGCCGAAGCCGGAGGCGCCGAAACCCTGCGTCGGCTGGTAGCCCGACGAACCGCCGGGGGCCGCGGCCGGCGTCGTGGCGCCGGGCTTCATGATCATGGTCTTCTCGTAGTCGGTGCCATCCTCGACGAGGTACTTGATCTTGTACTTGCCGATCTCGACCGTGTCATTGTGGCTGAGCAGCTGCTTCTTGATCGCCTTGCCGTTGATGTAGGTGCCGTTGGTGCTGTTGAGGTCTTCGATGAAGACGTCGGCGCCGACCATCTGCAGCACCGCGTGCTCGCCGCTGACGGCGAGGTTGTCGATCACGATGTCGTTGTAGGGCCGCCGGCCGAGGGTGGTCTTGTCCTTGGTGATCTGCACTTCCTTGATCACCACGCCGTCCAGTGATACGACCAGCTTGCCCATGCTCGTTGTCCTCGTGATCTTGTGTGTTCTGGGTTCTATCCGTCCCTGAGCGGCATCATCTCACCGCCGGAAGGGCCACCACGATCGCGCCGGACCGGCCGGGCCGCGTACCCTCGCCAATACCACCGAGATATTATCCTTTCCGCCTGCGTCGTTGGCGGCGTCGACCAGGGCCGCGGCCACTTCACCGAGCGCGTCGCTGCTCTGCAACAGCTGTGCGATGCTTTCGTCGTCCAGCATGTCGGACAGGCCGTCCGAGCACAGCAGGTAGACGTCGCCGGGCATCACGTCGTGCAGGTGCGTCTCCAGCAGCACCGTGTCTTCCACGCCCACGGCGCGCGTGACGAGGTTCTTGTTGGCCGAGAAGGCCGCCTGCTCGGCGGTGATCAGGCCCGAGTCGATCTGCTCCTGCAGCAAGGAATGGTCGTGCGTGATCTGCGCCAGCCGGCCGGCGCGCAGCCGGTAGCCGCGCGAGTCGCCCACGTGGCCCATCAGCAGCCGGCCGTCGCGGAACACGCCCACCACCAGCGTCGTGCCCATGCCGGCGTACTGCGGGTTGGAGTTGGCGGCGTTGAAGATCGCGCGGTTGGCGTTGTCCACGCAGATGTCCATCGCGCGGCGCACGTCGGTGTCGGAGGCGTTGTCCGAGGCCTCCTCCAGCCAGCGCCCCAGCTCGGCCTTGATGAACGAGGTGGCCATGCCGCTGGCGACTTCGCCGGCGTTGTAGCCGCCCATGCCGTCGGCCAGCACCACGAGGCGCGACGCTTCGTCGACCGCCACGGAGTCTTCGTTGTTGTTGCGCGCCCGGCCCGTGTCGGTCGCGCTGAAGAACTCCAGGGTCATGGTCGGGTCGGCGTCGGACAGGGGCATGGGCGGAAGCGGCCGGGTCGGGAGCGCCGGGCGCGCTCGCTCATGGCGCGGAATTGTGCCTTGGTTCGATGCGTGCAAACGTCACGGTTTTCTCGAAAGCGTCATCCGTCACGCTTGGCGCATCCGGCGACGGCTCCTCCAGCGCGGCGGCCACCGCGCGCAGATCCTGGGCCATCTGCACGCCGTCGGCATAGCGCACCTCGGGGCGCTTCTGCAGCGCCAGCGCCACCACGTCGGCCAGCGCGCGCGGCAGCTCGGAGCGCAGGGCGCACACGTCGGGCGCCGGGTCGGCGGCGATGCGGCGCATCAGCTCGGCCATGCTGCCGCCTTCGAACGGGAGCGTGCCGGTGAGCAGCTGGAACAGCGTGACGCCCAGCGAGTACAGGTCGCTGCGGCCGTCGATATGGCGCCCGGCCAGCTGCTCGGGCGACATGAACGAGGGCGTGCCCAGCACGATGCCGGTGCGCGTGCGGCTGGCGTCGTCCATGCGCGCGACGCCGAAGTCCATCACCTTGACCGCGCCGGCTTCCGTGTCGACCATCACGTTGGCCGGCTTGATGTCGCGATGCACCACGCCCTGCGAGTGCGCGTACGACAGCGCCTCGGCGACACGCGCGACGATCTCCAGCGCCTGCGGCACCGGCAGCAGCCGGCCCGGCGCGGTGTGGCGCTGCAGGTCGGCGCCGCGCACGTACTCCATCGCGATCCAGGCCAGCTCGCCGGCCTCGCCGGCGTCGAAGATCGTCACGATGTCGGGGTGCTGCAGGCGGCCGGCGGTCTCGGCCTCGCGGAAGAAGCGTTCGCGCGCTTCGCCGAGCTTGTCGGCGGCGAATTCGCGGCCGAGCGCGAGCGTCTTGATCGCCACCTGACGGCCGATCTGCGGATCGCGCCCGAGGTAGACCGCGCCCATCGAGCCGCGCCCGATCTCGCTTTCGATGCGGTAGCGGCCGAGCGTGGCGGGTGCGCCGGTCTCACGCGGCGGCGCGGTGGCGGCGATCACGGGTTCGGGCAAGGCCGCCGCCTCGACGGCGCGGGCGCGATGCGCGCCGAGTTCGTACCCGGCATGGCCGGCGAGCAGCAGCAGCGCGGCGGCCACCGGCCCCATCGCGCCGGCCAGCGCGGCGCCCGCGCAGGCCAGCACCACGACGCCGGCCGTGAGCAGCCGCGCCTGCCACGCGCTCAGGCGCGGCAAGCCCCACAGCAGGTACGCGGCCACCAGCGGAACCGCGACGAACCATTGCGCGCCCATCGTGGGGCGAAGTTAGCACACGGCGCCGCGGGCACCGCGTGCGAAAGGCGCGGGTTCATGCACGGCGCCGGGCCGCCCCAAGCCGTGCGGCGCCCCTCGGGGGCAGGAGCGCGGCGACTGGGGGCCTGTCAGTCCGCCAGCGTCAGCATCGCGCTCAGCCCGGCGGTGGCCGCCACCGGATAGGCCCACGGGCTTTGTTCGGCGGCCGGCTGGCCGGCGGCGATCGGCTCGTCGGCCTTGCCCACCCGGGGCCGGCGCGCGTCGAGGAGGCGCAGCGTGCCCAGGCGCGCGCTCAGGCGCTCGCTGACCTCGACCAGCGGGCGCTTGACCATCATCTTCTCCACCTTGCTGCCGGGCGCGGCCTCGCGCAACACCGGCTCGAGGCGCGCGAACAGCTCGCTGCTCCAGCGCTCCAGCCACTGCTGGCGCGCCGAGTGCGAGACCCAGCGGCCGATGTGGCGCGTCAGCGTCGGCGGCGTGGCGACGATGATCCAGTGCGTCGGCGCGCTGCCGCGCAGCATCGGCTGGACGATGTGCAGCGCATGCTCCGCATCGTTGACGAACACGGCGATCTTTTCCATCTGGTGGCTCCTCTCGTGTGCGGACAGGGGATTCATCCGGCGGCCGACGCGGTGCGGTCGCCGTCGCGCGCCTGTGCGCGCCGCGTCGCCCACCAGCCGGCGGACAGCACGCCGACGATCAGCACCGCGTAGGTGGCGACGCGGCCGGCCAGGCTCGGGTCGTAGACGGCGTCGAGCAGCGGCTCGCTGACGATCATGTGGCCGGCGGTGTAGGCGAGCACGGCGGCGCCGCCGTAGGTGATGACGGGGAAGCGCTCGACCAGCTTGAGCACCAGCGTGCTGCCCCACACGACGATCGGCACGCTGATCAGCAGGCCCAGCACGACGAGGTCGAAGCTGCCCTTGGCGGCGCCGGCCACGCCGAGCACGTTGTCCACGCCCATCAGCGCGTCGGCGATCACGATGGTCTTCATCGCGCCCCAGAAGGTGTTGGCGCGCGGCGCGTGTTCGCCGCCCTCGTGGCCCTCGCTGGGCGCAAGCAGCTTGTAGGCGATCCAGACCAGGCCGAGGCCGCCGACCAGCATCAGGCCGGGGATCTTCAGCAGCCAGACCACGCCGATGGTCATCGCGCTGCGCACGACGACCGCGCCGACGGTGCCCCAGACGATGGCGCGCTTCTGCAGATGCGCGGGCAGGTTGCGGGCGGCCAGCGCGATGACGATGGCGTTGTCGCCCGCCAGCACGAGGTCGATCAGGACGATGGCCAGCAGCGCTGACCACCACGGGGCGGAGAAGAGTTCCATGACGGCTCCAGACAGGTTGCACGACGAACGGTGCAAGCCGAATGGGCGGAGGAACGAAGGGCGGTGTGTCCCGAGGCGGAGACGACGGCTTCGATCCTGCCGCTCATGCGGCTTGCATCGAAGGTCTTGCTCGGCTGAAGTCGTTTGTTGTTGCCCGGCAGACCGGAAGCTTGCGCTTCGGATTGACGATCTGTCGAAACTTTGGCGCCGCCCCCTCGGGGCCCGGCGATGGAGTTGAGCTACTCCCCTTCTGCGGCGCAGTATAGGTGCGCGCCGAAACGCGGCGCAAGTGAGGGAATACCGAGGTCAGGCACTTTCGGTGCTTTGCCGGGCGCGCCGCTGCAGCCACAGGCCGATGCCCACCACCAGCACCGCGCCGACCACGCCGGCGGCATTGACGACGTCGTGCGGGAGCACGCCGAAGCGCTCGATCACCGCCGGGTCGGTGAGCAGCATCTCGCCGGCCAGGAAGCCGAGCAGCGCGGCGCCCAGCGTGATGATGATCGGGAAGCGCTCCATCACCTTGAGCAGCAGCGTGCTGCCGAAGATGATCAGCGGGATGCTCACCGCCAGGCCGACGACCAGCAGCACGGTGTCGCCCTTGGCGGCGGCTGCCACCGCGAGCACGTTGTCCAGGCTCATCACCAGGTCGGCGACGAGGATGGTGCGGATCGCCGCGGCCATGCCGCCGACCTCGTGCGCCTCGTCGCCGTCGCCCGCGTCTTCCTGCAGCAGCGAGACGCCGATGTAGAGCAGCAGCAGCGCGCCCACCACCTTCAGCCACGGCCACTTGAGCATCTCGACGGCGATCAGCGTCAGCACGATGCGCATCACGATGGCCGCGCCGCTGCCCCAGAAGATCGCCTTCTTCTGCTGGTGCGCCGGCAGCGAGCGCGCCGCCAGCGCGATCACCACCGCGTTGTCGCCGGACAGCACCACGTTGGCGAGGATGATGGAGCCGAGGGCGGCCCAGAAGGCGCCGGAAGTGAGGTCCATGACGAGAGGCCCGGATGTCGGAATGAGGCGGAGGGGCCGCGAGGCCCCTCCTTCTTGGCGAGCTGCCGGGATTCTAGGCACTCGCTCCGACCGGGTGCGTTCGTACAACTACGAACGCGGCGCGCCCGTCAGCGCGTCACAGCAGCGACTTGAGCAGCCGGCCCATCTCCGACGGGTTGCGCGTCACCTTGAAGCCGCACTCTTCCATGATGGCGAGCTTGGCGTCGGCCGTGTCGGCGCCGCCCGAGATCAGCGCGCCGGCGTGGCCCATGCGCTTGCCCGGAGGCGCGGTGACGCCGGCGATGAAGCCGACGATCGGCTTCTTCATGTTGGCCTTGCACCAGCGCGCCGCGTCGGCCTCGTCGGGTCCGCCGATCTCGCCGATCATGATCACGGCGTCGGTGTCCGGGTCGTCGTTGAAGGCCTTCATCACGTCGATGTGCTTCAGGCCGTTGATCGGGTCGCCGCCGATGCCCACCGCGCTCGACTGGCCCAGGCCGATCTCGGTCAGCTGCGCGACCGCTTCGTAGGTCAGCGTGCCCGAGCGCGACACCACGCCGATGCGGCCCTTCCTGTGGATGTGGCCGGGCATGATGCCGATCTTGATCTCGTCGGGCGTGATCAGGCCGGGGCAGTTGGGGCCGAGCAGCAGCGTCTTCTTGCCGCCCTGCGCTTCCTTGCGCTTCATCTTGTTGCGCACCATCAGCATGTCGCGGATGGGGATGCCTTCGGTGATGCAGATCACCAGGTCGAGGTCGGCCTCCACCGCTTCCCAGATCGCGTCGGCCGCGCCGGCGGGCGGCACGTAGATCACGCTGACGGTCGCGCCGGTGGCCTTCTTGGCGTCGGCGACGCTGGCGTGGATGGGAATGCCCTCGAAGCTCTCGCCCGCCTTCTTCGGGTTGACGCCGGCGACGAAGCAGTTCTTGCCGTTCGCGTAGGCCTGGCAGCCCTTGGTGTGGAACTGGCCGGTCTTGCCCGTGATGCCCTGGGTGATGACCTTGGTGTCCTTGTTGATCAGGATGCTCATGTGCGTGCTCCTTACTTCACGGCCGCGACGATCTTGGTCGCGGCTTCGGCCATCGTGTCGGCGCTGATGATCGGCAGGCCCGACTCGGCCAGCATCTTCTTGCCCAGCTCCTCGTTGGTGCCCTTCATGCGCACCACCAGCGGCACGCTCAGGTTGACCGCCTTGCAGGCCGCGATCACGCCCTCGGCGATGGTGTCGCAGCGCATGATGCCGCCGAAGATGTTGACCAGGATCGCCTTCACCTTGGGCGAGGACAGCATGATCTTGAAGGCCTCGGTGACCTTCTCGGCGGTGGCGCCGCCGCCCACGTCGAGGAAGTTGGCCGGCTCGCCGCCGAACAGCTTGATGGTGTCCATCGTCGCCATCGCCAGGCCGGCGCCGTTGACCAGGCAGCCGATGTTGCCGTCGAGCTGGATGTAGGCGAGGTCGAACTTGCTGGCTTCGATCTCGGCCGGATCCTCCTCGTCGAGGTCGCGGTAGGCGACGATCTCGGGGTGGCGGAACAGCGCGTTGGAGTCGAAGTTGAACTTCGCGTCCAGCGCGATCAGGTTGCCCTTGCTGTCGCAGTTCAGCGGGTTGATCTCGACCAGCGAGGCGTCCGTCTCCATGTAGCAGCGGTACAGGTTCTGGAACAGCGTGACCGCCTGCGCGTGCGAGCCTTCGGGCAGGCCGATGGCGGCGGCGATCTTCTTGGCCTGCGCGTCGCCCAGGCCGGTGAGCGGGTCGATCGTCTCGGTGATGATCTTCTCGGGGCTGCTGTGCGCAACCTCCTCGATGTCCATGCCGCCTTCGCTCGACGCGATGAAGGCGACCTTCTGCGTCGCGCGGTCGGTGACCAGCGAGACGTAGTACTCCTTCTTGATGTCGGCGCCTTCTTCGATGTACAGGCGCCGCACCTTCTGGCCTTCGGGGCCGGTCTGGTGCGTCTTGAGCTGCATGCCCAGGATCTGGCCGGCCAGCGCCTTGACCTCGTCCAGCGTCCTGGCGAGCTTGACGCCGCCGCCCTTGCCGCGGCCGCCGGCGTGGATCTGCGCCTTCACCACCCACACCGGGCCGCCGAGCTTCTGCGCGGCTTCGGTGGCTTCCAGCACGCTGAAGGCGGGGTAGCCGCGCGGCACCGGCACGGAGAACTGGCGCAGGATTTCCTTGCCCTGGTACTCGTGGATCTTCATGGGAATGTCTCGCTTGCGAAGAGAGAAGGGAGGGGGCGGCGAACGGCGCGCAATGTAGCATGCTGCGTTGCATCAAAGCTGACAACGCGCCGGCGGGCCTGCGCCGCGCCGGATCAGTCTTCGTCGAGAGGTGTGCCGCCCTGGCGCAGCACGCGCCGGACCGTCTCGGCCGAGAAGCCGCGGCTGGTGAGGAAGCGCGCCTGCCGGGCGCGGCCGGCGGCGTCGTCGGCGGGCACGCCGAACTTGCGCGCCCAGACCTCGCGGGCACGCTCGAACTCGCTGGACTTCAAGGCCTGCGCCGCCTCGGCATCGAGCGTGATGCCGTGCTGCGCGAGTTCCTGCTGGATGCGCAGGTTGCCGTGGCGCGCCGCGCGCACGTGGATGCGCGATTCGGCGAAGCGCTGCTCGCTGAGGTACTGGTTCGCTTCCAGCCAGTCGAGCACCTCGGTGACCCGGGCCGTCGCGTCGCCGGGCTCGGGCGCTTCGGCCGCCCCTTGTGCCGCCAGCGCGCGCGCATGCGGCAGCAGCTTGCGCTGCATCTCGGCGCGGCTGTGCTCGCGCTGCGCCAGCCACTGCAGCGCCCGCCCCTTGAGCGAGCGCTGTGGCCGCGCCGCAGCCTTCACTTCTCGGCGGCGTCGCCCGCGGGCAGCTGCGGAATGCCCACGGCCTCGCGCACCTTGTTCTCGATCTCGCGCGCCAGCTCGGGGTTCTCGCGCAGGAACTCGCGCGCGTTGTCCTTGCCCTGGCCGATCTTCTCGCCGGCGTAGGCATACCAGGCGCCGCTCTTGTCGAGGATCTTGTGGGTGACGCCCATGTCGATCACCTCGCCCTCGCGGCTGATGCCCTGGCCGTAGAGGATGTCGAACTCGGCGGTCTTGAACGGCGGCGAGACCTTGTTCTTGACGACCTTGACCTTGGTCTCGTTGCCGATGACTTCCTCGCCCTTCTTGATCGAGCCGATGCGGCGGATGTCCAGGCGCACCGAGGCGTAGAACTTCAGCGCGTTGCCTCCGGTGGTGGTTTCGGGCGAGCCGAACATCACGCCGATCTTCATGCGGATCTGGTTGATGAAGATGACCATCGTGTTGGTCTTCTTGATCGTCGCGGTGAGCTTGCGCAGCGCCTGGCTCATCAACCGCGCCTGCAGGCCGGGCAGCGAATCGCCCATCTCGCCTTCGATCTCGGCCTTGGGCGTGAGCGCGGCCACCGAGTCGATCACCACCAGGTCGACCGAGCCGGAGCGCACCAGCGCGTCGACGATCTCGAGCGCCTGCTCGCCGGTGTCGGGCTGGCTGATCAGCAGCTCCTGGAGGTTCACGCCGAGCTTTTGCGCGTAGGCGGTGTCCAGCGCGTGCTCGGCGTCGATGAAGGCGCAGGTGCCGCCGCCCTTCTGCATCTCGGCGATGACCTGCAGCGTCAGCGTGGTCTTGCCCGACGATTCCGGGCCGTAGATCTCGACCACCCGGCCGCGCGGCAGGCCGCCGACGCCCAGCGCGATGTCCAGCCCCAGCGAGCCGGTGGAGACGACCTCGATGTCCTCGATCTTCTCGCCCTCGCCCAGACGCATGATCGAGCCCTTGCCGAACTGCTTCTCGATCTGCGCCAGCGCGGCCTGCAGGGCCTTGGCTTTTTCGGTGTTGAGGGCTTTGACGGGTGCATCCATACGGCGTTCTCCTGGGAAGTGGCGGCACTGTAGCTCAAAAGCTGGATGTTTGTACAGTAGCCGCGAGGGCCTCGCACGCCCATCCCTACAATGCGAGTGACGGCCCGCGAGAGCCGCTGCCCAGGAGACAACCCCATGCGCATCCTTGTCGCCGAAGACGATCAGGTTCTGGCCGACGGGCTGCTGCGCTCGTTGCGCAACGCCGGCTACGCGGTCGACCGCGTCAGCAGCGGCACCGAGGCCGATGCCGCGCTCGCCTCGCACGAGTTCGACCTGCTGATCCTCGACCTCGGCCTGCCCAAGCTGCACGGGCTGGAGGTGCTGCGCAAGATGCGCGCGCGCGGCTCGTCGGTGCCGGTGCTGATCCTGACGGCGGCCGACAGCGTCGAGCAGCGCGTCAAGGGCCTGGACCTCGGCGCCGACGACTACATGGCCAAGCCCTTCTCGCTGCAGGAGCTGGAGGCGCGCGTGCGCGCGCTGACGCGCCGCGGCCTGGGCACCGCCTCGTCGGTGATCAAGCACGGGCCGCTGACCTTCGACGCCACCGGGCGCGTCGCCTACATCAACGACCAGATGATCGAGCTGTCGGCGCGCGAGCTGTCGCTGCTGGAGGTGCTGCTGCAGCGCGCCGGGCGGCTGGTCAGCAAGGACCAGCTGGTCGAGCGTCTGTGCGAGTGGGGCGAAGAGGTCAGCAACAACGCGATCGAGGTCTACATCCACCGCCTGCGCAAGAAGATCGAGCAGGGCCCGGTGCGCATCGCCACGGTGCGCGGCCTGGGCTACTGCCTCGAGAAGATCGCCGCCTGAACTGAATGCCCGGCAGCACCAGGGAACAGCGCTCGCTGTTCGGCGAGATCCTCGACTGGATGCTCGCGCCGCTGCTGCTGCTGTGGCCGATGAGCGTCGCGCTGACCTGGCTGGTGGCGCAGAACATCGCCAACAAGCCGTTCGACCGCGAGCTGGGCGAGATGACGCGCGTGCTGGCCAAGCAGGTGGTGCTGCTGGAGACGGTGGACGGCGAGGCCACCGCGAGCTTCACGCTGCCCAGCGGCGCTTCCGAGGTGCTGCACACCGACCAGGACGACGAGATCCACTACCAGGTGCTCGGCCTGCGCGGCGAGCTGCTCGGCGGCGAGCTGGCGCTGCCGCTGCCGGCCGAGGACGAGGCGCGCGCGCCCGGCGAGCTGCGCTTTCGCGACGGCGAGCTGCACAACGAAGACCTGCGCATCGGCTACGTCTGGGTGGCGATGCCGGGGCGCCCGGCCGAGACGCGCATGGCCTTGGTGCAGGTAGCCGAGACGCTGGGCAAGCGCTCGCGCCTGGCCACCGAGATCATCAAGGGCGTGATCCTGCCGCAGTTCGTGATCCTGCCGCTGGCAGTGCTGCTGGTGTGGCTGGCGCTGGTGCGCGGCATCGCGCCGCTCAACGAGCTGCAGCGGCGCATCCGCCGGCGCGACAGCAGCGATCTCTCGCCGATCGACGAGCGCGAGGCGCCCGAGGAGGTGTCGCCGCTGGTGCGCGCGATCAACGACCTGCTGGCGCGGCTCGACCAGTCGATCGGCGCGCAGAAGCACTTCCTGGCCGACGCGGCGCACCAGCTGAAGACGCCGCTGGCCGGGCTGCGCACGCAGGCCGAGCTGGCGCAGCGCGAGATCGACGCCGGCCAGCGCGACCCGAAGGAGCTGAAGAAGTCGCTGCAGCAGATCGCGCATTCGAGCCAGAGCGCGGCGCACATGGTCAACCAGCTGCTGGCGATGGCGCGCGCCGAGAACCAGGAGCAGCAGGCGCAGCGCCAGAACGTCAACCTCGCGCGGCTGGCCACCGAGACGGTGCGCGACTTCGTGCCGCGCGCGCTGGAAAAGCGCATCGACCTCGGCTACGAAGGGCCCGAGACCGGCAGCGGGCGCGGCGCGGCAGAGTCGGGCAAGGCGCTGCTGGTCAGCGGCAACCCGCTGCTGCTGCGCGAGCTGATCCGCAACCTGGTCGACAACGCCTTGCAGTACACGCCGGTGGGCGGCACGGTGACGGTGCGGCTGGTCGACGATCCGTTCGGCCAGGTGGTGGTGCTGCAGGTGGAGGATTCCGGCCCGGGCATCCCGCCGGGCGAGCGCGAGCGGGTGTTCCAGCCTTTCTATCGGACCCTGGGCACCGATGTGGACGGCAGCGGCCTGGGCCTGGCGATCGTGCGTGAGATCGCCGTGCAGCACGGCGCGCAGATCCAGCTGGAAGACGCCAATCTGCGCCATCGCCCGGGGCTGAGCGACCAGGGCGGCGCGGCCTTCGGCCCCGGCGCGCGCTTCACGCTGCGCTTTTCGGCCGCGCAGGCCGAACCTCCACAGGAGGGAGCGGGGGGCGATTCAGCGCCGGCGTAGCAGCTCGAACAGGCTGGCGTCGTCGAGCGCCGCGAAGCCGCTGGCGCAGGCGCGCTCGAACAGCGCGGCCGCCTGCGTGCCCACCGGCGCCTCCACACCGAGGCGCTGCGCCATGGCCAGCGCGAGATGCGTGTCCTTGTTCAGCAGCGTGGTGTGGGCGCGCGGGGCAAGATCACCGGCGATCGCGCGGCGCAGGCGGTCGGAGCCTATCCAGCTCTGGCCGCTGGACTTCTCGATCACATCGAGCGCCAGCGAGGGGTCGAGCCCGGCGCGCTCGGCCAGCGCCAGCACCTCGGCCGCACCGGCCAGGTTGATGCCGGCCAGCAGGTTGTTGACCAGCTTCATGCGCGCGCCGTCGCCGGGGCGTGCGCCGAGACGGAACACCGCGCTGGAGAGCGCCTCGATCACCGCGCGCTGGCGCTCGAAGGCGGCGTCGGCGCAAGCCAGCATCAGGATCATCGTGCCGTCGCGGGCACGCGCGGGGCCGCCGGACATCGGCGCGTCGATCGCGTCCAGCCCGGCCTCGGCCAGCCGCGCTGCGAAGCGCTCGGTGTCGTGCGGCGCGATCGTCGGGCACAGCAGCACGGCGGCGCCGCGCGGCAGCGCAGCGGCGAGGCCGTCGGCGCCGAACAGCACGTCCTCGGTCTGCGCCGCGTCGACCACCGCGACGATCGCGCAGCGCGCGCCTTGCGCCGCCTGCGCCGGCGAGCCGCACACGGCCAGCCCGGCGCTGCGCGCCAGCGCCTCGCGCGCCGGGTCGACATCGCGCACCGCCACCGCGAAGCCGCGCTCGTGCAGCCGCAAGGCCATGCCCAGCCCCATGTTGCCGATGCCGACGACGGCGACGCGATCGTTCATGTCTGCACCAGCCTTCGGCTCTTCGAGATCGACATCAGGATGCCCAGCCCCAGCCCGAGCGTCACCATCGCGGTGCCGCCATAGCTGATGAAGGGCAGCGGCACGCCCACCACCGGCAGGATGCCGCTGACCATGCCCATGTTGACGAAGGCGTAGGTGAAGAAGCTCAGCGTGATCGCGCCGGCCAGCAGCCGGCTGAACACCGTGGGCGCTTCGGCGGCGATCATCAGGCCGCGGAAGATCAGGAAGGTGAAGCCCAGCAGCAGAGCGACGCAGCCGACCAGGCCGAACTCCTCGGCGAAGGCGGCGAACACGAAGTCGGTGGTGCGCTCGGGGATGAACTCCAGGTGCGTCTGCGTGCCCTTCATGAAGCCCTTGCCCTCGACGCCGCCCGAGCCGATCGCGATCATGCCCTGCAGCGTGTGGAAGCCCTTGCCGAGCGGATCCTTGCTCGGGTCGAGCAGCGTGCAGACGCGGTGCTTCTGGTAGTCGCGCAGGCCCGGCCACTTGACGCCGGGCTCGCAGATCGCATCGCCCGACATCACCAGCGCGGTGATCGCCACCGCGCCCGTGAGCAGCACCGGGACGATCAGCTTCCACGACAGCCCGGCGAAGAAGATCACGTAGAGGCCGGCCGACAGCACCAGGATCGCGGTGCCGAGGTCGGGCTGCTTCATGATCAGCCCGACCGGCAGCGCCAGCAGCGCGCCGGCGGCGAGGAAGTCGGGCACGCGCAGCGCGCCCTCGCGGCGCTGGAACCACCACGCCAGCATCAGCGGCACGGCGATCTTGAGCATCTCGCTGGGCTGGATCACGATGCCGACGTTGAGCCAGCGCGTCGCCCCCTTCTTCGTGATGCCGGCGAACTCCACCGCCAGCAGCAGGATCACGCCGACCACGTAGAGCGGCACGGCCAGCCGCATCAGGCGCTGCGGCGGCACCTGCGCGACCAGGAACAGGATGCCGAAGGCGATCAGCATGTTGCGGCCGTGGTCGACGAAGCGCGTGCCGCTGTCGTAGCCGGCCGAGTACATCGTCAGCATGCCGGCGCCGGCCAGCAGCAGGATGGCCAGCGACAGCGGGCCGTCGAAGCCGGTGAACACCGGCACGATGCGCTGCCAGATCGAGGGCTTTTCGAACGCGACGTTCATGACAGCCCCTCGTCCGGCGAGTACGCCGGCCGATCCCCCGAGGGGATGCGGGCCGGCTTGGGAGCGGCCCGGCGCCCGGCCCGCGAAGTCGCGCTCGACACCCGATGTCTCATGGCGCGGCGGCCACCGCCGGCAGCACGGTGATCGAGCCGGGCAGCGGCACCTCGGCGGCCGGGCGCGGCTTGCCCACCGGCGCGCCGGACTTGCCCTCGCGCGTCAGCGCGATGTCTTCCTCGCTCGGCCACAGCCCGGCGATGGCGTAGTCGAACACGCGCCGCGAGATCGGCGCGGCCGCCTCCGAGCCGAAGCCGGCGTTCTCGACCACGATGGCCAGCGCGATGCTCGGCGCCTCCACCGGCGCGAAGGCCATGTACAGCGAGTGGTCGCGCTTGTGCTCTTCCAGCTTGGCGGCGTTGTACTTCTCGTTCTGGCGGATGCCCACCGCCTGCGCGGTGCCGGTCTTGCCGCCGCTCTTGTACGGCGCGCCGAGGTAGGAGCGCACCGAGGTGCCCTCCTGCGTGACGCCGTACAGCGCGCGCGTGATCAGCTCCACGTGCTCGGGCTTGAGCGGCAGCGGCGGCAGCGCGGCGTGCGCCATCTCGCGGCGTTCGCCGGTGGCGACGTCCTCCACCTCGCGCACCAGGCGCGGCTTGTAGCGCTGCCCGCCGGAGACCAGCGTCGCCGTCGCGCTGGCCAGCTGCAGCATCGTAAAGTTGTTGTAGCCCTGGCCGATGCCCAGCGAAATGGTCTCGCCGGCGTACCACTTCTGCTGCTCGGGCTTCTTGTAGGCGCGGCGCTTCCACTCGGTGGACGGCAACAGGCCGGTCACCTCGCCCTCGACGTCGATGCCGGTCTTGCGCCCGAAGCCGAAGGGCTCGAGCTGATCGTGCATCAGGTCGACGCCCATGTCGTTGGCCAGCGAGTAGAAGTAGACGTTGCTCGACTTGACGATCGCGCGCGTCATGTCCACCGGGCCGAGGCCGCCGTCGCCGTGGCTGCGGAAGGTGTGGTTGCCGAACTGGAAGGTGCCGCCGTCGTGGATGATCAGCGTCGGGCTGCGCTTGCCGGTGTTCAGCGCCGCGATCGCCATGAAGGGCTTGAAGGTCGAGCCGGGCGGGTAGGTGCCGCGCAGCGCGCGGTTGAGCAGCGGCTTGTCGATCGACTCGTTCAGCTCCTTCCAGCTCTCGTGGTCGATGCCGTCGACGAACAGGTTCGGGTCGAAGGTCGGCTTGCTGACGAAGGCCAGCACCTCGCCGTTGCGCGGGTCGAGCGCCACCAGCGCGCCGCGCCGGTCGCCGAACAGGCGCTCGACCAGCGCCTGCAGCTTGATGTCCACCGACAGCACCACCTTGTTGCCGGGCGTGGCCGGGCTGCTCTTCAGGCGCCGCACCGGCCGGCCGCCGGCGCTGGTTTCCACTTCCTCGAAGCCGGTCTGGCCGTGCAGCTCGGCCTCGTAGCTCTGCTCGACGCCGAGCTTGCCGATGTAGTCGGTGCCGCGATAGTTGGCGGCGTCCTCGGTTTCCTCGATGGCTTCCTTCTCGGCCTGGTTGATGCGGCCGATGTAGCCGAGCAGGTGCGCGCCGGTTTCGCCCAGCGGGTAGTTGCGGAACAGCCGCGCCTTGATGTCCACGCCGGGGAAGCGGAAGCGCTGCGCGGTGAAGCGCGCCACTTCCTCGTCGGACAGCTTGGTGCGGATCGGCAGCGACTCGAAGCTCTTGCTCTCCTCCAGCAGGCGCTTCAGGCGCTTGCGGTCGCGCGGCTGGATCTCGACGATCTCGGCGAGCCGGTCGATCAGCGGCTCCAGCTCGCCGGCCTTGGACGGCGTGATCTCCAGCGTGTAGGCCGAGTAGTTGTTGGCCAGCACGACGCCGTTGCGGTCGACGATCAGGCCGCGGTTGGGCACGATGGGCACCACCGCGATGCGGTTGTTCTCGGCCTGGGTGGCGAGCTCCTGGTGCTTGACGATCTGCAGGTGCACGAGGCGCGCGCCGAGCAGCCCGAAGCCGAACAGCACGAACGCGCCGGCGGCCAGCAGCCGCCTGTTGAAGCGCGACAGTTCCTGCTCGACGTTCTTTAACTCGGTCACGGCCGCCGCTTCCCGCTAGAGGGGACGATTTTCGTCCGGGTCGGGCGGCCGGCGCTGCGGCGCCAGCAGTATCCACGTCACCAGCGGCCACAGCAGCGCCTCGAGCACCGGCGCGAGCAGCAGCTCCCAGCCCGGGAACATGCCGCCGGCGATCATGCGCACCACCAGCGAGACCAGGTGCGCGGCGAAGAACAGGGGCAGGATCTGCACCGCCTGCGAGGGCACCGTGAACCACAGCAGCCGGCGGTGCACGGTGGCGGCGAAGAAGCTCAGCAGCGTGTAGGCCAGCGCGTGCTGGCCGAGCACCGCGCCGTCGTGCACGTCCATCGCCAGGCCGAACACGAAGGCCGCGCCGATGCCGACGCGGCGCGACTGGTGCACGTTCCAGAACACCAGCACCACCGCCAGGAAGTCCGGCATCGCCGGCATGCGGCCGAGCGGCACGAGGTTGAGCAGGAAGGCCAGCACCAGCGTCAGCCAGACGAACAGCGGGTTCGCGGGCAGCAGCAGGGTGTCGCCGCGCGGCATGATCATGACGCGCCTCCCGGGGTCTGCATGATCATCGCTTGGTCCCCCGCTTGGCCGGCTTGACGGGCTCCTCCGGCACCGGCTCCGGCTTGGGCGGCATCTGCACGCCGACCGGCTCGAGCACCAGCACGTGGCGCACCGCGTCGGGCGAGGCCACCGGCTCGAGCAGGATGCGCGCGAAGCTGGTGTCGATCTTGCGATCGACCACCGTCACCTTGGCCACCGGCAGGCCCGGCGGGTAGATGCCGTCGACGCCCGAGGTGACCAGCGCATCGCCGACGCGCACGTCGGCGTTGCCGGCCATGAAGCGCAGCTCCATGCCGTTGCGCACGCCGAAGGCGGCGCTGCGCAGCTGGTTGCGGGTGTTGAGCACGGGAATCGCCGCGTCCTTGTCGGCCAGCAGCGTCACCTCGGAGGACAGCGGGTAGACGCGCGTGACCTGGCCGAGCACGCCCACGTCGTCGATCACCGGCGAGGCCAGCGCCACGCCGTGCGTCGCGCCGCGATCGATGATCACCTTGCGCGAGTACGGGTCGGGCGCGTCGTACAGCACCTCGGCGGCCATCGTGCGCACCGCGAGCGCGGGGCGCAGGCCGAGCAGCGCGCGCAGCTTGTCGTTCTCGGCCTGCAATTGCTCGACGCGCGCGGCGCGTTCGGCCTGGCGCGCCAGCGCGGCGTGGGCGCGCTCTTCCCTGGCGAGCGCGCGCTGCAGGCCCATCAGGTAGTCGCTGCCGCCTTCCCAGGCCGCCACCGGCACGAGCAGCATGCGCTCGATCGGGTGCAGCACGGTGGCGATGGCCGCGCGCAGCGGGCGCGTCAGCTCGAAGCGCGTGTCGGCCACCATCAGGAACAGCGCCAGCGCCGAGAAGATCGTCAGGCGCGTCAGCGCCGACGGTCCCTGGCGGAAGAACGGCGGCGGTGTGCGGTCGAGGGTGCCGAGGGGCATGAGGGACGCCTACGCCAACTGCACGCGCACGGCGCGGCGCGTCACTCCGAGGTGAAGATCGAGCCCAGGCGTTCCATGCGCTCCAGCGCCATGCCGCAGCCGCGCACCACGCAGGTCAGCGGATCCTCGGCGACGAGCACCGGCAGGCCGGTCTCCTCGGCGAGCAGGCGGTCGAGGTCGCGCAGCAGCGCGCCGCCGCCGGTCAGCATCATGCCGCGCTCGGCGATGTCGGCGCCGAGCTCGGGCGGCGTCTGCTCGAGCGCGTTCTTGACGCTGGAGACGATCTGGTTGAGCGGGTCGGTCAGCGCCTCCAGGATCTCGTTGGACGAGATCGTGAAGCTGCGCGGCACGCCTTCGCTGAGGTTGCGGCCCTTGACCTCCATCTCCTTCACCTCGCTGCCGGGGAAGGCCGAGCCGATCTGCTTCTTGATCGCTTCGGCGGTGGGCTCGCCGATCAGCATGCCGTAGTTGCGGCGGATGTAGTTGATGATGGCTTCGTCGAACTTGTCGCCGCCGACGCGCACCGAGCCCTTGTAGACCATGCCGCCGAGGGAAATGACGCCGACCTCGGTGGTGCCGCCGCCGATGTCGACCACCATCGAGCCGGAGGCTTCGCTGACCGGCAGGCCGGCGCCGATCGCCGCGGCCATCGGCTCCTCGATCAGGTAGACCTCGGAAGCCCCCGCGCCGAGCGCCGATTCGCGGATCGCGCGGCGCTCCACCTGGGTCGAGCCGCAGGGCACGCAGATGATGATGCGCGGGCTCGGCTTCAGGATGCCCCGCGGATGGACCATCTTGATGAACTGCTTGAGCATCTGCTCGGTGACGGTGAAGTCGGCGATCACGCCGTCCTTCATCGGGCGGATCGCCTCGATGTTGCCGGGCACCTTGCCGAGCATCGCCTTGGCCTCGGCGCCGACCGCCTGGATGGTCTTCTTGCCGTTGGGGCCGCCCTCGTGGCGGATCGCCACCACCGAGGGCTCGTCGAGCACGATGCCCTTGCCACGCACGTAGATCAGCGTGTTGGCCGTGCCCAGGTCGATGGCGAGGTCCGTCGAGAAATAGCGACGAAAGGATTCGAACATGGGTGTGGGAAGCGCTTCGGTGCGAAGCGCGGCGCGCTGCGCAAGGGCTTGTGGATAACCGGGGATAATACCCCATCGGCCTGCAGCCACCGGGGTGCAGGCCGCGCGTTTTCACCCTGTTTCCGCCTTCCTTTCATGGCCCTCACCCCCCAGGACGTGAGCCGCATCGCCCACCTCGCGCGGCTGGAGCTTTCCGAGCCCGAGCGGGCCGCGCTGCTGCCGCAGTTGAACGGCTTCTTCCGCATCGTCGAGCAGATGAGCGCGGTCGACACCTCCGGCGTCGAACCGCTGTACACACCGCTGTCGGCGGTGCAGGACGTCGCAGCGCGGCTGCGCGACGACGCCGTCACCGAGAACGATCAGCGCACGCTCAACCAGCGCAGCGCACCGGCGGTGGAAGACGGCCTGTTCCTCGTGCCCAAGGTGATCGAATGAAGCCGATCCATCAGATGGGCGTGGCCGAACTGGGCGGCGCGCTGGCTGCGCGCGAGGTCTCCAGCGTCGAAGCCACCGGCGCGCTGCTCGACCGCCTGCAGCAGCACGCTTCGCTCGGCGCCGTGCTGGCCAGCGACCGCGAGGCCGCATTGGCGCAGGCCGCCGCCGCCGATGCGCGCCGCGCCGCCGGCGAGAGCGGCGCGCTGCTGGGCGTGCCGATCGCGCACAAGGACATCTTCGTCAGCGCCGCTCTGCCGACCACCGCCGGCTCGAAGATGCTGGAGGGCTACCGCAGCCCGTTCGACGCGACCGTGGTGGCGCGCCTGGCGCAGGCCGGCACCGTGACGCTCGCCAAGCTGAACTGCGACGAGTTCGCGATGGGCTCGGCCAACGAGAACTCGGCTTACGGGCTGGTGCGCAATCCGTGGGATGCGACGCGCGTGCCCGGCGGCTCGTCGGGCGGCTCGGCTGCCGCGGTGGCGGCGCGCCTCGTGCCGGCGGCCACCGGCACCGACACCGGCGGCTCGATCCGCCAGCCGGCGAGCTTCTCCGGCATCACCGGCATCAAGCCGACCTACGGCGTGTGCTCGCGCTATGGCATGGTGGCCTTCGCGTCCAGCCTCGACCAGGCCGGCCCGATGGCGCGTTCGGCAGCCGATTGCGCGCTGCTGCTGTCGGCGATGAGCGGCTTCGACGAACGCGACTCGACCAGCGCGCAGCGAGCGCCGCAGGACTTCCATGCGCAGATGCTCGCGCCGCGCGACGGCGCTTCGGGCGCGAAGCCGCTCGCCGGACTGCGCATCGGCCTGCCGAAGGAGTTCTTTCCGCAGGCGCTGGCCGCCGACGTGAACGGCGCGGTGCGCGCCGCGCTGGCCGAGTTCGAGAAGCTCGGCGCGGCGCTGGTCGACGTCAGCCTGCCGCGCACCGAGCTGTCGATCCCGGTCTACTACATCATCGCGCCGGCCGAGGCGAGCTCGAACCTGTCGCGCTTCGACGGCGTGCGCTACGGGCACCGCGCGGCCAAGTACGCCGACCTGCTCGACATGTACAAGAAGAGCCGCAGCGAAGGCTTCGGCGCCGAGGTCAAGCGCCGCATCATGATCGGCACCTACGTGCTGAGCCACGGCTACTACGACGCCTACTACCTCAAGGCCCAGCAGATCCGCCGCCTGATCGCGCAGGACTTCCAGCAGGCTTTCGGCCAGTGCGACGTCATTGCCGGCCCGGTGGCGCCCAGCGTGGCCTGGAAGATCGGCGAAAAAAGTGAAGACCCGGTGGCCAACTACCTGGCCGACGTCTACACCCTGTCCACCAGCCTGGCCGGCCTGCCCGGCATGAGCGTGCCGGCCGGCTTCGGCGCACACGGCATGCCCGTGGGCTTGCAGCTCGTGGGCAACTATTTCGACGAGTCGCGCCTGCTGGGCGTG
>JAKOZT010000095.1 GCA_029779845.1 Pseudomonadota bacterium | reverse complement strand
TGGCCAGCGTCAACTCCACCGCGCCGCGCGCCAATTCGTCAACGTGCGCGACGGTCTCGCGCGCGCCTGCGTGGCTCATCAGCTTGCCGACCGCGCGCAGCTCGGAGAGGGCTTCGCGCAACGTGTCGATGCGGCGCTCCAGCAGCGCCTGCACGCCGGCGACCGACATGCGGCCCGCTTCGATCAGCGCGTGCGCGTCCTCGCGTCGCGACCGGGCCAGGGCCGCGGCCACTTGCTTGAGCGTGGCAGGTCCGGCCTGGGGCTCGGCTGCGCTCGCCACCGTCCTTTGCGGGCTGCGCTTGCTGGCGGGTGGAGCCTTCGCAGCGGTGCGGCGCTGCTGGGCCGGCGTCGAAGCGCGTGCCTTTGCCGGCTTTGGCGTGCCCGCCTTCTCGCGATCGGGCGTGCCGATGGAGGCCTTGCCGCGACTCATCGAGGCCGCCTGTTGCCAGCCGCACCGCGGAAGCCGACCGCCATCTCGAACGCCCGGCGCGTGAACGACAGCACCTCCGCGAAGTCCTCGTCGTCGAGCTTGCGCGCGGCATCGTTGCCGCGGTAGATGTTGGCGAGCTCGCGCTCGCGCGCGCCCTGCACCGCCAGCTTGCCGACGCCCAGCGACTCCAAGGTCTTCCACAGCTCCGGGTTGTATTGGCGCGTGAGCGACATCGCCACCGGGATCGGATCGTTGCGACCCAGCACGCCGGCCAGGCGCAGCACGATCTCGAACGGCAGGGTTGCCACACCGCCTTCGGCCTCCTCGAGCAGCTTGGCATCGCCCAGTCCGACCGCCTCGCTCAGTTCGCGCGCCGTCAAGCCGGCCGCCTCGCGCCAGCGCCGCAACTGGGTGCCGGCTTTGGCGACCGCCTGCTTTCGCTTGGGGTCCTTGACGCGCGCCTGCGCGAGACTGAGACCGATGTCCGCGGCGCTGCCGGTCACGCTCAGCAGCGTGTCGGCCCACGAACGCACCTGGCGCGCCAGTGCGAACAGCGGCAGGTCGGGCGTGGCGGTCTTCGCGCTGGCGGCGCGCTGCCGGCTTCGCGGGGGAGCGACGGTCTTGCGTGGCACGTCGTGGTCCCTCCCTCAGGTGCGCAGTGCGGCGGTCAGTTCGGGCACCGCAGCAAACAGGTCGGCCTCGAGCCCGTAGTCGGCGACGCTGAAGATCGGCGCCTCGGGATCCTTGTTGATCGCGACGATCACCTTTGAGTCCTTCATGCCTGCCAGGTGCTGGATGGCACCGGAGATGCCGCAGGCCACGTACAGCTGCGGCGCGACGATCTTGCCGGTCTGCCCGACCTGCCAGTCGTTGGGCGCATAGCCCGCATCGACCGCGGCCCGGCTCGCGCCGAGCGCGGCGCCCAAGGCGTCGGCCAGAGGCGTCAGCACTTCGCCGAACTTCTCCGCCGAACCGACGCCGCGTCCGCCGCTGACGATGATCCTAGCCGCCGTGAGTTCCGGGCGGTCGAGCTTGGCGATCTCGGCGCCGACGAAGAGCGAGGTGCCCGCGTCCTGCACCGCCGGCGTGAGCACCAGGCGTGCATCGCCGCCATCCACGGGCGCGGCGTCGAAGGCCGTGGTGCGTACCGTGAGAACCTTGATGCGATCCTTGCTGCGCACGGTGGCGATGGCATTTCCGGCGTAGATCGGACGCTCGAAGGTGTTCAGCGACACGACTCGGGTCACGTCGCTGATCTGGGCCACGTCGAGCCCGGCCGCCACGCGCGGCGCCACGTTCTTGATGGGCCGTTGCCGGAAAGACGATGGTCTCGTACTCGCCGGCCACGGCGAGCACCTGGGCGGCGATGTTCTCGGCCAGTTGTCCCTCCAGTGCCGCCGCATCGGCATGCACAACGCGCGCGACGCCTGGAACGGCGGCGGCGGCCTGGGCGACCGC
>JAKOZT010000077.1 GCA_029779845.1 Pseudomonadota bacterium | reverse complement strand
TCGCGCATACTCGTCGCCTTTCGGAATCCAGAGGCCGCCGCGATGAAGCTGCGCATGTCGGAGAACTCGCTGTTCGCAGTGCTGCTGCGCTCGCGCTGGTGGATCAGCCTGCTGATCGCCCTGGGCGTCGTGCTCGTGGCGCGGCTGCTGGTGCCGCGCGAGTACTTCCTGTTCGCCGCGTTCGGTGCGCTGCCGTTCGCCGTGATCGCCGCGATCGCGGCCTGGCGGCAGGCGCGGGTGCCGGGTGCGCGGCGCGTGGCGGCCGTCGAGCAGTCGGTCGCGGCGATGAGCTGGAAGACGTTCTGCGACCTGCTCGAGCAGGGCTTCCGGCGCGACGGGTACGAGGTCACGCGTCTGTCGATCCCCGAGGCGGACCTCCAGCTCGTCAAGGGCGGGCGCACCGTGCTGGTCTGCGCCCGGCGCTGGAAGGCCGCCCGGGTGGGCGTCGAGCCCCTGCGCGCGCTGCAGCGCGCCGCCCGGGTGCGCGAGGCGCAGGGCTGCGTGCACGTGGCCGTCGCGGAACTCAGCGAGACGGCCGACGCGTTCGCACGTCAGCAGGGCATCCAGGTGCTGCAGGCGCCGGAGCTCTCGATCCTGCTGCGCGGGCTGCTGCCGAAGGCCTGACGCGACAGCCGGTACCATCCACTGTCCATCGAGCGAACGCGGAGGGGGAATGCAGCGGTTCACGGTGCCCGGGAAGGGCGGCCACATGGCGGGTCTCAACTTCGGGCGCGGCAGCGGTCCGATCGACATCGTGTTCGTGCACGCCACCGGCTTCTGCGCGCTCACCTACCGGCGGCTGCTCGCGCCGCTGGGCGACGATCTGCGCGTCGTCGCGCTCGACATGCGCGGTCACGGGCACACCACCCTGCCGGCGCGCCCGTTCGCCCTGACGAGCTGGTACACCTTCGCGCGCGACCTGGTCGCCGCGCTCGGGCAGATCGGCGCGGGCCAGCCGGTGGGGGTGATCGCCGGCCACTCGATGGGCGGCACCACGGCGATGCTGGCCCTCGAGATGCAGCCCGCCCTGGCGCGGGCGCTGCTGATGGTCGACCCGGCGATGGTCGCCCAGGACACGCAGCGCCTGATGAAGCTGCCGTTCATGCCCCACCTGATGCGCCGGCGCATCCCGATCGCCCGCACCGCGGGACGCCGGCGCGCCGACTTCCCGGCCCCCGCGGAAGTGCTCGGCAGCTACCAGGGCCGCGGCGCCTTCAAGACCTGGCTGCCCGGCTTCCTGGAGGACTACGTCGAGGACGGCTTCGTGCGGCGCGCGGACGGGTCCGTGACGCTGCGCTGCACGCCGGCCTGGGAGAGCGCCACCTTCGCGGCGCAGCGCCACGACCTGCGTGCCGCCATGCGCGCGCTGAAGGTACCGGCCCGCATGCTGGTCGCCGAGCGCGGCTCCACCTCCGAGCGCGTGATCCCGCTGATGAACGCACTGGCGCCCGCCGTGGCCATCGAGCGCGTGCCCGGCAGCACGCACTTCGTGCCGATGGAGCAGCCCGAGCTCGTGCGCGCGCGCATGCTCGCGCTGCTCTGACGCCGACGGGCGGCGGCACGATGTTCCGCTTCTTCGAGTCGCGGGTGCCGCGCGCGCTGCCCCCGCCGCCCGGCGCCGACCACCGCGGCCCGCCGGCCGGGCTGCTGGCGTTCTACTGGTACTACATCGGGCAGACGCGCGGGCTGTTCGTCGCGATGCTGCTCACCGGCCTGGGCGTGGCGCTGATCGACACGACGATCCCGGTGTTCATCGGGCGGCTCGTCGGCACCATGACGGCGACCAACCGGGCCGGCGCGATCGCCGCCGAGTGGCCGGTGCTCGCCGGCATGGCCGCGCTGCTGCTGGTCGGTCGGCCGCTGATGATGGCGCTCGACAGCCTGGTGCGCAACAACGCGGTCGTGCCTGGCGTGACGACGCTCATCCGCTGGCAGACGCACTGGCACGTCGTGCGCCAGGGCTGGCCGTTCTTCCAGAACGACTTCGCCGGACGGATCGCCAACCGGGTGATGAACACCGCGATGTCGCTGCGCGAGAGCGTGGTCTCGAGCATCCGCGCGATCTGGTACATCCTCGTGTACGGCCTGGCCGCGCTGTCGCTGATGCTGGCCTCCGACCCGCGCCTGGCCCTGCCGATGCTGGTCTGGATCGTCGCCTACCTGCTGTTCCTGCGCCACTTCGTGCCGCGCATGCGCGACCTCTCGAAGGCGAGCTCGGAGGCGCGCTCGCAGGTGATGGGGCGCATCGTCGATGCGTACACCAACATCCTCACGGTGAAGCTGTTCGCACGCGCGCGCGACGAGGACGACTTCGTGCGCGCCGCGCTCGACGAGCAGCGCGACCGCGTCGGCGACCACATGCGCATGACCACGCGCTTCATGTTCACGCTCGCCTGCCTCAATGCGGTGCTGCTGGTCGGCACGGCGGCGATCGGCGTGGCCCTGTGGGCGCGCGGCGAGGTCGACGCGCAGGTGGTCGCCACCGCGCTGCCGCTGGCCTGGCAGATCGCCAACATGGCCGGCTGGGTGTCGTGGGAGGTGAGCGGCATCTTCGAGAACGTGGGCGTGGTGCAGGAGGGCATGGAGACGATCGCTGTGCCGCACACGCTGGTCGATCGCCCCGATGCGCGCGCCCTGGACGTCACGCGCGGCGAGATCCGCTTCGAGGGGGTGCGCTTCAGCTACGGTCAGGCGCCGGCGGGCGGTGCGGCGGTGCTCGACGACCTGTCGCTGACGATCCGCCCCGGCGAGCGGGTGGGGCTGGTCGGGCGCTCGGGCGCGGGCAAGTCCACCCTGGTCGCGCTGCTGCTGCGGTTCCACGACGTCGAGGCGGGACGCATCACGATCGACGGCCAGGACCTGCGCACGGTCACGCAGGAGAGCCTGCGCGCGGCGATCGGCATGGTCACCCAGGACACCTCGCTGCTGCACCGGTCCATCGCCGCCAACATCCGCTACGGCCGGCCGGACGCGTCGCAGGCCGAGATCGAGGCGGCCGCGCGCCAGGCGCACGCGCACGCGTTCATCGCAGCGCTTCGCGACTGGAAGGGCCGCACCGGTTATGCCGCGCATGCGGGCGAGCGCGGGGTCAAGCTGTCGGGCGGTCAGCGCCAGCGCGTGGCCCTGGCGCGCGTGATCCTGAAGAACGCGCCGATCCTGGTGCTCGACGAGGCCACGTCCGCGCTCGACAGCGAGGTCGAGGCGGCCATCCAGGATCAGCTCGACACCCTGATGCGCGGCAAGACGGTGATCGCGATCGCACACCGCCTGTCGACGATCTCGCGCATGGACCGCCTCGTGGTGATGGACAGCGGACGCATCGTCGAACAGGGCACGCACGACGAACTGCTGCGCCGCGACGGTCACTATGCAATGCTCTGGAAGCTGCAGTCCGGCGGGTTCATCGCAGCGCCCGCCGACGCGCCGGCGGCGGGCGGCTGACACGGACGGTCGTTCGCCGCCGCGCAGGGCGGGCGTTCAGCCTCGACCGCCAGGCCGCACCGGCTTTCGACCGTCACGCCCCGCATCCGGGGCTTCTCAGGAGGCTCTTCGATGCACCTGCCCGTCACCGAACACGTGCTGCGCACCGCGCGTCATCGCACGTTCTACCTGGCCTGCGGTGCGCCCGATGCGCCGCTGATCGTGTTCGTGCACGGCTGGCCCGAGCTGTCGATCAGCTGGCGCCACCAGCTGCAGTGCTTCGCCGCGCTGGGCTTTCGCGCGGTGGCGCCCGACATGCGCGGCTACGGCCGCTCGAGTCTGCATGGCGCACACGCCGACTATGCGATGGAGCCGATCGTCGGCGACATGCTCGAACTGCTCGACGGCCTCGGGCGGTCGTCGGCGGTGTGGGTCGGCCACGACTGGGGCGCGCCGGTGGTCTGGAGCCTCGCCAGTCACCACGCCGAACGCTGCGACGGCGTCGCGTCGCTGTGCGTGCCCTACCTGCCCGAAGGCTTCACGCCGCAGGCCTGCGCGGCGCTCGCCGACCGCAGCCTGTATCCGGCCGACACGCTGCCGTACGCGCAGTGGGACTACCAGATCTTCTACGAGGAGCACTTCGAGCGGGCGAGCGCCGCGTTCGAGAAGAACGTGCGCAACACGGTGAAGCTGCTGTTCCGCAAGGGCGACCCCGCCGGCCGCGGCAAGCCCGCGCGCACCGCGTTCACGCGTGCCGAGGGCGGCTGGTTCCATGGCGCCGGCCAGGCGCCCGACGTGCCGATGGATCGGGACCTGCTCACCGAAGAGGACCTCGAGCGCTACGTCAGCGCGCTGGAGACGAACGGGTTCTTCGGCCCGGACTCCTGGTACATGAACGCGCAGCGCAACGCTGCATACGCGCGCCGTGCGCCACGGGGCGGGCGGCTGTCGATGCCGGTGCTGTTCCTGCACGCGGCCCACGACTACGTGTGCGAGACGCTGACCTCGCGCCTGGCCGAGCCCATGCGCGCGCACTGCGACGACCTCACCGAGGCGGTCGTGCCGTCCGGCCACTGGATGGCGCAGGAACGCCCGGTCGACGTCAACGCCGCGCTGGCGCGCTGGCTGGCGCAGCGCCTGCCGCAGCATTGGCGGGTGGAGGCCGGCGGCGGCTGATCCGCGCGGCGCGGGCGGCAGGGGCTGCCGCGTGCCGGCGGATCCTCCGCGTCAGGGCCGGGTCACGACGCCAGAGGCGTCACGAGCTCCGGCCGCCCCGACCACTCCCAGGCCAGCGTCGTGCGCGAGATGCCCAGCAGCAGGCCGTGCAGGTCCTTGGGGTGCACCCACGCGCCTTCGCGCTCGTCCTCGATGCGGCCGCTGCGCGGCGTGAGCGTGGCCCCCGCCGCCAGCAGGCGTGCCTTGAGCGCGTCGAAGTCGT
>JAKOZT010000019.1 GCA_029779845.1 Pseudomonadota bacterium | reverse complement strand
AGCCGCCATGGGCGACATGCTGGGGCTGGTGAAAGGCGCGCTGGTGAACCACGTGGTGCGCCGCGTCAAGAAGTTGGTACCGGCCTATACCTTGCCGGGCTCGGTGGCGGTCACCCGCTTCAAGGACACCCTGGCCAAGGGCCGGCGCATGACGCTGACGCCACCCAAGCTCGGCCCCGACGACATCGCCGTGCTGCAGTACACCGGCGGCACCACCGGCGTGAGCAAGGGCGCGGTACTGCTGCACCGCAACCTGGTGGCCAACATCCTGCAGGCCGAGGCCTGGTACCAGCCGGCGCTGGCCAAGATTCCGCGCGGCGAGCAGATCGTTACCGTCTGCGCATTGCCGCTGTACCACATCTTCGGCTTCAATACGAACATGATGCTGGGCCTGCGCATGGGCGGCTGCAACATCCTGATCGCCAACCCGCGCGACCTGCCGGCGATGTTCAAGGACCTGGCGCGCGAGAAGTTCCACAGCTTCCCGGCCGTCAACACGCTGTTCACCGCGATGGCCAACCACCCCGAGTTCAACACGGTGGACTGGAGCAGCCTGGTGATCTCGGTGGGCGGCGGCATGGCGGTGCAGAGCGCCACCGCCAAGCTGTGGCTGGAGAAGACCGGCTGCCCGATCGTCGAGGGCTACGGCCTGTCGGAGACCTCGCCCTCGGCCACCTGCAACCCGGTGGACAGCACCGCCTTCAGCGGCAACATCGGCCTGCCGATGCCCAACACCGAGCTGACGCTGCTCGACGACGACGGCCGCGAGGTCGGCCCGGGGCAGGCCGGCGAGATCGCGATCCGCGGCCCGCAGGTGATGGCCGGCTACTGGCAGCGCCCCGACGAGACCGCCAAGGTGATGACCGCCGACGGCTACTTCCGCACCGGCGACGTCGGCATGGTCGACGAGCGCGGCTACTTCCGCATCGTCGACCGCAAGAAGGACATGATCCTGGTCAGCGGCTTCAACGTCTACCCGAACGAGGTCGAGGACGTGCTGACGCAGATGGACGGCATCCTCGAATGCGCCGCGATCGGCATCCCCGACGAGAAGGCCGGCGAGGCGGTCAAGCTGGTGATCGTCAAGAAGAACCCGGCCGTCACCGAAGCCGACGTGCGCGCCTTCTGCGAGGCCAACCTGACCGGCTACAAGCGGCCCAAGGTGGTGGAGTTCCGCACCGAGCTGCCGAAGACGCCGGTGGGCAAGATCCTGCGCCGGGAGCTGCGCGGCAAGTGAGCGGAATCGTCGTGGCGCGGGCCGAGCGCCGGGCCGCTCCCAAGCCGGCCCGCATCCCCTCGGGGGATCGGCTGACGTACCCGTCAGCCGAGGGGCAGACATCCGCATGAGCCGGATCGCCATCGTCGCCGCGATGCACCACGAGCTGCGCGCGCTGCTGCCCGCGCTCGACAGGCACCAGAGCGCCAGCTTCGCCGGCCGCACCTTCCACATCGGCACGATGGAAGGGCAGCCGGTGGTGATGACGCTCGCGGGCATCGGCAAGGTGGCCGCGGCCACCACCGCGACGCTGCTGCTGCAGGAGATCGACGTGCAGCGCATCGTCTTCACCGGCGCGGCCGGCGGGCTTGGCCCCGGCGTGCGCGTCGGCGACGTGGTGGTGGCGCGCGAGCTGCTGCAGCACGACATGGACGCCTCGCCGCTGTTCCCGCGCTGGGAGGTGCCGCTGACCGGCAAGTCGCGCTTCCCCGCCGACCCCGACCTGAGCGACGCGCTGGCCGCCGCCGCGCTGCACTGCCTGCAGCACGCCGCCGAGCGCATCGGCGAGACACACCTGGCCGACTTCGGCATCGACAGCCCGCTGCTGCACCAGGGCCTGGTGGTCAGCGGCGACCGCTTCGTCGCCACCGCCGCCGAGAGCGCCGCGTTGCGCGCCGCGCTGCCCGATGCGCTGGCCGTCGAGATGGAAGGCGCGGCGCTGGCCCAGGTGTGCGCCGACTTCGGCCGGCCCTTCGCGGTGGTCCGCACCGTCTCCGACCGCGCCGACGACAGCGCGCACGTCGACTTCAACCGCTTCATCGCCGAGGTGGCGAGCGTCTACACGCGCGAGATCCTCACCACGTGGATGTCGGGCATCGTCGATTGATGGCCGCGCCCCGACTGCACGTGCCGCTCGCACTGCGCGCGGGCCTGGAACTCGAGCTGCCCGACGGCGCGGCGCGCCACGTGCAGGTGCTGCGCCTGCAGCCCGGCGACGCGCTGACGCTGTTCGACGGCACGCGCGGCGAATGGGCCGCGCAGGTGCTGCGCATGGGCCGGCGCGAGGTGGCGGTGCGCGTGGGCGATTTCCTCGACGTGTCGCGCGAGCTGCCGCAGGCGATCACGCTGGCGCTCGGCATGCCGGCCAACGAACGCATGGACGCGCTCATCGAGAAGGCCTGCGAGCTGGGCGTGGCGGCGATCCGGCCGCTGCTGTGCGAGCGCTCGGTGCTGCGCCTGTCCGGCGAGCGCGCCGACAAGAAGGTGGCGCACTGGCAGGCGGTGGCGGTGGCGGCCTGCGAGCAGAGCGGGCGCACGCGCGTGCCGGAAGTCGCGCCGGTGCGCGCGCTGGGCGGCTGGCTCGCATCGCTGCCGCCGGCCGCGCCGCAGGAATCGCGCCTCGTGCTGAGCCTGCGCGACGACGCGGCGCCGCTGCGCGCCTCGCAAGCCCCGGCCGCCGTGCTGTCGCTCAGCGGCCCCGAAGGCGGCTTGAGCGAGGCCGAGGAAGACGCCGCGCGCCGCGCCGGCTTCGCGCCGCTCTCGCTGGGCGCGCGCACGCTGCGCGCCGACACCGCGCCGCTGGCGCTGCTGGCCCACCTGGCCCTGCTGCAACGAGAATCACCATGAATTTCCAGCTGCTGCTGCTGACGCTGTGCCAGGGCCTGTTCCTGACCAACAACGTCACCTTCATCGCCATCAACGGGCTGGTCGGCCTCGCGCTCGCGCCGGTGCCGTGGATGGCCACGCTGCCGGTGGCCGGCTACGTGGCCGGCGGGGCGTTCGCCGCGCCGCTGGTGGCGCGCCACCAGCGCGCCCTCGGGCGGCGCCGCGCCTTCCAGCTCGGGCTGCTGACGGCCATCGCCACCACCGCGCTGTGCGCCTGGGCGGCGTCGTCGCACCAGTTCTGGTGGCTGGTCGCGGCCACCGTGCTGGCCGGCTACTACAACGCCAACGCGGCGCTGTACCGCTTCGCCGCCACCGAGCTGGTGGCGCCGGCCTTCAAGGAACGTGCGATCTCGTGGGTGATGGCCGGCGGCATCCTCGGCGGCGTGGTCGGCCCCGGCCTGGCCAGCGCGACGCGCGACGCGCTGCCGGTGGCCTTCGCCGGCGCCTACGCGGCGCTGGTCGGCGTCGCGCTGCTGTCGCTGCTGGTCATGTCCTTCATCCGCTTCCCGCCGCTGCCGCTGCCCAACGCGGCGCACCCGGGCCGGCCGCTGCGCGAGATGGCGCGCCAGCCGGTGTTCATCGTCGCGGTGGCGGGCTGCGCGCTCGGCTTCGGCGTGATGAACCTGCTGATGGCGGCCACGCCGATCGCGATGTCGCAGTGCGCGCATCCGTTCTCGAGCACGGCGCTGGTGCTGGAGTGGCACGTGCTGGGCATGTTCGTGCCGAGCTTCTTCACCGGCTCGCTGATCCGCCGCTTCGGCGTGCTGCGCGTGATGGGCGCGGGCGTCGCGCTCAACGCCGTGTGCATCGCGGTGGCGCTGTCGGGCGTCGAGCTGGAGCAGTTCCTCGTCGCGCTGTTCGCGCTCGGCGTGGGCTGGAACTTCCTCTACGTCGGCGGCACCACGCTGTTCACCGAGGCCTACCGGCCGGAGGAGAAGACCACCGCGCAGGCGGCGATGGACAGCACGGTGATGGCGACGACGACGCTGACCGGCCTGGCTTCCGGCGCGCTCGTCACCACCCAGGGCTGGACCTGGCTGAACCTCGGCTCGATCGTGCCGATGGCGCTGGCCGGCGCGGCGATCGCGTGGCTGGCGCTGCGGCGCCGGCGTGGGATGGCGGCGGCCTGAGCCCGTCGGTCAGAATCCGCTTCCCCATTCTCACGGAGGTTGTCATGGGTCTTCTCGATTCCGTCATCGGTGCGGCGCTCGGCCAGGGTGGGCAGGGCGAGGGCGGCAGCCAGGCCGCGCTGCTGCAGGCGGTGCTGGCGATGCTGGCCGGCGGGCAGCAGGGCGGCGCGGGTGGTGGCCTGGGCGACCTGATCGCGCGTTTCCAGCAAGGCGGCCTGGGCGACGTGATGAGTTCCTGGGTCGGCGCCGGGCAGAACCTGCCGGTCTCGCCCGACCAGCTCGGCGGCGTGCTGGGCGACGACCTGCTGGGCCAGCTGACGCGCAGCACCGGCCTGAGCGGCGGCGACCTGCTCGGCCAGCTGGCGCAGGTGCTGCCGCAGGTGGTCAACCACGTCACGCCCGGTGGCGAAATGCCGCAGCCCGGCGGCCTGGACATCGGCTCGGTGCTCGGGCAGCTGCTGGGCCGCTGAGGCGATTCAGCCGGCCGGCGCGCGGGCGCGCGCCGAGCCGGCCACCAGATCGAAGCGGAACAGCCGGCACTCGATCGGCCCGTTCCACATCGGGATGCGGCGGCTCTCCTTGAGCCGCATCGCCGTCGGCAGCTTCATGTCGGGGCTCAGCACCCAGGCGGTCCAGCCGGCGGTGTGGCGCGTGTAGGCCTGCTTCCAGTGCGAGGCGAGGCGCGCGAAGAAGTCGCTGGGCGTGTCGCGATCCTGCGCCGACGGCCGCGCCGCCTTGCCGCTGACCTCGATGCGCTCGCCATAGGGCGGATTCAGCACGATGGTGCCGCTCAGCCCTTCGGGCAGGGCCGGCGCCGGCCGCTCCAGCGCATCGCCGCCGTGGAATTCGATCGCGGAAGCAACCCCGGCGCGCTCGGCGTTGCGGCGCGCGAAGTCGACCATGCGAAACGACACGTCGCTGGCGTGGATGGGCACCGCGCTCGCATGGATGCGCGCCTTCGCCTCGGCCTTGAGCTGCTGCCACAGCGCGCGCTGCTCCGGGCCGCTGAAGGGCAGTTGCCGCTCGAAGGCGAAGCGGCGCGAAAGCCCCGGCGCGATGCCGCAGGCGATCTGCGCCGCTTCGATCGCGATCGTGCCCGAGCCGCAGCAGGGGTCGTGCAAGGCGCCGCCGGCCTCGGGCGTGCCGCGCCAGCCGGCCGCGGCGAGCATCGCGGCGGCGAGCGTCTCCTTCAGCGGCGCGTCGCCCTTGTCCTCGCGCCAGCCGCGCTTGAACAGCGGCTCGCCCGAGCTGTCGACGTAGACCGCCGCGCGCTCGGGGCCGACGTGCAGCAGCAGCGGCAGGTCGGGCCAGCGCGTGTCGACGCTGCTGCGCTCGCCTTCGGCTTCACGCTGCTGGTCGCATACCGCGTCCTTGATGCGCAGCGCGGCGAAGTTCAGGCTCTTCAGCGGGCTCTTCTGCGCGGTGGTGTCCACGCGCAGCGTGTGGCGCGGCGTCAGCCACTGCGACCAGTCGACCGTGCCGGCCAGCGCGTACAGATCGTTCTCGTCGCGGTACGGCCCTTCGGCCACCTCGATCAGCACGCGCTGTGCGAGGCGGCTTTCGAGATTGAGCAGCATCACCTCGCGCTCGTCGCCTTCGAGCGCGACGCCGCCGCGGCGCTTGTGCACGCGCGCCTGCGGCAGCACGCGCGCGACTTCCTCGGCGAGCCAGTCCTCGACGCCGGCGGCGCAGGGCAGGAACAGCGGCAACGCCACCTACATCGCCTTGCGCAAGTTGGCGGGCGCGATCTTCAAGGCTTCGCGGTACTTGGCGACCGTGCGCCGCGCCACCTGGATGCCCTGCTCTTCGAGCATCTGCGAGATCTGGCTGTCGGAGAGCGGCTTGTTGGCATCCTCCGCCGCCACCAGCTGCTTGATCAGCGCGCGCACCGCGGTGCTCGACGCATTGCCGCCCGCGTCGGTGTTCAGCGAGGAGCCGAAGAAGTACTTCAGCTCGAAGGTGCCGAAGGGCGTGGCCATGTACTTGGCGGTGGTCACGCGCGAGATGGTCGATTCGTGCAGGCCCAGCTCGTCGGCGATCTCGCGCAGCACCAGCGGCTTCATCGCGATCTCGCCGTGCGTGAAGAAGGCCTTCTGGCGCTCGACGATCGCCTGCGACACGCGCTGGATGGTGTCGAAGCGCTGCAAGATGTTCTTCATGAACCAGCGCGCTTCCTGCAAGCGCGCGTTCAGCCCCGCGCCGGCGCCGTTCAGGCTGCTGCTGCCGCGCCCCTGGCGGATCGCGTTGGCGTACAGGTCGTTGATGCGCAGGCGCGGCATCACGTCGGGGTTGAGCACCACCTTCCAGCCGCGCCCGGCCTTCTGCACGATCACGTCGGGCACGATGATGTTGGCCTCGGCGCGCGCGAACGGCCGGCCCGGCTTGGGCTCGCAGGCGACGATCAGCGCCTGCGCCTGCTTGAGCAGATCCTCGTCGGCGCCGGTCGCCGCGATCAGCTTCTTCAGGTCGCGCCGCGCCAGCAGTTCGAGGTGGCTCTTGCAGACGATGATCGCCACCATCTGCGCCTCGCTGCGCGGCAGCGCGCGCAGCTGCAGCGTCAGGCATTCGGAGAGATTCGCCGCGCCGACGCCGGTGGGCTCCATGCTCTGCAGGAAGCGCAGGCCGCAGCGCAGGCGGTCGACCATCTCCTCGCGCGCTTCCTCGTCGGCATCCTCGTCGACGAGGCGCGCGGCGATCTCCTCGATCGGGTCGGCGAGGTAGCCCTCGTCGTCGAGCGACTCGATCAGCACCATCACCGCCGCCGCGTCCTCCTGCGACAGGCGCATGCCGCGCAACTGCTCGCGCAGATGGTCCTGCAGCGTCGGCAGCGCGGCGTCGCGATCGGCGCCGTCGAAGTCGTCGCTGTCGCTGGCCGACGCCGACTTGGAGGGCGTCTCGCCGATGCCGTCGAAGTCGTCGCGCTCGGTGCCGTTCTCCCAGTCGTCGCGCTCGGTGGTGCCGAGTTCGGCGCTGTCCAGGCCGGGGGTGTCGTCGCCGCCTTCGCTGCCGCTCGTGCTCTCGGCGGCGCGTTCGCTCTCGCGCTCGCCGGCGCGCTCGGCCGCGCTGGTGCGCTCGGCCATCGGCTCGAAGGGCGCGGCCGCCTCCTCGTCGGGTTCGAGGAAGGGGTTCTGCTCGAGCATCTGCTCGACTTCCTGGTGCAGCTCGAGCGTCGAGAGCTGCAGCAGCCGGATCGACTGCTGCAGCTGCGGCGTCAGCGCCAGGTGCTGCGAGAGGCGGACCTGCAGGGACGGCTTCATTCTTCCGTTCCCTACATTCGGAAATGCTCGCCGAGATAGACCTTGCGCACGTCCGCGTTCTCGACGATCTCCGAGGGCGTGCCTTCGGCCAGCACCGCGCCCTCGCTGATGATGTAGGCGCGGTCGCAGATGCCCAGCGTCTCGCGCACGTTGTGGTCGGTGATCAGCACGCCGATGCCGCGCGCCTTCAGGAAGCTGATGATGCGCTGGATCTCCAGCACCGCGATCGGGTCGACGCCGGCAAACGGCTCGTCGAGCAGGATGAAGCGCGGCTGCGTGGCCAGCGCGCGCGCGATCTCGACGCGGCGCCGCTCGCCGCCCGACAGCGCCGGCGCCGGCACGCTGCGCAGCTTCTCGATGCTCAGGTCGTGCAGCAGCCCGTCGAGCATCTGCTCGATCTGCGCGGTGCGCAGCGGGCGGCCGTCGCGGTCGAGCTGCAGCTCCAGCACCGCGCGGATGTTCTCCTCGACGGTCAGCTTGCGGAAGATCGACGCCTCCTGCGGCAGGTACGACAGCCCGAGGCGCGAGCGCAGGTGGATCGGCAGCCGCTCGACGCGCTGGCCTTCGATGCTGATCTCGCCGGCATCGGCGCGCACCAGGCCGACGATCATGTAGAAGCTGGTCGTCTTGCCGGCGCCGTTCGGGCCCAGCAGGCCGACCACCTCGCCGCTGTCGACCGCCAGGCGCACGTCCTTGACGACCTTGCGCACGCCGTAGGACTTCTGCAGGCCGCTTGCTTCGAGGCGATGCACGCGCGCGGCCGGCGCGGCAGTGGCGGCGGCGCTGTTCACTTGCCGCTCCCCAGCGCGGAGGCGGGCTTGAGGGGCACGGCCGGCTGCGCGCCGGCGGCCGACGCGGCCGATGCCGCCTCGGCGGCCGCCGCCGTGCCCTCGCGCGGCGTCAGCACCGCGCGCACGCGCCCGCCCGGGTTGGCGGGCGTCGCCGCCGCGCCGCCGGTGACGCTGAACACTTCGGCGATGCTGTCGTAGGCCACCACGTTGCCGGCGATCTCGTCGGCCACCGTGCTGCCGCGCAGGCGCCGCACCGTGGCGTTGGTGACGAAGCGCACCGTGTCGGTCTTGCCGTCGTATTCGAGGCGCTCGGCTTCGCCCTCGATCCACTCGTCGACGCCGTCGCGCTTCTGGCGGAAGGTGGCCGGCTTGTCGGCCGCGCCGATCGCCACCGCGCTGTGATAGCCGTCGGGCGTTTCGTGCACCTCGATGCGGCCGGCGCGGATCGTCATCGTGCCCTTGGTGACGACGACGTTGCCGTTGAAGACCACCTGCTGCTTGAGCAGGTCGATGCGGCCGGGCTGGTCGGCCTCGACGTTCAGCGGCTTGAAGCGGTCGGCCTTTTCGGCGAACGCCGGGCTGCCGGCGAGGGCAGCGAGGAGGGCGAGGATGGTTAGGCTTTTCATCGAGGGCATGAAACTTGCAGGCCATTCTAGCCACAAGCCATGCCCGCGCAGCGCCGGAAACGGCGCCGCGCGAGGTAAAGCCTCAGCCCTTGCGCGAGGCCGCGATCAGGAAGTCGGTGACGGCCAGCATGCGCTCGTTGCCGCCGGCCAGCGCGCCCGAGGTGTAGTAGCGGCCCTGCACGCCCAGCGCGGGCACGCCGTCGATCTTGTAGGCCTCGGCCAGGGTGAGCGCCTGGCGCGCCTTGGCCTGCACGCCGAAGGAGTTCATCACCTCGACGAACTTGGCGCCGTCCAGCCCGTTCTTCGTCATGAAGGCCTGGATGTCGGCCGGCTTGTCGAGGCGCTGGTGCTCGTTGTGGATGGCGTTGAAGACCTTGCGGTGCATCGCCTCGACCTGGCCCATCGCTTCGAGCGCGTAGAAGATGCGCTGGTGCATGCCTTCGGCTTCGCTGCGGAAGCGCACCGGCACGCGCCGGAACACCACCTGCTCGGGCAGCTTCTTCGCCCACGCATCGAGCGCCGGCTCGAAGACGTTGCAGTGCGGGCAGCTGTACATGAAGAACTCGAGCACCTCGACCTTGCCGGCCGCCGTGGTGGGCACCGGCTGGCTCAGGCGCACATAGTGCGTGCCCTCGACGAAGCCTTGCGCGGCGGCGGGCAGGCCCAGCACCAGCGCGCCGGCGCCGGCCAGGGCGGCGTTGAATTCACGACGTTGCATGTTCTTCATCCTCATTTCTGCACGCGCACCAGCGCTGATTCCACACCCGCCGCGCCGAGCTTGTCCTTCGCCCCGTCGGCCGCGTCCTTGGCGACGAACGGGCCGATGCGCACGCGGTAGACGGTGCGGCCGGACTGCTCGCGCTCACTGACCTTGGCCTCGTAGCCCATCATCGCCAGCCGCGCGCGCTGCTGCTCGGCGTCTTCGGGCCGCGCGAAGGCGCCGGCCTGCACGAAGTAGTTGAAGGGGTCGCCCGCCGGCGTCGGCTTGACGCTGGCGCCCTCGCGCGCGGCGAGGATGGCGGCCGGGTCGCGCGCCGGCGCCGAAGCCGGTGCGGCCGGCGTGGCGCTGACCACCGGCGGCGCGGGCACGGCGCCGAGGGGCGCGCTGGCGGCGGGCGCCGGCGCCTTGCCGTTCCTGTGCGCCAGGCCGGCGTTCGGATCCCAGTTGCGGTTCTTCTCCTGCTCGGCCGCGTCCTGCTCGGCGGTGCGCTGCGGCACCTTGTTGACGAAGGGCACCGGCACCTTGGTGACGTACAGCGCCACGGCCAGCGACAGCGCCAGCCCGATCAGCAGGCCCACGACCAGGCCGAGGGCGAATCCGCCGCGTTGCGATTTCATGCGGTCTCCAGAGCGGGTTGTTCGCGGTCCATGCGCTGCGGCGCCGACACGCCCAGCACCGCCAGCGCGTTGCGCAGCACCTGGCGCGTGGCGGCCAGCAGCGCGATGCGCGCGCGCGCCAGCGCGGCATCGTCGACGAGGAAGCGCTCGTTCGCGTAGTAGCTGTGGAAGGCGCCGGCCACGTCGCGCAGGTAGAAGGCGATGTCGTGCGGCGCGAAGTCGGCCGCCGCGCCGGCCAGCACCTCGGGGAAGCGCGCCAGCTCGAGCATCAGCGCGGCCTCGCTGGGCGCGGTGAGCAAGGCGAAATCGGCGCCGTGCAGCGCGGCCGTGTCGCCGCCCTTCTCGACGTACTGCTGGATCACCGAGCAGATGCGCGCATGCGCGTACTGCACGTAGAAGACCGGGTTCTCGTCGTTCTTCTTCAGCGCCAGGTCGACGTCGAAGACGAACTCGGTGTCGGCCTTGCGGCTGAGCATGAAGAAGCGCACCGCGTCGCGGCCGGTCCAGTCGACCAGGTCGCGCAGCGTCACGTAGCTGCCGGCGCGCTTGGAGATCTTCACCTCCTGCCCGCCCTTCATCACCGTGACCATCTTGTGCAGCACGTAGTCCGGATAGCCGGCCGGCACGCCCAGGCCCGCGGCCTGGATGCCGGCGCGCACGCGCGCGGTGGTGCCGTGGTGGTCGCCGCCCTGGATGTTGATCGCGCGCGGGAAGCCGCGCTCGAACTTGGCGAGGTGGTAGGCGACGTCGGGCACGAAGTAGGTGTACGTGCCGTCGGACTTGCGCATCACGCGGTCCTTGTCGTCGCCGTAGTCGGTGGTGCGCAGCCACAGCGCCCCGCCTTCTTCGTAGGTCTTGCCGGCAGAAATCAAACGCTGGACGGTGTCTTCGACACGGCCGCTGGTATAGAGGCTCGTTTCGAGGAAGTAGTGGTCGAAGCGCACGCCCAGCGCCTGCAAGTCCAGATCCTGCTCGTGGCGCAGGTAGGCGACGGCGAACTGGCGGATGCCTTCGAGGTCGTCGCTGATGCCGGAGGCGGTGAACTCGCGGTCGTCGGCGTGCACGGTCTTCTTGGCCGCGAAGTCGGCCGCCACGTCGGCGATGTACTCGCCGTTGTAGGCCGATTCGGGCCAGGCGGCGTCGCCCGGCTTCAGGCCTTTGAGCCGCGCCTGCACCGAGGCGGCCAGCGTGGCGATCTGCACGCCGGCATCGTTGTAATAGAACTCGCGCGTCACCTGCCAGCCCTGCCAGTCGAGCAGGTTGCAGATCGCGTCGCCCAGGCAGGCCTGGCGCGTGTGGCCGGTGTGCAGCGGGCCGGTCGGGTTGGCCGAGACGAATTCCACCAGCACGGGCTGGCCGTTCGGCGCGGCGCGGCCGAAGTCGTCGCCGCCGTGCAGCACCTCGGCGACGACGGCCTGGCGCGCCGCGTCGCGCAGCCGGAGGTTGACGAAGCCGGGGCCGGCGATCTCCAGCGCGGCCACCCAGCGCTGTACCGCGGCCTGGCGGTTCAGCGCGTCGATGAGCGCTTGCGCCACCTCGCGCGGGTTCTTCTTCAGCGGCCGGGCGAGCTGCAGCGCCGCGGTGCAGGCCAGGTCGCCGTGCGCGGCCTGCTTGGGCGACTCGAACGCCGCCGCCACGGCGGCGCCGGGGTGCACCTCGGCGATCGCCGCGGCCAGCGCCGCCAGCAGCTCCTGTTTGGCTTGGATCATTGGCGGGATTCTATTTGGCCCCGATTCGGACGCCTGTTCGAGGCTGTCGGCGGCGGCGGTCTGTGGAATCATGGCCGGGCTCCGGCCCCTGCCCGCCATGACCTCGCCCGCCGCCATTTCGCCCGACCTGCCGCTGTTGATCGGCAAGTACCGCGTGCTGAAGAAGCTCGGCGAGGGTGCCACCAGCGAAGTCTTCCTCTGCCACGACGACTTCCAGGACATGGACGTGGCGATCAAGCGCGTGCGCCCCGCCGCGCTCGGCGACACGCAGGACGCGCGCTTCTTCGAGCGCTTCTTCGCCGCCGAGGCGGCGCTGGTCGGGCGCCTGAAGCACCCCAACGTGGTGCAGATCTTCGACGCCGTGCCCGACCCGGCCGAACCCTACCTGGTGATGGAGTACGTGCCCGGCAACACGCTGCGCCCCTACTGCCGCGCCGACCAGCTGCTGCCGCTGGAGCTGATCGTCGAACTGGGCTTCAAGTGCGCGATGGCGCTGGGCTACGTCTACCGGCAGGGCCTGATCCACCGCGACGTCAAGCCGGCCAACCTGCTGGTGACGCTGGTCAACGGCTCGATCACCGACGTGAAGGTGAGCGACTTCGGCAGCGTGCTCAACCTCGCGTCGGACGTGACGCAGGTCTACCGCGTCGGCTCGCTGGCCTACATGTCGCCCGAGCAGCTCGACGGCGCGGCGCTCGATGCGCGCGCCGACATCTACTCGCTCGGCGCGGTGCTCTACCACCTGATCGCCGGGCGCCCGCCGTTCGACGCGCAGGTGCAGTCGGCGCTGATGCACCAGATCTACCACCAGAGCCCGCCGCCGCTGACGCGGCTGCGCGACGGCGTCTCGGCGACGGTCGACGCGGTGATCCAGCGTGCGCTGGCCAAGGATGCGGACCATCGCTACCGCGGCTGGGACGAGTTCGCGCAGGCGCTGTCGGCGCTGATCGCTCAGCAGCACGTGCCGCGCGGACAATTGCAGGGCGTGCTCGACTCGGAGCGCTTCACGCTGCTGCGCTCGCTGGACTTCTTCGCCAGCTTCGGCGACGTCGAGCTGTGGGAGGTGGTGCACCGCGCGAAATGGCAGCGCTTCGACTTCGGCCACGCCCTGTACCGGCGCGGCGAGGAGGGCAGCGACTTCCACATCATCGCCAAGGGCGAGCTGGAGGTGTTCCGCGACGGCGAGCGCGTCGCGCAGCTCGGCGCGGGCACCAGCGTCGGCGAGATGGCCTACCTCGCGCCCAGCGCGGAGCTGCGCCGCCACGGCACCGACGTGATCGTCACCGAGACCGCGACGACGATCTCGTTCTCGCCCGCGACGCTGGCGCAGCTCAGCCCGGGCTGCCGGCACCGCTTCGACGAAGGCTTCATCCGCGTGCTGGTGCGGCGGCTGCACGCCGCGCACGAGGCGCTGGCCCATCCGCGCCGGATTCTCTGAATCCGTCGCGGCCGCGTGTCGTCCGCGCGACGCGGCGGTGCGTTCCTTCCATTGCCGGCGGCGAGGCGCGGTGCTTCAATCCGCAGCGGCATCATTGCCCCTCAGCACAGGAGAGAAACCACATGAAGAAGCTGATCACCGTCGCGGCGCTCGCCGTCTTCCCGTTCGCCGTGCTGGCGCAAGCCGCCAGCGCCCCCGCCAAGGCGCCGACCGCGCAGCAGAACCGCATGGTCACCTGCAACCAGGAGGCCGGCGACAAGAAGGGCGCCGAGCGCAAGACCTTCATGAAGAGCTGCCTGTCGGCCAAGAAGCAGAGCCAGCAGGACAAGATGAAAACCTGCAACAAGGACGCCACCGGCAAGAAGGGCGACGAGCGCAAGGCGTTCATGAAGGAATGCCTGAGCAAGTGATGTGACACCCCGGCGGCTCAGCGCCAGTACGCTGGGTCGCCGTAGGTGTGCTTGAGGAAGTCGATCCACAGGCGCACCCGCAGCGGCAGGTGCTTGGCGTGCGGGAACACCGCGTAGATGCCGTTCGGCGGCGCGGCGAATTCGTCCAGCACCGTCACCAGCGCGCCGCTGGCGATCTCCTGCTCCACCTCCCAGGTCGAGCGCCACGCGATGCCCAGCCCCGCCACGCACCAGTCGTGCAGCACCTGGCCGTCGCTGCAATCGAGCCGGCCGCTCGGGCGCAGGTGCGTCACCGCGCCGTCCACCACGAAGGCCCAGCCGCGCGTCTGGCTGGCGTCGGAGCTGAGCGTCAGGCATTCATGGCGCAGCAGCTCGCTCGGGTGCTTGGGAACGCCCGCGCGCTTCAGGTAGGCCGGCGTCGCCACGCACAGGCGGCGGTTGTCGGCCATGCGCACGCTGATCAGGCTGGAGTCGGGCAGGTCGCCCACGCGCACCGCGCAGTCGTAGCTCTCGTTGACGATGTCGACCACGCGGTCGCTCAGGTTCAGCGACACATTCACGTCGGGGTGCTGGGCGATGAAGCGCGGCACCAGCGGCGCCACGTGGCGCCGCCCGAAACCGGCCGGCGCGGTGACGCGCAGGTAGCCGCTGGCCTTCACGCCGCCGGCGCTGACGCTGGCCTCGGCGTTGGCGAGGTCGGCCAGCAGGCGCTGGCAGTCTTCCAGGAAGGCGCTGCCTTCGTGGGTCAGCGAGATGCGCCGCGTGGTGCGCACCAGCAGCTTGACGCCCAGGCGCGCTTCCAGCGCGTCGATGCGCCGGCCGATCACCGCCGGCGCCACGCCCTCGGCGTTGGCGGCCGCCGTCAGGCTGCCGCGCGCCGCCACCGCGGCGAAGGATTCGATCTGCTTCAAGCGGGCCATGAGCGGCGATTATCGCGATTCATGCGTTGGCGTCACAAATCCAAGACTTTTGGCGCTATTAATGTTCGCCGGGGTGTCCAATAGATTCGCGGGATAGCCCGAGCTTCGAGGACCGCCATGACCGATCGCACCCCCTGCCGCCGCCTGCACGTCGCCACCCCGCTGTACCGCTTCATCGAAGACCGCGTGCTGCCCGGCACCGGCATCGCGAGCGAGGCCTTCTGGGCCGGCTTCGATGCGATCGTCGCCGACCTCGCGCCGAAGAACGCCGCGCTGCTGGCCGAGCGTGATCGCCTGCAGAGCGAACTCGACCAATGGCACCGCGCCAACCCCGGCCCGATCGCCAAGCCGAAGGCGTATCGCAAGTTCCTGGAGCAGATCGGCTACCTGGTGCCCGAGCCCAAGAAGGTCAAGGCGACCACGAAGAACGTCGACGCCGAGCTCGCCCTGCAGGCCGGCCCGCAGCTCGTCGTGCCGATCACCAACGCGCGCTATGCGCTGAACGCCGCCAACGCGCGCTGGGGCTCGCTGTACGACGCGCTGTACGGCACCGACGTGCTGAGCGAGGCCGACGGCTGCGAGAAGGGCCGCGGCTACAACCCGAAGCGCGGCGCCAAGGTGATCGAGTACGCGCGCTACGTGCTGGACCGCTGCGTGCCGCTCAAGACGGGCTCGCACATAGCCTCCACCGCCTACCGCGTGGTCGACAACAACCTGCTCGTCACGCTGAAGAACGGCAAGAGCGTCGGCCTGAAGAACCCGGCGCAGTTCGTCGGCTTCCAGGGCGAGGCGGACGCGCCTTCGGCTGTGCTGCTGTCGCACCACGGCCTGCACCTGGACATCCGCATCGACAAGAGCCACGCGATCGGCGCCACCGACCCGGCGGGCGTGGCCGACCTCGTGCTCGAAGCCGCGCTGTCGACCATCCTCGACCTGGAGGATTCGGTCGCGGTGGTCGACGCGGAAGACAAGGTGCTCGCCTACGGCAACTGGCTGGGCATCATCCAGGGCACGCTCACCGAAGAAGTCAGCAAGGGCGGCAAGAGCTTCACGCGCGGCCTGAACCCGGACCGCCGCTACACCGGCCCGCGCGGCGAGGACGTGCTGCTGCACGGCCGCTCGCTGCTGTTCGTGCGCAACGTCGGCCACCTGATGACGAACCCGGCGATCCTGTGGGGCGAGGATCGCCGCGAGATCCCCGAGGGGATCATGGACGCGGTGATCACCACCACGATCGCGCTGCACGACCTGCAAGGCCGCGGCAAGGGCGGCATCTCCAACTCGCGCAGCGGCTCGGTCTACATCGTCAAGCCGAAGATGCACGGACCCGAAGAAGTGGCCTTCGCCGCCGAGCTGTTCGGCCGCGTCGAGAAGCTGCTCGGCCTGCCGGACAGCACGGTGAAGCTCGGCATCATGGACGAGGAGCGCCGCACCAGCGTCAACCTGAAGGCCTGCATCGCCGCGGCGGCCTCGCGCGTGGCCTTCATCAACACCGGCTTCCTGGACCGCACCGGCGACGAGATGCACACCGCGATGCTGGCCGGGCCGATGCTGCGCAAGGGCGACATGAAGTCCAGCGCCTGGATCCAGGCCTACGAGCGCAACAACGTGCTGGTGGGCCTGGCCTGCGGGCTGCGCGGCAAGGCGCAGATCGGCAAGGGCATGTGGGCCATGCCCGACCTGATGAAGGCGATGCTGGAGCAGAAGATCGTGCACCCGCGCGCCGGCGCCAACACCGCCTGGGTGCCGAGCCCGACGGCGGCGACGCTGCACGCGCTGCACTACCACCAGGTCGACGTGTTCAAGGTGCAGAAGGAGCTGGAGAAGGTCGACGCGGACGCCGAGCGCGAGACGCTGCTCGCCGGCCTGCTGACCGTGCCGGCGGTGAAGAAGGCGAACTGGAGCGACGAGCAGCGCCAGCAGGAGCTGGACAACAACGTCCAGGGCATCCTCGGCTACGTGGTGCGCTGGGTCGACCAGGGCGTGGGCTGCTCCAAGGTGCCCGACATCCACGACGTCGGCCTGATGGAAGACCGCGCCACGCTGCGCATCAGCAGCCAGCACATCGCCAACTGGCTGGAGCACGGCGTGGTGACCAAGGCGCAGGTCGAATCGACCTTCCGCCGCATGGCCAAGGTGGTGGACCAGCAGAACGCCGGCGACCCGCTCTACCAGCCGATGGCGGGGAACTGGAAAACCAGCCGCGCCTACCAGGCTGCGCTGGACCTCGTCTTCAAGGGCAAGCAGCAGCCCAGCGGGTATACCGAGCCGCTGTTGCATGCGGCCCGGTTGGTGGTGAAGGGGTCGTAAAACCGTTCGCCCTGAGCCCGAACGGAGTCAAGCTCACATCGGCGTTGGCGTGCCGGCCATCCGGTCGTACTTCAGGAAGTACTTGCGGGCGAGCGCAACGAGTTGCGCGTCGCTCGGATGGTCGACCGTCTCGTAGCCGACGATCTGCTTGGCGGTCGCGGGGCGATGCTTGTCGGCGTAGTGCTTGAAGTCGGCCAGGTTCGTGCGCGAGCCGGTCACCAGCACCTCGGTGATGCCGGCCAGCGCATCGCACACCTCGCCGAAGAACTCGTGGCTGGTGCGCACGCCGCTGCCGTGCTGCGCGGTGTGGTGCGTGTGCGCCTTGATCTTCTGCGCCTGCACGTGTTCGGCGTCGAACTGCAGGATCTGCGCTTTCTGGTGATCGACCCAGACCACGGCGTGGAACAAGCTCATTGGGCTTCCTTTCTCGTTGATTGACTGAGCCCATCGTCGCCCCGAGTGGGGGCGTGGGGCTTGAGCGCCGTCAACGCGCACAATGCCGGGCATGGGCCGCCGCACGCAGCACGCCTGGTTCGAGACGCCGCTCGGCGACTGCGCGATCGTCTGGGGCGAGGCCGGCGTGCGCGGCCTGATGCTGCCGGGTGCGGATCGTGCGCGCACGCTGGCCAGCCTGCGCCGCCGCCACCCCGATTCGAGCGAAGCCGCGCCGACGCCGGCCATCGCGGCGGCGATTGCGGCGCTGCGCTCGCTGCTGGCGGGGCGGCCGCAGCCGCTGGACGACATCGCGCTCGACATGGCCGGCGTGCCCGAGTTCCACCAGCGCGTCTACGACGCCGCGCGCCGCATCGGCCCCGGCCACACCTGCACCTACGGCGAGCTGGCCGAGGTTCTCGGCGAGCCGGGCGCGGCGCGCGCGGTCGGCCAGGCGCTGGGCGCGAATCCGTTCGCGATCATCGTGCCCTGCCACCGCGTGCTGGCCGCCGGCGGCGCCAGCGGCGGTTTCTCGGCGCCGGGCGGCGTGGCCACCAAGCTGAAGCTGCTGGAGATCGAGCGAGCGCGCTTCGGCGGCCAGCCCCAGCTTTTCTGAGGCGCTGCCTAGAATTCGGCGGCCCCTCCTCATGAACCTGCCTCTGGATCAGCTTCCCGAACGCTGCGACGTGCTCGTCGTCGGTGCCGGCCCGGCCGGCAGCGCGGCGGCCACGCTGCTGGCGCGCGGTGGGCTGGAGGTGGCGCTGGTCGACCAGCACGCATTCCCGCGCGACAAGGTCTGCGGCGACGGCTTGATCCCCGATGCGCACCGCGCGCTGAAGCGCCTGGGCGTGCTCGACGAAGTGATGGCTTGCGCGCAGCCGGCCGCGCATGTGGGCCTGGTGTCGCCGCGCGGCATCCGCGTCGACGTGCCGGGCACGCTGGCGGTGCTGGCGCGCCGCGAACTCGATGCGGTCGTCTGCCGCGGCGCGCTGCGTGCCGGTGCGCGGCTGTTCGCGCCGGTGCGTTTCGTCGCGCCGGTCGAAGAGAACGGCGCCGTCGTCGGCGCGCGCATCGCTAACGGAGAAGATGAGCGCGTCATCCGCTGCGGCTGGCTGCTGCTGGCCAGCGGCAGCCAGCCGCAGGCCTTGATCGCCACCGGCATGGCGCTGCGCCAGCGGCCCAGCGGCGTCGCGCTGCGCGGCTACCTGCGCAACGAGGCGATGCGCTCGCGGATCGACCAGCTCGAAGTGATCTGGCACCGCGCCGTCGCGCCTGGCTACGGCTGGATCTTTCCGTGCCGCAACGGCGTCTTCAACGTCGGTGTCGGTGCGTTCACGTCCCGCGACGTCAACCTGCGCGCGCTGCTCGCCGCCTTCACGCGCATCTACCCGGCGGCGCGCGAGTTGGTGGCCGGCGGGCAGTGGCTCGCGGCGCCCAAGGGCGCGCCGCTGCGCACCTCGCTGGCCGGCGCGCGCTGGTCGCGGCCCGGGCTGCTGGTGACCGGCGAGGCGGCGGGCAGCACCTATGCCTTCACCGGCGAGGGCATCGGCAAGGCGCTGGAGACCGGCATGCTCGCCGCCGAAGCCGTGCTGCAAGGAAAAGTGCAGCGGTGGGACGACGCGGCGGTGCGCGCCGACTACGAAGCGCGCCTGGCCGCGCTGAAGCCGCGCTTCGCGCTCTACGAGCGCGCCAACTGGGTCAACCGCCATCCGTGGCTGGCCGACCTGGTGCTGTGGCGCGGCACGCGCAGTGCACGCGTGCGCCAGCGCCTCGCCGGCGTGCTCGACGAGAGCAGCAACCCCGGCCAGCTGCTCACGGCCAAGGGCTTCTACCGTCTCTTCACCGAATAGACCGAGTCATGTGCCAGCTGCTCGGCCTGAACGCCAACACGCCCACCGACGTGGTGTTCAGCTTCACCGGCTTTTCCACCCGCGCCGAGGAGCACAAGGACGGTTTCGGCATCGCCTTCTTCGAGGGCCGCGGCGCGCGGGTCTTCGTCGATGCGGCGAGCGCGCGCCACTCGCCGGTGGCCGAGATGGTGCGGCGCTACCCGATCAAGAGCCGCGTCGTCATCGCGCACATCCGCAAGGCCACGCAGGGCCGCGTGGCGCTGGAGAACACGCACCCGTTCCAGCGCGAGCTGTGGGGGCGGCACTGGGTGTTCGCGCACAACGGCGACCTGAAGGGCTACGCGCCGCGCCTGCACGCGAGCTTCCGTCCGGTGGGCGACACCGACAGCGAGCGCGCCTTCTGCTGGCTGATGCAGGAACTCGCCAAGGCGCACGCCAGCCTGCCCAGCGTCGAGGAGCTGAGCGCCACGCTGCGCGAACTCGCACCCGGCATCGCCGCGCACGGCAGCTTCAACTTCATGCTCGGCAACGGCGAGGCGCTGTGGACGCACTGCGCCACGCAGCTGCACTGGCTGGTGCGCGAGCACCCGTTCCGCAGCGCGCGGCTGGCCGACGAGGATGTGTCGGTCGACTTCGCGAGCGTCACCACGCCTTCCGACCGCGTCGCGGTGATCGTCACCGAACCGCTGACCACCGACGAGCGCTGGACGCCGCTGACCAGCGGCGAGCTGGCGGTGTTCCGCGATGGCGCGCGCATCCTCTGACTGCATCGAACCCATGACGCAACCCGCCACGCCCACGCCGCGCTTCGACACGTTCTACAAGTACGACGCGCTGACGCGATTGCTGTTCGACTATGCCGACGCGCACCCGAACCTCGTCGCCGTCGAGTCCATCGGCAAGAGCCACGAGGGGCGCGACATCTGGGTCGCGACGGTCACCAACACGGCCACCGGCGCGGCCGGCGACAAGCCGGCCTTCTGGTGCGACGGCAACATCCACGCCGCCGAGCTGACCGCCAGCACCGCGGTGCTGTACTACCTGCACCAGCTCGTCAGCGGCTACGGCAGCGACGCGAAGATCACCCATCTGCTCGACACGCGCGCGCTGTATCTCTGCCCGCGCCTGAACCCCGACGGCGCCGAGCTGGCGCTGGCGGAGCGGCCGCGCCACATCCGCTCGTCGACGCGGCCTTATCCCTTCGACGAAGCGCCGGTCGACGGGCTGACGATGGAAGACGTGGACGGCGACGGCCGCATCCTGACGATGCGCATCCCCGACCCGCACGGCGCCTACAAGAAGTGCGAGCGCGACCCGCGCCTGATGGTCGCGCGCGAGCCCGGCGAGTTCGGCGGCGAGTATTACCGGCTGATGCCCGAGGGCACGCTGGCCAACTGGGACGGCCTGACGGTCAAGGTGAACCGCGACCGCGAAGGCCTGGACCTGAACCGCAACTTCCCGGCCTTCTGGCGCCAGGAGTTCGAGCAGCTCGGCGCCGGGCCCTACCCGACCAGCGAGCCCGAGGTGCGCGCGATGGTCGACTTCGTCGTGAAGCATCCGAACATCGGTGCCGGCATCAGCTACCACACGCACAGCGGCGTGATCCTGCGGCCCATGGGCACCTGCAGCGACGACGACATGATTCCCGAGGATTTGTGGTCGTACCAGCGCTTCAGCCAGCTCGGCAGCGAGCTGACCGGCTACCCGGCGGTGAGCATCTGGCACGAGTTCAAGTACCACCCCAAGGAAGTGATCGGCGGCACGCAGGACTGGCTCTACGAGCACCTGGGCGCGCTGTTCTGGGTGGTGGAGATCTGGTCGCCGAATCAGGCCGCCGACATCCAGGGCTACAAGTGGATCGACTGGTTCCGTGAGCACCCGGTGGACGACGAGCTGAAGCTCTTGAAGTGGAGCGACGAGCAATGCGGCGGCCAGGCGCACGTCGAGTGGAAGCCCTTCATGCACCCGCAGCTCGGCGCGGTGGAGATCGGCGGCTGGGACAAGATGAACTTCTGGCGCAACCCGCCGCCGCATCTGCGCGAACGCGAGGCGGCACGCTTTCCGGCCTGGATGACGCAACTGGCGCTGAGCCTGCCCCGGCTGGAGCTGCTGCGCACCGAGGTGCGCGCGCTCGGCCCCGACACCTGGCGCGTGCGCCTGGCGGTGGCCAACGCCGGCTGGCTGCCGGCCTACGTCAGCCAGCGCGCCTTGCAGCGCAAGGTGGTGCGCGGCGTGGTGTTCGAGATCGCGCTGCCGCAAGGCGACCCGGCCATCGCGCTGGTGTCCGGCAAGCCGCGCATCGAAGGCCCGCAGCTCGAAGGCCATGCGCCCAAGCAGTCGCAGATCGCCTTCCTGCCCGCCCGCGAGATGACGGCGGATCGCGCCGTCGCCGAATGGGTCGTGCGCGCGCCCAAGGGCACGCGGCTCGCGCTGACGGCGCGCGCGCAGCGGGCCGGCACGGTGCGCACCGAAGTCAGTCTTGACTGACGCGGCGGCGGGAAATACTGCCGCATAGCCGCGCCGTGCCGTGCGCTCGGCGCGACTTTGTTCCGACACGCCGCGTGGCGGGCTCTCTAGCATGACGGCTCAGAAACAGATGGATACGAATTCGTGTCCGTCGCAGGACGTCGTCAACGAGGGCAGGCCCAAGTCGCCTGCGGGAGCCGCGCCGTGGGCCATCTGCTGTCCTTCATCGTCATCGTCGAGCACTGATGCGCCCGCCCGCCACGCCCTGGCGGCGCCTGCACGCGGCGCTGATGCCCGACTACAACGCCCGCGCCACCGCCTACTGGTGGACGATGGTGAGCATCGGCGCGGCGGTGCTCGCCTGGAGCCTCGGCGAGGTGCTGGCGCTGCCGCGCAGCGCGCTGCTGCAGATCGTCGCCGGCGCGGCGATCGCGGCGCTGGCCGGCTTCTTCCCGGTGCGCATTCCGCGCTCGACCCACTCCTTCGCGGCCGGCGAGATCTTCGTCTTCCTCGTGCTGTTGATGCACGGCGGCGCGGCCGCGGTGCTGGCCGCCGCCGGCGAGGCGCTGGTGGGCTCGTGGCGCACCTCGAAGCGCTGGACCAGCCGCATCGCGAGCCCGGCGATGGCGGTCGTCTCGATGGCCGTCGCCGGCGCGCTGCTCGACGCCGTGCTCGCCGCGCTGCGCGGCAGCGGCTTCTACGACAGCGGCGTGCTGATGCTCGCCGCGATGGCCTTCTCGATCGTCTACTTCGTGCTCAACACGGTGCTCGCCACCGCGGTCATCCACCTCAAGCGCAACCAGCCGATCCTGTCGCGCGAGCTGTTCGCCAACTTCGGCTGGGTGGCGCTGGCTTACGCCGGCAGCGCCAGCGTGGCGGCGCTGCTGCACCTGACGGTGGGCCAGTCCGGCCCCGGCGTGCTGATGGCCGGCGTGCCCATCATCGCCTTGCTGCTGGCCACGCTGCACTTCTTCTTCCGCCAGCAGGAGGCCGACGAGGCGATGCGGCGCAGCCGCGTCGAGGCCGCCGAGCGCGAGGCTGCGCAGGCCGCGCTGCACGTGCGCGCGCTGGCGCTGAGCGAGCAGCGCTTCCACAGCGCCTTCACGCACGCGGCGATCGGCATGGCGCTGGTGTCGGCCGACGGCGCGGTGCGCCAGGTCAACCGCGCGCTCGGCGCGCTGCTCGGCCAGGCCGAGGAGGCGCTGGTCGGCCAGCAGCTGGCCGCGCTGGTGCACGCCGACGATGCCGCCACCGTGGCCGCGCAGCTGGCGCGCGTGCACCGCCGCGAGATCGGCGCCTTTGCCGTCGAGCTGCGCTGCCGCCACGCCGACGGCGGCGACGTGTGGGTGGCGCTGGACGCGAGCTTCTTCGACGGCGCGGGCGACGACGCCTGCAGCCTGATCGTGCAGGCGCAGGACATCAGCGCGCGGCGCAGCGCCGAGGCGCGGCTGCAGCACATCGCCTTCCACGACAGCCTGACCGGGCTGCCCAACCGCGCGCGCTTCCACGAGCACCTGGCGCGCTCGATCGAGGCGGCGCGCCGCGACCCGGAGCGCCGCTTCGCGGTGATGTTCCTCGATTTCGACCGCTTCAAGCTGATCAACGACAGCATGGGCCACGGCGCCGGCGACGCCTTCCTGGTGCAGGTGGCGCGGCGCATCCGCGAGCACGTGCGCCCCGGCGACGTGGTGGCGCGCCTGGGCGGCGACGAGTTCGCGGTGCTGTGCGAGCACCTGGAGCGCGAGGCGCACGCCGTCGCGCTGGCCGAGCGGCTGCAGATCGTGCTCGGTGAGCCGCTGCAGATCGGCGCCACCGAGATCACCACCAGCGCGAGCATCGGCATCACCTTCAGCACCTTCGGCTACACGCTGCCCGAGGAGGTGCTGCGCGACGCCGACATCGCGATGTACCGCGCCAAGGCCGACGGCAAGGCGCGCCACGCCCTCTTCGACGCCGGGCTTCACCAGCAGGTCAGCGAGCGCGTGCGCCTGGAAGGCGAGCTGCGCCGCGCGCTCGAAAACGGCCAGCTGGCGGTGGCTTACCAGCCTCTCTTCAACCTCGCCACCGGGCGGCTCACCGGCTTCGAGGCGCTGGCGCGCTGGCTGCATCCGAGCGAGGGGCTGATCAGCCCGGCGGTGTTCATCCCGATCGCCGAGGAGTCGGCGCTGATCGCGCCGCTGACCGACTTCGTGCTCGACAGCGCCTGCCGCCAGCTCAAGCTGTGGCAGGCGCGCGGCGAGGCCTTCGGCGAGCTGACGATGCAGGTCAACGTGTCGGGCAACGACCTCGCGCACAGCGGCTTCGCGCAGCGCGTGACGCGCGCCCTCGTCGCCGCGCGGCTGCACCCCGGCCAGCTGACGCTGGAGCTGACCGAGAACGTGCTGATGCACCGCGTCGACGGCGCCGTGCAGACGCTGGCGCAGTTGCGCGAGCTGGGCGTCGGGCTGTCGATCGACGACTTCGGCACCGGCTACTCGTCGCTCGCCTACCTGTCGTCGCTGCCGATCGACAGCCTGAAGATCGACGCCTCGTTCGTGCGCGGCATGCGCAGCGGCTCGAAGGAGGCCGAGGTGGTGCGCGCCATCGTCACGCTCGGCGCGTCGCTGGGCAAGTCGGTGATCGCCGAGGGCATCGAGACCGAGTCGCAGTTCGAGCAGCTGCGCCGCATGGGCTGCGAGGCCGGCCAGGGACACCACCTGTCGCGCCCGCTGGTGGCCGAGAACGTCGAGCTGCTGCTCGACCGGCTGGAGCTGAACCGCTGGAGCGCGCAGCACGGGGCGATGAACGCGCCGAGGCTGCATCACTGAGGGCCGCGCGGTAGACTCCTGCCCACTGGAGAAGGCTATGGACTCTTCCCTCGTGACACGGGATCCGGAGATCATGAGCGGCGCGCTGTGCTTCACGGGCACGCGCGTTCCGGTCAAGAACCTGTTCGATTACCTCGAAGGGTCTTCCACGCTGGAGGAGTTCCTGGAGGACTTCCCGACCGTCTCGCGCGAGCGCGCGATTGCCGTCCTCGAAGCGGCACGCGAGCGGCTCGCCGCCGATGCGCCTGCTGCTTGACGAGTGCGTTCCCGCGCGGCTGCGCCAGGCGCTGCCGGGCCATGAGGTGGCGACGGTCGTCCAGGCCGGATGGTCGGGCGTCAAGAACGGCAGGCTGCTGGCGCTCGCGGCGGCCCGGTACGACGCCTTCATCACCGTCGACAAGAACCTGCCCTACCAGCAGAACCCGTCGGCCCTGCCGCTGGCGGTGATCGTCCTGGACGCGGTCTCGAACGAGCTGCATCACCTGCTGCCGCTGGTGCCGGCGCTCGAAGCGGCGCTGGGCACGCTCGTTCCCCACAGCCATGTCAGCGTGAAGGCCGGGCGCTGAGCGGCTTTCGCCGATCAGAACAGCTGCCCCGCATTCGCCAGCGTCAGCACCCCCAGCACGGCGAAGATCGCCGCCGCGATGGCGTGCACCAGGCGCATCGACACCTTCTTGGCCACCACGTCGCCGAGCAGCACGGCCGGCACGTTGGCGATCATCATGCCCAGCGTGGTGCCGGCCACCACCGCGCCCAGCTCGGCGTAGCGCGCGGCCAGCGCCACGGTGGCGATCTGCGTCTTGTCGCCCATCTCGGCGAGGAAGAAGGCCAGCACGGTGGTGCCGAACACGCCGAAGCGCTGCGTGCCGCCTTCGGCTTCCTCGTCGATCTTGTCGGGCACCAGCATCCAGCCGGCCATCGCGAGGAACGACAGCCCGATCGTCCAGCGCAGCACGTCGGGGCCGAGGGCGCGCGCGATGCCCTCGCCGACCAGGCCGGCGAGCGCGTGGTTGACCAGCGTGGCCACGAGGATGCCCAGCACGATGGGCACGGGGCGGCGAAAGCGCGCGGCCAGCAGCAGCGCGAGCAGCTGCGTCTTGTCGCCCATTTCACCGAGCGCGACGATGCCGGTGGAGACGAGAAAAGCTTCCAAGGAGAATCTCCGGGCCGGGAGCGAGACGGATGACCGCACGACCTCCCCGGCCGCGGATGGAGGCGTGTGGTCAACGGTCTTGCCGGGCCGGAAGGGCTGCTGCCGCCACGGCCTGCGGGCCGAGTGTGTTGACGGCAGCTCCCGCGCCTTGGCGGGCGCGGGGCGGCTACTCCCCGATGACGGGCAACGAGTGCGCGCGGATTGTAAGGTGTCGCGCCAGCGTCTGGCGCAGCCGCGCCACGTCGATCGGCTTGGTCAGGAAGTCGTTCATGCCGGCGGCGAGCGCTTCGTCGCGCTCGGAGGTCAGCGCGGCGGCGGTCAGCGCGATCACCGGCAGCGTCTCGGCGTCGAACTTCGCGCGCAGCGCGCGCACCGCGGCGTGGCCGCTCATCACCGGCATGTGCACGTCCATCAGCACCAGGTCGAAGGGCCGCCCGGCGGCGGCTGCGGCCTCCACCGCTTCCACCGCGCCGGCGCCGTCGCTCGCCTGGGTGACGTCGAGCCCCCACTGCTCGAGCATCGCCACCGCGATCAGCATGTTGACCGGGTTGTCCTCGGCCACCAGCACGCGCCCGCCCTGCAGCGGCGCGAGCGCGTCGCCCTCGGCGGGCTGCGGCGCCGGCAGCGCGGCGGCCGGCAGCGGCAGGTCGGCCCAGAAGGCGCTGCCGTAGCCGGGCGCGCTGTTGACGCCGACGCTGCCGCCCATCAGCGTGGCCAGCTCGCGGCAGATCGACAGGCCCAGCCCGGTGCCGCCGTAGCGCCGCGTGATCGAGTCGTCGGCCTGCGAGAAGGGCGTGAAGAGGCGCTGCTGCGTCTCCACCGCGATGCCCGGGCCGGTGTCGTGCACCGCCAGGCGGATCAGTTCGCCGCGCATGCCGGCCTCGATGCGCACGCTGCCGCGCTCGGTGAACTTGATCGCGTTGGCGACGAAGTTGGTGAGGATCTGACGCACGCGCAGCGGGTCGCCGCGCACCGTGGGCGGCACCGTATCGGCCACCGACAGCAGCAACGTCAGCCCCTTGGCCTCGGCCAGCGGCAGGTAGGCGTGGTGCACCGCGGCGAGCGTGTCGCGCAGGCCGAAGGCGAGGTCTTCCAGCGCGATGCGGCCGGCCTCGACCTTCGACAGATCGAGGATGTCCGAGATGATGCCGGTCAGGCTCTGCGTGCTGTCGATCATCTGCGCCAGGTACTGCTGGCGACGCTGCTCGCTGACGCCGGGCTGCATCGCCAGCCGCGCCAGCCCGAGCAGGCCGTTGAGCGGCGTGCGGATCTCGTGGCTGGTGTTGGCCAGGAAGGCGCTCTTGGCGCGGCTCGCCGCCTCGGCGGCGTCGCGCGCGTCGGCCAGCGCGAGCTGCGTCTGGCGGCGCTCGGTGATGTCCTCGGCGGTCCAGATCGTGCCGCCGCCGATCGGGTTGCTCGGGTCGACCGACTGCGCCTGCAGGCGCACCCAGAACAGGCTGCCGTCGCGCCGCTTGAGCTGGGCCTCGCACTCGTAGCCGTGCTTGCCGCGCAGCTTGCCGATCGCCTCGCGGCGCAGGCGCTGGAACTCGGCCGGGTCGGGCCACAGCACCGACAGCGTGGCGTCGCGCAGCTCCTCGGGGCTCCAGCCGAACATCTCGCGATGCCGCGCGTTGATGCGCACGATGCGCTGGTGGCGCACGAAGGCGATCGCCAGCGTCACGGTGTTGAGGATGGCCTCGACCTCCAGGCGCGTCTGCTCGCTGGCGCTGACGTCGCGACCGGCCAGCACCAGGAAGCGCTGGCCGTCGAAGTCGAAGCGCGCGCCCGACACCAGCATCGGGATGCGCCGGCCGTCGCGGTGCCGGAAGGTGACCGGCGCCGCCTGCACGCTGCCGTCGCGGCGGATCGCGGCGACGAAGGCCTCGCGGTTCTCGGGACGCTGCCAGATGCCGATCTCGGCGTCGGTGCGGCCGATCACCTCCTCGCGGCGATGCCCCGAGACCTGCAGGAAGCAGTCGTTGACGAGCGCGTAGCGGCCGCTGTCGAGCTCGGTCAGCGTCAGGCAGTCGGGGCTGGTCGCGAACAGGTGCGACAGCAGCGCTTCGGAGCGGCGCAGCGCCGCCTCGGCGCTCTTGCGCGCGGTGATGTCGACGTACATCGTCAGCAGCGCGGGGCCCGCCACGCTGTCGACCGCCACCGCGGTGGCCTCCACCACCACCGGGCGGCCGTCGAGCGCGAGCATCTGCTCGTCGACCACCGGCAGCGCCTCGCCGGGCGCGAGCCGTTCCGCCTGCGCGATGCGCTCGCGCAGCGCCTGGCGCCGCTCGGGCGCGGCGAAGTGGTCGAGCAGGTGGCTGCCCTTCATCGCCTCGGCGTCGCGGTAGCCGAACAGGCGCGCGGCGGCGGCGTTGGCGTCGAGCACGGTGCCGCGCCGGTGCAGCACCATCGCCGAGGGCGAGCGCGTGAACAGCGAGCGGTAGCGCGTCTCGCTGGCCGCCACCGCCTGCTGCGCGCGCACCTGCGCGGTGACGTCGCGGCCCACGCCCCAGTAGCCGCGGAAGATGCCGTTGTCGTCGAACTGCGGCTCGCCGCTGAGCGCGAGGTGGCGCGCGCGGCCCTGCGCGTCGAGCGTGCTGGCGCTCAGGTTGCTGAACGGGCGGTGCGCCTCCAGGTCGGCGCGGTGCGCGTCCAGCGTCTCGTCGTCGAGCCCGAGGCCGGCGTTCTCCCAGGGCGTGCGGCCGAGCGCGCGCTGCGGCGACAGCGCGGCCGCGCCGGCGCGGCTCTCGGTGACGCGCGTGAAGCGGAACTCCTCGTCCTGCTCCCAGTACCAGTCGACCGCGATGCCGAGCAGCGCGCGCACGCGCCGCTCGCGCTGCGCGCTGTCGGCGAGGAAGTGATCGATCACGCGCGCCATCAGCGCGCCGCCGGCCGCGCCGCTGCCGATCAGCAGCGCGTGGATGGCCAGCAGCAGCGCCGTCGAGGCCGCGCCGGGCAGCGTGGCGATGTGCCCGAGCGCCTGCGCCGCGGCCAGGCCGGTGACCGTCAGCAGCGCGGCGCCGGCCGCCGCCAGCGCGTGGCGCAGCCCGGCCACCGCGCCGAGCAGGCACACCACCAGGCCGAGGAAGCCCAGGCCGGGGTTGCGCAGGCCGTCGTCGAGCACGATGCCGGCCGCCGCCGCGAGCGCGATCGCACCCAGCGCCACGCCTTGCAGCGCCGCGTTCAGCCGCACGAGGCGATCGCCGCGGCCGAGCGCCCACAGCCGCGCGCACAGCGCGGCATAGGCCAGGAAGGCGAATGCGGTGCCGGCCCGCACGCCGGCCGTCAGCGCCGCCGGCAGCAGCGCGATCGACAGCGCGCCGCCGAGCGCGGCGAGCGTGGCGGTGCCGAAGAACAGGCTGCCGATCAGCCGGCGCACCGTCTGCGAAGCTTCCGGCGGCGGCAGGCGGGGGCGGGGCTTCATCCGGGCGGTGGCGGCAAGGAATCGACGATGTTACGACGCCCGCCGCGCCAGCGCGGCCGTCAGCGCGTCGTGCAGCTTGCCCATGTCGATCGGCTTGGTGAGGAAGCCGTCCATGCCGCTGGCCAGCGCCTCGTCGCGCTCCGAGGTGAGCGCCGCGGCGGTCAGCGCGATGATCGGCAGGCGCGCGCCGCCGGGTCGGGCGCGCAGCGCGCGGGTCGCCTCGTAGCCGCTCATCACCGGCATCTGCACGTCCATCAGCACCGCGTCGAGCGGGCGGCCCTCGCGCTCGGCGCGCTCCACCGCGGCGAGCGCCTGGCGCCCGTCGCCGGCCTGCTCGACCTGCACGCCCCACTGCTCGAGCATCGCCACCGCGATCGTCATGTTGACGGGGTTGTCCTCCACCATCAGCACGCGCGCGCCAGCCAGCGGCGAGGCCTCCAGCGCGCCGAAGCCGGAGTCGCGCTGCGGCGCCCGGGCGGCGCGCAGCGGCAGCTCGACCCAGAAGCAGCTGCCCTGTCCGAGCGCGCTGTCGACGCCGACCGCGCCACCCATCAGCGCGGCCAGCTCGTGGCAGATCGACAGCCCGAGGCCGCTGCCGCCGAAGCGCCGCGTGGTCGACTGGTCGGCCTGCATGAAGGGCTGGAAGAGCCGCGCGCGCACCTCGGGCGCGATGCCCGGGCCGCTGTCGCGCACCTCGAAGCGCAGCGCGCCGCCCGCGGCCACGCCGGCGTGCAGCGACACCGCGCCGCGCTCGGTGAACTTCAGCGCGTTGCTCAGGTAGTTGACGAGCACCTGCCGCACGCGCACCGGGTCGCCCCCCACCCACTGCGGCACGCTCGCGTCGACGTGCAGCGCGAAGCCGAGGCCGCGCGCCTCGGCCAGCGTGTCGTGCACGCGGCGCAGCGATTCGAGCAGCGCGCGCAGGTCGAAGGCGACATGCTCGATGTCGAGCCGGCCGGCCTCGATCTTGGAGAGATCGAGCACGTCGGAGATGATCGCCGACAGCGTCTCGGCGCTCTCGGCGATCTGCTCCAGGTACTGGCGCCGGCGCGCCTCGTCCAGCTCGGGGCGGCGCGCCAGCCGCGCCAGCCCGAGCAGGCCGTTGAGCGGCGTGCGGATCTCGTGGCTGGTGTTGGCGAGGAACGCACTTTTCGCGCGGCTCGCCGCCTCGGCCTCGTCTCGCGCGCGCGCCAGCGCCTGCTCGGTGCGGCGGCGCTCGGTGATGTCCTCGACGATCCAGATCGTGCCGCCGCGCATCGGGTGCGTCGGGTCGACCGCCTTGGCGAGCATGCGGCACCAGAACGCGCTGCCGTCGCGCCGCGCCAGCTCGCGCACGAACTCCACCGGCTCGCCGCGCGCCAGCGGCGGGCCGATCAGCGCGCCGATCTCGGCGTACTCGGCGTCGCTCGCCCACACCACGCGGCCCGGCTGGCCGACCAGCGTGCCGGGCGCCCAGCCGAGCATCTTCTCGAGCGCCGGGTTGGCCTGCTCGAAGCGGCCCTCGCGCGTGAAGGCGATGCCCAGCGAGGCGTTGTGCAGCACCGCCTCGTGCGCCAGCCGCGCGCGTTCGCTCTCGGTGACGTCGCGGCCGTTGAGCACCAGGTAGCTCTCGCCCTCCAGCTCGAACACCGAGGCGGCCAGCAGCAGCGTGAAGGGGTGCCCGCTCTTGTCGACGAAATCGACCGGCATGTCCTGCACGCGGCCGTGCGCGCGCAGCCGCGCGATGAACTCGTCGCGCCGCGCGGTGGTGGCCCACACGCCCAGCTCGAGCGAGCTGCGCCCGATCGCCTCCTCGCGCGTGAAGCCGGTGACGCGCGTGAAGGTCTCGTTGACCATCACGTAGCGGCCGCTGGCCATGTCGGTGAGCGTGATCATGTCGGGGCTGGTGGCCACCAGCGTGGCCAGCACCGTTTCGGAGCGGCGCAGCGCCTCCTGGGCGCGCGTCAGCGCGTCGACATCGCGCGTGACGCCCCAGTAGCCGAGGAAGCGCCCGTCGGCATCGAAGCGCGGCTCGCCGCTGGACAGCATGTGCACCCGCGTGCCGTCGGGGCGCCGCCAGCGCACGCGCAGGTCGCGGAACGGGCGCTGCGCCAGCAGGTCGAGGCGGTGTTGCTCGGCCGCGCCGGGCTCGAATTCCCAGGCCGTCTGCTCCCACGGCGCGCCCAGCACCAAGGCCTGGCGCTCGAAGCGGTTGTCGGCCAGGCGTCGCCAGACGTGCGTCCGGGACAGCGAGGCGTCGAGCTCCCAGTAGGCGTCGGCGGCGATGCCCAGCAGGCTCTGGAAGCGCGCCTCGCGCTCCTGGCTGGCGCCGAGGTAGTGGTGGAACACGCGCCGCACCATCAGCCCGCTGGTCAGCCCGACGCCGAGCAGCAGCAGGTGGTTGACGAGGCGCCGCTCCAGCGACATGTCGGCCAGCGCCGCCACGCCGCGGATCCAGCCGGCGTGCTCGGCCCAGGCCAGGCCGAGCAGCATCGCCATGCCGACCGCGGCCAGCGCGACGCCCAGCCGCACGCTGATCGTTGCGCCCATCAGGAAGCTCAGCAGCGCGACGAAGCCGATCACCGGGCCGTTGAGGCCCCAGCCGTGCACCACCGCTCCGGTGGCCAGCAGCGCCATGCCGGCGACGCACACCGCCACCACCAGCGCCTCGCTGCGCAGGCGCTGCCAGTGCCAGCCGGCGGCGCAGGCCAGGGCGAGCACCACGGTGCCGGCCAGCAGCGCGGCGCGCCCGGCCGGCGGCAGCACGGTGTTGGTGGCGAGCAGGACGGCGCTCAGGCCGAAGACGATCGCGAAGGCGCCGAACAGGTGGCGGCGCACCAGCTCGCGCGCATCCTGGCGGGGGTCGGGGAGGACGGTCGGGTTCAAGGCGCGGCAGGCGGCCGTGGGCGGCTGCCGCTTAGTCTGCCGCGAAGGCTTTCGATACGAGGGGAGGTTTAACCCGCTGCGCCGCGCCCCGCCGCCAGCGCGCTCCGCGTGGCCTGCGCCGCGGCGCGCGCGGCGGCCGCGAACTCGTTGCCGCGGCTGGCGTAGAGGATGGCGCGCGAGGAGTTCACCACCACCGGTGCGCTGGTCTGGCCGTCGCGCGCGCGCCAGCCGGCGCGCACGGTCGCGACCGCGTCGCCGCCCTGCGCGCCGACGCCGGGAATCAAGAGCGGCAGCGTCGGCGCCAGCTCGCGCACGCGCTCGATCTCTGCCGGGAAGGTGGCGCCCACCACCAGCCCGAGCTGGCCCGTGCGGTTCCACGGCCCCTGCGCGAGGCGCGCGATGTGCTCGTAGAGCAGGTCGCCGGTGACCAGGCGCTGCGCCTGCAGGTCGGAGCCGCCCGGGTTCGAGGTGCGGCACAGCAGGAACAGGCCCTTGTCCTCGTGCTTCAGCCAGGGCTCGACCGAGTCGAAGCCCATGAAGGGCGACAGCGTCACCGCGTCGGCCTGGTAGCGCTCGAAGGCCTCCAGCGCGTACTGCTCGGCGGTGCTGCCGATGTCGCCGCGCTTGGCGTCGAGGATCACCGGCACGTCCGGCGCCACCTTGCGGATGTGCGCCAGCAGGCGTTCGAGCTGGTCCTCGGCGCGCTGCGCCGCGAAGTAGGCGATCTGCGGCTTGTAGGCCAGCACCAGATCCTTGGTCGCGTCGACGATCGTCGCGCAGAAGTCGAAGATGCGCGCCGCGTCGTGCTGCCAGGCGCCGGGGAATTTCGACGGCTCGGGGTCGAGCCCGACGCACAGCAGCGAGTCGTTGGCGCGTTCGGCGGCGGCGAGCTTGTCGGTGAACTTCATCGTCGTCAGATCCGCTCTAGATGCGTTTGGCCAGCGCCGCCGCCGCGCCGGTGTAGCCGCCCGGCGTCAGCGCCTTCAGGCGCGTGCGCTCGGCCTCGGGCAGCTCGACCAGCGTGTCGATGAACTCGCGCATCGCCTCGCCGGTGATCGCCTTGCCGCGCGTCAGCTCCTTCAGGCGCTCGTAAGGGTTGGGCAGCGAGTAGCGCCGCATCACGGTCTGGATCGGCTCGGCCAGCACCTCCCAGGCGCTGTCGAGATCGGCGGCGAGCGCCTCGCGGTTGACTTCCAGCTTGTCGAGCCCGCGCAGCAGCGAGTCGTAGCCCAGTACCGCATAGCCCAGCGCCACGCCCATGTTGCGCAGCACGGTGGAGTCGGTCAGGTCGCGCTGCCAGCGGCTGATCGGCAGCTTCTGGCTCAGGTGCGCGAGCAGCGCGTTGGCCAGGCCGAAGTTGCCCTCGGCGTTTTCGAAGTCGATCGGGTTGACCTTGTGCGGCATCGTCGAGCTGCCGATCTCGCCCGCCTTGGTGCGCTGCTTGAAGTAGCCCAGGCTGACGTAGCCCCACACGTCGCGCGACCAGTCGATCAGGATGGTGTTGGTGCGCGCCACCGCGTCGAACAGCTCGGCCATCCAGTCGTGCGGCTCGATCTGGATCGTGTAGGCGTTGAAGGCGAGGCCGAGCTGCTGCTCGACCACCTTGCGGCTGAACGCCTCCCAGTCGAACTCCGGCCAGGCCGCGAGGTGCGCGTTGTAGTTGCCCACCGCGCCGTTCATCTTGGCCAGCAGCTTCACCTCGGCGATGCGGCCGCGCGCGTGGGCGAGGCGCGCGACGACGTTGGCGATCTCCTTGCCCACCGTGGTCGGGCTGGCGGTCTGGCCGTGCGTGCGGCTGAGCATGGGCACCTCGGCGAGATCGTGCGCCATCGTGGCGAGCTTGGCGACGATGCGGTCCAGCGCCGGCAGCACCACCTCGGCACGCGCCGCCTTCAGCATCAGCGCATGGCTGGTGTTGTTGATGTCCTCGCTGGTGCAGGCGAAGTGCACGAACTCGCCGGCCACGTTCAGCTCGGCGTGCGCTTCGAGGCGGCTCTTGATCCAGTACTCGACCGCCTTGACGTCGTGGTTGGTGGTGCGCTCGATGTCCTTGATCGCCTGCGCGTCGGCCTCCGAGAAGCGCGCCACCAGCCCGCGCAGCAGCCCGCGCGCGGCTTCGGGCAGCGGCCTGAACTCGGCGAAGCCGGCGTCGGACAAGGCGATGAACCACTCCACCTCGACCTGCACGCGCCGGTGCATCAGGCCGAATTCCGAGAGCAGCGGGCGCAGCGGAGCGACCTTGGCGGCATAGCGGCCGTCCAGCGGCGACAGGGCGGTGAGGGTGGAATGCGGCATGGGAAACGGCGCGCAGCGGGCCTGCGCGGCAGCAGGGGCGGGAACGCCCCGGATTCTAGGCGGCCGGGGGAGAACGCCAGGCCGGCGGCAGGCCCAGGCGCAGCCGCGCGAGGCCGCTGCCGCGCCCTTCGGCCGGCAGCGCCGCGAGACAGGCGGCGCTCGCCTCCGCCGGCGTGGCGCCGCCGGCCCAGGCCAGCGCGAGCGCGCGCATCGCGTGGCGTGCGTCGCGCGTGAGCATGCCTTCGAGCGCGTCGTCGGCCTCGGCGAGCAGCTTCTCGCAGTAGAGGCCGCGCGCGTCGTCGCGGCTGGCCACCAGCGCCATCAGCGCCTGCGCGGCGGCGGCGAACTCCTGCGCGCCCATCGCGGCGCCGCCATCGCCCGGCGCGGCGCTGGCGCACAGGTACTCCAGCGGGCCGAGGCTGCGCGCGGCGGCGCGCCCGGCCATCGCGCCCCAGGCGGCACGCCGCCCGCTCGGCAGCCGGCCGCTGCGCAGCCCCTGCACCAGCGCGGCGGCCACCGCGGCCTGCGCGGCATGTTCGCCGTGCCGGCCGACCTCGGCCAGCACGCGCAGGAAAGCGGGGTACAGCGCATCGCCCAGGCCGCGCGCCACCGATTCGAGCAGCGCGATGCGCTCGGCGTCGTCGCGCAGATCGAGGCAGCCGGAGATCAGCGCACGCGCCGCGCCCGTCCAGTGCGGCTGCGCGAGCAGGACGGCGGCCACGGAGGCGCTCAGGCGCGCTGCTCGCCCGCGCCGTCGAGCAGCTCGGCGAGCACACGCTGCGCATGCCCGGCCACCGACAGGCCCTGCGCGAGCGGCTCCACCTCGGCGCCCAGTAGCGCCGATGCGCCGGCCCAGGCGTCGCCCGCCGGCGCCAGCGGCGCCGCGGCGGAGGCCGGCGCGAGGGCGGCGGAGTGCAACGAGGGTGAGATCGTGTTCATGGCAGGCGGCGCGATGCGCAGGGCATGCAGCGGATCGGCAGCTTAGGGGCAGGCGCCGCGGCGCGCCACTGCGGTCATTCCCAGCTGGGGGCGTTCCCAGTCGGGCGGTGACCGATCAGGGACGTTCCCGACTCGGAATGGTCCTGGATTGGCAGCGCCCGCGCGCTCGCGCCCAATGCCGTCACGCCGCCCGAGCGGCGCTTGTTCACTGTCCAAGAATGGGAGCACAGCAATGACCGTCCTGCACCACCAAGGCATCCTCGCCGGCGGCTGCCTGCCGCCGCCGCCGCACTGCCGCGACGCCGCCAACCCCACCCACGCCAGCACCTCGATGCAGGGCGGCAAGGCGGTGTTCGAGAACGACAACTACCGCATCGGCATGGGCGACGACAACACCGTCACCATCCACAACAAGCACACCGGCGAAACCTACGAGGCCTGGGGCGACCCGCACATGAAGATCGACGGCCAGCAGGCCTTCGACTTCTGGGGCACCACCACGCTGTCGCTGGAAGACGGCACCAAGGTCACGATCGAGACCACGCCCTTCGAGAGCAACCAGGCGATGACGCTGTCCAGCCGCGTCACCATCACCAACGGCGACTACGGCGTGCAGGTCAGCGGCGTCGACACCAACAAGACCGGCGACCTGAAGATCGACGAAGCGAAGGGCTGGGGCGAGGCGCTCGACTGGGTGACCGCCGACGGCAACGTGCTGCACGAGAACCCGGCCGGCAAGGGCTTCGTCGCGGTGGACGCCGACGGCCGCGTGCGCGCCGTCGACCAGCAGTACATCAACGAGACCGACCTGATGAAAGGCGGCGCCGCCAAGCTGCTGGACCGCTACGAAAACGCCTTCCGCCTGTGCTCCGGCCTGCTGAGCCTGGGCTTCGTCGGCGGCTTCCTGGGCGGCCTGTCGCAGGGGATGTCGACGTCGCACGGCGGCGGGCGCGACGACCACCACCATCGCCACCACGCGCCGCGCCACGGCGTCGAGGCCACGCTGAACATCAGCGTGGCCTTCACGCTGCTGCGCTTCTGAGCACACGCGGCGGCGGGCCCTGGCGATGATCTCGCTCGGCAGCGCCACGCTGTTCGTCTGGTCGCTGCAGATCGACGACTGGCAGTGGCAGGTCGCGGCGGCCCTGGCCGCCGGGATCGACGCGCCGGTCGAGGTGACCGATGTGGCCGATGTGGCCGAAAGCGGCCACTGGGTGCTGGTCGGCACCCGCACGATCGGCGGTGTCGAGCTGTGGTGGAGCCCGTCCGCCGAGCTGCAGCAGCAGACGAGCCGGCACGACGAGATACAGGCCGACGAGCAGCGCTTGCAACGCTCGCGGCGCGTCAGGCCGGTGGCGACGGCGCCCGCCGCGAACCCGCTCTTTCATCCGGAGGACTGATGTACACCCCGATCGACTCCCGTTCCGGGCCGGGCGCCGCCGCGGCCGCGCGCGACACCACCACAGCCCCCGCCAGTGGCGCCGACGGCCGCGGCCTCGTCGAACAAGCCACCAACGCACAAGGCCAGCTCGACACCCGCCAGCTCGGCCAGTGGGTGGCCGATGCGCGCCGCGAGAACCGGCCGCTGGCCGACCAGGCGCAGGCCGCGATCGAATCGCAGCTGGTCGCGCAGGGGCGCGTCGGCGACCTCGCGCGCTTCAACCAGGATCTGCGCCAGGCCGAGGCACAGGCGCGGCCCGGCACCTTCGGTGTGCCCGGCATGCTGTACGAAGGCGGGCGCCAGGCCGGTGCGGCCGGCGCGGCGAGGATCGCCGAGGGGCAGGGGCTGACGGCGGCGGGCGGGCAGGTGCTGCGCGACAACCCGATTCTCAGCAAGCGGTGGGAATTCACGGAGAGTGCGTGGACGGGCAAGGGAGGCCCCACCGAGTCGTTGGTGAAGCAGCTCAAGGACAAGGGTGTTGCCTTCGAATCGACAGTGAATACCCCGCCGCCCGGGTCCGTCACCAAGGGCCAGGGCATCCCGAGTGCCGTGGCCAACAACACCAACGGCGCACGCGCCAGCGATGCCATCGAGCTGCGCTACGCACAGCAGTACCCGAACGCCAAGGTGAGCAGGGAGGCGGGCGATCCGGCCTTCGGCCGGCGCGTCGATGTGCGCGTCGACATCCCGGCGGCCGACCCGCGCATGAGCGAACGCATCGACGTCGAATCCAAGGCCGGCCGCACCGGCAGCAGCTCCGAGACCCGGTTGCAGATCGCCAAGGACAGCGACGCGCTGCGCGCCAGCCGTGCCGCGCGCCAGGCCGGCACGGCGATGGAAGAGGCCGGCGAGGCGCTCTCGCACAGCGGCCGCGCGCTGCAGACGGTGGGCCGCGTGGCGCGGCCGGTGGCGGTGGTGATGGGCGCCGTCGAAGTCGGCCAGGCCTTCCGGGCCGACGGCAACCGCGTGGGCGAGAACACCGGCCGTGCCGCCTCCGGCCTGGCCGGCGGGGCGGCGGGGGCGTGGGCCGGCGCGGCTGCGGGCGCCGCGATCGGTTCGGTGGTGCCCGGTGTCGGCACGGTGATCGGCGGCGTGGTGGGCGGCGTGATCGGCGGGCTGGCCGGCGACGCGGGCGGCCGCGCGCTGTTCGACACCGTCAAGGGCTGGTTCTCCTGACGGGCGGCGCTGGCATCATCGCCGCATGTTCGATCGCCTGACCCGAGCGCTGCGCCGCGCGAAGCCCGAGCCAGCCGCGCCGACACTGGCCGCGCGGCTGGCGAGCTACCCGCCTTACGATGCGCCGCACGTGGGCTGGGGCCGCGCCATCACCCTGGAGCAAGCCGAAGAGAACCTGGCCCATCTGAAAGCCGTGCTGCCACAGCGGCTGGCGATCGTGGGCCAGCTGCTGCGCGACGACGCCGGCATCGACATCGAGCCCGCGCTGGCCGCGCCGCTGGAGCAAGGGCCGGCGCTGGCCAGCGCGTTGAACCGCTGGGTCGGTGAACGCTGGCCGGTGCTGCACGAGCCGCGCATGAGGTTCGGCGAGGACTGGAAATTCAGTCGCCGCGAGGGTGCCGACATTGCTTACTCGCTGGCGCTGGACGTGGCGCTGGTGCTGGGCGAGCTGATCGTGCGCGGCAACCCCGCGTGGCGCTGGGGCGTCGATCGCGACAAGGCCAACCTGCGCGACGGCATGGCCAGCGCGCGCCGCCTCGTGCTGCTGGCCGATCGGGTGGGCCGCGCGCCGCGGGGCTTCGAGGTCGACGTCGAGGCCATCGTGGTCGAAAGGCTCTGCACGATCGACTACGCGAACGCCCATCTCACTCACATGGACAGCTGGCGCCGCGTGGTGGACGAAGCCCAGCGCGGCCTGACCTGGGCGGCGTATCTCTGATGTTCGATCGCCTGAGCCGAGCGCTGCGCCGCGCGAAGCCCGAGCCCGTCGCGCCGACGCTGGCCGGGCGGCTGGCGAGCTACCCGCCCTACGACGCGCCGCACGTGGGCTGGGGCCGCGCCATCACCTTGGCGCAGGCCGAGGAGAACCTGGCCCATCTGAAAACCGTGCTGCCGCAGCGCCTGGCGGTCGTCGGGCAGCTGCTGCACGACGATGCCGGCATCGACATCGAACCGGCGCTGGCCGCGCCGATGGAACAAGGGCCTGTGCTGGCCGGCGTGCTGAACCGCTGGGCCGGCGAGCGCTGGCCGGCGTTGCATGCGCGGCGGTTCGCGCTCGACCACTGGCTGGCCAGCGCGCGCGCCGGCGTCGACATCGCCTACTCGCTGGCGCTGGACGTGGCGCTGCTGCTCGGCGAGCTGATCGTGCGCGGCAACCCGGCATGGCGCTGGAACATCGACCGCGACAAGAAGAACCTGCGCGAAGGCATGGCCAGCGCGCGCCGCCTCGTGCTGCTCGCCGACCCGGTGGGCGGCGAGTCGTGGCCCTTCGTGCTCGACGTGGAAGACGTCGTGGTCAACCGGCTGCTCACCATCGACCACCTCAACGAGACCCTCACGCGCATGGACAACTGGCGCCGCATGGTCGAAGACAGCCTGCGCGGCGTCACGCGGGGCGATACCACGTACCTCTGATCGCGTGCATCACCCAGGCCGAATCTAGCCGCTCCCCGTTCGTCCACGTCCCTGGCGAAGGCCCGCCCACCGAGGCCGAGTGCGACGCGCTGTGCGCCCTGGCCGGCCAGGGCGCCGCACGGCAAGGGTGCACGCTGCACGATCGACGACGTCGGCCGGACGCTGCTGATCGTCGTCTTCTTCGAATTCCTCTTCTTCGCCGCCATCCCGGTTCTGCTCGGCGCGATGCAGATGCACGAAATCCGCGAGCACGGCCTCGTGCTGTGGGGTTGGGGCGGGTGCGCTGCGTCGACCTGATCAACCTCGCGGAGGGCTACTTCGGCCAGACCCTCGGGCGGGCTACCGGGGCTTCGGGCTGCAGACCAGCGGCCTGGTGCTCAGCGGGCTGTCGCCCGATGCGCCGGCTTCGCCCTTCGCGCCGTGGTTCCTCGCCACGCGGCGGCCCGAGGCCTTCGTGCGTGCGCTGGAGGCCGCGATGCGGGCCGACGGCTGCGCCGCGCAGGGCCTGGCCGCGCACGCGCTGGCCACGCGCATGCGGCTGCGCTTCGGCGTCGACCCGCGGCGCCACGCCGAACTCGGCGCCTCGGTGTGCGCGCCGCGCGGGTTGCGCGATCCGGTGCGGGGCGTCCCGGCGCCGGTGTTCGGCCGCTAAGGGGCGCGCCGATGCGGTGAGGAAGGGTAAGCGGGCGCAGCGCGGCGTGGCCGGGCGTGACATGCCGCACTGGCGGACAATCGCCGCTTCGGCTTCCTGGAGCGAGCAAGCGTGTACCTGCCCGGCCATTTCGAGGAGACGCGCGACGAGGTGATGCACGCGCTGCTGCGCGCGCATCCGTTCGGCCTGCTGGTCACGCCCCACGGCGACGAGCCGCGCGCCGACGCCATCCCCTTCCTGCTCGACGCGGCGCGCGGCGCGCACGGCACGCTGGTGGCGCACGTGGCGCGCGCCAACCCGCTGTGGCGGCGGGCAAACGGCCGGCGCGTGCTGGCGGTGTTCCAGGGCCCGCAGGCCTATGTGAGCCCGAGCGCCTACGCCGCCAAGGCCGAGCACGGCAAGGTGGTGCCGACCTGGAACTACGTGATGGTGCAAGCGCGCGGCACGCTGCGCGCGATCGAGGACGCGGCGGCGCTGCGCGCCATCGTCACGCGGCTGACCGACACCCACGAGGCCGGGCGCGACACACCCTGGGCGGTCGGCGACGCGCCGGCCGACTACGTCGAGAAGATGCTCGGCGCGATCGTCGGCATCGAGATCCCGATCGAGACGCTGGCGGGCAAGTGGAAGGTCAGCCAGAACCGCCCGGCCGCCGACCGCGAGGGCGTGGCGCGCGAGTTCGAACGCACCGGGGCCCTCGCGATGGCGCGCCAGGTGCGCGCGCCCGGGGCGGAGCCGGGATGAGCGCATCGTGCCGGCGGCTCGTCATGCTGCTGGCCGGCCTGGCCGGCACGGCCTGCGGCGGCGGCGGCGGCGATGCCGGCTCGCCGGGCGCCCCGGCACCGCCGCCGGGTGGCGACAACACCGCGCGCATCGCCGCCGCCAGCGCCACCGCGCAGAGCGCGAGCAACGCCTGCGCGGCGATCCACCCGTTCTACTGGGAGATCGGCGAGCGCGCCGGCGCGCTCGCCTCCGGCGCGGTGGGCGGCAACGCCTACGGCGCCGGCACGACGATGAACATCGCCTCGGCGTCGAAGTGGCTGTACGGCGCCTACGTGCTGCAGCGGCGCGGCGGCGCGCCGAGCGCCGAGGACGTCAGGCACCTCACCTTGCGCAGCGGCTACACGCGCTTCTCGACCTGTCTGCCCGGGCAGACCGTCGACGGCTGCCTCGGCTACCTGAACAACGGCGTCTACGTCGCCGCCTCCGACGGCCGCTTCGACTACGGCGGTGGCCACATGCAGAAGCACGCCAGCCTGATGGGCCTGGGCGCGCTGAACAACGCCTCGCTGGCCGCCGAGCTGCGCGGCCAGCTCGGCGGTGACATCAACATGAGCTATTCGCAGCCGCAGCCGGCCGGGGGCGTGGTGAGCACGGCGGCCGACTACGCACGCTTCCTGCGCAAGCTGCTGGCCGGCTCGCTGCACCTGGGCAGCCAGCTCGGCACGCACGCCGTGTGCACCAACCCGCTGACCTGCGCGAGCGCCGACGGCACGCCGATCCCGAGCACCGAGAGCTGGAGCTACTCGCTGGGCCACTGGGTGGAAAACGACCCGGTCGTGGGCGCCGGCGCCTTCAGCAGTCCCGGCGCGTTCGGCTTCTATCCGTGGATCGATGCGGGGCGCAGCGTCTACGGCATCCTGGCGCGCGAGAGCACGGCCGGCAGCGGCGAGGCGTCGGTGAACTGCGGGCGCCTGATCCGCAAGGCGTGGCTGACGGGCACGGCCCGGTAGCGGCGCGCCGGCGCGCGGCTTGCAGCCGCGTTCAGCCGCTTCAGGCCGCTTCGAGCGCGTCTTCCTCGCAGGCCGAGGCCTGCCAGTGGGTCATGTCGTCGGCGCTGATCGCCAGCCACTCGCAGGCGGCGCGGCCGTAGTGCTCCCACTCCGGATCGGGCGCGAGGCCGTCGCGGCGCGCGAGCAGGTAGTCGGCCAGCAGCCCGGCGGCCACCAGCGTGTGCACCTCGGGCTCGGTGTCGGCGCTGCCGAGCGACTCCAGGCTGTGGTGCAGGCGGATCGCCGCCATCACTGCCGGCGCGAGGCGCCAGGCGCGTGCCGTCAGCGCGCCCACCACGGCGTGATCGGTGCGGTGGTTGGCGTTCTCGGTGTCGATGAAGCTGCGGTCGCGGCGCGCCTGCGCCTCCATCATCGTGCCGGCGTAGCCGCGCACGCTTTGCATCAGCACCGGCAGGCCGACGTGGCAGAACAGCCCGTAGTTGTAGGCCAGCTCGGGCGACAGCCCGGGCAGCTGCGTCGCCACCCAGGCGAGCGCCTGCGCGCGCCGCGCCGACTGCTCCCAGAAGCCGGCCAGCTGGGCGCTGCGCACCGGAATCGCGTGGCGGGCCAGGAAGGCCGTCATCAGCGCCGCGGTGGGCTGCAGGCCGAGGCGGTTCATCGCCTGGCCGACCGAGACCACCGGCACCGCGTCGCCGAACAGCGCGCCGTTGGCGTTGCGGATCAGCGTGGCGGCCATCGCCACGTCGGCGTTGGCGATGCGCGCCACCTCGCCGAGATCGGGCTCGGCTTCGGCCATCGCCTGCTGCAGCCGCGTCAGCAGCTCGGGACAGGGCGGCACGACGATCTGCCGCAGCGGGCCGCCGCGCCGGGCGGCGTCGATCTCGCGTTCGATGTCGGCGACGTGACGGGGAGCGGTGACGGCTGGCATCGGTGCGGCGCGAAGACTCGGGGATTCCGGTGTCTTCGGCCGCGCCGCCGAGAACTTGAGCGGGGCCGCTTCAGAAGGGGATGTCGTCGTCCATCGCGTCGAAGCCGGTGGCCGGCTTGGAGGCCGGCTTGCTCGCCGCCGGGCGCGCCGCGGGCGCGCTGCGCTGCGGGCGGTCGCCGTAATCGTCGCCGCCGCGCTCCTCGCCGGCGCCGCCGCCCATGCCCTCACGGCCGCCGAGCATCTGCATTTCAGTGGCGATGATCTCGGTGGTGTACTGGTCCTTGCCTTCCTTGTCCTGCCACTTGCGGGTCTTCAGGCGGCCTTCGACGTACACCGAGCGGCCCTTCTTCAGGTACTCACCGGCGATCTCGGCCAGGCGGTCGTAGAACACCACGCGGTGCCATTCGGTCTCTTCCTGGCGCTCACCGGAATCCTTGCTCTTCCACTGCCGCGTGCTGGCCACGCTGACGTTGCAGACCGCGTTGCCGTTCGGCGTGTAGCGCACCTCGGGGTCGCGGCCCAGGTTGCCGATGATCATCACTTTGTTCAACGAGGCCATGACGCTCTCCGCTGCTTGCTTCGGGTGGGGATGGCGCGATTATCCGCCGGCCGCCGCGCACGCGGCCTCCCACCGGCCGGTGGACGGCGGGGGAACCCCTGCGAGGGAGCGGCTCGGCAAGCGCCGGAGGCATGCTCGAAGCGGCGACCTCGGCGAACGACCTTCGCCGAGACGGCGGCCGACAACGGCACGGGCGTCGTGACGACGACGCGGTGCTGGACCTAACCGCAGATCGTGGTGGCCAGCCTGCGCGCCGGGCGCACCGGGTGCACCGGGCGCGGCGAGCGTGACGCACTGCGCGCAGCGGCCGGCGGCGCGGCGGCCGCGCCCGCCTAGACTGGGCATCCCACAACAAACCCAGGGATGTATCCATGCTTCGCTGCCTCGCGCTGTCCTCGGCCGCCGTGTTGTTCACCGGCTGCGCCACGGTCGTCAACGACGCCACGCACCCGATGAAGATCGAGACGCAGACCGCCTCCGGCCAGATGGTCACGGGCGCCGACTGCAAGCTCACCAACGACTACGGCACGTTCACCGCCAAGTCCGGCGAGACGGCCCAGGTGCGACGCTCGAGCAAGGATCTCGACATCGTCTGCAAGCATCCCGAGAACCCCGAGGCGATCGCCCGCGCGATCTCGCGCGTCAATGCCGGCATGTTCGGCAACATCCTCATCGGCGGCGGCATCGGCGCCATCATCGACCACAGCAAGGGCACGGCCTACACCTATCCGACCTGGGTGCAGCTGGTGTTCGGCAAGACGCTGGTGATCGACCGCAGCACCGAGAAGGACGGCCAGCCGGCGCTCGGCGTCGAGCCGGCCGCGCCTGCGGCCTCCGCCGCGACGATCGCGTCGGCCGCCGCACCCGCCGCTTCCGCGGCGCGGTAGCCGGCGCGCCGGAGCCGCGCGGGACGCGCGGCTCCCACGGGCTCCCTTAACATCGCGCGTCTTTGCTTCCGCGCCCGCCCGTGCCTTCCGCCCCCACCCCGCTCGCCGTCCTGAACGAGGTGTTCGGCTACCCCGCCTTCCGCGGCCAACAGGCCGCCATCGTCGATCACGTCGCCGCCGGCGGCGATGCGCTGGTGCTGATGCCCACCGGCGGCGGCAAGAGCCTGTGCTACCAGGTGCCGGCGATCGTGCGGCACCGCCGCGAACAGGGCGTGGCGGTGGTCGTCAGCCCCTTGATCGCGCTGATGCACGACCAGGTCGGCGCGCTCGAAGAGGCCGGCGTGCACGCCGCCTTCCTCAACTCGACGCTCACGCTCGACGAAGCCCAGCGCATCGAGCGCGAGATGATGTCCGGCCGCCTGGTGCTGCTGTACGCCGCGCCGGAGCGCGTGACCACGCCGCGCTTCCTCGCCCAGCTCGATTCGCTGCACGAGCGCGGGCTGCTCAGCCTGTTCGCGATCGACGAGGCGCACTGCGTCAGCCAGTGGGGCCACGATTTCCGCGAGGACTATCTGGGCCTGTCGGTTCTGCACGAGCGCTACGCCGACGTGCCGCGCATCGCGCTGACCGCCACCGCCGACGAGCTGACGCGCGCCGACATCATCGAGCGGCTGCAGCTCGGCGCGGCGCAGGTCTTCATCAGCAGCTTCGACCGTCCCAACATCCGCTACGCGATCGTCGAGAAGGACGACGCGCGCCGCCAGCTGCTGCGCTTCATCCGCGACGAGCACGAGGGCGACGCCGGCATCGTCTACTGCCTGTCGCGCAAGAAGGTCGAGGAGACCGCCGCGTGGCTGAACGACGAGGGCATCGCCGCGCTGCCCTACCACGCCGGGCTCGACGCCGAGGTGCGCCGCAGGCACCAGGACAAGTTCCTGAGGGACGACGGCGTGGTGATGGTCGCGACGATCGCCTTCGGCATGGGCATCGACAAGCCCGACGTGCGCTTCGTCGCGCACCTCGACCTGCCGAAGAACATCGAGAGCTACTACCAGGAGACCGGCCGCGCCGGGCGCGACGGCGCGCCGGCCGACGCCTGGATGGCCTACGGCCTGGCCGACGTGGTGAACCAGCGCCGCATGATTGACGAGAGCCCGGCCGACGAGGAGTTCAAGCGCGGCCAGCGCGCCAAGCTCGACGCGCTGCTCGCGCTCGCCGAGGCGCACGACTGCCGGCGCGTGCGGCTGCTCGCCTACTTCGGTGAGCAGAGTCAACCTTGCGGCAACTGCGACAACTGCCTGAACCCGCCGGCCACCTGGGATGCGACCGAGGCCTCGCGCAAGGCCTTGAGCTGCATCTACCGCTTCCACCAGCAGCGCGGCCAGCGCTTCGGCGCGGGCCACCTGATCGACGTGCTGCGCGGCAAGCGCACCGACAAGGTGGCGCAGTACGGCCACGAGAAGCTCTCCACCTTCGGCATCGGCGCGGATCTGAGTGAACAGCAATGGCGCGGCGTGCTGCGCCAGCTGATTGCGCTCGGCCACCTGCGCACCGAGGGCGAATACAACACGCTGGAGCTGATGGACAGCGCGCGCGAGGTGCTCAAGGGCGAGGTGCAGCTGCTGCTGCGCGTGCCCAGCGAAACGCCCAGGCGCGGCCGCGCGAGCCGAAGCGGCGCCGCCGCGAAAGAAAAGGCCGCGCCGATTGCGCTCGACGACGCCGGCCAGCGCCGCTACGCCGCGCTGAAGGCCTGGCGCGCCGAGGTGGCGCGCGAGCACAACCTGCCGGCCTACGTCGTCTTCCACGACGCCACGCTCGCCGAGATGGCGCGCAGCCGGCCGGGCTCGCTGGATGATCTGAGCGGCATCAGCGGCGTCGGCGCGAAGAAGCTCGAAGCCTACGGCAGCGAGATCCTGCGCGTGCTCGACGAGACCGCGTGAATCAGAGCGTGTAGTCGCCGCTGGCTTCCGGCTGGAACAGGATTTCCTCGACGCGCGCCGCGCGCGCGCGGCCGTCGGGCGTGGTCCAGCGCGCCGTCTCGCCGACCTGCAGGCCCAAGAGCGCCTGCCCCAGCGGCGAGAGCACCGAGAGGAAGCCCGCCGCCGGCTCCGCGTCGGCCGGGTAGCACAGCGTGAGCTTGCTGGGCGTGCCGGTTTCGAGGTCGTGCAGCAGCACCTGCGAGTACATCGTCACGACGTCGGGACCGACGGCGCGCGAGGGCACGACGTGCGCCGCTTCCAGCAGCGCGCCGATCGCATCGAGGTCGGCCGGCTGGCGCTGCAGCAGGCGGGTCAGGCGCACGTGGTCGAGTTCGGTGAGCGTGCGGTCGAGATCGAGGGTGGTCATGCCGGTGTCCTTTCGAGGCGGCTGCGCCTGAAGGAGAGCCCGGCGATCGGGAAGGGGCGCGAAGAACGAGAGGGGAGGAGAGGGATCGCCGGGCTCAGGGCTGTGCGGCCGGCGGGCGCCCGACACGGCACGCCCCGGCCGCCCGTCGCAAGGCGGCGTCGAAGAGGGGGGCGAAAGCCGGACGCATGGCGCGATGCTAGCGTCGGCGCAAAGCCGCACTGCCGGCGTGCGGCATTGGGAGTATTCCCAGCTCGTGCTGCCCCGAACGGCGGGATCGCCCCAGCTGGGAGTGTCGGCAGTGCATGCCCACAGCGGTGTCTGCAGCGCGTCCAATGGATCCCGTTCACGCATCACGGGGAGAAGAACATGCTGGCACTGCGCACTGCCGCCGAGGCGGGAGGCCTTGCCGCCTTGCATCGGGCGAAGCTCGACGACGATGCGCCGGCGGCCGGCGCCGTCGAAGAGGGCACGAAGGCCACCGGTCTCACGCAACGCGAGCCGGGCCGGACGCTGGCCGAGCTGGCGGCGCAGAAGACGCGGCCGACGAGTGCAGCGAGCGCGGCCGTGCCGGCTCCGCCGCCGGAGCGTCCGTCGGACCTGCAAATGGCGCAGATGGCCAACGACGTGTACACCCTGCCCGACGCCCGCACCGGCAAGACCGGCACGGCCTCGGAGGCGGATCTGGCGAAGGCGGGGTGGCAGCGTGCGGGCGGCGCCGACCTGGACAGGCTGGGCATCAATGGAAGAGACCTGAACGACCCGGACTCGGGACTTCAGGCCGCGATCTACAAGAAGGACGGTCAGTACGTCGTTGCGTTCGCCGGCACCCAGGACGCGGCGGACTGGATGGCCGACGCCAGCCAGGGGCTCGGCCTCAAGACGGCGCAATACGACCAGGCCGCGAAGTTGGCACAGACGATGGCGTACAGGGTCGGCTCCAGCAACGTGTCCTTCACGGGCCACTCGCTGGGCGGTGGCCTGGCCCAGACGGCCACGGTGGCAGGCAACAGCTACGGCGTCAGCTTCAACGCCGCGGGCGTCGACGACGCCACGATCGCACGCCTCGGCCTCGACCCCAAGGCCACGCGCAAGACCTTCTCCAGCCCGGACAGGATCCGCGCCCACGCCGTGGATGGCGATCCGCTGACGACGGTGAACGGCAGCACGGTCCGGGCGCCCCTTTTCGGGCCGCGCGCACCCTGGGTGCCGGTTGTCACGCTGCCGAAAACCCTCGGGCACGACTACGCGCTGCCGGCACGCGGCCGGATGGACCCGCTCGCCTTGCACGGCGGCGGCGGCAACGGCCAGATCTACGTCGACGACTTGAAGCGGGGCCAGGCCGAGGACCGCAAGGCCGCGTCGGCCTCCGCGCACGAAGCGCGCGAGATCGGCCGCAGGGTCATCGATGCAGCCAAAGAAGTCCTCGACTCGGTGAATCCGTTCAAGTGACCGGTGTGAATATCATCGGCGCGTGATGAGACCGAGCCGCCGATCCGCAATCGCTTCGTGGTCGGCCCTGGCGGTGCTGGTTCTGCTCTGCGCGGCCTGCGACGCACGCCTCGCTTCGAGGATGGAGAACACGATGAACGCTGCGTCCGCGCCGAACAGCGTCGCCGCCCGCGCGCTGAGCGCAGTCGAAGCCGGCGACCACAAGGCGCTGGAACAAGCGCTGGCGGCCGGAGCCGACCCGGGGACCGTCGACGCCCAGGGCGTTCCCCTGCTGCAGCTCGCGTTGAAGCGGCACGACCGTGTCGCCTTCCGCACGCTGCTGGAGCGCGGCGCGTCACCCTCACAGAGGAGCGCGCTCAGCGGACGCACCGCCACGCATCTGGCGGTGTTGCAGGAAACCGATCCGTGGTGGCTGGAGACCTTGATTGCGCACAAGGCCGACCTCGACGCCCCCAATGCGGACAACGGCGATCGCCCGCTGATGGATGCGATCCTGGCGCAGAACGAAACGGCCTTCGAGCGCCTGCTGCAGGCCGGTGCCGACCCCAACGCGCGCAACAGCGTCGGCGAGACCTCGCTGCACGCGGCCTCGCATCTCAACTGGGCGCGCTACTCGCTGCGGCTGCTGCAGGCCGGCGCCGACGCTGCGGCGCGCACGCGCACCGGCGCAAGCTTCCAGGACTACCAGTGGATGACGAGCGAGGATCTGCTCGCCCCGCAGGCCAAACGCGAACGCGAGGCGCTGCGCGCCTGGCTGCGCGAGCACGGCATCGCGGTGCAGGAATCCACGGCGGCGAAACGCTGATCCGCGCCTGAGCGGATCAATTCACCACCGGCACGCTCAACACCGCGCTGTCGGCCGAATGACCGGCGCCGTCGCGCGCGCGGGCGAACACCGAGAGCGTGGCGCGCCCGTCGGCGGGCACGGCCACGTTCCATTCGTAGGGCGGCATGCCGTCGCTGCCCAGGCGCACCGCGGCGCCGGCGTCGAGGCGGTAGAAAGCCACCTCGTCGATGCCGCTGTCGGCGTCGCTGGCCGCAGCCACCACGTGCAGCGTGCCGCCGGCGCTCACGCTGGTCTGCGCGCTGGTGATGCTCACCGAGGGCGGGCCGCCATCGTCGTCGCCCCAGCTCCAGCCGAGGTAGACGCCGCCGCCGCAGCCAGCGAGCAGCAACGTGGCGGCCAGAACAAGGGCGGGTCTCATGCCGCGATGGTACGCATCAGCCGCGCGGCAGGCGTGCCAGTTCGTCACCGACCAGCTTGACGATCAGCCTATCCAGCGTCTGCACCGAGTAGCCGCGCACGTCGTGCGGCGTCTGCGTGCCGGGGCCGCTGCCGGGGTCGGCCGCATCCTTGTAGGTCAGGAAGACGAAGCGCCCGGCGGTGTACTGCGCGATCTGGCGGTAGACGTATTCGCCCACCGGGTCGAGCCCGCTGGCGCCGACGGCGAACAGCTTGATGCCCTTGGCGAGCGCGGCCTGCATGTCGACGTCGTACTGCGGGCCGCCGTAGTCGAGGTGCGGCGGCGCGTCGGCGACGAGCACCACCATGCGCGCCGCGTCGGCGCGCCAGCTCAGGCGGTGCACGGTCTCGTGCAGCGCCTCGTTGAGCGCTTCCGGCATGTCGCCGCCGCCCCCGGCCTGCACGCGCGCGAGCACACCCTGGAAGGCGGCGAGGTCGTCGGTGAAGTCGTGCGTGCGCGTCAGGAAGGCGTCGCCGCGGTCGCGGTAGGCCACCAGGCCCCAGCAGACGTCGGGCTGCACCGGCAGCTGAGCGATCTGCTGCGCCATCGCGCGCATCGAGGCCTTCAGCTTGGCGATCTCGTCGCCCATCGAGCCGGTGGCGTCGACCAGGAAGACGAGGTCCAGGCGGGCGCGCTGCGCGATGTTCTGCTGCGCGCCCAGGCGCACCTGCAGCGCGGCGCGCTGCTCGCCGCGCCGCAGCGTCGCGCGCGACCAGGCCGCGCCCTTGCGCACCGCGATGCCGAGCGCGCGGTCGTCGGCGCCGGGGGCGAGGAAGGCGCGCGGATGCAGCCACACGCGCCCGGCGGTGTCGGTGCGGGCCCACATCACCGGCTCGGCGCGGCCGGCGCGCTGCACCGCCACCTCGGCATCGTGCACCGGGCGGCCGCTGTCGTCGGTCACTTCGAGCAGGTAGCGCTCGGCGACGTCGCGCTCGCGCACCGGCAGGCCGGCGTTGCGCTGGCGGTAGGCGAGGTATTCGCCGAAGTCGGCGTTGTCGTCGACCATGCCGGCGGTGACAACCTCGCGGCGCGGCGCGATGCGCGGCGCGGGTTGCGATTGCAGCGTGGGCGCCGGGGCGGCCGCCGGCGCGGCACTCTTCGCGGCACGATCGATCGCGGCGCTTTCGGCGCGTAGCTCGCCGGCGCTCGTCTCGCGCTCGTCGCCGCCGCTGCCGCGCCGCAGCCGGCCTTCGTTCCACTGCCCGCCGCCGCCCGGCACCTCGCGCGTGCCTGGCGCACGGTGGCAGTGGCTGGCGCTGGGCGGCTCGAAGCTCGGCAGCGTGTAGTCCTGCTGCGCCTGGGCCGGCGGCTCGTTCCAGGCCGGCGGCCAGTTGCCGGGCGCGGCCTGCGCGCACGCGGCCAGCAGGGCCAGCGGCGCCAGCGCCGAGAAGAAGAATCGCGAGGCTCGCATCGTCGTTGCTCCTGTTCATCGTGAGGGACGAGGCTTGATACGCGGCAGCTTCGCGAACGGGGTGAACTACAAATGGAAATCACCCCGTCGCCCGGCGCCGGCCGTAGCAGCAAGGGATGAGGCAGACTCCCACCCCGATGAGCGAGAGCAGCCGCCCCGTGCACGACGATGACGACGACGCCTTGATGGCCGCCTATGCGCGCGGCGAGGCCGCGGCGTTCGAGCAGCTCTACGCGCGGCACCGCCTCGCGCTGTACCGCTTCGTGCGCCGGCTGCTGGGCAGCGCCCACGCGGCGCAGGCCGACGAGGTGTTCCAGGACACCTGGCTGCGCGTGGTGCAGGCGCGCGCGCGCTGGCAGCCGCAGGGCGCGAGCTTTCGCACCTGGCTGTTCACGCTGGCGCACCACCGCGCCATCGACCTGCTGCGCAAGGGCGGCCGCGAAGTCGCGCTCGATGCCCACGAGGGCGAGGACGGCGAGCCCTGGCAGCCCGACGCGCAGGCGGCCTGGCAGCACTGGCCGGCGCCGGCCGCATCGGCCTTGCAGGGCGACGAACTGGCGTTCTGGCGCCGCGCCGGCGAGAAGCTGCTCGGCTGCCTCGACGAGCTGCCGCTGGCGCAGCGCAGCGCCTTCCTGCTGCACCACGACGACGGCCTCGCGCTGGCCGAGGTGGCGCATGCGCTGGAGGTCGGCTTCGAGACCGCCAAGACGCGGCTGCGCTACGCGATGGCCAAGCTGCGCGCCTGCATGGGCGCCTACCTCGCGCCGGAGTCGCCGCGATGAGCGAGCCGACGAATCACGACAGCGGTGACCTGCCGCGCGACGCCTGGCTGCGCGAGGCCTTGCGCCATGCGCCCGACGCCGAGGCGGCGCCGCCGCCCAAGCTGAACGAGACCATCCTGCGCATGGGCCGCGCCGCGGTGGCGCCGCGCATCGAGCGCGCGCCGGCGGCCGTGGCCTCGGGCACGCTGCGCGAGGGCGGCGCGATGGCGTCGCTGGCCTCGCTGTGGGCCTGGCTGGCGCGCCCGCCGGTGGCGGCGGGCTTCGCGGTAGTGTTCCTCTCCACCGTGGCCGGCGTGATGTGGATGGGGCGCTCGCCCGAAGAGATCAGCGCGCCGCGCGAGGAGAGCGTCGCGATGGCGCCGCAGCCCGCGCCTGCCGCCACGCCGTCCGCCGACGCGCCGGCCGAACGCAGCCGCGGCGCCGCCCTGCCCGACGCGGCCAGGCGTGCGGCTGAGAAGCCGGCGCCCACGCCCGCTGCGCCGGCACGCAAGGCCGAAGCGCCGCCGCCCGTGGTGGCCAAGGCGGAGCCAGCGCCCGCACCGGCTGCAGCGCCCGCACCCGCCGCGGCCACTGCCGACAGCATGACCCCACGCGAAGCCGCTCCCGCCGAGCGCCGCGAGGCCGCCCTCGGCCGCCTGGCCGGCGCCGCGCCGAGCGCCGCCGCGCCGGCCGCCTCCGCGATCGAGACGCCCAGCCTGAGCAACCTGCGCTTCGAGATCCGCCGCAAGGCCGAGGCCTGGAGCTGGCAGCGCGACGAGGGCGAGGCGCGGGCTATGGACGACGCGATGCAGAACTGGATCGCGCAGGCCGACCGCACGTCGCGCGCGGCCTGGCAATACGGCGCGGCCTCCGGCGCGGCCACGAGCACCACGCTGCGCTTCACGCGCGACGGCGTGGTGCGCGCGGTGCTGCGCCTCGGCCCGGCCGGCATGCAGCTGACGCGCGGCGGCAAGACCGAGTCGGTCGCGCTGCCGGCCGGGCAGATGGGCGCGCTGCAATCCTCGCTCGACGCGCTGGGCCCCTGAGAGCAGCCCGACCCGCGTCGCTATGATGGGCGGTTTGCCCCGAGCGACGCGATGCCTGCGAACGACACCCCCGCCAGCCCCGAACTGCCGGTGATCCGCGTCCGGGGTGCCAGAACCCACAACCTCAAGAACATCGACCTCGACATCCCGCGCCACCGCCTGGTGGTGATCACCGGGCTGTCGGGCTCGGGCAAGTCCAGCCTCGCCTTCGACACGCTGTATGCGGAAGGCCAGCGCCGCTACGTCGAGAGCCTGTCGGCCTACGCACGCCAGTTCCTGCAGCTGATGGACAAGCCCGACGTCGACGTGATCGAGGGCTTGTCGCCCGCGATCAGCATCGAGCAGAAGGCCACCAGCCACAACCCGCGCTCGACGGTGGGTACCGTCACCGAGATCCACGACTACCTGCGCCTGCTCTACGCGCGCGCCGGCACGCCGTTCTGCCCCGATCACCGCCTGCCGCTGCGCGCGCAGAGCGTCGGCCAGATGGTCGACGCGGCGCTCGCCTTGCCCGAGGGCACCCGGCTGATGGTGCTCGCGCCGGTGGTGCGCGACCGCAAGGGCGAGTTCGCCGAACTGTTCGCCGACATGCAGGCGCAGGGCTTCGTGCGCTTCCGTGTCGACGGCACGGCCTACGAAGCGGCCGACCTGCCCAAGCTGAAGAAGGCCGAGAAGCACGACATCGACGTGGTGATCGACCGCGTGAAGGTGCAGGGCGGCTTGCAGCAGCGCCTGGCCGAGAGCTTCGAAGCCGCGCTGCGCATCGCCGAAGGCCGCGCGATCGCGCTCGAGATGGACGAGGGCACGGAGCATCTCTTCTCCAGCCAGTTCGCCTGCCCGGTGTGCAGCTACTCGCTGCCCGAACTCGAGCCGCGCCTGTTCTCGTTCAATTCGCCGGTGGGCGCCTGCCCGAGCTGCGACGGCCTCGGCCAGGTGACGGCCTTCGACGCCGAGCGCGTGGTCGCCTTCCCGTCGCTGTCGCTCGCCAGCGGCGCGGTCAAGGGCTGGGACCGCCGCAACGCCTACACCTTCTCGCTGCTGGAAAGCGTGGCGCGCCACTACGGCTTCGACATCGACACGCCCTTCGAAGACTTGCCGAAGAAGGCGCAGCAGGTGCTGCTGCAGGGCTCGGCCGGCGAGGACATCGAGTTCGTCTACCAGGCCGAAGGCGCCAAGGGCCGGCAGCGCGTCGTCAAGCGCTGGCATCCCTTCGAAGGGATCATCCCTAACTTCGAGCGGCGCTTTCGCGAGACCGATTCGGCCGCGGTGCGCGAAGACCTGGTGCGCTACCAGAGCGCCAAGCCCTGTCCCGACTGCGAAGGCACGCGGCTGCGGCGCGAGGCGCGCAACGTCTTCCTCGTCAGCGGCGCCGAGACGGCCGATGCGCCCCGCGAGCCGATCTACCGCGTCGAGCACTTCACGCTGCGCGAGTGCCTGGCCTACTTCGAAGCGCTGCGGCTGGTGGGCAACAAGGCCGGCATCGCCGACAAGGTGGTGCGCGAGATCCGCTCGCGGCTGAAGTTCCTCAACGACGTAGGCCTGAACTACCTGAGCCTGGACCGCAGCGCCGACACGCTCTCGGGCGGCGAGGCGCAGCGCATCCGCCTGGCCAGCCAGATCGGCTCGGGCCTGACCGGCGTGATGTACGTGCTCGACGAGCCCAGCATCGGGCTGCACCAGCGCGACAACGAGCGCTTGATCGGCACGCTGCGCCATCTGCGCGACCTGGGCAACAGCGTGCTGGTGGTCGAGCACGACGAGGACGCGATCCGCGCCGCCGACCACGTGATCGACCTCGGCCCCGGCGCCGGCGTGCACGGCGGGCGCGTGATCGCGCAGGGCACCGCCGACGAGGTGGCGGCGAACCCCGACTCGCTGACCGGCCGCTACCTCGCGCGCACGCTGAAGATCGCGGTGCCGCAGCGGCGCCGCACGCTCGCCGACGGCACCGACCCGCAGGTGCTGAAGATCGTCGGCGCGCGCGGCAACAACCTGAAGAGCGTCGACGTCGACATTCCGGTCGGCCTGTTCACCTGCGTCACCGGCGTGTCGGGCTCGGGCAAGAGCACGCTGGTCAACGACACGCTGTACGCCGCGGTGGCGCGCAAGCTCTACAACGCGCACGCCGAGGCCGCCCCGCACGAGGCGATCGAGGGGCTGGACGCCTTCGACAAGGTGATCAACGTCGACCAGAGCCCGATCGGCCGCACGCCGCGCTCCAACCCCGCCACCTACACCGGCCTGTTCACGCCGATCCGCGAGCTGTTCGCCGAGGTGCCGATGGCGCGCGAGCGCGGCTACGGCGCGGGGCGCTTCAGCTTCAACGTCGCCTCGTCGTCGGGCGGCGGGCGCTGCGAGGCCTGCCAGGGCGACGGCGTGATCAAGGTCGAGATGCACTTCCTGCCCGACGTGTACGTGCCCTGCGACGTCTGCCACGGCCGGCGCTACAACCGCGAAACGCTGGAGGTGCTCTACAAGGGCAAGAACATCACCGAGGTGCTCGACCTGACGGTGGAGGACGCGCATGCGTTCTTCGCCGCGGTGCCTGCGCTCGCGCGCAAGCTGCAGACGCTGCTCGACGTGGGCCTGGGCTACATCCGCCTCGGCCAGAGCGCGACCACGCTGTCCGGCGGCGAAGCGCAGCGCGTCAAGCTGGCGCTGGAGCTGAGCAAGCGCGACACCGGCCGCACCCTCTACATCCTCGACGAGCCGACCACCGGGCTGCACTTCGCCGACATCGCGCTGCTGCTGCGCGTGCTGCACCAGCTGCGCGACGCCGGCAACACCATCGTCGTGATCGAGCACAACCTCGACGTGATCAAGACCGCCGACTGGATCATCGACATGGGCCCCGAAGGCGGCGCCGGCGGCGGCACGGTGGTGGCGCAGGGCACGCCGGAGGAGGTGGCGGCGGATCCGGGCAGCCACACGGGCAAATATCTCGCGGCGCTGCTCTAGACTGCGCCCTCGTTCACGCACGACACGAGGAGCACGCGATGGCGCTGACGGTGGACTACTACTTCGCCCCCAACTCGCCGTGGACCTACCTCGGCCACGAGCGCTTCGCGCAGATCGCGAAGGACGCCGGCGCGGCTATCAACGTGCTGCCGGTCGACCTGGGCGGCGTGTTTCCGGTGTCGGGCGGGCTGCCTCTGGCCAAGCGCGCGCCGCAGCGGCAGGCCTACCGGCTCGTCGAGCTGAAGCGCTTCAGCGAGTTCCTCGGCCGGCCGATCGTGCTGCAGCCGAAGTTCTTCCCGGTCAACGCCGGCGACGCGGCCCAGCTGATCATCGCGGTCGACATGCACGACGGCGTCGACGCGGCGATGCGCATCGCCGGGCGCATCCTGCGCGGCGTGTGGGTCGACGAGCGCAACATCGCCGACGCGCGCGAGCTGGCGAAGATGGTCGAGGAAGAAGGCCTGCCGGCGCGCCGCCTCGACGACGCGATGAGCCAGGCGGCGCACCTGCGCTACGAGCGCGACACGCAGCGCGCCATCGCCGCCGGCGTGTTCGGCGCGCCGAGCTACGTGGTCGACGGCGAACTGTTCTGGGGCCAGGACCGGCTCGACTTCCTGCAACGGCGCCTGGCTCGCGGCTGAACCCGATGCGCGCCGGCGCGCTGCTGCTCGCGCTGGGCCTGGCCGACGTGCTCGGCCGCATGCAGCGCGCCGGCGTGCGTGCGATCGCCGCCGAGAAGGACCTGGCGGTGCTCGCGCACGTCGACGACGCGGCGATCGACCTGCTGATGGCGCACGCACCGGACGCGCGGCGGATCTGGGCGCACAGCGGCATCGGCGGTGCACCCATCGAGCGTGTGCGCGCGCTGCTCGCGAAGTACCCGAAGCTGGTGGGCGAGCTGTCGTACCGGCCCGGGCTCACGCAAGCCGGCGGCGGCCTGATACCGACCGGCGATCAATCGTTCAGAAAGCCCGCCGCGAGTCCAAGCGGCAAAGGGCCGTGCGGGCCGCCCGCGGCGCTTCGATGAGACGGTCGGCCCTGCGGGCCGACTGCCTTGCGCTGCTCGGTCTCGCGGCCCCGCCGCGGAACTCACTGCGCGGGCTTCGCCCGCTCCGTTCAATCACCCGCGGCGAGCATGAGGACGAAGCGCGCGGGTACGCGCGCGGGCCGCGAGCCCTGCGCTGCTCAGCGTCTCATAGGCGCGCCGCGGGCGGCCCGCACGGCCCTTTGCTGACCCAGAGGTGGCATGCCACTTGATTGCATGCCACCGTAGGTTCAGCGCGGCAGGCGCGGCCCCGTGGGGGCGACTTGGGTGGCGCGAGTTCGGCGACGCGACCCCGGTGTCGAGGTTCTATGGATTTCGTCAAGCTCGGGCGAGCGCTTTGACGGGATCGAAGTCCTGGCCACTGCGCCAGATGCCCCAAGCGATGCGCAACAGTTTGCGCGCCAGCACCACTGTGGCCTCCGTGGCTGTCAAGCCTCGTTGCCGCAGAGCCTCGTGCATCGGCCCGAACAGCTTGCTGTGCCCCGCGGAGAACGCCGCCAACCACAGCAGCTTGCGCAGCAACGCCGGCCCGCGCTTGGTCAGCCTTCTGCGCCCTCGATGTGTGCCCGAATCGGCCGGGCGCGGATCCAGCCCG
>JAKOZT010000009.1 GCA_029779845.1 Pseudomonadota bacterium | reverse complement strand
CTGGCGCGCTGCCGCTTCGACGGCTGGGATGCGGCCGGCGCGCCTGAGGTGTGGGCGCTGCCGCAGCCCGACCGCGCGCAGGCACACCCCGAGGACGAACGCGCGCACCAACGCCAGGCCGCGCGCGATGCTCTGCGCGCGCGGCTGGCGGCAGTGTTCGGCGTGGCTACAGAAGACATCGCCATCAGCCAGCAGCGCGGCGCAGCGCCCCGCGTGTCGGCCCACGTCGGCGATTCCACGCGGTGGGCGAACGTGGGCCTGTCCATCGGCCACGAGCGCGGCGTGTCGCTCATCGCGTGGCACGGCGCGGGGCTGGTCGGCGTCGATGTGGTGCGCCTCGCCGTGCACACCGACGCGGCTGAACTGGCGCGCGTCGCACAGCTGTATCTGGAACCGAATAGGCCGTCAGCGCTTGTCCATCAAGCGCAAACAGCTATGAATACAGGAGCATTCTTGTCGTACTGGGCGTGCCACGAAGCACGGCTGAAGTGCGCCGGCCTGGCGCTGGTTGAGTGGAGCGATGCGTTGGCGACGCAGTTGGCCGGCATCCACGCCGTGCCGGTCAAGTTACCGCCATGGGCGGGCGATGCGGCTGGCGCCGTGGCTTGGCGCTGGCGCTATTGACGTTTGCGTATCTCTTGACACGGCCGACGTGTGAAAAAGAAACCCCCTCTCCCAGACGGAGAGGTAGCTTCTTTGGCACGAGAGCGCGGCGTCATGAAACTGGTCATGCGTAGGCTGTTAGCGCACCGGCGCCATCAGCCGCAGCAGCCGATCGCCCTCACCCTCTTTCGGCACGGCGATCATGCGCGCGGCGACGTAGCTGTTTTGCGAATCGGGCTCCAGCGCAGCGGTCACCAGCCCGGCCAGCGGCTGCGCCAGGCTCACCGTCCAGCCGCCAGCGGGCAACCGCACACGCGCCGGGGCCAGCGCAACTTCGGTCTTCACGATGCCGCCGGCATCCTGAATGGCGCCCCGCCCGTCCTGCCGCTGGCCTTGCTCGGCACTCTTGAAAACATAGCGCTCCGCGCTGACCTGGCGTGCGCCAGGCATTGATTTGACCTGAACGCCGAGCGCACGCAGCGCCTCGACTGCCGGCTTCTCGCTCGGCGCCAGCCAGTAGCCGCAAGGTCGCGCACGCTCGCGCTGCACGCGCAAGGTGAGGGCCGAGCCCCAGTCCACCGTCGGCTTCAACTCGGCGCCGGTCTTCGCGTCGTAAAACGTCAGCGTGCGCTTTTCAGGCGTCTGGCCCGCCGCCACGGTGATCTGGCCTTTGCACGCCTGCGCGGCGACGTCGCGGTCCACGCGCCGACCCAGCGCCACCAGCGCCGGGCCTTGCGCGGCCATTTGCTCGATCAACGCCTGCGCCGCCACCACATGCGATTGCACGCGGCGCGCCAGGTGCGCCTTGCCCAGGCCGATG
>JAKOZT010000140.1 GCA_029779845.1 Pseudomonadota bacterium | reverse complement strand
AGGCCCGCCGTGTCGAGCGCGCCGGCGTGCATGCCGTGCTGGCCGCTGCCCGCATTGCGGTAGACGATCAGCGGCACGCTGTCGGCCTGCAGCTGGCGGAACAGCTCGGTGTTCTCCTTCACCTTCTGCACGATGTCGTCGGGCAGGCTGGCCGGCACGCCGATGCCGCCGCCGCGCGCCATCACGCTGGCCTCGTTCTCGGTCATCGCCTTGGCGGGGTCGGGCGCGGCCAGGATGGTGGCGCCCTGCGGGCCCGATTGCGGGCGCAGCAGGCCGATCGGCATCCACACCATCTTCAGGCGGTTGAGCAGCGGCTGCGACGCGCCCCACAGCTCGGCGCAGTGCGGGCAGGTGGTGTCGAAGAAGACGTAGACGGTGTTGGCCGCCATCAGCGCGCCGACCGTGAAGCCGTGGCCCTTCTGGGCGATCGCGTAGGCCTCGATGCCGTTGGGCTTGCGCGCGGACGGGGCGGCGGGCGCGGCGGCTTCTTCCTCCTTCTTCGAGCAGGCGGCCAGCGCTCCGAGCGCGAGCACGCCGAGAGCGGCGACGAGGGGACGGCGAGTGAGCTTGTTCATGGCGGTCAGTATCAGCGCAGATGCGGCCGGTCGGCGAGTTCGTTCGGATTCGCCTGGCCGGGGGCGAGGGGAAAGTGGCGCGCCAGCAGCGCATCGACGGCGTCGATCGCGGCGTTCAGCCCGGCCTCGAATTCGCCCTGGCGGAACGCGGCCTGCATGCGCGTCATCACGCCCTGCCACTCGGCCGCGCCGACGAGGCGGTCGAGCGCGCGGTCGGCGACGATCTCGATGCGGTGCTCGGCCAGCAGCAGGTAGATCAGCACGCCGTTGTTGTGTTCGGTGTCCCACACGCGCAGCTTGCCGAACATCGTCAGCGCGCGTTCGCGCGCGCTCGCGCCGCGCCACAGGTAGCTCAGCGGCAGCCCGGCCTCGGCGCAGACGCGGATCTCGCCGCTGTGGTGCTTCTCGCTGGCGGCCACGCGCTGCTCGATGCGCGTCAGCGTGGCGTCGTCGAGCGCACGCGCGAGGTCGCCTTCGTCGAGCCAGCGGTGCTTGAGGATGCGGGCGAGCTTGTTCATCACCAGTCTCCCGACGCGCCGCCGCCGCCGAAGTCGCCGCCGCCGCCGGAGCCGAAGCCGCCGCCCCCACCGAAGCCGCCACCGCCGCCACCACCGCCACCACCGCCACCACCGCCCCAGATGATCGGCGGCCCGCCGTGGCGCGTGCCGCGTGCGACGCCGCGCCGCGCCGCGCCGATGCCCAGCACCAGCACGAGGATCAGCGCGACGACGCCCACGCCCAGCGCGACGGCGATGCTCGCGGAGAGCCACCAGCCCATGCCGCCGGCTGCCGCGGCGGTGGCCAGCGAGCCGAGCTTGCGGCCGAGGACGCCGGTGAGCACCGCGCCGACGATGGGCACGGCCACGAACAGGAACAAGGCGATGTCCTGCAGCTGGAAGCCCTGACCCGAGGGCGGCAGCGGTCCCTGGGGTGTCGCGTTCGGCTCGGGCAGCCCCTCGTTGGCGATGCGCGCGTCGAGCCGGTCGATCGCCGCGTTCAGCCCGCCGGCGAAGTCGCCCTTGCGGAAGGCCGGGCTGATCACGTCGCCGATGATCTGCTTGGCGGCCAGGTCGGGCACCGCGCCTTCGAGCGCCTTGGCGACTTCGATGCGCACGCGGCGGTCTTCTTTCGCGACGACGATCAGCAGGCCGTCGCCGACCGCGAGGCGGCCGATCTTCCACGCATCGGCGACCCGCTGGCCGTAGGCGGCGATGTCTTCCGGCTGCGTGCTGGAAACGATCAGCACGACGAGCTGCGAGCCGCGCTTCGTTTCCAGCGCGGCGAGCTTGTCGCTCATCGCCTGGGCCTGCGCGGCCGTCAGCGTGCCGGTCTGGTCGATCACCCGGCCGCTCAGCGGCGGCACCGGCAGCACGGCCTGCGCGAAGGCCGCGGCCCCCAGCGTGGCCAGCGCGGCCAGCAGCGCGGCGGCAAGGAAGCGCGCGAGGCGCATCACCACGCGCCGCGGCTTACCTGGACGCCGGTTTGTCGAAGCTCACCGCCGGCGGCTGCGAGATCTGCGCCTCGTTCTGCACGGTGAAGTTCTCCTTGACCTTGTAGCTGAACAGCATCGCGGTCAGGTTGGTCGGGAAGCTGCGCGTCAGCACGTTGTAGTCCTGCACCGCCTTGACGTAGCGGCCGCGCGCGACGGTGATGCGGTTCTCGGTGCCTTCGAGCTGCACGCGCAGGTCCTGGAAGCCCTGGTTGGCCTTCAGGTTCGGGTAGTTCTCGACGACCGCCATCAGGCGCGACAGCGCACCCGACAGCTCGCCCTGCGCGGCCTGGAATTTCTGGAACGCCGCCGGGTCGTTGATCAGCTCGGGCGTGGCCTGGATGGAGGTGGCCTTGGCGCGCGCCTCGACCACCTTGGTGAGCGTCTCCTGCTCGAAGTTGGCCTCGCCCTTGACGGTGGCGACGATGTTGGGAATGAGATCGGCGCGCCGTTGGTACTGGTTCAGCACCTCGGACCAGGCCGACTTGGTCTGCTCGTCGAGGCGCTGGAAATCGTTGTAGCCGCAGCCGCCGAGCGCGAGCGCGGCCGCGATCGCGGCGAAGGCGCCGAGCAGGCGGCGCGGGATCGAGAAGGTCATGGTCGGTTCTCCCCAGTGAAGCGCGGGCATGGTACTACCCCCACGCTCCCCGATCTGGGAGCGGAGCGCGCGATTTCAATCAGGCTTTCGCCAGCGCCGCGTCGAGGTCGGCGCGCAGGTCGTCGATGTGCTCGATGCCGACGCACAGGCGCACCGTCTCCTCGCTGACGCCGGCCTTCTTCAATTCTTCCGGCGAGAGCTGGCGGTGCGTGGTCGAGGCCGGGTGCGTGGCGAGCGACTTGGTGTCGCCGATGTTGACCAGCCGCGTGAACAGCTGCAGCGCGTCGAGAAAACGCTCGCCGCCGGCGCGCCCGCTCTTGACGCCGAAGGTCAGCAGGCCCGAGGCGCGCCCGCCCATCAGCTTCTTCACCAGCGCATGGTCCGGGTGGTCTTCCAGCCCGGCGTAGTTGACCCACGCCACCTTCGGATGCTGCTTCAGGTGCCGCGCCACCGCGAGCGCGTTGTCGCAGATGCGATCCATGCGCAGCGCCAGCGTCTCCACGCCTTGCAGGATCTGCCAGGCGTTGAAGGGCGAGATCGCCGCGCCCATGTTGCGCAGCGGCACGACGCGCGCGCGGCCGATGTAGGCGGCGGGGCCCAGCGCCTCGGTGTAGACCACGCCGTGGTAGCTGACGTCGGGCTCGTTCAGGCGCTTGAAGCGCTCCTTGTGCTGGGCCCAGGGGAACTTGCCGGAGTCGACGATCGCCCCGCCGATGCTGGTGCCGTGGCCGCCGAGGTACTTGGTCAGCGAGTGCACGACGATGTCGGCGCCGTGCTCGAACGGCCGGCAGAGATACGGGCTGGGCACGGTGTTGTCGACGATCAGCGGCACGCCGTGCCGGTGCGCGATCGCGGCGACGGCCGCGATGTCGGTGATGTTGCCCTGCGGGTTGCCGAGCGATTCGACGAACACGGCCTTGGTGCGCGCATCGATCAGCGGCTCGAAGCTCTTCGGGTCGCGGTAGTCGGCGAAGCGCGCCTGGATGCCGTACTGCGGCAGCGTGTGCGCGAACAGGTTGTAGGTGCCGCCGTACAGCGCGCTGCTGGCGACGATGTTGTCGCCCGCCTCGGCGATGGTCTGGATCGCGTAGGTGATCGCCGCCTGGCCCGAGGCCAGCGCGAGCGAGGCGATGCCGCCTTCGAGCGCGGCGACGCGCTCCTCGAGCACCGCCTGCGTCGGGTTCATGATGCGCGTGTAGATGTTGCCCGCCACCTTCAGGTCGAACAGGTCGGCGCCGTGCTGCGCGCTGTCGAAGGCATAGGCCACGGTCTGGTACAGCGGCACGGCCACCGCGTGCGTGGTCGGCTCGGGCGTGTAGCCGGCGTGCACGGACTTGGTCTCGAAGCGCCATTGGCTGGTGTCGCGGGTCATGCGGGTCTCCTGGGGTAGCGGGGCGAAGCGATCGAAGCGGCGAGTCTATGCGCGCGCCAAGCTCGTTATCCGCATATGCATCCGCTGCTGCGATCATCGGCGCAATGGACCTGCTCGCCTTCAAGCTCCTGCTGACGCCGCTGCTGTTGCTGGCCGCGAGCCTGGCCGTCCGGCGCTGGGGCGAAACGGTGGGCGGCTTCGTCGTCGGGCTGCCGCTGACCTCCGGGCCGATCTCGCTGTTCCTCGCGCTCGAGCGCGGGCCGGCGTTCGCCGCGCAGGCCACTGCGGGCTCGCTCGTCGCCACCGCGGCCCAGGCCGCGTTCGGGCTGGTCTACGTGCGGCTTGCGCCGCGCGGCTGGCCGGCGGCGCTGGCGCTGGGCTGCGCGGCCTTCGTCGCCGTCGCACTGGTGCTGCAGCACGCTGCCTTGCCGCAGGCGGCGCTGTTCATCGTGGCCGTCGCGGCGATCCAGTTCGCGCTGTGGCTGAGCCCGCGCGGCGCGGTCGAACGCGCTCGCGTGCCGCCGCCGTGGTGGGACTTGCCCGCGCGCATGCTGCTCATCGCCGCCCTGATCGTCGGCGTGACGGCGGTCGCGCCGCTGGCCGGGCCGCGCATCAGCGGCGTGCTCGCGTCCTTCCCCTTCATGGGGCTCATCCTGACCGTATTCGCGCACCGCATGGCCGGCACGGGCGCGGCGCAGCAGGTGATGCGCGGCATGGTGGCCGGGCTGTTCGGCTTCGCGCTGTTCTTCTTCGTGCTGGGCCTGCTGCTGCCGCGCAGCGGGCTGGCCGCAGCCTATGCGCTGGCGGTGCTCGCCGCGCTGCTGGCGCAGGCGCTGACGCTGCGGCGTTTGCGCCGGGCGGCGGGCGGCGGGCGGCGGGCGGCGGAAGGTTAGCGTCTCGGCACGCTGCATCTCACTCGCGCCCGCCGCGGTAGGCGTTCTCGCGCGCCGGGTGCTTCACCAGCGTGCCGGCGGCCGGCGCCGTACCCGCGCGGCTGGCCAGCGCGCGCGCCGCCGCGCTGGCCGCGCCCGCCGGGCAGGCCCCCGTGGCGCGCAGCGTGAGGGCCGCCGCCAGGCGCGCCTCGGCCACGTCGCCCAGCGCATGCTCCAGGTCGTCGGCCACCGTGCAGTTGGGCGTGAAGCCGCCGGCGTAGTCGCCGAAGCTCTTGGCATTGACGCCCTGGAACTCGATCGGGAAGTAGGAGATGCCGCAGTTGTCGGTGGCGTAGAAGCCATAGGGCTTGCCGCAGGTGGTGGCGCCGATGCGCTGCACCGTCACGTCCACGCCTTCCAGGCCGTTGATGATGGCTTCGCTGGCCGAGCAGGTGCCCGGGCCGGTCAGCACGTAGACGCGCGACAGGCCGAGCGTGGGCAGGGCCTGGCTCTGCGTCGAGGTGTTGTAGAACGGCGTGGTCTCGTTGTCCGCGCTGCGCTTGCGGTTGAAGCGCAGCGTCTCGAAGGCCTTGCCGCTGGTGCGCGCCGGGCCGGCGATCATGTAGGCCAGCTCGCTGGCGATGTAGAGGTAGCCGCCGCCGTTGTAGCGCAGGTCCAGCACCAGGTCGCTGACGTTCTGGGCCTGCAGCGTGGCGATCGCCGTGGCCAGCCTGCCTTCGGCGGTCGCGATGTGGTCGTTGAAGAGCAGGTAGCCGACCTTGCTGCCGTCGCCGGCGGTCAGCACCGAGGTCTGCGGCACCGGATCGCTGACGAGGCTGGCGATCTTGGCGATGGCCTTGGCACCCTGCGTGACGCCGCCGCGCCTGAACACGTAGCTGTAGGCCGTGGTGGTCGAGCCGAACAAGGCTTCGTTCAACACCGCGACGCCCGCCACGGTGGTGTCGTCCGCCGGGACGCCGTTCACCGACAGCAGCGTGTCGCCACGCTGCACGCCCGCGGTTGCCCCGGGCGAGCCGGGCTCCACGTAGACCACGCGCATGTTGCGCGGCGGAGTCGGCGAGTCGTAGTGCCACTGGATGCCGTCGCCGACCCTCTGGCCCGACTGGAACAGCGTGTTCCAGGCCTTGGTGGGGTAGGTGAAGCTGAAGCGGTCCTTGCTGGTGACCTTCAAGGCCTCGAAGTAGCCGTCGATGGCGGTGTAGAAGCCCGCGGCGGTGTCCGTGCTGTAGGCCGCGAGGTCGGCGTCGACGCCGGGCACTTCGTCGTACCAGAGATAGGCTTCGTCGACGTGCGCGCGCACCCAGCTCTTCTCGGTGCGCAGGCTGCCCGTCGTGATGGCGCGGCTGGCGTCGGCGCGGTAGGGGTTGCTCACCGAACACTGCTGCGCCCAGCTCGCGGTGCGCAGATCCGCTGCGCCACCGCCTCCACCCCCGCCCCCCCCGCCGCCGCAGGCCGACAGGGCCAGGCAGGCCGCCACGATCCAGGGGTGATGTGCCGATCGGCCGCCGAACTTCATCGCTGCATTCCTCCGCTGAGTTGTCGCGTTAGCGAGTCCCATTATGCGCACCCGGCGCGCTGCGGCCGATGGGCGGGCGCCAGCTCACCAGCGCGTCGAGTTCGGCCTCGCGGCGCTCGCGCGGCAGGCGCCGGATGTTCCTGAGCACCCAGGCGGCGCGTTCGCGCGCCCTGTCTTCGTCGACGGCCCAGCGCTGCAGCTGCCGGTCGGGGTTGATCAGCAGGCTGGCGAGCCAGGCCGCCTCGCGCGGCTTGAGCTGGTTGGCGCTCTTGCCGAGGTGGTGGCGCGCCGCCGCTTCGGCGCCGCAGATGCCGTCGCCCCAGGGCAGCAGCGCGAGGTAGAGCTGCAGAATGCGGCCCTTGCCGAGCGTGCGCTCCATCTCCACCGCGTACAGCCACTCGCGCAGCTTGCGCGCGGCGTCGCGCTCGTCGCCGGTGTACAGCAGCTTGGCGAGCTGCTGCGTGATGGTGCTGGCGCCCTGCAGCGGCTCGCCCGCTTTTGGGTTGATCTGCTGGTTGGCCTTCAGCACCGCGACCCAGGCCTCGAGTTCGTAGCCGGGGTGTTCGAAGAAGCGCTGGTCCTCGGCGGCGATCACCGCGTTCTGGATCCAGCCTTCGATGCGCCCGGACGCCGGCTGCGGGCGGCAGCGCTGCGCGACGTCGACATCGCGCAGCGCCTCGGTGCCCAGGCCGGCGACGGTGATGTCGGCGAGCAGCGGCCTGATCTTCGCGAGGCGCCAGCCCTGTTCGCCCAGCCGGCCTTCGAGCTTGAGCGCCACGCTGCCTTGCACTTGCGCGGTTGGCAGCTCGGGGAGGGCGGGCGCGAACGCCGTGAGCACCTGCGCCAGCGGCGTGGGCGGCAGCTCGGCCTGCAGCGCGAGGCCGTCGCGCTGCAGTTCGGCGCGCCAGGCGATCGTCGCCGGGCGCTCGCCGCGGCCCAGGCGCAGCGTGCCGTCGAAACGGTCGGCGCCGCGCACGTCGACGACGAGGCGCGCCGCGTCGATCGCGATCGGCTGCGAGCCCAGGCCGTCGAGCTGCACGCGGCAGGGCGCGCAGCGCGCCGTGATCCGATGCGGGCCTTCGGCGTGCAGCTGCCACGGGCCGAGGCGACGCCCGTCGAGCCACGGCAGCGCCAGCGGGTGCGTGGCCCAGCGCAGCAGCGTGGGCACGCTGGCCCGGCGTTCGAACGTCCACACGCGCAGCGCCATCGCCCATTCACCCGGCTGCGGCGCGAGCGCATGCCAGGCCAGCGCAGCGAGCAGCACGGCCGCGAGCAGCAGCGCCGCCAGCACGCCGGCGATGAACTTCAGCAGGTGCTTCATCACAGCGCCTCCACCACGGTGACGGCCTGCCAGGGCCCGTGCGAGCGCCCCAGCGCCGCGGCCCAGAACCAGGCCGAGGCGTCGACGAAGGCCGCACCGTCCTCGCCCTCGATGCGTTCGCACACACGCAGGCGCTGCCCGCCCGCTTCGGCCTCGAAGCAGCGCCACAGGCGCTGTTGCGCGTCGTGTTCGAGCTGGGTGTGCTCGATCCGATAACCGAGGCCGCGGAAGCAATCCGCCGCCGGATGCAGCATGCGCGTCGGCTCGTTGACGCGGCGCAGCACCAGCACGCGCTCGCCGTCGGAGAAACGCGCGATCGCGCCGGGAAAACGCGCCGCGAAGCGCTGCTCGACCTCGCTGGTGGCCAGCGGCCGCAGCGCGCGGCCTTCCCACTCGTGCGGCCACTCGATGTGGCGCGGTGTCGCGGCCGCGCGCGGCGCCGAGAACAGCGGCAGCGCGGCGGCCAGCGCCAGCAGGCCCGCCGCCAGCGCCGGCCAGTGGCGCAGCCACAGCTCAGACACGCGCTTCACGCTGCGCTCCTTGGCTCATCACCGCGATCACGCCGGCGCACACCAGCGCCAGCACCATCAGCCCGATGCCTTCGTGCAAGGCCGGCGCCAGCCCCTGCGGCCGCGCTTCCAGCGCCACCAGCAGGCTGTTGCGCAGCACGTTGCCGGCCAGCACGATCGCGCCGACCCACGGCAGGCGGCGCAGGAACGGCGCATCGCGCTGCCGGCACAGCGCCGCCGCGGCGCAGGCGCAGAACCAGGCCAGCCACGCCATCTGCACGCCCGAACACGGCGCATCGACGATCACGAGGCGCCCCTCGACCATCATCGCCGCGCCGCTGCGCTCGGCCGCGAAGCCGGCGGCCTGCAGCAGCCAGGCGCTGGCCTGCGCGGTGATCACGCGCAGCGGGTAGCCGCCGTAGTACTGCAGGGACGCGATCCACGGCAGCGCCAGCAGCGCCAGGCCGGCCAGGGGCGCGCGCGGCGCGTCGGCCGGCAGCCAGGCCAGCAGCGCCGCCGCCAGCGCCAGCGCGGCGAGCAGCGCGCAGGCCAGCGGCGGCGCGACCCACAGCGCGGCGTTGGCCGCGAGCGTCAGCGCCACGCCGGCACCCAGCCAGCCGGTGTGCGGCGTGATGCGCAGCGTGGCGGCGCGCGCGGCCAGCAGCATCAGCAGCAGCGCCAGCGCGGCCAGGCCAAGCGGCGTGTCGGAGCCGTCCTGGACGCGCGCCCACATCCACGCGCCGTGCGGCCACAGCGCGGCCGCCTGCAGGCCCAGCCAGCCGGCCGGCGCGAGGTAGGTCGGCCGGCAGCGCAGCGCATGCAGCGTCGCCGCGCTCACCAGTTGCTCCGCTTCGCCAGCGCCGCGCCCACCAGCGCCAGCACCACCAGCAGCGACAGCCACGCGGCCGGCTCGGGCGTGCTCGGCACCGCCGCGCCGACTTCGCCGCCCACCGCCAGGTTGCTCACGCCTTGCGGCAGCGGCAGCGGCTGGTCCACCGGCACGGCGGCCTCGCTGGTGCGCACGATCTGATCCACCGCGATGAAGCTGGTGTACTGCGTCAGCAGGCTGTAGCGCAGGCCCAGCGCGGTGATCGCCTCGCGCTGGCCGCTGCCGCCTTCGAGCGCCTCCTGGTCGGAGAGCTGCTGGATGCGGCTGCGCGCCCAGAGCTGGCGCAGCGCCGTGGCCTGCGCATCGGGCGCGCTCACCGGCACCACGTCGACATGCGCGCCCGTCGCGCTCTGCCCTTCCAGCACCAGCTGGCCCGTGGGCTCGCCGCGCCACTTGCCCTGGATCAGCACCGGCCGGCCGCCCAGCACGTCGGGCAGCGCGGTGAGCGACGCGGGTTCGAGGTCGTAGACGTCCAGCCCGTCGAAGCGCGCGCGCAGGTTGGTCAGCACCGGCGCCTCGATCATCCTGCGCAGGCGCTCGGCCTGCGCCGCGGCCAGCTCCGGCCGGGTGACGATGAAGGGCTCGCCCTGGCCGGCGCGCGCGATGCCTTCGATCAGGTGGCGGTTCACCGAGCTGCCGATGCCGAAGGCGAACACGTTGCTGTTGCCGAGGTTCTTGCGGACCAGCGCGAAGACTTCGTTTTCCACCGTCACGTAGCCGTCGGTGACGACGATCACGCTGCGCGCCACGTCGGCCGCTTTCGGCAACGCGGCGATGCGCCTGAGCGCCGGCACGATCTCGGTGGAGCCGCCGCCGCGCGCCTGGTCGATCACCGCGACCGCGCGCTCGATGTTCTCGCGCGTCGCCGCCACCGGCGCGGGGCCGAGCATCTGGCTGCTGCCGGAGAACAGCAGCACGTTGAAGCTGTCGGTCGGGCGCAGGCCGCCGATCAGGTTGCGCAGCAGCGCCTTGGCGGTGGCGAGCGGCTGGCCGTGCATCGAGCCGGAGATGTCGACCACGAACACGTATTCGCGCGGGTTGATCTGCGCCGGCGCGATCGCCTTGGGCGGCTCGACCACGGCGAGGAAGAAGTTCTCGGCGTCGCCGCCTTCGCCCTTGAACAGCGTCAGGCCGGTGGCGGTGCGCTCGCCGGCCAGGCGGTAGCCGAGGATGAAGTCGCGGTCGTTGCGCGCGCCGGCGTCGTTCAGCGCCACCTCGGCCTGCGCCGTGCCTTCGCCGGCCACCTCGATGCCGTGCGAGGGCGAGCGCACGTCGCTGACCGGCAGCGGCGAGGCGAAGCGCACGCGCAGGTCGAAAGCCGAGCGCGAAGCCTCGCCTTCCTTCAGCTGCGCGGTGGCCGGGAAGCTGCTCGTGCCGCCGTCGCGCGCCGCGCGGTGGTAGCGCGGCCCGACCACCGTCGGGAAGACGAACTCGTAGCGCCCTTCGGTGGGCAGCACCAGTTCGGTGTAGCGCAGCTCCACCTGCACGTCGTCGCCGGGCAGGATGTTGGCGACGTCCATCGTGAAGACGTTGGGCCGCTGCTGCTCGAGCAGCGCGCTGGTCTTGCCTTCGCGCCTGGCGGTTTCGTGGCGGATGCGCGCGCGCTGCTTCTCCTCGATCTGCGCGTGCAGCACGCGCCCGCCCAGGCGCACCTGCATCGCATGCACCGCGGCGCGCGTCGAGCCCGGGAAGACGTAGCGCGCCTCGAGGGCGCGCTGGCCTTCGTTGCGGTAGCGCTGCGTGACGGTGACCTCGGCGATGGCCCCGGCGATGCGCACGTCGACCTGCGTCGCCTTCAGCGGCAGCGCGTCGACGCCGGCTTCGCCCGCGACGGCGAAATAGGGGCCCTCGGCTTGAAGCGCCTGCGCGTCGTCGGCGAAGGCGGGCGACCAGGCCACGCTGAGCGCGAAGGCCCAGATGGCGAACAGCACGGCGAGGAGCACCCGGCCGCTCCTCGACAGCGGCGGCAGCGGGTGGCGGATGAGCGGAAAGACGGGACCTCGAACGCGGCGCATGCGGCTTCTCCTGATGGCGTGCCGCGCTCGGGCGGCGGCACGGGCTCAGGATGGAAGCGCGCTGCGAAGCGCGTGCGAAGGCGCGCTCGCTTGTGTGAAGCCGGCGTGAAGTGCGGCGGCTCAGCGCACGCTGTAGCCGCGCCCTTCCATGCAGGCCAGCGTGGCGCGGTGGAACACGCTCGCATCGGCCATCGCCGAGGGCTGCGTGGTGGCCCAGCGGTTGCAGTCCTGGCGGTCCGCTTCGAGCTGCGCGGCGCTCTGCTGCCGGCTCGGATAGAAGATCGGGTCGGGCGGGCCTTTCGGCGCGGGCGGCGCGGGCGGCGCGATCGGCTCGGCCGGGGCCGCGGGCGGCGCGACGACCAGCGGCGCCGGGTAGGCGTAGCCGTAGCCGTACCACGGCCCGTAGTAGCCGGGGGCGTAGTAGCCCGGGGCGTAACCCGGTCCGACATACAGCGGCACGCCGATGCCGATGCTGACGCCGCCGCGCCAGTGGCCGGGGCGGGCCTGTGCCGGCGCGCCGGCCAGCGCGGCGGCCAGGGTGATCAGGACGAGGCGGGCGGCAGCGCGCATGGTGTTCTCCCGCGGGCCGCGAGCGCGGCCCCGACACGCCGATTCTGCGCCTACAGCCCGAGCAGTTCCGGCGTCGGCAACAGTTCGAAATCGGTCGCTTCGCGCAGGCGGCGGCGCGCCTGCGCGCGGCCGACGCAGCGCAGCAGCAGGCCGACCTGGTCGGTCAGCGCCTCGCCGGCGACGGCGTTGGGCGCGAGCCGCGTCAGCAGGGTGTCGAGCGTGCCGTGCGCTTCCTCCTCGCCGAGGCTGAGCACCAGGATGTGGGCGAGCGACTCGGCCAGCGCCCCCTCGCTGCAGGCCGCGTCGAGCTGCTGGGCCGCCAGCGCGAGCTGCGGCCCGTCGATGCCGTGCTCGCGCAACAGCGTGATCGCCGGCGCCAGCCCGGCCAGTCCGCGCGGCGCGTCGACGGCGTGGCGCAGCAGCTCGGCCACCACGCGCACGAAGCGCGAGCGCGCGTCCAGCGGCTGGCCGTGCGGCATCGCCGCGCAGGGGCCGGAAAGCGTCTCGTCGATGCGGCCGTCGTCGCCGAGGCGCAGCACGTCGAGGTAGAGGTGCGCGGCGTCGACGGCCGGCAGGTCGGCGAAGCGCACGATCAGTACGCCGGCACGGTAGCCGGGCAGCTCGCGCGTGCCCAGCCAGCCGTCGTCGCTGTCGGCGCCCGGGCGGCGCCACGGCAGGGCCGCGGCGTCGCCGTGCCTGCCGGGGTGGCCGAGGGAGCCCATCTCAGACGCTCATCGCGTCGGCGCGCCTCAGGCGGCGCGGCGCGACTTGCCCACCGGCTTGCCGACGGCGCTGAGCTTGACGATGTTCGCCTCGGCGGCCTCGGCGGCCTGCTTGGCGGCCTTCTGCGCGCTGCCATAGGCGTCGTTGGCGGCGGCGAAGGCGGCCTTGGCCATCGCGACGGCCTGCTCCGAGCCGGCCGGCGCGTTCTTGGCGGCCGATTCCACCAGCGCGGCGAGCTTCTTCTGCGCATCGGCCACGCCGGCCTCGACGACCTGGCTCAGCTCGGCCTGCACGCCGGCGGCGATGTCGTACAGCTTGCGGGCGTAGGCGCCGGCCTTCTCGGGCGCGGGCTGCAGCAGCTCGGTTTGCAGTTCGCTCAGCGATTGCAGGTCGGTGGCCGACAGCAGCGAGCGCGCCTGCGCATCGACGTCGGCGAGCGCGGCGCGCGCGGTCTCGATGTTGAGCGCGGCGAGCTTCTCGGCGGCGTCCAGGCCGGTGGCGGCGAGGCCGAGCAGCGTGGCGATCTGGGCCTTCTGGGCGGCGGCGAATTGTTCGTTGTTCAGCGTGGATGGCTCCGTGGGTGAAGGGGTTGGGACAACATTGCTGCAGTGCAGCATGACTCGATGATAGAGCCCCCGTTCACGAAAGCAAGCTTCTCATGCTGCGGCGCAGCAAATATAGATGGAAATCCCTAAGCCGCGTCAGGCGACGGCGAGCCGGTTGCGGCCGGCGCGCTTGGCCGCCAGCACCGCCTCGCTGGCGCGCTGCACCAGGCCGAGCGGGTCGTCGCCCGCGGCGAGCTGGCTGACGCCGATGCTGGCGGTCAGCGCGACGCGGCGCTGGTCGAGGCTCAGGATCTCGGTGGCCGCCACCTGCGCGCGCACACGCTCGGCGACGCGCTCGGCGGTGGCCTGGTCGGTGTCGGGCATCACCAGGCAGAACTCCTCGCCGCCATAGCGCGCCAGCCAGTCGGTCAGGCGCACGCCGTGGCGCGCCACGTCGGCGAAGCGGCGCAGCACCTGGTCGCCGCTCGGGTAGCCGAAGGTGGCGTTGACGTCGTGGAAGTGGTCGAGGTCGATCAGCGCCAGGCTCAAGGCGCGGCCGTGCTTGTGCGCCGTCTCGACCTCGCGCGCCAGCCGCGCGTCGAAGTAGCGCCGGTTGTGCAGCTGCGTCAGCGCGTCCTGGTTGGCCTCGCGGCGCGCCGCCTCGACGAGGCTGCGGCCCATGTTCGTCACCAGCGTGGTCATGCGCTCGGTGAGCACGCGCGTGACGTTCTCGAAGTGGCGCACGTACAGGTCGCGCTCCTCGCCGCCGGCGCTCTCCTGCAGCGACTCGTAGGAGACCAGCCGGTTGCGGCCGCGCCCCTTGGCTTCGTACAGCGCCACGTCGGCCTGGCTCATCACGTCGGCGAAGCTGGAGCGCTCGCGCACGAAGGCCAGGCCCGCGCTCGCCGACACCGCCATGCGCCGCAGCGGCTCACCGTCCAGCGGCGCCGGCGCGGTGTCGTCGAAGCGGTTGACCAGCCGCTCGAAGCCGCTGCCACCGGCCGCCGGCGCGACGAAGGCGTGCTCGGCCAGGCGCTGCAGCATGCGCTGCACGTCGGCGACGACGGTGGCGCGGTCGTAGCGCGCCAGCAGCGCCACGAACTCCTCGCCGCCCCAGCGCGCGAGGCGGTCGCCGGGGGCGAGCGAATCGAGCAGCAGCGCGGCCGACTCGCGCAGCACCTGGTCGCCGGCCTGGTGGCCGAAGCGGTCGTTGATCTGCTTGAAGTGGTCGAGGTCGAACAGCACCACGGCGCGGCACTCGGCCGGCGCGTCGCCGGCCAGCTCCTGCGCCAGCAGCGCCTGCCAGCGCTTGCGGTTCGCCAGGCCGGTCAGCTCGTCGGTGAACTGCAGCGAGTGCAGCCGCGCCTCACCGCCGGCGTGCTTGAGCAGCCGCGCCAGGCGCAGCAGCAGCAGCTCCACCGGCTGCAGGCCGCGCACCACGTCATCGCGCGCTTTCAGGAATTCCAGCGTGTCGGCCTCCTGCTCGGCGCTGGCGGCGACGATCAGCGTCGGCCGCGCGTCGAGCAGGTACTCGCGGCGCAGCCGGCGCGGGTCGCCGAACAGCCCGGCCTGCAGCACGCGCACGCCGGCCTCGGCCGGCAGCGGCGCGCCGGCGGCGCAGGGCAGCACGCGCAGGCCCTGGGCGCGCAGCGGCGCGAGCGCGGCTTCGTCGTCGTAGCCTTCGTGAGGCAGCACCCAGGCGATGGTCGTGGCTTCCACGCGCGCAGGATAGCGGCGCGCTGCGGATCAGCCGGAAGGCGCCGCGATGCGCGGCAGCGAGAGCGTGGCGAGCGCCCCGCCGCCGTCGGCGTTGCGCAACGCGACGCGGCCGTGGTGCAGCTCGGCGATCTCCTTGACGAAAGCCAGGCCGAGCCCGGTGCTCTTCTTGCCGGTGGCCGGGCGCGCCAGCGAATAGAACTTCTCGAACACGCGCGCGTCGGCGTAGTCGGGGATGCCAGGGCCGCGGTCGCGCACGCTGACTTCGACGCTGCGCGGCTTGACGTCCAGCGAGACGCGGATCGCCGCGCCTTCCGGCGAGAACTCCAGCGCGTTGGCCATCAGGTTGCCCAGGGCGCGGCGCAGCAGGAAGGCTTCGCCCTCCACCCAGGCCGTCTCGCCCGGCGCCAGCTCGACGCGCAGCCCGCGCGCCGCGCCGCTGGCTTCGGCGCTGGCCACCAGTTCCTCCAGCAGCGGGCGCAGCGACAGCGGCTCGACCTTCGGCAGGCGGCGCTGCTGCTCCAGCGCGGCCAGCTCCATCATGCGGTCGACCAGCTCCTGGATGCGCTGCGTCTCGCGGCGGATGTTGGCGGCGAAGCGCTGGCTGTCGGCCTCGGGCATGCCGGGCTCCTGCATCAGCTCGGCCGCGCCGCGGATCGCCGACAGCGGGCTCTTCAGCTCGTGCGTCAGCGTCTGCACGTAGTCGGCCACGTAGTGGCGGCCGGCCAGCGCGTCGCGCATCTCGTCGTAGGCCGCGCCCAGCGTACCGAGCGCGCGCCGGCCCAGGCGCGGCAGGCTGAAGCTGCGCTGCGAGCGCACGTAGCGCGCGTAGTCGGCGATCAGCCCGAAGGGCCGCACCAGCCACAGCGAGAGGATCAGCGCCAGCACCAGCACCGCGGCCACCGAGGTGGCGCCGACCACCAGCGTCTTGCGCCGCGCCGCGGCGACGAACTGGTTCAGGCTCTGCACCGGCTTGCCGACGCTGACCACGCCGACGATCGCGCCCGCAGCGTCGCGCACCGGCGCCGAGACGTACATCACCGAACTCAGCTCGTCGCCGGGGATCTTGGGCGTGGTGCGCGCGCGGTACTCGCCGGCCAGCGCGGCACGCACGTCGCGCCACTGCGAGTAGTCTTCGCCCTCGCGCTGGCCGATCGAATCGAACACGACGGTGCCGTCGCGGGCGATCACCAGCGCCTGCATCTCGACGTCGGTCTTCTCGAAGCCGAAGATCTGCGCCGAGAAGCTGCGCGAGTAGAGCTTACGGAACACCGGGCGCAGCTGCTCGGCGTCGAGCCGGCCTTCGGCGCTGCTCTGCTCCACCTGCGCAGCCAGCAGGTGCGCGGTCTCGACCAGCGACTCCTCGGCCGATTCGCGGTAGCGCGGGTCGATGTCGGAGAGCAGCCGGTACATCAGCACGCCGACGCCCAGCGCGTAGGCGAGCAGGATGCCGATGAAGACCGTCGATCTTCGCGTCACGGCAGCGCCGCCGGCAGATCCTCGGCGAGCGCATAGCCGCTGCCGCGGTGCGTGCGGATCGGCTCCAGCGTCGGCGCGACGGCCTTCAGCTTGGCGCGCAGCGTCTTGACGTGCGCATCCACGGTGCGGTCCAGGCTCTCGCTGCTGGTGTCCCACACCTTGTCGAGCAGCACGTCGCGGCGGAAGACGTGGCCGGGATGCTCGACCAGCGTCTTCAGCAGGCCGTATTCGTAGCGCGAGAGTTCCAGCGGCCGGCCGTAGAAGCGGATCGAGCGCCGGCCCGCGTCGACCGCGAAGGGCAGCGGCGGCTGCGCCGGCGCCGCTTTCGCCACGCGGCGCAGGATGGTGCGCACACGCGCCACCAGCTCACGCGGCGAGAAGGGCTTGGCGACGTAGTCGTCGGCGCCGAGTTCCAGGCCGACGACGCGGTCGATCTCGTCGGCGCGCGCGGTCAGGAACACCACCGGCACTTCGCTGAACGCGCGCAGGCGCTTGAAGACCTCGAAGCCGTTCAGGTCCGGCAGGCCGATGTCGAGAATCACCAGCGCCGGGCTCGCCTCGCGCAGCCGCGCCAGCGCCGCTTCGCCGGTGGCCACCCACAGCGGCTCGAAGCCGTCGGTGGACAGCGCGTACTGCAGCGTGTCGGCGATGCCGGGCTCGTCCTCGACGATGAGGATGGCGGGTTTCACTCCGTGGGCAGGAAGCCGTCGATGGAGAGATAACGCTCGCCGGTGTCGTAGTTGAAGCCCAGCACACGCGCGCCGGCCGGCAGCTCGGGCAGCTTCTGCGCGATCGCCGCCAGCGTCGCGCCCGAGGAGATGCCCACCAGCAGCCCTTCCTCGCGGGCGCTGCGGCGCGCCATCTCGCGCGCCGCCTCGGCCTCGACCTGGATCACGCCGTCGAGCAGTTCGGTCTTCAGGTTGGCCGGGATGAAGCCCGCGCCAATGCCCTGGATCGGGTGCGGGCTGGGCTTGCCGCCGCTGATCACCGGCGAGGCGGCCGGCTCCACCGCGAACACCTTCAGCTTGGGCCACTTCGCCTTCAGCACCTGGGCGCAGCCGGTCAGGTGGCCGCCGGTGCCCACGCCGGTGATCAGCGCGTCCAGCCCCTCGGGAAAGTCGGCGGCGATCTCGGCGGCCGTGGCGCGCACGTGCGCCTCGATGTTGGCCGGGTTCTCGAACTGCTGCGGCATCCACGAGCTCGGCGTCGCGGCGATCAGTTCCTTGGCGCGCGCGATCGAGCCGTTCATGCCCTTCTCGCGCGGCGTCAGCTCGAACTTCGCGCCGTAGGCGAGCATCAGGCGGCGCCGCTCGACGCTCATGCTGTCGGGCATCACCAGGATCAGCGGGTAGCCCTTCACCGCCGCCACCATCGCCAGGCCCACGCCGGTGTTGCCCGAGGTCGGCTCGATGATGGTCGCGCCGGGTTTCAGCGCGCCGGAGGCCTCGGCCGCCTCGACCATGGCCAGCGCGATGCGGTCCTTGATCGAGCCGCCCGGGTTGGCGCGTTCGCTCTTGATCCACACCTCGTGCGAACCCGGCACGGCGCCGAACAGGCGGTTGACGCGGATGTGCGGCGTGTTGCCGATGGTCTGCAGGACGTTGCTGGCGCGCATGGCTGCTCTCCTCGGAAGATCGCGGAATTATGGGCGCGATAATCCGACCATGTTTGCGCCGCTCCAGAACGACAGCTTCCTGCGCGCCTGCCTGCGCCAGCCCACCGAGCACACGCCCGTGTGGCTGATGCGCCAGGCCGGCCGCTACCTGGCCGAATACCGCGACACGCGCGCCAAGGCGGGCAGTTTCATGGGCCTGGCGACCAACACCGCCTTCGCCACCGAGGTGACGCTGCAGCCGCTCGAACGTTATGCGCTCGATGCCGCGATCCTGTTCAGCGACATCCTCACCGTGCCCGACGCGATGGGCCTGGGCCTGAGCTTCGCGATCGGCGAAGGGCCGCGCTTCGCCCACGCGGTGCGCGACGAGGCGGCGGTGGCGAAGCTCGCCGTGCCCGACATGGACAAGCTGCGCTACGTGTTCGACGCGGTCACCTCGATCCGCAAGGCGCTGAACGGCCGCGTGCCGCTGATCGGCTTCTCGGGCAGCCCGTGGACGCTGGCCTGCTACATGGTCGAAGGCGCCGGTTCGGACGACTACCGGCTCGTCAAGACGATGCTGTATCGCCGCCCCGACCTGATGCACCGCATCCTCGAGATCAACGCCGACGCGGTGGCGCTGTACCTGAACACGCAGATCGAGGCCGGCGCGCAGGCGGTGATGGTGTTCGACAGCTGGGGCGGCGTGCTGGCCGACGGCGCCTTCCAGGAATTCAGCCTCGCCTACACGCGCCGCGTGCTCAAGCAGCTCAAGCGCGAGCACGCCGGCGCACGCATCCCGCACATCGTCTTCACCAAGGGCGGCGGGCTGTGGGTGGAGCAGATCGCCGCACAAATCGACGGCGTCGGCCCCGACGTGGTCGGGCTGGACTGGACGATGAACCTCGGCAGCGCGCGCCGCCTGACCGGCGACCGCGTCGCGCTGCAAGGCAACCTCGATCCGAACGTGCTGTTCGCGGACGCTGCCCAGATCCGCGCCGAGGCCACCAAGGTGCTGGAAAGCTTCGGCGCGCCGCGCAACGCGCAGGGGGGGTACGGCGGCCACGTCTTCAACCTCGGCCACGGCATCAGCCAGCACACGCCGCCCGACGCGGTGTCCGTGCTGGTCGACACGGTGCACGAGGTGTCGCGTCGCATCCGCGCCGCCTGAGCGCGGCGGCCTTGGCGCGTGAGTGAACGCTCAGGGCTTGACTTATCCCCAAATCTGGCATCGCGTTCGGCGCGCCGCGCATCTGTTGCGGCGCCGCACGGCAAACGCCCAGCCATGACGCAAGTCATTGATTTGATTGGTTCTTTATTCCTGCTGCGAAAGCGGGCAAAAGACCCTGCAGCGTGGCGTATCAAGCAGTTAGCGCGGCTTTGGGCAGGTTGCGCACAAAGTTATCCACAGGCGGCGTGGAAAGCTCGGAAAGCCTCGTCGAATCAATCACTTGCCGGCATTCCTTCACAGTCGGTCGAGATACGGCGGCTAACTGCGCGCCGCTGTGCAGCATGAGCGCGATGCAACGCGTCAAGGTGGCCATCGAGGCGCCCCAGCATGCCGGACTGGAGGCCGCGCTCGACTACCTGAGCGAGCAAGCACTCGCGCCGGGAACCCTGGTGCGCGCGCCCCTGGGCAAGCGCGAGCTGCTGGGCATCGTGTGGCCGGGCGAACCGGGCAGCCTGCCCGAAGACGAGCTGAAGCCGCTCGCCGCCGTGCTCTCCGAGCTGCCCCCGCTGGACGCGGCGTGGCAGGCGCTGGTCGCTTTTGCATCTGCTTACTATCAGCGCAGCCTGGGCGAGCTGGCCCTGTCGGTCCTGCCGCCGGAGCTGCACAAGCTCGACGCCAGGCAGCTGGCGCTGCGCCTGCGCAAGCTGCACAAGGCGCTGGGCGAAGCGCCCGCGGCCACGGCCGAAACCGCCCCGCCGCCCAGCGCCGGGCAGGCCGAGGTGCTGGCGCAGCTCGACGCCACGCCCCTCGCCACCCCGGTGCTGCTGCACGGGATCACCGGCAGCGGCAAGACCGAGGTCTACCTGAACGCCGCGGCACGCGCGCTCGACGCCGGCCGGCAGGCGCTGGTGCTGGTGCCCGAGATCAACCTGACGCCGCAGCTCGAAGCGCGCTTCGCCGCGCGCTTTGCGGGCCGGCGCATCGTCTCGCTGCACAGCGGCCTGACGCCGGCGCAGCGCCTGCGCAGCTGGCTGGCCGCGCACCTGGGCCTGGCCGACCTGGTGCTGGGCACGCGGCTGGCCGTGTTCACGCCGATGCCGCGCCTCGGCCTGATCGTCGTCGACGAGGAGCACGACCCTTCGTACAAGCAGCAGGAAGGCGCGCGCTACTCGGCGCGCGACCTGGCCGTCTATCGCGCCCGGCTGCAAGGCGCGCGTGTGCTCCTGGGCTCGGCCACGCCCTCGCTGGAGAGCTGGCAGCGCGCCGAGGAAGGGCGCTACCGGCGCCTCGTGCTGCCTTCGCGCATCGGTGGCGCGCTGCTGCCGCGCGTGCGCCTGGTCGACATGGGCCAGCAGCCCAAGGACCGCGGCGGCGCGGCGATGTCGCCGCCGCTGCTGGCGGCGATCCGCGAGCGCATCGCACGCGGCGAGCAAAGCCTGGTGTTCCTGAACCGGCGCGGCTACGCGCCGGTGCTGCACTGCGCCGACTGCGGCTGGAAGAGCGGCTGCCCGCACTGCAGCGCCTGGCGCGTCTTCCACAAGCTGGACCGCACGCTGCGCTGCCACCACTGCGGTTTCACCGAGCGCGTGCCGCGCGCCTGCCCCGAGTGCGGCAACCTCGACATCGCGCCGATCGGGCGCGGCACCGAGCGGCTGGAAGAGCAGATCGGCACGCTGCTGGCCGCGCCCGACGGCACGCAGCCGCGCATCGCCCGCATCGACGCCGACAGCACGCGCCTGAAGGGCGCGCTGGAGGCGCAGCTCGGCGCGGTGCATGCGGGCGAGGTCGACGTGCTGGTGGGCACGCAGATGGTCACCAAGGGCCACGACTTCCGCCGCATCACGCTGGTGGCGGCGGTGAACCCGGACAGCGCGCTGTTCAGCAGCGACTTCCGCGCCCCCGAGCGGCTGTTCGCGCTGCTGATGCAGGCGGCCGGCCGCGCCGGGCGCTCCGCCGAGCACGCGCAAGGCAGCGAGATGTGGGTGCAGACCTGGCATCCGCAGCACCCGCTGTACGCCGCGCTGCGCAGCCACGACTTCGAGGCCTTCGCGCAAGGCCAGCTGAAGGAGCGCGAGGCCGCCGGCCTGCCGCCCTTCGCCCACCTGGCGATGCTGCGCGCGGATGCGAAGCAGGCGGAGGCGGCGCAGGGCTTTCTGGCAGCGGCCGCCGAGCGGGCCGCCGCGCTGCCGGGCGCCGAGGCGGTGAGCGTCTACGCGCCGGTGCCGCTGCCGGTGGCGCGCGTGGCGGGCGTGGAGCGCATGCAGATGCTGCTGGAATCGGCGTCGCGGCCGGCGCTGCAGCGTTTCCTCGCCGCCTGGGTGCCGGCGCTGCACGGGCTGCGCCGCACGCACAAGGTGCTGCGCTGGGCGATCGACGTCGACCCCTTGTCTATCTAGTTTTGGGTCGCGACACGTCGGCCAGCAGCAGCGTCGCCTTGACCAGATCCTCCACCGCCTCGGCCAGATCGGCGGGCGGCTCCAGCGACTCGATCTCTTCGAGCAGGTCGTCGGCGTCTTCCAGGTCGTCGGGGTCGAGATGCCGGTACAGCAGCGCCAGCGGCTCGCGCAGCGCGGCTTCGTCCAGCCCCATCAGCGCCGGGAAGAACTCCATCGCAGTGGCGAAGCCGGCCACCCAGCCGACCACCGCGTCGCTGGGCGTGCCGTCGTCGCCGTCCAGCTCGAACACCCAGGGGTCGAACCACTGGCGCGCCTGGATGGCCGCGTCCAGCTCGGCGTGGCGCTGTCGCACCAGCACATGCAGCCGGCTCACATCGACCGTCGCCGGCAGCGCGCGCCCATCGGCATCGGCCACGTGCGCCAGCCAGGCCGACTCGGCGATGCGGCGCGGCTGCAACAGCACGCCGCACAGGTAGCCGTCGAGCGCGCTCACGTCCAGCGGCTCGAAAGGCGCCGGCACCGCGTCGAGCCGCTGTTGCAGCTCGCCGATCTCGGCTTCGGTGAGCGCTCGCTGCGCGGCGGGGCGCGGCGGGCGGCGCGGGGGAGGTCGGTGCGTGGCCATGCGCGGATTGTGCGGCGCGCGCCCCATCCATCGGTCGATGCGCGCGACTGTGCGATCCGCCCACATGCGCATCACCCGGTTCCCACGTCTTTGGGATGGCCCGGCCGGGCAGCCGCTTCTAGAGTCGCGAGCGTTGCTGTCACACGGGATCCGCGAGGATCGCGCGATCAAAGGTCCGAAACGCCCGCCTCAACAGGGCGAGAGACTGGCACCCCTCCCAACGACGTCCTTATTTGAGGACTTGAACAGCCCACCTGCCCCGCAGGTGGGCTCTTTTTTTGCCTTGGCCGACAATGCCGGCTCGACCTCAAAGGAGACTGCAGATGGGCGCGCCCGAAGCCTTCACCGCCACCGCCGAGGTGGGCCACTTCATCGCCGGACAGCGCGTGCCCGGCGCGAGCGGCCGGCGCCAGCCGGTGTTCAACCCCGCCAGCGGCGCGGTGGCGCGCCAGGTGGCGCTGGCCAGCACCGACGAAGTCGACGCCGCGGTGGCCGCCGCCAAGGCCGCCTTCCCCGCCTGGGCCGACACGCCGCCGATCCGCCGCGCGCGCGTGCTGTTCAAGTTCCTCGAGCTGATCAACCAGCAGCGCGACACGCTGGCCGCGATGATCACCGCCGAGCACGGCAAGGTGTTCACCGACGCGCAAGGCGAGGTGACGCGCGGCATCGACATCGTCGAGTTCGCCTGCGGCATTCCGCAGCTGCTCAAGGGCGACTACACCGACCAGGTCAGCACCGGCATCGACAACTGGACGCTGCGCCAGCCGCTGGGCGTGGTCGCCGGCGTCACGCCGTTCAACTTCCCGTGCATGGTGCCGTGCTGGATGTTCCCGGTGGCGATCGCCTGCGGCAACGCCTTCATCCTCAAGCCGAGCGAACGCGACCCTTCGCCCTCGCTGTTCATGGCCGAATTGCTCAGGCAGGCCGGCTTGCCCGACGGCATCTTCAACGTGGTGCAGGGCGACAAGGTGGCGGTCGACGCGCTGCTGACGCATCCCGACGTGAAGGCGCTCAGCTTCGTCGGCTCGACGCCGATCGCGCAGTACATCTACGAGACCGGCGCCCGGCATGGCAAGCGCGTGCAGGCGCTGGGCGGCGCGAAGAACCACATGGTGGTGATGCCCGACGCCGACATCGAACAGGCGGTCGACGCGCTGATCGGCGCCGGCTACGGCTCGGCCGGCGAGCGTTGCATGGCGATCAGCGTCGCGGTGCTGGTGGGCGACATCGGCGACAAGATCGTGCCCCTCCTCGCCGAGCGCGCGCGCGCGCTGAAGGTCAAGAACGGCATGGAGCTCGACGCCGAGATGGGCCCGATCGTCACCCGGCAGGCCAAGGAGCGCATCGAGGGCTGCATCGAGCGGGGCGTGCAGGAAGGCGCAAGGCTGGTGGTCGACGGCCGCGGCCTGAAGGTGCCCGGCCACGAGGCCGGCTTCTTCACCGGCGGCACGCTGTTCGACCACGTGACGCCCGCCATGCGCATCTACAGGGAAGAGATCTTCGGCCCGGTGCTCGCCTGCGTGCGCGCCAAGGATTTCGCCGAGGCGGTGGCGCTGGTCAACGAGCATGAGTTCGGCAACGGCGTGGCCTGTTTCACCGCCGACGGCAACGTCGCGCGCGAGTTCGCGCGGCGCGTGCAGGCCGGCATGGTGGGCATCAACGTGCCGATCCCGGTGCCGATGGCCTGGCACGGCTTCGGCGGCTGGAAGAGGAGCCTGTTCGGCGACACGCACGCCTACGGCGAGGAAGGCGTGCGCTTCTACACCAAGCAGAAGAGCGTGATGCAGCGCTGGGCGGCCTCGACGCCCAAGGGCGCCGAGTTCGCGATGCCCACCGCCAAGTGAGCGATCGTCAGTCGGACGCCTTGGCGGTGCTCCAGTCGATGCGCCGCGTGCCCTGGCCGATGGTCACGCTGCGGCGCTCGACGCCGCCGTCGAAATCGGCTTCGACGGTGTAGCGCCCCGGCGGCAGCTGCATCAGCAGGTAGGGGCCGGCCTCCTCGACGGCGGCGATCTCCTCGCCGCCGCGCTGCACGCTGACCCGGTCCGCCACGCCGTACTCGCCGCCGCGGCCGCTGAAGATCACTTGCAGCGAGAACTCGCGCGCGTGCGCTTTCATGTAGCCGGCTTCGTCGAGCCCGGCGCCTCCATTCATGTAGGCGACCGGGCCGGCATGCTCGACCTGCGGCAGCGCGGGCCGCTCCTCGGGCGCCACGATGTCCGCGGTCGCGGCGAGATGGGTGTCGTCGACGGACGGCGCGGCGGTCGCGACCACGGCGCCCGACAAGGCGGCGGCGATGGCAATGAGTGCTTTCATGGACTTCTCCAGCGCGTTCATGTTCATGCGATTCAATGTAGAAAGCGATTCGGGCCGGGTCTGTCGGCCGGCCCGGTTCGCTTCTGTAGGACGACGCCGACCCGCCGTGGAGACCCACCGATGACCCCCTTCCCGCCCGCGCCCGCCTTGCTGCCTTTGACGCAGATCCGCGTCGAGGTCGGCGCCCTCGTCAGCCTCGGCGCCGCGCCGGCCGGCGAACGCCGCTACGTGCCGCTGGGCGGCGGCACGGTGCGCGGGCCGGAGCTGAACGGCACGCTGGTCGAAGGCGGCATCGACTGGCAGGTGGCGCGCGGCGACGGCGCGCTGGAGATCGCCGCGCACTACGTGATCCGCGCCGACGACGGCGCGCTGATCGAGGTGAGGAGCGACGGCCTGCGCCACGGCCCGGCCGAGGTGATGGCACGCCTGGCGCGCGGCGAGGCGGTGCCGCGCGAGGCCTACTTCTTCCGCACGCTGATGCGCTTCACCACCGGCGCGCCGGCGTGGTCGCACCTGAACAAGACGATGGCGATCGCGGTCGGCCAGCGCGAGGCGCGCGCGGTGCTGCTCGACGTCTACCGCCTGGCCTGACGCTTCGACAGGCTCAGCGCGAACGGGGGGACAGGCTCAGCGCGAACGGGGGGATAGGCTCAGCGCGAACGGAAGTTCAGGTGCCGATGGGCCCGCCGTCGCGGCGCCGGATCGCCACCGTCGCCGAGCGCGGCCGGCCGCCGAAGGGCCAGCGCGAAAACCTGTTCGGCTCGTCGGGGTCGCTGCGGTCGCTGGACGTCTCGCCGGGGTGCTGCACGTTGATGAACATCGTGCGGCCGTCGGGCGTCAGCGTCGCGCCGGTGATCTCGCAGTTCACCGGGCCGGTGAGGAAGCGGCGGACCTCGCCGGTCGTGCGGTCGCAGGCCAGCATCTGGTTGTTGCCGATGCGCGCGAACTCGCCCTGGTTCATCTGCGAGGCGTGCGCGTCGGTCTGGATCCACAGCACGCCGCGCGCGTCGAGCATCAGGCCGTCGGGGCAGGCGAAGATGTCGCCCTTGACGTTGCCCTGCGCCTCGGCGCGTGCGTTGGCCGGGTCGCCGGCGAGCACGAGGTGGTCCCAGCGCATCGCCAGGCCGTCGAAGTCGCCCTCTTCGCGCCAGCGGATGATCTGGCCCATCACGTTGCTGGCGCGCGGGTTGGCGGCGTCGACGCCGGGCATGTCTTTCCCGCCGCGCGCGCTGTTGTTGGTCAGCGTGCAATAGACCTCGCGGCGCTGCGGGTCGATGGCGAGCCACTCGGGGCGGTCCATCTTGGTGGCGCCGAGCGCGTCGCTGGCCTGGCGCGTCTTGACCAGCACCTCGCCCTGATCGGCGAAGCCGTGGGCCGCCGTCAGCGGGCCGTTGCCGTGGATCAGCGGCAGCCAGCGGCCCGTGCCGTCGGCGCCGAAGCGCGCGACGTAGAGCGTGCCGTGGTCCAGCAGTTCGCGGTTCGTCTTCGCTCCGCCCGGCGCGATGCGATCGCGGCTGACGAACTTGTAGATGTATTCGAAGCGCGCGTCCTCGCCGGAGTAGACGACGGCGCGGCCGTCCTTCGTCACCGCGACCCACGCGCCTTCGTGCGCGGCGCGGCCCAGCGCGCTGCGCTTGACCGGCGTGCTGGCCGGGTCCATCGGATCGATCTCGACGATCCAGCCGAAGCGGTGGAACTCGTTGGGATGCTGGCGCGCATCGAAGCGCGGGTCGTGTTCGCCCCAGCGATAGAAGCCGCTCTTGCGCAGGCCCCAGCGCTTCTGGTCGGGCGTGATCGCCTCGCCGCCGTCGAAGTAGAAAGCCCAGTTCTCCTCGCCGGAGAGGTAGGTGCCCCAGGGCGTCCTGCCGGCCGCGCAGTTGTTCAGCGTGCCCCGCACCGTGCGGCCCTCGGGGTCGGCAGCGGTCTTCATCAGCGCATGGCCGGCCGCCGGGCCTTGCACCACGAACGGCGTCGACGCGGTGAAGCGGCGCGCAAAACGCGACGGCCTCACCATCTGCCAGCGGCCCTCGTGCAGTTCGATCTCGATCACCGCGACGCCGTGCGCCGCCTGCGCCTTCTTCACCTTCTCGGCGCTCCAGGTCTTCATGCCGTCGGGGTGCAGCAGCCCGTCGTCGACGTACTCGTGGTTCATCACGAGCAGTCCGCGCGAGCTGCCGCCGTCCAGCGGGTAGAAGTGGATGCCGTCGTGGTGCATGCCCATCTGCAGCGCCTGTTCGGCGGCGGTGTTCGACGCATCCTCGCGCCACGCCGGCATCGCGCCGGGAATGCCCACCGGCTCGCCCCAGGGCGCGATCACCTCGGCGACGTAGCCCTCGGGCACGCGCAGGGCATCGGCGCTGCTGGCCGCGATGCCCTGGAAGCCGAGCAGCGGCCCGGCCGAAGCGCCGCTCGCGCAAGCCGCCAGCCAGGGCGCGAGCGCGCCGCTCGCCAGCGCGCCGAGGCCGCCTTGCAGCCACAGCCGCCGCGCCGGATCGGACAGCGCGTGGATGCTCGGGTTGGCCGAGCGGTTGCTGTCCTCCATCGTCTCGAAGTCCTTGGCCATCGCGCGTTTGCTCTCAGAGCTTCTCGGTCTCGCCGCTTCTCGGCTGCCACTTCATCAGGCGCCGCTCGATGCGCCCGACCGCCGCGTCGAGCACCAGCGCGAAGGCGGTCAGCACCAGGATGCCGGCCATCACGGTGTTGATGTCGAAGGCGCCTTCGGCCTGCAGGATCAGGTAGCCGACGCCGCGCGACGAACCGAGGTACTCGCCCACCACCGCGCCGACGAAGGCCAGCCCGACGCTGGTGTGCAGCGAGCTGAACACCCAGCTGGTGGCGCTGGGCAGGTAGACGTGGCGCAGCAGCTGCCTCGAACTCGCGCCCAGCATGCGCGCATTCGCCAGCACCACCGGGCTGACTTCCTTGACGCCCTGGTAGACGTTGAAGAACACGATGAAGAACACCAGCGTGACGCCCAGCGCCACCTTGCTCGCGATGCCCAGCCCGAACCACACCGCGAAGATCGGCGCGAGGATCACGCGCGGCATGCTGTTGGCCGCCTTGATGTAGGGGTCGAGGATGGCCGCGGCCATAGCGCTGAGCGCGAGCCACAGGCCGAACACCAGCCCGAGCGCGGTGCCGATGCCGAAGGCGAGCACGGTCTCGACCAGCGTGACCCACAGGTGCTGGTAGATGTCGGCATTCGTGAAGAACCACGCGACGATGCGCTCGAAGATCACCACCGGCTCGCCGAAGAAGAAGGCGGCCTGGCGGTCGTTGTCGAACACGAAGGGCGGGATCAGCCCCGGCCTGGTCAGCACGTGCCAGAGGCCGAACACGGCGATCAGCACGGCGAGCTGCCAGGCGCGCAGGTTGCCGGGTCTCGGCTTGATGAACTTCCACATGGTCGTCCTCACGCCGCCAGTTGCTGCTGGTAGCCCTTGAGCACCTCGTCGCGCAGCACGCCCCAGATCGCCTGATGCAGCTCGACGAAGCGCGGCATGGCGCGCACCTCGGCGACGTCGCGCGGGCGTTCGAGATCGACCGTGAACTCGCCGATCGGCCGCGAGGCCGGCCCGGCCGAGAGCACCACCACGCGGTCGCTCATCGCGATCGCTTCGTCGAGGTCGTGGGTGATGAACAGCACCGCCTTCTTCTTCGCCGCCCACAGCGCCAGCACCTCGTTTTCCATCAGCTGGCGCGTCTGGATGTCGAGCGCCGAGAAGGGCTCGTCCATCAGGATGATGTCGGGGTCGAGCGCGAGCGTCTGCGCCAGCGAGGTGCGCTTGCGCATGCCGCCGGAGAGCTGGTGCGGATAGCGGTCGCCGAAGGCGCCGAGGCCGACGCGGCGCAGCCACTCCATCGCGCGCTCCTTCGCATCGGCCGCGCCGCGGAACTCCAGCCCCGCCATCACGTTGGCCAGCGCGGTGCGCCAGGGCATCAGGCTCTCGGCCTGGAACATGTAGCCGGCGCGCGCGTTGATGCCGGAAAGCGGCGCGCCGAACACCGCCACCGTGCCGCTCGACGGCGCGAGCAGCCCGGCCGCGACGTTCAGCAGCGTGCTCTTGCCGCAGCCGGTGGGGCCGACCACGCTGACGAATTCGCCCGCGCCGACTTCCAGCGTCACATCGCTGACGGCGGTGTAGCGCTGCCTGGCATCGTGGCGGTCGACGAAGGTGCAGCCGACGCCGCGCAAGGAGAGAGCGGGCGCGCCCATCATCCCTTCGGGTACTTCGTGTTGGCCTTGCGCGCGAAATCGTTGGTCCACGCCGCGCCCAGATCGAACTTCACGCTCTTCAGCGTGTCGTCGATGCTCTGCAAGGCGCGCACCGCGGTGGCCGCGCCGGCCTCGGGGAACAGGCCGTCGGGCGACAGCGCGCCCTTGGCGGCCATGAAGGCTGCTATGTAGACGGCGCGGTCGCCCAGCAGGTAGTTCTCCGGCACGGCCTTGATGATCTCGCCCGCTCCGGCGCCCTGGATCCACCTGTCGGCGCGCACCAGCGCGTTGGCCAGCGCCTGCACGGTGGCCGGGTGCTTGTCGATGAAGCCCTGCGGCGCGTACAGGCAGGCGGCCGGCATCGGGCCGCCGAACACCTTGTCGGCCTCGGCGACGATGCGCGTGTCGGAGACGATCTTCAGGTCGCCCGAGCGCTGCAGCAGCGTGATCACCGGGTCGAGGTTGCTGATCGCGTCGATCTGGCCGGCGCGCATCGCCGCCACCGCGCCGTTGCCCGCGCCCACGCCGACGATGGACACCTCGCTCGGCTTGATGCCCGCCTTGGCCAGCACGAAGTTCACCATCACGTTGGTCGACGAACCCGGCGCGGTGACGCCGATCTTCTTGCCCTTCAGGTCGGTCAGCGTCTTGTAGTTGGGCAGCGTCTTCGGGTTGACGCCCAGCACGATCTGCGGCGCGCGCCCTTGCAGCACGAAGGCGCGCAGCGCCTGGCCCTTGCTCTGCATGTTCAGCGTGTGCTCGAAGGCGCCCGAGACCACGTCGGCGCTGCCGCCCACCACCGCGCGCAACGCCTGCGAGCCGCCGGCGAAGTCGGCGACGGTCACCTCCAGCCCCTCGGCCTTGAAGAAGCCCTGCGTCTCGGCGATGGTCAGCGGCAGGTAGTACAGCAGGTTCTTGCCGCCCACCGCGATGGTGAGCCTGGGTTTTTCGAGCGCCTGCGCGCGCACCAGCGCGGGCATGGCGACGAGGGACGAGGAGGCGGCGATCAGCAGGGTGCGGCGTTGCATGGCATGCGTGAAGAAGCGTTGGGTTGCGCCGATTCTGGCGCGGCAGACCGCGCCACGCACCCGGGCAAGGCCCGACCGTAGAATGATTTTCGATGAAGCCCGCTGCCCGCCTCGCCGGCCTCGCGCTGGCGGCTGCCGCCTGGGGCGCGGCGGCCCAGTCTCCGACGCATCCCGCGCCGACCCCGCCGCTGGCCGAGCCGGCCGATGCCGCGGCCGGCACCACGCTGTCGCTGTCCGCCCGCAAGGTCTACGAGCAGGCGCGTTCGCAGCTGGTGCAGATCCGCACCGTGCTCAAGGGCCGCGCCAGCCAGACCTCGGTGGGCTCGGGCTTCTTCGTCACGCCCGAGGGGCACCTGGTCACCAACTTCCACGTCGTCAGCCAGGCCGCGCTCAAGCCCGAGCGGCACGACCTGGTCTACGTGACGGCCGACGGCCGCGAGGCGCCGGTGACCATCCTCGCGATCGACGTGCGCCACGACCTGGCCTTGCTCAAGGCCGGCGACGCCGGCGCGCCCGGGATCGGCCGCTTCGACGCGCTGGCGCTGCGCCCGGCCAGCCGCGCGCTGGCGCAGGGCGAGCGCATCTACTCGCTGGGCAACCCGCTGGACGTGGGCTTCGCGGTGATGGAGGGCAACTACAACGGCCTGGTGCGGCGCAGCTTCTATCCGCAGATCTTCTTCGGCGGCGCGCTGTCGGCCGGCATGAGCGGCGGCCCGGCGCTCGACCAGGACGGCCAGGTGATCGGCGTCAACGTGGCGCGGCGCATCGACGGCGAGCAGGTGAGCTTCCTGGTGCCGGCGCCCTTCGTCGCCGCGCTGCTGGCGCGCGCCAGGGACGGCGCGCCGCTGAAGACGCCGGCCTACGCCGAGGTGGCGGCGCAGCTCACCGCGCACCAGGCCGAGCTGACCGAACGCTTCATCGCGCAGGGCTGGAAGCCCGACACCCACGCGCGCTACCGCGTGCCGGTGCCGCAGGACGGCTTCATGCGCTGCTGGGGCGGCAGCGAGGTCTCGCGCACCGGCGGGCTCGACCTGGAGCGCTCCGACTGCGTGATGGACACGCACATCTTCGCCGGCGAGTTCAACACCGGCGCGATCGGCGTGCGCCACGAGAGCTACGACGGCAGCAAGCTCGGCGCGCTGCGCTTCGCGGCGCAGCACGGGCAGAGCTTTCGCAACGAGTCGTTCACGCGGCTGCGCGCCGACCTGCAGACGCGCCCGCAATGCCACGAGGATTTCGTCGACCGCGACGGCCTGGTGCTGCGCGCAGTGGTGTGCCTGCGCGCCTACAAGAAGCTGCCGCAGCTCTACGACGTGGCGGTGCTGGTGGCCACGCTCGACCAGCCGTCTTCCGGCGTGCAGGGCCGCTTCGACGCGCAGGGCGTGAGCTTCGCCAATGCGCAGCGCCTGGCGCGCCACTACCTCGATGCCTACCAATGGGTGAAGAAGAAATGAGCCGCGCCGCGCCGCTGGCCATCGTCGAGGTGCTGGACCGCGATGGGCAGGTGCGCCATGCGCAGCGCGTGGAAGCCTGGCCGCTGCGCATCGGGCGCGCGCTCGACAACGACCTGTCGCTCGGCGATCCGCACGTCGCGCCGCACCACTGCGTGATCGACGTCGACGCGCAGGGCCTGAGCCTGCAGGTTCTCGACACCGCCAACGGCGTGCAGCTGGCCGGCGCGACGCGCATCCGCGCCGGCGAGCGCGAGACGCTGGCCGACGGCGAGCACGCCGTCGAATTCAGCGCCGGCCGCACCCGGCTGCGCCTGCGCCGCCCGGGCGACTCGCTCGCGCCCGAGCTGCCGCTGGCGGCCTCGGCCACGCTGCTGCGCCGCGCCGGCCCGACGCTGGCCGCCGGCGTCGGCCTGGCGCTGGCGATCGGCTTCGAGACCTGGCTCGGCAGCGACCCCGACGTGTTCCTGCGCACGCTGGGCACCACCGCGCTGACCGCGGCGATGGGCGCGGCGGTGTGGATCGGGCTGTGGGCGCTGCTGTCCAAGCTGTTCACGCGCCAGACGCACGCCGGCTGGCACCTCAAGGTGTTCCTGTTCTCCTCGCTCGCCTGGCTGGTGGTGGGCGCGCTGCCGGGCGTGATCGCCTTCGCGCTGTCGTGGCCGTGGGTGTCGGACTTCGGCTTCATCGCCGGCTACGCGATCGGCGCGGCGGCGCTGTACTTCCACCTGCTCGGCGTCGAGCCGGCGCGGCCGAAGCTGATGCGCAGCGTCGCGGTGGCCGCTTTCGTGCTCGGCACCGCGCTGACGCTGTGGAAGCAGGAGCAGCGCAACGAGCGCTTCGGCAGCGAGCTGTACCTGAGCAGCTTCCAGCCGCCGGCGCTGCGCCTGGCGCGCCCGGTGCCGGCCGACAAGTTCATCGACAACCTGGCGACGCTGCAGCCGCTGCTGGACAAGAAGGCCAAGGAGGAAACATCGGCCGAGAACGGAGCGACGAGCGATGACGAATGACGCCACCGGCACCGTGATCGTCACCGGTGGCAGCCGCGGCATCGGCGCCGCGGCCTGCCGGCTGCTCGCGCAGCGCGGCCACGCGGTGGCGGTGAACTACGCGCGCGACGCCGCCGCGGCCGATGCGCTCGCGGCCGCGATCCGCGCCGGCGGCGGGCAGGCGCTGGCGGTGCAGGCCGACGTGGCCGACGCGCAGCAGGTGGCCGCGCTGTTCGCGCGTGTCGACCGCGAGCTGCCGCCGCTGGCCGGCCTGGTCAACAACGCCGGCGTGATCGACCGGCCGGCGCGCGTCGACCAGATGGATGCGGCGCGGCTGCAGCGCATGTTCGCGATCAACGTGTTCGGCAGCTTCTTCTGCGCGCGCGAGGCGGTGCTGCGGCTGTCGACGAAGCACGGCGGGCGCGGCGGCGCGATCGTCAACATCAGCTCGGCGTCGGCGCGGCTCGGCTCGCCGGGGCAGTACGTGGACTACGCGGCCGCCAAGGGCGCGATCGACACCTTCACGCTCGGGCTGGCGCGCGAGGTGGCGGCCGAGGGCGTGCGCGTCAACGCGATCCGCCCCGGCATCATCGATACCGAGATCCACGCCTCGGGCGGCCTGCCCGAGCGCGTGAAGCAGATGGCGCCGCTGATGCCGATGCAGCGCGCCGGCAGTGCCGACGAGGTGGCGCAGGCGATCGTCTGGCTGCTCTCGGAGGCGGCCAGCTACACCACCGGGGCGATCCTCGACGTGACGGGCGGGCGCTGAAACTCCCCGGCCGGGAAGGGATGAAAACGGCTGCGGCGCGCGTACGCCGCAGACCAACCACCCCTGGCCACGAGGAGACCCGACGATGACCCGCTTTTCCCCCCGCTTCGCGCTCGCCGCGCTTCTGGCCGGCTGCGCCGCCACGCCGCCCTCGTCCAGCCCGATGAGCTTCTTCGTCACCAGCGTCGGCGGCGGCAAGGGGGCCGACCTCGGCGGCCTGGCCGGCGCCGACGCGCACTGCGAGAAGCTCGCCGCCGCGGTGGGCGCCGGCGGACGCGGTTGGCGCGCCTACCTCAGCACCACCGGCGCGAACGGCGTCAACGCCCGCGAGCGCATCGGCAGCGGCCCGTGGAAGAACGCCCGGGGCGAGACCATCGCCGCCGACGTCGCCCTGCTGCACGGCGGCAGCAACAACCTGAGCAAGCAGACCGCGCTGACCGAGAAGGGCGAAGTGGTCAACGGCCGCGGCGACACCCCCAACGAGCACGACATGCTGACCGGCTCGACGCCCGACGGCCGTGCCGTCGCCGACGCGGGCGACAGCACCTGCGGCAACTGGACGAAGAGCGGCGACGGCTCGGCCTGGGTCGGCCACCACGACCGCCTGGGCCTGCGCGACGACGAGCCCTCGCGCTCGTGGAACGCCTCGCACCCCTCGCGCGGCTGCAGCGACGAGGCGCTGAAGGCGACCGGCGGCAGCGGGCGGTTCTACTGCTTCGCGACGCGCTGAGGGCGCGCGGGCGCCTCGGCGCCCGTCCTCATTGATGCAACTCTTCGCGCAGAACCTTGCGCAGCATCGCGACGGTGACGGGCCTGTCCTCCGCCGCCTTGCCCTGCTTCGGATTCAGCGCGGCGCGCAGCGCGGCGTTGATCATCGTCTGGTAGCCCGTGCCTTGCGCTTCGGCCTTGGCGCGGAAGAACTCGATCACGTCGTCGTCGAGCATGATGGTGATGCGCGTCTTGCCGGGCGAGGCGATCACCGCGCCGCGCTTGCCCTTGGAAAAGTCGTACTCCTTACGCACCGTATTGCTCCGTTTCGCCCTTGCTGGCCTTGCGAGCTGAAATCAGGCGGGTTCGATCCCCGCGCGGCGTGTGGACGACGACCAGGACCCGGCCGAGCGCGTCCATGCCCAGCGTGACGAAGCGCTGCTCGCCTTCGGCGTCCGGGTCTTCGATGGTGCAGGCGTTCGGGTCTCGCAAGGCCTGCTCCGCATGGCCGAAGCCGACCTTGTGCTTGGCGAGATTGGCGCGGGCCTTGGCCGGGTCGAACTCGATGTCCACGCCGCAATTATGCATATTCAATGCATATCATCAAGCCGCGCTCGCCTGCAACCCGCTGACATACACCAGCCGCCCGCTGCGCTGGTCCACCACGTAGCTCAGCACCTGGCGCCGGTTGCGCCCGGCGCCGGGCGGCAGCAGCGAGACGTGCACCCAGCCGGAATTCGGGCCTTTGCGCGGGTCGTAGCACTCGCAGATGATCTGGTCGAAGTCGGCCAGCGTGGTGCTGGCCCAGCGCGCCAGTTCGAGCGTCGGCCTGGCGACGATCTCGACGTCGCAGGCGCGGCCTTCGGTGTGCTGGCTGGTCGACAGCCAGCTGGCCGGCTTGCCCTTGAGCGCGCGCTCCAGCGCCTGCGAGCGGTACACGCTGTTCGGCGTGAAGCCGCCGAAGGCCTCGCGGATCGGGTCGAGCACCTGGCGCGCCAGGTGCACCGCGCTGCGCAGCACCTTGTCGTCGGGGATGCGGTTGGCGATGCGCTGGCGCTCGGCGGTCTCGCTGACCGTCAGCTCGTAGAGGCGGAAGTGCTTCGCGATGCGGTCCTGCGGCTCCAGCTCGGCGATGCGCAGCTGCGCCAGCGGCGTGGCGGAAAGGTCTCGGCCGGTCATCGGCGTGGTCCTTCCGATCACATCGCGCGCCGCAGCGCGGCCAGCGCGTCGCGCAGCGGCTTCGGCCAGCGCGCCTCGCGCTCGCCGGTCAGCTCGACGAGGAAGTCGACGTGCTCCTGGATCGACGCCAGCTCGCGCGGACTGGCACCGCGCGCGAAGGCGGCGGCGTACAGCTCGGCGGCCACGGCGGCGAGCGCGGCGTGGTCGGCGTTCGCGTCGTCGGCGGCCAGCAGCAGGCGCAGCAGCTGCAGGTCGCCCAGCCCGCTGGCCAGCCACAGCGAGGGCGATTCGTCGAGCAGCGCGCGCGTCGCGCCGGCCTGGCGCTCGGTCATCTCGGCCAGCGCGGCGAGCCAGTCGCCGGCGGCGCGCTCGGCGTCGAGCCGGCGCAGCAGCAGGCAGGCCACCGCCCAGTTGACGAAGGCGTAGACATCCTCCGGGCAGCGGTCCAGCGCGCGCCGGTAGTACTGCGCCATGTTGAGCAGCGCCTCCACGCGCGGCCGGCCCGATTGCACCCAGGCCAGGCGCTTGCACGCGCTGCCCAGCAGCACGAGGCGCTCGTCGGTGGTGGCGCGCGCGTTGATCGCATCGAGCTGCACCAGCGCGTGCTCGATGCGCTCGGCCAGCTCGGCGCGTGTGGCCTGCAGCGCCGGCGTGTCCACGTCGCCGCCCTGCGCGCGCAGCGCCGACCACGCCAGCGCCGCGAGGCGCACCTGGTAGTTGGCGAACTGCTCGGCGGCGCGCACCGGGCAATCGCCCTCGCCGGCGTGCAGCGCTCGGTCCAGCCACTCGCAGGCCTCCTCGAACAGCCTGCCCTCGCCCCACGCGAAGCCGAGCGCGGCGCACACGTCGGCGCGCTGCATCCAGCGCGCGCGCGCCGTTTCGGGCACGCGCGCCAGCAGCGCATCGACGCGCTGGCGCAGGTCGCGCACGATCGCCTGCTCGTCGCGCTCGCGGTGCCGGCCCACCATGCTGATCGCCTCGGTGAGGTTGTTCAGCTCGGTGACCAGCTCCGAGGGCGCGAAGAAGGCCGGCGGCACGCTGCGCTCGAAGTCGCCGGCCTCGCGCACCAGGCGGAAGCCCGGGTCGCCGTAGCACTGGTAGGCGCCCCAGGTGTTGACGCCGGGGTGCGCGCTCCAGGTCTCGGCGCGCGCGCGCCGCACCGCCTCGCCGAACTCGGCGCCGGCGAGCATGCGCTTGTAGAAGGTCTCGGCGAAGCTCAGCGCCGCCGCGTCGTCCACCGCCCAGCCGGCGCACACCACCGCGCGCACGCCCATGCGGATGAACTCGACGCCGAGGTTGGCGGCCAGCCGGTTGAACTGCGCCGCGCCCGCGCCGGTGTTGCCGAGGTGGCAGCAGTTGATGAACACCAGCTCGGGCACGTGGCGCATCTGCTTGACGTCGCCCGGCGTCAGGAAGGTGTCGCGCCCGATCACCATGCCCGAGATCTTGCGGGCGCGCTTCATCGGCACCGCGAGGCGCCCGTCGGCCAGCTCCACCGGCGCGGCCTGGGCGGCGGCGTCCGCCACGGTGCCGGGCTCGGCCGCGCCCTCGTCGATCACGAACTCGTGCTCGCCGTGGCCGGCCAGGTGCAGCACGCGCCAGGCGCGCGAGTGCAGGCCGTCGACGATCTCGGTGGCCTGCGCGTCGATCGCCTCGCCGGTGAAGTAGCCAGCGCGTGCGAACAGCTCGCGCACGCGCTCGGCCTCGCGGCGCGCGCCGGGCAGGTCGGGAAACAGGTTCCAGCCGGCCAGGTCGGGGTTGCCGACGACCAGCACGGTGTTCTCGAAGGCATGCAGCGGCTCGATGCGGTACTCGCTGCTCTTGAGCTGGCGCACGATGCCGCTGGTGACGGCCGGCGGGCGGCCCTGGTGGCTCCAGCGGTCTTCCAGCAGCTCCCACGGGAAGCGCGCCGCCGCTTCGTCGAGCAGGATCACGATGGCGCGCTGGTCGGGCGAACTCTGCTTGAGGCGCTGCGGCAGCAGCATCTCGAACAGCGTCTTCGAGACCTCGCTGCTCGCGGTGGCGCTGCCGCAGGCCTGCGCGATGAAGCGGTCCGCGAGGCGCAGCTGCCCTTCGGCGAGCGACTCCTCGGCGCGTGCGCGGTCGGCGGTGGTGACGAAGCGCAGGCAGTCGGCCTTGCGGTCTTCGGTGACCTCGATGCGCTGCCACCACGACTGGTCGGCGTCGAAGCGGCTGCGCTGGCGCCGGCCTTCGCCCGCGATCACCGTGCCTTCCTTCCACTCGATGCGCGTGCCCAGCTCGGCGCTTTCGGTCAGCACCGCCAGCTCCTTGGCGGCGGCGATCGCGAGGTCTTCGTACAGCTCGATGAACTCGACGTGGTCGATCAGCACCTGCTGGTCGAGCTTGGCGTCTTCGAGCTTGCGGTTCGCGGCGAGCGCGCCGCGCAGCAGCGCTTCGAGCGAATCGCGCAGCTGCAGGCTGTTGGCGCCGGTGCCGACCATCAGGCAGCACACGCTGGCGTTGACGCGCCCGGCCGGCGCGGCGCCGCGCGCCGTCGAGCGGTAGGTCTGCAGGCGCAGCGCGTATTCGAGCAGCGCGTCGCGCGCGCCGGTCTCCAGCCGCGCGGGCGAGAGGTCGCCCACCTGGCCGAGCCCGACCACCAGCGCGCCCATCGGCTGGCGGTTCGGGTCGTCGTTGAAGAACACCGCGTGCGTGCCGTGCGGGCCCGGATACAGGCCCAGGTCGCGGCGGCGCGACAGCGGGCCCTGGCCTTGCGCGCCCTGCATCTGCTTGTCCAGCGCTTCCTCGGCGCTGACGATGGTGTCGCCGGCGTAGTGGCCCACCAGCACCGGATAGCGTGCGTAGCGCAGGTCGCCGTGGCGGATGCTGACGCGCAACTGCGCCGAGCGCAGCTGCTCCGCGCCGCGCCGGCGCGGCCGGGCGCCGCCGAAGCCGAGGCCGCGCACCGTGGCGGCATCGGGCAGGTCGTCGGCCGGCGGCAGCGGCGGCAGCACGAACAGCTCGGGCTCGGCACCCGCCGCGCGCGCGCGCAGCGGCGGCACGTTGGGCAGCTGGTCGGTCTTGCCGGTCAGCAGCAGGTCGACGTAGCCGCGGAAGATGCGCCGGTCGTCGGTGTTGCTGCACAGCTCGTCGTGGCCGGTGTCGGGGGCGTACCAGGTCGGCACCTCGGCCAGCCGGCCCGACGCCCAGCTGACCGTGCCGTCGCCCTCGCGCGTGGCGATGAAGCGCAGCCGCTGGCCGGCCACCTCCTGGCCGACCACGGTGGCGCCGCGGCAGCCGGCCACGTAGAGCATGCGGCCGGGCTCGGCCGGGGCGGCGCGCAGCAGCTTCCAGGTGGCGGCGGCCTGGCGCAGCACGGCATCGTCGATCAGCGGGAAGGCCGCGTCGAGATCGGCCTTCAATTGCTTCCACGCCGACAAGCGCCCCCACGGGCTGGCGTCGTCGAAGGGCAGCAGTTCGGCGAGGCCGGGGTAGCGCCGCACGATGTCGATCACGCCGTCGCTGCTGCGCGTGAAGTCGAGCAGCGCGAGCTTGGCCTGCGTCGCGTTGCTGCCGGTCAGCCAGCGCACCGCCTCGTGCGAGCCGAGGTTGGGCGTGCCCAGCATCAGCAGCCGGCTGCCCGGCAGCGCGCTCATGCGCCGCCATGCCGCCGCGCCGGCGCCGCCGTCGGCGATCATCGCGCGCGCCACCAGGCCGCCCATCGAGTGCGCCACCAGGTGCACCGGCTGGCGCGTGCGTTCGGCCTCGGGCAGCAGCGCTTCGAGGCGCAGCGCGAGCTGCGCCGCCGCGTCACGCACCGACAGCCGCCAGTCGTAGGGGAAGATCTCGACGCGGTGCGTGCGCGTCAGGTACTCGATCAGCGGGCCGTAGAAATCGTCGAGCAGGTCGGTGGGGCGCACGTCGGGCGCGTCGATCGCGATGTCGCCCAGGCCGCCCTTGAGCAGCGCGAAGTATTCGAGCCACACCGCGCGGTCGCGCGCCGACAGCGCGCTGCCCATCGTGCCGGGCAGCAGCACGACGATGGGCCGCGGCGTGGTGACGGACCGGCTGGCGCGCAGCGCCGAACGCCAGCGCGGCTCTTCGTGCGGCGCCTCGGCCAGCGGCGCGAAGCCGGCGTCGCTGCCGTCTTCGCGCGCCAGTGCATCGGCCAGCCAGTCGATCGACTTCTTGTTCGTGAAGTAGCGGAAGTGGTTGACCTGCTCGCCTTCGTCGCGCCGAAAGCGCGCCGCGCCGCCGGCGCGCGCGATGCCGCCCAGCATCGAGCCGGTGTTGACGACGAGGTCGTGGTCGCTGCCGTAGAACCAGTCGAGCGCGAGCACCTTCAGCTGCCCGAACAGGCCCTTGCCCTGCACGTCGCCGCAGATCACGCTGAGGTCGGCGCTGGTGACGAGCTGCGGCAGGTGCAGCAGCCGCGTCAGCGCCGAGCCGGGCATCATCGCTTCGACGCCGGGCAGCGTGCGCGGATCGGTGCGCTGCTTGACCACCGCGAGCAGGAAGTCGGCGGTGCCGCCGATCAGCCCGTCGCCGGTGAGGAAGTTGATCACCGACAGCCAGCGGTCCAGCCGCCCCGAGGCCAGCGTGGTGCCGCGCGCCGGGCAGGCGACGCGCACGAAGCGCTGCACCTGGATGCGCTTGGCGTCGAGGGTCTTGAGGAGTTCCGCGAGCAGCGCGCGGTCTTCGGCGTAAGCGGCGTCGCGCGCCTGGGCTTCGTCGCCGTCGAGCGCGCCCAGGCCGAGCTGCTCGGCCAGCGTGCGGTCGGCGGCGAAGAGCTGGCCCAGCAGCTCGGCGCGCAGCGGGTCGTCGGCGGGGTTGCGGCCCGCGAGGCACAGCAGCTCGCCGACCAGCCCGCCGCGCGAGTGCGACACGAGATGCAGCTGCGCGCCGGCCGGCAGCTCGCGCGCCAGCTCGAGCGCGTTGCGGATCGGGCTTTGCGTCAGCGTGCGGTGCTCGAAGGCATAGACCTCGCGGCCGTAGCGGCGCTGCATCGCCTCGCGCAGCGCGGCGGCGGCGCGGGCTGCGTCGTCGCCGCCCGAAGACCACAGCGCGCCGAAGCTGCCGCCGACGCGCGACATCGTGCCGTGCAGGAACACCAGCACGGGCTTGCCGCTGGCGAGCGTCTTCGGGCCCGCGCCATCGGCGATGCGCGCGAGCGCCGGCTCGGCGCCAAGCGACACGCGGAACAGGCCCGGCGTCGTGCCCTGCGGCAACTGCAACTGCCTCAGCTCGAACTTGTCGCCGATCACCCGCGCCGACTTCGCCGCCACGTCGATGCCGAAGAACTCCAGCGCCTTGATGCCGATGCCGACGAGGCCGCGCTCGGCGCTCTCGTCGTCGTGCACGACGGACGTGCGCGGCGCGGTGTCGATCTCCCAGGCCGGCGCTTCGTTGCCGCGTGCCGCGGCAGGGCGGCCGCGCTCGCGCAGCAGCTCGTCGGCGCGCATCCACAGGCGCACGCCGTTTTCGTATTCGACGCAGGCGACGTCGTCGGGCTGCACGTTGACGCGCGCCGCACCCAGCGCCGCATCGCGCGCCACGGCGCCGACGCGCACGCGCCTGGCGTTGCGCAGCAGCACGCCGTCGCCGGTGGCCAGCGGCTGCGCGCTGCCCTCCTCGACCGCGCGCAGCGCCAGCGGGGGGGCTGCCTCGTCCTTGTTCTTCGCGCTGCGGGTGGCCATGCTGGGTGCTCCTCCGAAGGGAGTCGATGACAGCACCGAAGCCGAAGCGGGGTCAACCCCTTGGACGACTCACAAAGTGCGCGTGTCGATCCAGCACACCTCGCCGTGCGCGCGCCGCACCGCCTCGACCATGTCGCGCGTGCCGCCCGGGCCGTCGCCGCCCGCGCCGTCCCACAGCGCGATGAAGCGCAGCCGCGCCGGCCCGAACGCCAGCGCGGTCGAGAGCAGCCAGCGGTTGGCGCGCTCGAAGGCATCCTCGCCGGGCGGCAGCGCGCCGAGTTCGTCGTCGGCCACGTGCGGCGCCTCGCGCAACTGCGCCTTCAGCGCGCGGTAGCGCGCGCGCCAATCCTCGCCGCCCTCGCACGACAGCAACGAGCGTTCGATGAACTCGCGCTCCGGCAGCGGCAGCAGCAGCGTCAGCGGCACGCCGCGCGCCACGCAGGCCTCGGCGAAGAGCAGGTCGCCGCCGGCCGCGCCCTGCGTCAGCGCCAGGTCCTGCGCGCCGGCGCCGAGGCGGTCGAGTTCCTCGCCGATGCGCCGCGCCGCCGCCGCTTCCTTGTGCGCCGGAAAGCGCGGCTGCGGCCGGCCGGGCGCGTCGATCAGGTGTCCGGAGAACAGCAGCAGCTGGCGCGGCGCTGTGACAGGCAAGACGGGAGGCTGGGACATGGTCGCGCGGAGCATACTGTGATGCCCCCTTTCAGGAGCCCGACCATGCCCGGCTGTGCCTTCGTCGACGAGCGCTACGTCGCCCCCGAGGACGCGAAGATCTCGATCTTCGACTGGGGCTTCCTGCACAGCGACGCCACCTACGACGTCGCGCATGTCTGGCAGGGCCGGTTCTTCCGCCTGTCCGACCACATCGACCGCTTCTTCGCCAGCATGCAGCGGCTGCGCCTGGACCCCGGCCGCACGCCGGCGCAGGTGCGCGCGGTGATGCACGAATGCGTGCGCCGCAGCGGCCTGCGCGATGCCTACGTGGAGGTGCTGTGCACGCGCGGCCTGCCCGCGCCGGGTTCGCGCGACCCGCGTACCTGCACCAACCGCTTCATGGCGTTTGCGATCCCCTTCGTGTGGATCGCCGACCCGCAGAAGCAGGCGCGCGGCGTCGATCTGTACGTCAGCGACGTGCAGCGCATCGCGGCGGCGAGCGTCGACCCGCGCGTCAAGAACTACCACTGGCTCGACATGGTGGGCGCGCTGTTCCAGGCCTACGAACACGGCGCCGAGACGGTGGTGCTGGTCGATGGCGCCGGTAACGTCACCGAAGGCCCGGGCTTCAACGTCTTCGCGCGGGTCGACGGCGAGCTGCTGACGCCGGCCTCGGGCGTGCTCGAAGGCATCTCGCGCCGCACCGTGATCGAGCTGGCGCGCGCCAGCGGCATCGCGGTGCGCGAAGCGGCGCTGCCGGTGGCGTCGCTGCGCCGCGCCGACGAGGTGTTCCTCAGCAGCACCGGCGGCGGCGTGATCGCGATCGCACGCGTCGACGACGTGGCGGTGGGCAGCCGCGCGGCCGGCGTGTTCGGGCCGGTGACGGCGCAGTTGCAGGCCGCCTACTGGGCGCTGCACGAGGACGCGCGCTACGTCGAGCCGGTGGCCTACGACGCCGCTTAACGGCGCTCGACGATCACCGGCACCAGCTGCAAGGCCTCGCGCACGCGCTCGGCGTTCTGCCGCGCTTCCTCGCGCGTCGCATACGGCCCGGCCTGCAGGCGCAAGAGAGGCGTGTCGACGAACAGCGCCAGGCGCGGCGCCAGCCAGTCGAGCTCGTCGGCGACGCGGCGCTGGAAGCTCTCGGCGCCGTCGCGCTGGCGGAACGCGCCGAGCTGGATCCAGAAGCCGCGCGGCGCGAGTTCGAGCGGGCGCAGCGTGGTGGCGGGCTCCGGCTCGGGCGGCTCGGCGGCGGGCGGCAGCTCGAGCGGTGCGCTCGGCGACGCCGGAACCGCGACAGTCGCCGGCGCCGGCTCGCCCCCGCCGCGCCGCCACGCCCCGCTGCGGATCTCGGCGAAGGTGATGCGCTCCAGCTCCACCGGCGCCACGCCGCGCAGCACGTCGAGCTTCAGCGCGGCGGTGTAGCTGAGGTCGACGATGCGGCCCTTGTGGAAGGGCCCGCGGTCGTTGACGCGCACGATCACCTCGCGGCCGTTGGCCGGGTTGCGGATGCGCGCGTAGCTCGGGATCGGCAGCGTCGGGTGCGCCGCCGTCATCGCGTACATGTCGTAGACCTCGCCGCTGGCGGTGCGGCGGCCGTGGAACTTGCGGCCGTACCACGAGGCCAGGCCGCGCTCCTTGAAGGCGCGGTCCTGCGTGATCGGCAGGTAGCTCTGGCCCAGCACCTCGTAGGGTTTGTTCGGCCCGCCGCTGCGGATGGTCTCGATGCGCGGCTCGGCGTCGGGCACGTCGGCCAGGCCCGCGGGCGGATTGGCCTCGGCGCCGTCGCGCACGACGGGCTTGGAGGCGCACGCGGCCAGCAGCAGCGCGAGCAGCGCGGCGCTCAGCCGGCGGTGGTGCAGGGCGATCGTCGTCACGGCGCCGCATGCTAAAGCCGGCCGGCGTCACAACCCGCAACCGGGCGGAAACATCGGCACGTTAGGATCGCGCACTTTTCGCCACCGCTGGAGCAGCCCATGGCCCAACCCCTGCACCGTGTCGCGCTCGCGGCCCTCGTCGCCGCCGCGCTCGCCGCGCCCGCCTGGGCCGACTCGACGTCCTCGGCCTCCTCGGCGGCATCGCAGAGCGTCGGCAGCATCTCGGGCTCGATCGAGCGCTCCAGCAACAGCTCCTCGGGCGACCGCAACGTCGCCGAGGGCGAGTACCGCATCATCGAAGTGGCCGAGGTCGCCGGCCAGCCCGGCACGCAACGCCTGACGCTGCAGGCGGTGAAGCCCGCCGGCGCGGCCACCGACGAGTTCTTCCTCTACGTGCCGCAGCCGGTGGTCGAGCAGGGCAAGCTCGCCGCCGGCGGCCTGGTGCTGGCGCGCCAGAAGCCCTACGGCCTGGAGTTCGCGCACGCGAAGACGCTCAAGGGCTTCTTCATGGCGCTGAAGGACGAGTGGTACCGCGAGCTGCAGACGCGGCCGGTTTCCCTCTGATCAAGCCCCCCAGTCGCTGCGCTCCTGCCCCCGAGGGGCGCCGTCCGGCTTGGGGCGGCCCGGCGCCGGACATCCTCCCCATGCTTCGCCGCGCGGCGGCCGCGCTGGCGTTCGCCTTCCTCGCCGCCGGCGCGCAGGCCGGCCAGCTGCGCTACTGCGACGCGCCCACCGAGATGAGCCACGCGCAGCGCGACCGGGCGCTGCGCTTCGCCGAGGTGGTGCGCAGCGAGCTGCAGGGCTCGGGCCGGCGCGTCGCGCTGCTGTCGCGCAGCGGGCTCGATCTCACGCGCTTCGGCGAGCGCTACTCGCACGCCGGGCTGTCGCTGCAGGGCAGCGCGATGGCGCCCTGGTCGGTGCGCCAGCTCTACTACGCCTGCGACGAGAAGCGCCCGCGCATCTTCGACCAGGGCCTCACCGCCTTCCTGCTCGGCATGAGCCGGCCCGACGGCGGCTACGTCTCGGCGGTGTTCCTGCCCGACGAAGCGGCCGCGCCGCTGGAACGCGCCGCGCTCGACGACCGCCGCGCGCTCGCGCTGCTGCGCGGCGAGTACAGCGCGAATGCCCATGCCTGGGCGCTGCGCTACCTGAACTGCAACCAGTGGGTGGCCGAGCTGCTGGCGCTGGCCTGGGGCGACACATCGGCCGGCGATGAGGCGCGCGCCCAGGCCCAGGCCTGGCTGCGCGATGCCGGCTACCAGGCGCACGAATTCCACGTGCCCTTCGCGCCGCTGATGTGGCTGACCGCGGTGATCCCCTGGCTGCACCACGCCGACCACCCGGCCGACGACCTCGCGCAGGGCGTCTACCGCGTCAGCATGCCCTCGGCGATCGAGGCCTTCGTGCGCGCACGCTGGCCGCAAGCCGAGCGCGTCGAGTTCTGCCAGGCCGGCACGCGCGTGGTGCTGCGGCGCGGCTGGACGCCGATCGCCGAAGGCTGCCAGCCGGAACCGGGCGACCGCGTGCTGACTCTGGATTGAGGCGGGGGCCGGCCGGGCGATAGGCATTGCCAATCGCCGGAATTTCCCGAATCAAACCACGATATGCTGCGCCGCACACAAAATAGATCCCGTCAGCTGTTCCGCCAACTTCAACCCAAGGAAACCCTATGTCGCTCATCAACACCCAAGTCCAGCCCTTCAAGACCACCGCCTTCCAGAACGGCAAGTTCATCGAAGTCAGCGACGCGTCGCTGAAGGGCAAGTGGTCCGTGCTGATCTTCATGCCGGCCGCCTTCACCTTCAACTGCCCGACCGAAGTGGAAGACGCCGCCGACAACTACGACACCTTCAAGTCGCTGGGCGCCGAGGTCTACATCGTCACCACCGACACGCACTTCTCGCACAAGGTGTGGCACGAAACCAGCCCGGCCGTCGGCAAGGCGAAGTTCCCGCTGGTCGGCGATCCGACGCACCAGCTGACGCGCGCCTTCGGCGTGCACATCGAGGAAGAAGGCCTGGCGCTGCGCGGCACCTTCATCATCAACCCGGAAGGCGTGATCAAGACCGTCGAGGTGCATGACAACAGCATCGCGCGCGACGTCAAGGAAACGCTGCGCAAGCTGACCGCCGCCCAGTACGTGGCCAAGAACCCCGGCCAGGTGTGCCCGGCCAAGTGGCAGCAGGGCGCGAAGACGCTGACCCCGTCGCTCGACCTCGTCGGAAAAATCTAATCCCCCCCAGGGGGCGCCGCCAGCGGCCCGGCAACGCCGGTTCCGCGGCGGCCGCTTGATCACGTTGGAGCACTTTCACCATGTTGGATGACGGCCTGAAGTCTCAACTCGCCTCGTACCTGGAACGCCTTCGCGAGCCGGTGCAGTTGGTCGCTTCTCTCGACGAGCGCGAAGCCTCGGCCGAGATGCGCGAGCTGATCGAGGAGATCGCGGCGCTGAGCCCGCTGGTGGAGGCGCGCTTCGACGGCAACGACGCGCGCAAACCGTCGTTCCAGATCACCCGCGCCGGCGCCGACATGGGCGTGCGCTTCGCGGCCATCCCGATGGGCCACGAGTTCACCTCGCTGGTGCTGGCGCTGCTGCAGGCCGGCGGGCATCCGCCCAAGCTCGAAGCGGAAGTGATCGCGCAGATCCAGTCTCTCGAAGGCGATTTCGCCTTCGAGACCTACATGTCGCTGACCTGCCACAACTGCCCGGACGTGGTGCAGGCGCTCAACCTGATGGCGGTGCTCAACCCGCGCATCCGCCACGTGGCGATCGACGGCGGCCTGTTCGAGGCCGAGGTCACCGACCGCAAGATCATGGCCGTGCCGACGATCTTCCTGAACGGCCAGCCCTTCGGCTCGGGCCGCATGGAAATCGGCGAGGTCGTCGCCAAGATCGACACCGGCGCAGCCGCGCGCGACGCCGCCCGGCTGGCGAAGAAGGACGTGTTCGACGTGCTGATCGTCGGCGGCGGCCCGGCCGGCGCGGCGGCGGCGGTGTACGCGGCGCGCAAGGGCATCAAGACGGGCATCGTCGCCGAGCGCTTCGGCGGCCAGACGCTGGACACGCTGGGCATAGAGAACTTCATCTCGGTGCTGGAGACTCAGGGCCCGAAGTTCGCCGCCGCGCTGGAGGCGCACGCGCGCCACTACGACGTCGACATCATGAACGGCCAGCGCGTCGAGAAGCTCGAGCCGGCGCTGCAGCCGGGCGGTGTCAGCACGGTCACGCTGGTCAACGGCGCGCAGCTCAAGGGCCGCACGGTGATCCTGTCGACCGGCGCGCGCTGGCGCAACGTCAACGTGCCCGGCGAAGCCGAGTACCGCAACAAGGGCGTGGCCTACTGCCCGCACTGCGACGGCCCGCTGTTCAAGGGCAAGAAGGTCGCGGTGATCGGCGGCGGCAACTCCGGCGTCGAGGCGGCGATCGACCTGGCCGGCGTGGTCGAGCACGTCACGCTGGTGGAATTCGCGGACCAGCTCAAGGCCGACGCCGTGCTGGTCGACAAGCTCAAGAGCCTGCCCAACGTGGCGATCCACGTCAACGCGCAGACCACCGAGATCACCGGCGACGGCCAGAAGGTCGACGGCCTGCGCTTCAAGGACCGCGCGACGGGCGCCGAGCACACGGTGGCGCTGGCCGGCGTGTTCGTGCAGATCGGCCTGGTGCCCAACACCGAGTGGCTCAAGGGCACGATCGAGCTGTCGCGCTACGGCGAGATCGTCGTCGACGCCAAGGGCGCGACCAGCGTGAGCGGCGTGTTCGCCGCCGGCGACGCGACCACGGTGCCCTACAAGCAGATCATCATCGCCGCGGGCGAGGGTGCGAAGGCGGCGCTGTCGGCCTTCGACCATTTGATCCGGCACTCGGCCGCGGCCTGACCCGCCTGTGCGCGCAGCCCGCCGTCAGCGGCAGGGCTGCTATCGTGCCGCGGTGAACCCGACACGAAGCCGCCTGTACCGCCGCCTGCACGCGCGGCCGCGGCTGATCCTCTCGGTGCTGGTCGGCGTGGCCGTGGGGCTGGGCCTGCCCACCGACATGGCACACCACGCGGCGACGCGGCTGCTGCTCGCGTGGAACGCCGGCGCGCTGCTCTACATCGTGCTGGCGGCCACGATGATGGCGCGCTCGTCGGAACACCAGATGCGCCGGCGCGCGCAGTGGCAGGACGACGGCGAAGTCGCGATCCTGGTGTTCGTAGTGGCCGCGGTGCTGGCCTGCGTCGTGGCCATCGCGGGGCAGCTCGCGGTGGTGCGCGAACTGCACGGCGCCCTGAAGCTCGCTCACGTCGCGCTGGCGGCAGGCACGCTGATCACGGCCTGGGCCTTCATGCAGATCATGTTCACGCTGCACTACGCGCACGGCTACTACGCGGCGGCCGGCCGCGGCTCGACGCCGGGGTTGCAGTTCCCCGGCGACGCGACCCCGACCTACGGCGACTTCTTCTATTTCGCCGCCGTGATCGGCACCTCGGGGCAGACGGCCGACGTGTCCTTCGTCTCGCGCCCGCTGCGCCGCGTCGGCACGCTGCACTGCATCCTGGCCTATTTCTTCAACACCACCGTGCTCGCGCTGCTGATCAACATCGGCGCCGGGCTGCTCTGAGGGCGCCGGCGCCGCCGCGCATCGAGCGCGAAGCTCGCCAGCTGCCACACGACGAACAGCGCGATCAGCCCGATCAGCGTGCCGCTGATCGGCCGCGTCACGAAGGTCGAGAAGCTGCCGCGGCTGAGCAGCATCGCGCGGCGGAAGTTCTCCTCCAGCATCGGGCCGAGGATGAAGCCGAGCATCAGCGGCGCCGCGTCGAGGTCGAGCCGCATGAAGAGGTAGCCGCCCAGGCCGAAGGCCGCCGTGATGAGGATGTCGTCGAGGTTGTTGTTGACGCTGTAGCTGCCGATGCAGCAGAAGAACAGGATCGCCGGGAACAGCACGCCGTACGGGATCTTGAACACCGACAGCCAGTAGCGCACCAGCGGCACGTTGAGCACCAGCAGGAACACGTTGCCGATCCACATGCTGGCCACCAGCCCCCAGAACAGGTCGGGGTGGCCGGCGATCATGTTCGGGCCGGGCTGGATGCCCTTGATGATGAACGCCGCCATCATCAGCGCCATCACGGCGTTCTCGGGGATGCCGATGCTCAGCAAGGGAATGAAGCTGGTGCGCGCAGCCGCCTCGTCGGCCGCCGCCTGGCCTGCAACGCCTTCAATGGCGCCGGTGCCGATTTCATGGCGGTACTTGCTCACCTTCTTGTCCACAGCGTAGGCCGCGAACTGGGCAATCACCGGGCCGCCGCCGGGCAGGATGCCCAGGAACGAACCCAGCACGCTGCCGCGCAAAGCGCTGGGAATGATGCGCTTGAACTCTGGCCAGGTGGGTATCAGCTTGATGGCGCCGTTGAAGGGCGAGCGCTCTTCACGCGCGTCAAGGTTCTTGGTGATCTCGGCGATGCCGAAGCAACCCAGCGCAATGCTGACCAGGCCAACGCCGTCCGCCAAAAAGGGCAGATCCAGCGTAAAGCGCATCACGCCGCTGTTCACGTCCGTGCCGAT
>JAKOZT010000129.1 GCA_029779845.1 Pseudomonadota bacterium | reverse complement strand
TTGGCGGCGTTCTCCGCGGGGCACAGCAAGCTGTTCGGGCCGATGCACGAGGCTCTGCGGCAACGAGGCTTGACAGCCACGGAGGCCACAGTGGTGCTGGCGCGCAAGCTGTTGCGCATCGCTTGGGGCATCTGGCGCAGTGGCCAGGACTTCGATCCCGTCAAAGCGCTCGCCCGAGCTTGACGAAATCCATAGAACCTCACGCCAGGGGGCTGCCGCCCAACTCACTTCGTTCGCTGCGCTCACTGCGTTCAAACAAGCGGCGGCAAGTCAGTTCACGAAGCGCGCTCGCGCGCGCCGCCCCCTGACGCTGCGCTTCTCGCCGCCACCCACGTCGCCCCCACGGGGCCGCGCCTGCCGCGCTGAACCAGAGGTGGCATGCAATCAGCTGGCATGCCACCTCTGGTTCAGCAAAGGGCCGTGCGGGCTGCTCGCGGCGCGCCTGTGAGACGCTGAGCAGCGCAGGGCTCGTGGCCCGCGCGCGTACCCGCGCGCTTCGTCCTCATGCTCGCCGCGGGTGATCGAGCGCAGCGGGCGATGGCCCGCGAAGCGAGTTGCGCGGCGGGGCCGCGAGACCGAGCAGCGCAAGGCAGTCGGCCCGCAGGGCCGACCGTCTCATCGAAGCGCCGCGGGCGGCCCGCACGGCCCTTTGCCGCTTGGACTCGCGGCGGGCTTTCTGAACGATTGATCGCCGGTCGGTATGAGGGACCGCGGCGCGGCAGGCGCGCCGCGGTCCGTTCGAAAGGGGCGCCGCGGCGCCCCTTTTCAGGTTCGCAGCTTGCGGCCCAGGCGCTGCTCGACCGCGTCGATCTTGGACTGAAGGCGGCCGCTGTGCCCGGCCCGGTAGTCGGCCTTCAGGTGCACGCCGATGCGCGGGCAGTCGGTCTTCAGCGCCTCGAAGCAGGCCTTGACCACGCCCATGACCTCGTCCCACTCGCCCTCGAGCAGCGTGCCCATCGAGGTGAGCTGGTAGGGCAGCCCGCTGCGGTCGATGATGTCGACGATGCGCGCCACGTCGCCGCTCAGGCTCGGTTCGTGGCCGCGCGGGGCCATCGAGAATTCGATCAATACCATGGAGAGTCTCCGGTCGGTGGGGTTGGAAAGGGCAGTGGCGGAACGCGCTGCGGCGCCGCTCAGCGGCGGCGCCGCCCGGCGATCAGCGCCATGATCTCGTGGAAGACCGCGCGGCCCGGCGGCCCGTCGAGCGCCAGCGCATGGCAGCGGACGTAGTAGGGGCTGAGGTCCAGGCCGACGCCCAGCCCGAGGATCTCGACGTCGCCGATCGCCTCCTGGCGCGCCACCACCTGCCGCAGGTGATGGTCCAGGTAATGCGTGTCGTTGGCGAGGTTGGTCGCCGTCTCCATCGGGCTGCCGTCGGAGACGACGATCAGGATGCGCCGCTGCGGCGGCTCGTCGGTCTCGGCCTCGCGCAGCCGCTGGCAGGCCCACTCGACGGCCTCGCCGTCGACGCCCTCGCGGAAGAGGTCGTTCTTCAGCAGCGCCGCCAGGCCCTCGCGGGCGCGCCGCCAGCGCGTGCCGAAGTCCTTGAAGACGATGTGCCGCCGCTCGGCCAGCCGGCCCGGGTGCGCCGGGCTGCCGGCGCGCTGCCAGTCGCGTCGCGCCCGGCCGCCCTGCCACGAGCCGGTCGTGAAGCCGAGCACCTCGACGCCTGCGCCGGCTTCCTCGAGCGCGCGCGCGAGCATGTCGACGAGCACCGCCAGCGGCTCGTTGTGGCGCTTCATCGAGCCCGAGCAGTCCAGCAGCAGGCCGACGACGCACTGCGCCTTCGGCTGCCAGTGCTCGTCGCGGAACAGCCGCCGCTCGGCCGGATTGGCCACCAGCTGCGACAGCCGCCGGCCGTCGACGCGCCCCTGCTCCTGGCCGCTGTTCCAGTCGTCGGGCGCCGGCGTGGCCAGCAGCGCGCGGAAGTCGCGCGCCAGCCGGCCGACGTTGAGCCCCGAGCGCGCGACGAGTTCGTCGAGCCGGGCGCGCAGTTCGCGCAGGACCTCGGCGCGCGCGAGGTCGACGGCGTTGACCTGCTCGTCGTAGCGGCGCGTGTAGACCGCGTAGCGGTGGCCGGCCGCCTCCAGCACGCGGCTGCGGCCCGACTCGGCCAGCGGCGCCGCCTCCTGCGACTCGTGTTCCAGCGCCTCGATCAGCAGCGCGAAGCCCGGCGCGGTCTCGGTCTGCCCGGCGCCGGCGTGGGCATCGTCGTCGGCGCCCTGCTGCTCGGCGAGCATGGCCGCGACGATGTCGCCGATCGCCAGCGCATGCGCCGCGAACGCCGCCTGGTCGTGCCGGCTGCGCTGCAGCGCCCGCAGCGCGACGCCGATGCGCGGCATCAGCGCCCAGCGCGTCGACTCGATGATGTCCTCGGTGGGCTCGTAGACGCCCTCGCCCGTGAGCCGGCTGCGGCCAACCTGCACCAGCGTGTACAGCAGCAGCCCGCGCGTGCCCTCGAGCTGGCGCGAGGCGACCCAGGCCGCCGACCACGCCTCGAAGCGATGGCGCAGGTTGGTCTGCGCGCCCGGCCAGTCCGCCGGCACGAGCGACTCCACGCGCAGCTGCTCCAGCACCTCGAAGACGAAGCGCCGCGACAGCTCCTGCGGGGCGAGCCGGCGGTGCAGCTCCAGGTCGGAATGCGTCAACCGCAACGCGAGCGCGTCGGTCGCGCCGCGGAACGAGGCGTAGTCGTCATCCTCCAGCGAGGGATACAGGTGCGGCGCCGCGAACGGCAGCAGCCGCTCGCCCTGATGCAGCCGGCGGGCGCGGAAGTGCAGGTCGGGGCGGGCCGCCAGCGCGCGCACCGCGGCGCCGCACAGCTCCTCGATCTGCTGCTGCCGCCGCGCGGCCGCCGGCGCGGGTTCAGCCATCGGCGCGCGCGTCGGCGCCGGCGTAGGACTCGGCCAGTTCCCGACCGAAGCAGCGCTGGTAGTACTCGGCGACGATCGGCCGCTCGGCCTCGTCGCACTTGTTCAGGAAGGACATGCGGAAGGCCACCTCGGGGTCGCGGAAGATCTCGCAGTTCTCGGCCCAGGTGATCACGGTGCGCGGGGACATCAGCGTCGACAGGTCGCCGGCCGCGAAGCCCTTGCGGGTCAGGTCGGCCACCGCAACCATCGCCCGCACGTGCTCGCGCCCGCGCGCGCTGGCCGCCTTGCCCGGCACGCGCGCCAGCACGATGGCGCTCTCCTCCTCGGCCGGCAGGTAGTTCAGCGAGGCGACGATGTTCCAGCGGTCGATCTGCGCGTGATTGAGCTTCTGCGCGCCGTGGTACAGGCCGTTGAGGTTGCCCAGCCCGACGGTGTTGGCGGTGGCGAACAGCCGGAAGCTCGGGTGCGGGCTGATGACGCGGTTCTGGTCGGTCAGCGTGAACTTGCCCTCTCGCTCGAGGATGCGCTGGATCACGAACATCACGTCGGGCCGGCCGGCGTCGTATTCGTCGAAGATCAGCGCCCTCGGGCGCTGCAGCGCCCAGGGCACGATGCCCTCCTGGAACTCGGTGACCTGCCGGCCGTCGCGCAGCACCACGGCGTCGCGGCCGACGAGGTCGAGCCGGCTGATGTGGCCGTCGAGGTTGACGCGCACGCAGGGCCAGTTCAGGCGCGCGGCGACCTGCTCGACATGGGTCGACTTGCCGGTGCCGTGCAGCCCCTGGACCAGCACGCGGCGGTTGCGCGCGAAGCCGGCGAGCAGCGCCAGCGTCACCTCGGGGTTGAAGCGGTAGGCCGGGTCGACCTCGGGCACGTGGGCGTCGCGCTCGGCGAAGGCCGGTACGTGCAGGTCGGTGTCGATGCCGAAGAGCTCGCGCACCGGGACGTCGCGCTCGGGTCGCAGTTGCTGGAGGTCGGTCACGTGGCGGTCCTTGCAAGGGCGGGGGGCGAGGTGCTGCCGGGGCGCCTGGGCTCGGCGGCGAGCGCCGCGCGCTCGTCCTCGATGGCGGCCAGCGCCTCGGCGGCGCGCTGCAGCGCCGGCACGAGCTGCAGGGCCTTGTCGGCGGTCAGCCGGATCACCGGCGCCTGGACGGCGACGCACAGGTTGGAGCGCCTGCCGTCGGACGCCGGCACCAGCACGGCGGCGCACAGCAGGCCGGGCAGGAACTCCTCGTTGTCCAGTGCAAAGCCGTCGCGCCGGACTTGCCGGAGCTCCGCCTCCAGCTCGTCCAGGTCGGTCAGCGTGCGCGCGGTGTAGGCCTCCAGCGGCGCGTGCCCGAGCAGGCGGCGGCGCTGCGCGGGCGGCATCTGGGCCAGAAAGAGCTTGCCGCTGGCCGAGCAGTGCGCCGGCACGCGGGAGCCCGGGTGCAGGTAGAAGCGCAGCGGCGCGGCGGTCTCGACGCGATCCAGGTAGACCACCTCGCCGCCGGACAGGGACGTGAGGTTGCAGCTCTCGCCGAGCTGCTCGACCAGGCGCCGCAGCACCGCGTGGCGTGCGCCGTGGGCGCTGTCGTTGAGCAGCAATTGCTCCGCCAGCCGGCGCAGGCGCACGCCGGTTCCGTAGTGCCGCCCGTCGCCCTCGCGCTGCAGCCAGCCGGCACTCTCGAGCTGCTGGAGCATGCGGTGCAGGGTCGGCTTGGGCGTGCCTGTTTCTTCGGCCAGGCTCTGCAGCGTGAAGCTGCGGTCCTGGGCGGTTGCCACTTCGAGCAGCGCCAGCAGGCGCAGCGCCGGCGAGTCCGCCGTGGCATCGGCGGGCTCGAGCGGAACAGGGACGAGTGTCATGAGGGAATCCTAGCATGATTCCTGTTTCAGGAATGCTGCGTTCCGATTTTCAATAAAAGTGTTGACCTTGTGCCGGGTGGCACCTATAGTTGGTTCGTGTTCCGGATTTCGGAATATTTCGTACCGGTTTTTTCAGACAACCCGACCGACAGGAGACTGCCATGCCCGCGACTTCCCCCCGTTCCGACCGCAAGCCCATCGGTGGCGTGCAGAAGATGACCCCGTCCGAAGCCTTCGTCGAGACGCTCGTCGCGCAGGGCGTGGACACGATGTTCGGCATCATGGGCTCCGCCTTCATGGATGCGATGGACATCTTCGCGCCGGCGGGCATCCAGCTGATCCCGGTCGTGCACGAGCAGGGCGCCGGGCACATGGCGGACGGCTATGCGCGCGTGAGCGGCCGCCACGGCGTGGTGATCGGCCAGAACGGCCCGGGCATCAGCAACTGCGTGACTTCCATCGCCGCGGCCTACTGGGCGCACAGCCCGGTGGTGATCATCACCCCCGAGACCGGCACCAACAGCATGGGCCTGGGCGGCTTTCAGGAGGCGCAGCAGCTGCCGATGTTCCAGGAGTTCACGCGCTACCAGGGGCACGTCACGCACCCGTCGCGCATGGCCGAGTACACCGGCCGCTGCTTCGACCGCGCGATCTCCGACATGGGCCCGACGCAGCTCAACATCCCGCGCGACTACTTCTACGGCGAGATCACCTGCGAGATCCCCAAGCCGATCCGCATCGAGCGCGGCGCGGGCGGCCCGCAGAGCCTGCGCGCGGCGGCCGACCTGCTGGCCGCGGCCAAGTTCCCGGTGATCCTGTCCGGCGGCGGCGTCGTGATGGGCGATGCGGTCGAGGCCTGCAAGGCGCTGGCCGAACGCCTCGGCGCGCCGGTGTGCAGCGGCTACCTGCGCAACGACAGCTTCCCGGCGAGCCACCCGCTGTGGGCCGGCCCGCTGGGCTACCAGGGCTCCAAGGCGGCGATGAAGCTGATCAGCCAGGCCGACGTGGTGATCGCGCTGGGCTCGCGCATGGGCCCGTTCGGCACGCTGCCGCAGCATGGCCTGGACTACTGGCCGAAGGAGGCCAAGATCATCCAGGTCGAGGCCGACCATACCAACCTCGGCCTGGTCAAGAAGATCACCGTCGGCATCCACGGCGACGCGAAGGCGGTGGCCGAGGCGCTGCTCGGCCTGGTCGCGCAGCGCCAGCTCTCCTGCGACGCCACCAAGGGCGAGCGCGCCGCGAAGATCAAGGCCGAGAAGGACGCCTGGGAGAAAGAGCTGACGGAGTGGACGCACGAGCGCGACCCGTACAGCCTGGACATGATCGAGGAGGCCAAGGGCGAGCGCACCTTCAACGGCGGCGTCTACCTGCATCCGCGCCAGGTGCTGCGCGAGCTGGAGAAGGCGATGCCGCCGCGCGTGATGGTGTCCACCGACATCGGCAACATCAACTCGGTGGCCAACAGCTACCTGCGCTTCGAGGAGCCGCGCAGCTTCTTCGCGCCGATGAGCTTCGGCAACTGCGGCTACGCGCTGCCGACCATCATCGGCGCCAAGGTCGCCGCGCCCGACCGCCCGGCGATCGCCTACGCCGGCGACGGCGCCTGGGCGATGAGCATGGTCGAGGTGATGACGGCGGTGCGCCACGACATCCCGGTCACCGCGGTGGTGTTCCACAACCGCCAGTGGGGCGCCGAGAAGAAGAACCAGGTCGACTTCTACAACCGCCGCTTCGTCGCCGGCGAACTGGAGAGCCCGAGCTTCGCCGGGATCGCGCGCTCGATGGGCGCCGAGGGCATCGTCGTCGACCGGCTCGAGGATGTCGGCGCCGCGCTGAAGAAGGCCATCGACCTGCAGATGAACCAGCGCAAGACCTGCGTCATCGAGATCATGTGCACCCGCGAGCTCGGCGATCCGTTCCGCCGCGATGCGCTGCGCAAGCCGGTGCGCCTGATCGAGAAGTACAAGGACTACGTGTGAGCCAGGGCAATCTGCCCGCGCCGGCCGCGCCGCCGGCCAGCCATCCGCGGCTGGCGGCGCTCGTCGAGCGCGCGCGCCAGCGCGCGGGCGCTGCGCAGCCGACGATCGGCCTCGTCCATCCCGGCGACGCGCTGGCGATGGAGGCGGCCTCGCGCATCGCCGCGGCGGGCATCGCGCGGCCGGTGCTGGTCGGCGAGCGCGCGACGATCGAGCGCGCCGCGGACGCGGCGCAGGTCGACGCCGGGCGCTTCGAGATCGTCGACACGCCGGCGTCGCCTCCCGAGGCCGCGGCACGCGCGGTCGCGCTGGCGCGCGACGGCGTGCTGGGCGCGCTGATGAAGGGCTCGCTGCACACCGACGAGCTGATGTCGGCGGTGGTGCGGCGCGACGCCGGGCTGCGCACCGACACCCGCATCAGCCACGCCTTCGTCTTCGACCTGCCGCGCTACCCGAAGCTGCTGGCGCTGGCCGACTGCGTGGTCAACATCGCGCCGGACCTGAAGACCAAGCGCGACATCCTCGGCAGCAGCGTGCGGCTGCTGCAGCGCGCGCTGGAGATTGCGCGGCCCAAGGTCGGCATCGTGGCCGCGGTGGAGACGGTCAACCCCGCGATCCCCGCGACGCTCGATGCGCAGGCGCTGGTGCAGATGGCGCGCGAGGGCCACTTCCACGGCGCGCTGGTCGAAGGCCCGTTCGGCTTCGACAACGCCTTCTCGGCCGAGGCCGCGCGCATCAAGCGGATCGACTCGCAGGTCGCCGGCGACGCCGACCTGCTGCTGATGCCCGACCTGAACGCCAGCAACATGCTCTACAAGAGCTTCATCTACGTCGGCGGCGGCGATTGCGCCGGCGTCGTGCAGGGCGCGCGCGTGCCGGTGGTGATCACCTCGCGCGCGGACTCCGTGGCCTCGCGCATCGCCTCGGTCGCGCTCGCCATGCTGGCCATGCCGGACGGCGACGGCCGCTGAGCGATGCCGCGGCGGCCACCCCGCTCGGCGCGATGAGCGCGCGATGACGGCGCAGTACGCCAACCCCGTGCGCATCGTCTGCGGGGCGGGCGCGCTGGCGTCCCTGCCCGAGGTCGTCGGTGCGCGGCGGGTCTTCCTCGTCACCTCCCCGAGCGCCCGGGCGCTCGGGTTGATCGATCGCCTGGAGCGGCTGCTCGGCGATCGCCTTGCGGGCCTGCACGAGCGGGTCCGACCCAACCCCGACGTCGCCGAACTGGGCACGCTGTACGAGACGTTCTGGCGCTGCCACCGCGACGCCCAGGTTCTGCTCGCGGTCGGCGGCGGAAGCGTGATCGACACCGCCAAGGTGCTGATGGTGGGCACCGCCGGCGGCCGTTTCGACGTGCTGGCCGGCGCCCTCGCGGCGGGCCGCGAGGTCGAGCCGGCGCAACTGCGGCCGCTGATCGCCGTGCCCACCACCGCCGGCACCGGCAGCGAGGTGACGCCGTGGGCGACGGTCTGGGACCGCGCCGCCGGCCGCAAGCATTCGCTGCACCTGGCGCACACCTGGCCGTCGTGCGCCATCGTCGATGCCGAGCTGGCGTTGTCGCTGCCGCCGGCGACCACGCTGCACAGCGGCCTCGATGCGCTGTCGCACGCGCTCGAGTCGATCTGGAACGTGAATGCCAACCCGGTGTCGGACACCTTCGCGGTCGCCGCGGTGCACGAGATCCTCGAGGTGCTGCCGGCGCTGCTGCGGCGCCCGGACGAACTCGCGCTGCGCGAGCGCATGGCCACGGGCGCGCTGAAGGCCGGGCTCGCGTTCTCGAACACGCGCACGGCGCTGGCCCATTCGATCTCCTACGAGCTGAGCCTGCGCCACGGCCTGCCGCACGGCCTGGCCTGTTCGTTCACGCTGCCGATGGTGCTGCAAAGCGCGATCGGCCGGCGCGCCGACCGCGACGCCGTGCTCGCGCAGGCGCTCGGCCCGCTCGACGCGGCGCCCCGGCGCCTGCGCGACTTCCTCGAGGGCCTCGGTGTCGCGACCGATTTCGCAGCGCACGGCGTGGATGCCGCCGAGGCCCAGCGCCTCGTCGCGCAGGCGCTGACCGGGCCGCGGGGCCGCAACTTCATCGGCGCGGGCGGCGGCTCGCCGGGCGCTTGAACCGGATGCGGCAAGAGGGGGCCTTCTTCAAAGGCCGTGTCGATTCAGCTTCCTGTCGTTCGTCGAGGGAATGCGAAGCGCCCTCGAGCGGGCGCGTCGACCGGTCAACCCAACAGGAGTGAAGACATGTCATACATCGATGGCTTCGTGATCGCGGTGCCCACTGCCAACAAGCAGAAGTTCGTCGAGCACGCACGCCAGCTCGACCCGATATTCATCGAGCTGGGCGCGATCCGTGTGATCGAGGGTTGGGGCGACGACGTCCCCGACGGCAAGGTCACCGACTTCCGCCGCGCCGTCCAGGCCACGGCCGAAGAGACGGTGGCCTTCTCGTGGATCGAATGGCCGGACAAGGCCACGCGCGACGCAGCCATGAAGAAGCTCATGGAAGACCCGCGCATGGATCCGTCCACACCGGGCAACCCGCCGATGCCCTTCGACGGCAAACGCATGATCTTCGGCGGCTTCGAACCGGTGGTCGAAGTGACGGCTCGAGCGACCGCTTGACTGCCCGCTTCCTGCACGGGCCGCGCGCCTAGGGATCGCGCGGTCCGACGAGTGGGTAGCGCCAGGCCTGGCCGGCCATGGCCTTGGCCAGCGCGAACATCCCCATCATGACGAGGGCGCCATGGATGCAGACGAAATAGGTCAGCACGACGACCCAGGTCCAGTGCCATTCCCATCCGCCCAGTGCCACGATGGCGCCGGAAAGGCAGGCGATCAGCACGCCGGCTGCCACGCTGGCGACGGTCGCCTGGCGCAGGTGATTGCGCGCCAGTGGCGGCGCGCTGCGGCGATGTTTCAGCCACAGCCACGCGAGCAGGGCAAAGGCCAGCCCGGGGGCCACCAGCAGGTTCACCAGGTACAGCGACTCGGCCAGCACGGCGAGCCCCTGGCCCGGGACATCCGTTGGGGAAGACGGCTGCGAATCTGTGGGTTGCATTGCCGATGCCGAGTTGACGTCGACAGACCTGTGCCACTCCCGGACCTGTCGGCCGCCGTCGCCGGCGCATGCCCCGATGATTGCACGGCCGCGCGCCCTGTGGGCAGGGCGGCCAGGGCTGGCCCATGCGGCCCCAAAAAGCCAGGGCCCGCTCGCTGGCGGGCCCTGGAGGAGATGGTGCCGGTGAAAGGAGTCGAACCCTCGACCTTCGCATTACGAATCGGCGCGCGCACGTCGTGCCATGATTTGAAGTTAGATGGTCCAAGGGCGCTTACAACGAGGGAAATACACGACTTAATGGCTCTACAGGGGCAAGAAAGGCATGTCTAAACATGTCTTCACGTGGTGCAGAACCGTGTTCGCGCCGTGGCCTCGTCACTCGGAGCCAGCACATGAAGTCGAAGATAACACAGGCCCTCGTCGAGAGGGCACCAGCACCCGATAGGGGCAAGTCCGCCCTCCACGCCGACAGCGAGATGCGTGGGTTCTATCTGATCGTCACGCCCACGAAGCGCAGCTTCTACGTGCAGTCCCTCGTCAACGGGAAGCAGGTGCGCACGAAGCTGGGCGACCACCCGTCGATGGACGCCAAGCAGGCGCGCGACGCTGCCCGCAAGACGCTCGTCGAGATGCGCGGCGGCGCCAACCCGAACGAAGAACGCCGCAAGGCCAAGGCACGCGGCATCACCCTGCGTGACGCGCTTGACCTGCACCTCGCCGCCAAGCCGCTGTCCCTGCGGACCAAGGAGGACTACCGCTATTGCTGCGATCAGTATCTGCCCGATTGGCTCGACAGGGCGCTGGCCGAACTCGGCACGGACCGCGCAGGCGTGCGCGAGCGCCACCGCAGGATCACCGAGAAGCACGGAGCCTCGACCGCAGACACCGTCTTCCGCATCTTCCGCGCCGTCTACAACCGCGGTCTGCGGGAGCATCCCGAACTACCCGCGAACCCAACCGCCAACGTCGATTACCACGGCCTGCGTCGGCGCAAGGTTGACTCGAACGCCGACAAGTTGAAGGCATGGGGCAAGGCGGTGCTCGACCTCCACCCTGTGCGGCGCGACCTGCACCTGTTCATGATCCTGACGGGGATGCGGCGCACCTCGGCCTGCGAGGCGCGTGTCGTTGACCTCGACATCGGCTCGAAGCGCCTGCACGTCCCGAAGCCAAAGGGCGGCGCGCAACGCGCGTTCGACCTAGCTCTCTCCGATGCCCTGAGTGACCTGCTCGGCCACCGTCTGCGCGAATCCCCCCGCCTACAGCGCAAAGGACAATGGCTGTTCCCCGCAGACTCGAAGTCGGGCCACGTCGCCGAGGTGGCGCAGCACGAACTCGGCGGCCTCACGGGGCACGCGCTCCGGCACTGCTATTCAACGCTGGCGGTCGAGGCCGGGGTTCCGCTGCTGGAATTGAAGTACCTCCTTAACCACGCGGCGAGCAATGTGACGATGGGCTACATCCACGTCGGGCACGATCACCTGCTCAAGTACCAGCAGACGGCCTCGCGCCACGTCCTCGAACGGCTCGGCCTCGTGCACGAGCCGGGAACCTGGCCTCCAAGGCTCAAGGAGCAGGCCGACGACTGACAACCGCCTCGGCGAGGGTCATTACGACCTCGTCGGGGAAGTCGCCCCGCATCATGTTGTATGCCCAGCAGACTACGCGGATGTTGCCGGGCACGTAACCCTTGGAGCAGTCGATCCGATCCACCGACGGTGCCCACGGGTTCGACTTCGAGTTGCCGCCAGCCTCAAGAGTCAGCGGCAGCCCGGTCACTGAGCAGGCCATCGGGGCCAAGAGTGCTTCAATGTCCGCGGCCGTGATGGTGCACTCGTGCCCTCTGGCCTTTGCGCTGCCCCTGCACCGTCCGAGCATCGCCTTGGCCGGGTTGTTAGTCTTCCACTGCCTGCTCTTCTCGATGCTCCGGTCTCGGTTGGCCTCGTGCCATTGCAGCGAACGCTGGCGCTCGCGGACCATCCAGTCAGGGCCGAGCTTCCTGTATCTCTTTCGGTAGTCGGCTAGGGTACGCCGGCTGGGTGTCCTGCCTACATTCTGAAAGACGAGCTCCGCGAGCTGGTCGAGGTCTTCCACCCCGGCAGCCAAGTGCTTCGTCACTACCTGCGCGATCGTATCCATGTGCTTCTCTCCTCTGTTCTCTGTTGCGTCGGCTTCAATCGTGCGTCGAGGCGGTAGGTCCGGGAGCCACTGATTGCAGACTCACCACCTGGGCCTTCTGATCCAATGTCAGCGGGCCATCGCGCCCAAGGGCATGAAACCAAAGGGCCACCGTCGAGGTGGCCCTTTTCCATGCACGGCAGGGGCACGCCGTCATAGCGGAATGTCCACGGCCAGCGGGCTGCGGCTCTTCTTCAGGTAGCGCAGGACGGTGCTGCCAAGTTGCCCCAACGTCAGGTCTCGCTTCAGCAGCGTCGGCTGCATGAGGGTCGAGCATGCCTCATCGTCCCAACCCACCTCGGGCGGCACGGGCACGGCGCACTCCTCGACGGTCAGGTCGAACGGCCCTGCCTCGTCGAGCAGGTCGGGCAGGCACACCCACGTGTGGAACCACGCCTCGCGCCACGCCAGCGCGGCGTCGCCCGTTCTGTCGCCCTCGGGGAAGTCGGCCACGCGGATGACGAACACATCATCGCCCGCCGAACGGCGGACCCTCACGCGGCGCGGCCTGATCTTGGCCCGCGCCATCAGCATGGTTCTTCCTCGGACGCTGGCCGCTGACGCTCGGGCACCGCTACGCCCTTCTTGCGCATCTGGTTCGCATACCACCGGACCGACTTGGCGCTGGCCTGCGCGCCCTCGATCTGAGCATTGACCATCTCGGCGATGACGCCGTGCGGGTAACCCGCAGGGTCCATCAGCAACTCGCGGGCGAGCCGGCCGATGCCCTTGCCGCTGGGCTTCTTCTCGGTCTCTGTCGGCGCGTCTGAGGTCTCGACAGCATCGGCCTGCGGCTGTGCATGCGGCTCGGTCACCTCGGGCTCTGCGCGCTGCCCGAACGACGCGACGTCGATGTTCTTGGCCTTGACGATCGAGCCGATGCGGTCGAGCAGCTTGCTTCGTGTCGCAAAGGTCTTGGGTCCAGCGGCCTTGTCGGCGATCTGGTTGTGCAGGACCAGCAGGTCCTTGGTGCTCATCTCTTGAAGGTTCATCTCACGCTCCTGTGGTTGGGGTGCGAGGTCATTAGGTCGTGTTCGTGGGGATTCGGGAGCGGGGGCCCCTGAAGAAAATTGGCCCGCTGACTGCTCATCAGCGGGCCATGATCCGTAAGCGCATAAAAATGAAGGGGACGCCTTGTGGGCATCCCCTCCCAAGCACGGCCGGGGCAACCTCGGCCTCTGTTCCGACCCCGGCCGCTGGCACCAAACTCAGTGGGCGAACGCGAGGTGCAGGCGATCGAAAGGCAGCGCATCGGCGCGACGCTTCGTCTCGCGGTCTACATACAGGTCCAGCGGGCGCGAGTACGGCACGCCGGCCAGCGCTGCGGCGTCGTCGAAGGTCTCGGAGCCGAAAGGCACACCCACACAGGCGGCACGCTCGGCCAGGGCGTCGATGACCTCGCACCCGTGGCGCAGGGCGCAGGCCAAGCCCGTGAGCGCGAGGGCCACCGGGTGGTGCGCCGGGTAATGGTCCAGCTTATTCATCGCCGCCCCCGATCAGGTCGTGGTCGATCTGCTGCTCACGCAGGGCGAGTTGCACGGTGTTCAGCGGATTGGCCTTGCCCTGGTTCCAGGTGCGGATGGCAACCAAGATGCCTTGCAGGCGCGCATCGCCCAACTTGATGTACTCCTGCACCTTCAGGTAGTCGTCGAGCTTCATGGCCGACGCCAGCTCGACCGGACCGAAGGGGCGATCCTTGCTAGGCATGCGGTCGATCAGCGAGAGGACGGCGGCAGCAAGCGGGACGTTCTGCGTGGCGACGGCGACTTGGGCCATGTGCCCGAGTTCTGCCGGGCCGGCGTAGGCAAGCTGGTTGATGTACTCGGTGCGCTTGGGGTCGCCGAGCGCGGCGCGGCTCAGCACCTTGGCGGGGCTGGAGTAGAAGTCGCGCTGCGAGACGAGCTGGGCGTGGGGCGCGCCAGCATCCTTCAGCAGCTTGTCAAGCTCCTTGACGGAGTTGTCCTTGATCTGGCGGACAGCGGCCACGGTCTCGCTCTGCGCGAAGCGGGCCTTGTCGGCGGCGTCGATGCCGGCGGACTTCCAGCGGTTGGCAATCTCTGCCTTGCGGGCATCGATGTCGGCCTGAAGGCGTTGGATGGCCTTGACGGTGCGGGTGTGGATGGCGTCCAGGTTGGACGCGAGCTCGCCGATCTGTTGCGGGCTGAGCAGCGGGGATACTTGATTCAGGTTCATGGCTCGTTGGCTCCAAAGAGGTTGAGGGTCCTCCGGTCGCCTTCAAGCGCATCCCCAGCCGCGGGGTGGTCATGCGCGCCAATGCGCTGACCGGATGCTTTCAATGTGTCGTGATGCGTTGGCCGAGAACGCCATCGTTCTTCGGTCGTGTTCCTCTGTTCTGCGCCGCCATCACGGTGGCTTGTGCTTCAAGGGCTTGGCATCTCGCCGCCCCCTGATTGAAAGTCAGGCGTCTTCGTCGGGGTCTGCACCGACGGGCCATCCACCAGCGCCGCCGCAGACCGAGCAGAGCCTCACCGAGACGACGTTGCCGCTGAAGTGGAAGCGCTGGCACCGCATGCACCTGACCCAGCCCACACGCCTGATGACTCGGGGCGGGTCGAAGTCGGGATCAAGGACGTTGGCACGTCGCGCGCCACCGTCGAAGGCCCAATATGCTGGTTCGATGATTTCCTTGGCGACGAGGCAGTCCTCGGGTGTCCTGACCTTACGAGGTCCAGGCGTCGCGCCGAGCCAGCGATAGGTTGGGAAGTTCGGGTTGTGCGCCCGCTGCTGCACGGTGCCCGTGCTCATGCCGAGTGTCAGGGCCGCCTGCCGAGCGCTGGGGTATCGCACCCCTTCGACCTCGATGGCAACGGCGTGCCCGCTAGACGCCGCGGTTGACGCTGCCATGTTGGCGGCCTGCCTCGTACTCGTTCGACATGGCCTGCCATGCGTCCGCGTCGATGCGCGGGATCGGGCCAACGCAGGTCATCTGGCAGGTCTGGGCAAGGGCATCGCGCCCGCCCATTGCTGCAACCGTCTGCGGTGCCGTCTTGTCGAAGGCGTCGAGGTTGCGATCGATCATCTCGGCTTGTTGCAGGGCCTCGGCCACGGTCAGCTTCTCACTCGTCATCGTCTTGTTCCTTGTTCGCGTGGTACTTGGAGAGCAGCCCGGTCAGTGCCTTGCGCTCGTCGGCCGACATGCGCAGCAGCGCTTCGGCGTCGAGGCCCGTGGAGTCCACCTTGACCCGCAGGCGATCCGCCATCTGGTCGCCGTAGCGCCACTTGAGCAGGACTTCCATCAGCCTGTCGCTGTACTTGCGCACCGTGAGCGGGCGCTCGTCGCCGGTCTCGGGGTCGGCCACGGTCGAGACGCGGCCCTGGTGGATGACGGGTTCATCCACGCCGACCGCAGCACGCCGATAGGCTTCTTCGAGCAGGCTGTCGAGTGCCACCTCGACAGCGGCCTCCCACTGCGAGCGGAACTCCAGGTCGTTGGCCTTGTGATAGAAGGCCGTCGAGCGAACGATCCCTGCAGCGGCTGCCGCCGCCTTGGGGCTCGCCGTGTCTTCCAGCACAGCAAGGAAGATCGCCTTCCTCTCTGGCGTGAAGGTGTTGGGGATCGATGGGCGGCTCACGTCTGTTCTCCGAAAAAATGGCTTACGGAGTTATCGTGTCGTGCTTATGCGCGCAGGCACGCCATCGTTCTTTCAAGCGCATCAACGACTTGGAAGGCACTGACCCTCGAATCACCGATCAGGGGGTGAATCGGCTTGGAGCGTTGGCCTCGCGCGTGAGGGTCTCGACGCAGCAGGTCAGGCGCAGAAAGGCCGCATTCCCCGCATCGGTCACCACGCCCGCAACGTCGGCCACGGTCGTTCGGGCCGAAGGCCGCCAAGGTGGCGACACGAACTGATGTCCGAGCCCAGCGGATCAGTCCGTGTTAAATAAGCTGTTGATTTAATTAGCTTTCATAGACTACACAGACTTCACAAACAATATTCAAGAAAGAAAAAGAAGCCTATCCCTGTCGCTCGACCGCAGCAGCAAGGAGGCTGCTTCGGCGCTGCTCCGAACGTACGTGAACTGAGCGAAAAAATCCGAGTACTCCGTGCAGTCCGCAAGTTGTTGATCCGTAAAGAAAAAACGACCGACCCCTCTGCACAAGGTGTCGGTCGCTAGTCCGAGTCAGTGTGTCGGTGGCCGACCTTGCCTCAGTCGGCGCGCCCCGTGCTCGTCGCCCAGGTTTCGCGGGCGGTGTCCAGTTGCGGCAGCACCCATACCCAGACCTTGCGCCCCTCGATGAACGCCTGCCGATCACCGATGCCGGCGCGGCGCTTTAGCCTCATCGCAAGCCCCGCCTTCGTGCGCGGGCGGGCGGCGAGCGTCTTCGCGTAGGCCACGTAGTCGGAGTAGAGCTGATCCTTGTCGGCCTCGATGGCGCGCTCGGTCCACGGCTCATCGACCAGGAACCCAGGCAGCACGCCCGATTCGAGCAGGCCGGCCCACCACGATTCCTCAGGGCTCTGGCTCAGCAGCTTCTGTTCGATCAGGGCCTCGGTCTGGGGCACGTTGTCGCGCGGGTGTCTGTCGCCAAGGTCGCGCGTCAGCATGTCGTGCAGAAGGGCAGCGAGTCCACCTTCGTCGAGCTGGCGATTCAGCGCAGTGAAGAACTTCCTGTCCCCCTTGCGCTTCTCGTTGACGTTGAACACCGCGAACCTGCGCTCGCCGTCCAAGCCTGCCGGAACTACCCAGTCGTTATTGGACGCCATGATGATGTGGACATGGTTTTTGCCGGTCACGGCGTCGCGGCCCTTGCCCTCGTAGGTCAGCGTGGGCTCGGTCACGAGTTGCTTGAGCACCGACTCGCCCTCCTTGTTGCCGGCCCAGAACGCCTCGTCGGCGAACAGGCACACGCAGTTCTGCAGGTGCGAGTTGAAGCGGCCCGTGAGGTGTCCGGGCGAACTGATGTGCAATCCGCTCGCGCCTGCCAGCTTGAACAGAGCGCGGCCGAGCGTGCCCTTGCCGGTGCCCTTCTCGCCACGGAAAGCGATGGCGACCTCTGCGACCTTCTCGGGGTGCTGGAACATGAATGCGATCCAGTCGAGCACCCACTCGAAGTGCGCCTGGTTGCCGTCCACGAGCACCTCAAGGATGAGCTGGCGCAGCAGAGACCAATCGCCCTTGCTGGGCTGCACGGACCAACCCTTCCACATGTTGAGCCATCCGTCGTGATGCCTGCCGGACGGATCAAACATGAGGCCCTTGTACTGGCGGCGGCGCGCGCTCTTCAGCCATACGTCGGCCTTGCTCACCAACTTGTCATTCTTTTCGACGAGCTGGTTCTCGTAGGCGAACTGGAAGCCACTCCGGGACATGCGCTGGTACAGCATGCGCCCGTCGAAGATCGGATCAGGCTCCTCGGTGATGACCTGGAACCCGTCGCTCAGCACGATGTAGTGCCGCTCGTTGAGCTCGTCGATCACCGCCTCAATGCCGGTGGCCTTCGGCGGCTCGCGCAGGGTCGCATCATCAACGCCATGGCCGAGTTCGGCGGGGTCTTCGTACACGTCGAAGTCATCCTCAGGGTCAGGACGAGCGACCTGGCCGCCTGCTTCCTGCACGACCTTGTGCAGCAGCTTGATGGTGATGGGACGCCCGCCGCGACCTGCCTGAGCGTGCAGGGAATCCCAGCGCCTACCGATGATCCAGGCGTCGTCCTGGTACTTCGCGTCCTGCGTGCTCCAGTCGATGAACTCCTGGCGCCCTTCGCCCGCTGTGGCGTGATGGCAGGCCATCATCAAGTCGCGCCAGGGGTCATGATCCTGAAAGTCCTCGGGATCGAGCTGTTCCAACGTCGTCGCCAGCATCTCGGGCGTCAGCTCGCCGAAGCCTGCGGCCTCCCCGTGTGCGCGGGTCGGGCGGCGGATCAGGCGTAGCAGCGATTCGGGAACCTGCGGCGCTTCGTCCGGGAACGGTGCAAAGTCATCCCAGTAGTAGACGGCGCCATTCGGATGGATCGAGCCCGGCGCGACGACCTGCCGACCGTGGCTCTTGAACTCCACGCCGGGATAGTCTTCCAAGCTGTCGAGCACTTGCACGTCGGCGGGCTTGCGGAACCAGTAGTGATACCCGCCCGAGCCAGTGAGCGTGCGTGGGCACAGCTTCAGGTCAAGGCTAGTGTCGGCGACAAGCTCGGCCAGAGAGTCGCGGCCTTCGGCGAAGTTGCGGGGATCAACGTCGAGCACCATCCAGGTCGGCGGCAGACGCACGCCCACATTGAGGTTGCGGCGCTCGGCCTGGGCCAGCACCTCGCGGCTGTCGTAGTCGCGGGACTGCCACGCGCCGTCGATAGGCGACTTGCCGCGGGCGCGGCCCTTGGCATCCGTCGCGTTCCAACGGTGCAGGGGAATCAGGGTGAGGCCGGCACGGATCAGACCATCGACGTCGAACGATGGCTTATCAGCAGGGCTACGGGTGGCATGATTCTGCTTGTGGGTCGTCATGCTCACATCCCTGGTTGTTGATACCTTTGCGCCCGCCTTGTCCGCGGGCGTTTTCTTTTCGTGGGAGGTCATGCGTCACCTCCTGCATTCTTCTTGGCTACGTGGCCAATCTGAACGTCGCGGGCGTATTCACGGAGCGCACCCAAGCGATAGCGGATGGTGCCGCGGCCCTTGCCCTTGTCCGCGCCCATGCGGACGTAGTCGGGACCGATACGGTTGGACCTGTACCAATTGAGCGAGTTGGCGGCGATGTTCAGAAAGAGGGCGGCCTCTGCGACACGCAGGAGTGCGTCGTCGGGCAGGGCGTGGAGTTCGGCCAGCGTCGTGGCCTGTGTGGTTTTTTCATTCATCTCGTAACCTCATCGGGCTCCGGCCGGCGGAATTGCCGGTCGGTGGGTGACTGCCCGATGTGCGTTACGGAGAAGCGCCCGTTTTACCCCCTCAGTCGGCGGGGCGGGCGACACGATCTATGCCACGTGTGGGGCTTTGCCGACGGGGAGAGGACCGCCGGGCTTCCGTCCGCAGGGTGGAGACTGCGGACAATCAGAATCATATAGTCTTGGGGCGGCGCAGGATACCAACGTTTGTCACAACAACCCAGATGAGTCCGTGGCGCGCCCGGAAGCCCGAGCGCTGCTCAGCATCTAGGCCAAGGCGTCCGGGGCTGGCGTGGCTCGCCTGGTGAGACCGGGGACGTGCTTGTAGACCTCGCTGCGGCCGAAGCCGGCAGCGTCAGGCTGTTAGCCTCCCCACCGCGCAGTAACGTCGTACTCGAAGAGGGCCTTGTTGCTGTTGCGCTTCCGGATGATCTTCGACCCGACATCGTCGTAGCCCAGCATGCGCATGGACTCGCCAAGGATCGCGGGGGTATCAACCACGTTTCCAAAGAACGTAGAGTTCCCCACGATGTAGTGGAGCTGCGCTCCGCGCTCCAGCACGTTCGGCAACGATGACAGATGCAGGTGCATGTCGTAAAAATACTTGAGCACGTAGGTCGCGAGGAGCTGCGCGTTCTTCGTGTCAGTGGAAGCAATGCGCCCCACCGTCTCGGTCAGGATATTGGGTAGCACGTGGCCGTTCGGGCCCCAAGTCGTGAGCCTGCTGGTCGCTATGCCCCAGGTTCCGCCGATGGCCTTCCAGTCCATCTCGCCGGCCTCGCGAGCCTCTTCCAAGAACTTCATCCAGTACATGTATGGGCGAAGCTCTCGGATGTAGCTTATGCGGTTAGGGTATGGTGGCGAGGTCACGACAAGGCCAAAGCGTCGCCCCATGTCGGGTATTGTTCTGGCGTCAACTTCCACGACCTCGCCCTGACCCATAAGCGGCGAGCCGCAGGACGCTAGCACTGACTCGAGAATTACTGAATAGAGGTTGGTGACGTGCTCAACTTCGTAGTGGGCAGTCTCCGCCGAAAAGGACATTGAGACGTGGTTAAAGGCTGCGGAGGATGTCTCGATGACAAGGCGGCAGAACGCGACCCAGGCCAGTCCATCTTCTCGATTTTCTACGGGTTCTCCGAACTGTTCCACGAGAGCAGTGCGGAATGCTGAGAGAACCTCTAGGGTCGTGGAAGACCACCAGCGCTCGATATTGAACAGCGGAGGGCGCCAGTTCTCCTGCGTCAAGAAGGTGGGAGTCCGCGAGATGGCGGCAGCGACTCCATCCTTGACTTGTCGCGCGTACTCGGCCGTGTAGGACCTACACTTGACGTTGCCGAGCCAAATCAGAAACGGATTGATGTCGAACGAGACTGCCACGTTGCCGTGCTCGGCCGCAGTCAGCGTGGTTGTGGCGGTGCCAGAGAACGGATCAAGGATCGACACATCCGTAGGCGCCCCTGCAATGATCTCCTTCACCAACTTTACGGAGTAGGCTGGGGTGAGGCGCAGCCAGCCGTGCCGCCCGAGCGATTTGTTGTGCTTGAAGGTCAGGTCTGACCTTTGCCTCACGGCACTGCGCTCGACGTCAAGCATTCAGCAGCGCCTCCAAGGTCTCGTGAACTTCTTCCTTTATTGCCGGCGAATTGCGTCGGAAGAAGTCCTCAAGGTCAAAGCCGAGCACCTCCCGGCAGAACGCGAACAACGACACCGTCGTAGCCCCGTCCGTTCGTCCCACAAGGATGCCGCCGCGGCTGTTCCTGTATCGCAGTACAAGGTCACCGTCGATCTGGCCAGAGAAGATGGCAAACACCGGCATGTAACCCTGCGCCCAGGCAACGGCGATGTTGTCTATATCACCATTCTGCCGCTTGCTGTCCTTGCTCTTGTAGCCTTGGCGAACCTCGAACACCGCTCCGTGCGCCGGGACCTCCGCTCCGAGAATCCCACAGTACTCGGCCACCCACGTCTCGACTCTTTGTTTGACGTCGAGATTGCGGATTTCGTCGAACAGAAGGCGTCCATCGAGGGACAGCGTCTTATCTTTGCCTGCGCCGGTTTTCGTCTTGTAGGACCATGCGGCGCTGCTCCTGTCGGTATAGCCCGTGGTGTCGATGATGATTTCGCGGAAGAGATGCTCGCATCCAATGCCGATCTGACGGTACACCGAGGTCATGCCGCCCGCGGCCTTGTGCGCGGCGTACATGAGTTCTGAGTTCAACCCACACCAAGCGTAGAAAGGGTCCGCACCGTACAGGTCGATGAACTGCGGGAGCGACACACCTTCCTCTTTGTTGCCTTGACCAAATTTCGGCTTGTACCGCTTGCACACCTTGAGCGGGTCTAGAAACCTTTTCAGTAGTTCCTTCTCAGTCGCCACGGCCGTCCTCTCGTTCTAAATTGTCCCGGCCATGCTACCGGAGCCCCAAATGAGAAGGCCACCCGACGGGTGGCCTTCCTACCATCAAGTGGTGCCGGCAAGAGGAGTCGAACCCCCGACCTTCGCATTACGAATGCGCTGCTCTACCAACTGAGCTATGCCGGCTGAAACCGAAACTTGTTCAAATTGTGTCTGTACTACCTGACCTTCACACCGCTGGCGGTCCGAAAGCCTTGCCGCGCTTAGCTCCGTGGTCCAGCCTCACCGCAACCGCGTCCCGATTACGAATGCGCTGCTCTACCAACTGAGCTACACCGGCGAAAACGCGAGATTATAGCCACGCTCAGCTGTACGTCACCCACTGCGCATGCGCCGGCCCGTGCAGGTGCGGCAGCGTGTTGAAGCTCAGCAGCGAGTGCCGCTTCGGCGTGAAGACGAACTCGGTCAGCGCGCTGTTGCGGATGCGCATGTTCAGCTCGATGGCGGTCTCGTTCGAGGCGCCCAGCACCTGCGCCACCGCGGTGGCGATCGGGCCGCCGCTGGAGACGATCAGCACCGCGCCGTCGTAGTTCGTGCGCACATGGTCGAGCGCGTCGCGCACGCCCGCCACGAACTCGGCGTGGCTGGGCATGCCTTGCGGCTGCGTGCGGCCTTCCATCCAGGCGAGCAGGCCTTCGCGCAGCAGGCGGAAGTGCGCCCGCACGCCCTCGGGGCTGGTCAGCGGCGGAGGTGGCGGGGCGTTCAGTGCCGCCACCAGCGCGTCGCCGTTGTATTCGTTCAGCCCCGGCCAGGACAGCGCCTCGGGCGCCATCTGCAGGCCCCGCGCGATGCAGCCGAGCGAATCCATCTGGCGCCGCAGCGTGCCGGTCAGCGCGGCCTGGAAGACCACGCCCTGCTCGCCCAGGTATTCGCCCAGCCGCGTGCACTGGCGCTGGCCGAGGTCGCTGAGGCGGTCGTAGTCGTCCGTGCCGAACGAGGCCTGGCCGTGGCGGACGAGGTAGAGCTGGCCCACGCTGCCGCTCAGGCCGCTTCGCGGTGGTAGGCCACGACGCGCTCGACTTCGTTCTTCGAGCCCAGCACCACGCTGATGCGCTCGTGCAGCTTCGAGGGCATGACGTCGAGAATGCGCTGCGTGCCGTTGCTGGCGGCGCCGCCGGCCTGCTCGATCAGGAAGCTCATCGGGTTGGCTTCGTACAGCAGGCGCAGCTTGCCGGGCTTGTCGGGCTCGCGCTTGTCCCAGGGGTACATGAAGATGCCGCCGCGCGTCAGGATGCGGTGCACGTCGGCCACCATGCTGGCCACCCAGCGCATGTTGAAGTCCTTGCCGCGCTCGCCTTCCTTGCCGGCCAGGCATTCGTCGATGTAGCGGCGCACCGGCGGCGCCCAGTGGCGCAGGTTGCTCATGTTGATCGCGAACTCTTTCGTGTCCGCCGGCACCTGCACCTGGTCTTCGGTCAGTATCCAGGAGCCCATCTCGCGATCCAGCGTGAACATCGCGACGCCGTCGCCCACGGTCAGCACCAGCGTGGTCTGCGGGCCGTAGACGCAGTAGCCGGCGGCGGCCTGCTGCTTGCCGGGCTGCAGGAAGTCGTCCTCGCTGACGCCGCGGTTGTTGGTGACCTTGCGCAGCACCGAGAAGATGGTGCCGATCGAGACGTTGACGTCGATGTTGCTGGAGCCGTCGAGCGGGTCGAACAGCAGCAGGTATTCGCCTTGCGGATAGCGGTCGGGCACCACCGAGATGGTGTCCATCTCCTCGCTGGCCATCGCGGCGAGGTGGCCGCCCCAGACGTTGGCCTCGATCAGCACCTCGTTGGCGATCACGTCGAGCTTCTTCTGCACCTCGCCCTGCACGTTCTCGCTGTGGGCGCTGCCGAGCACGTCGCCGAGCGCGCCCTTGTTCACCGAGATGGCGATGCGCTTGCAGGCGCGCGCCACGGTCTCCAGCAGCAGGCGCAAGGGCGGCGTGATGCGGCCGTGCTCGCGCTGCTGTTCGACGAGGTATTGGGTCAGGCTGATGTTGCGGGGCACGGTGTCAGGACTCCAGGGCACGGGTGACGACTTCGCGCACGTCGTCGGAGAGGTCGGTGCGCGCCGCGACGCGCGCGATCGCCTCGCGCGCGGCGCTCTTGTAGGGTTCGGCCAGCGTCGCCCAGCGGTCCAGCGCGCGCGCCACGCGCGAGGCCAGCTGCGGGTTGAAGGCGTCGAGCTCGGTCACGCGCTCGGCCCAGAACACGTAGCCGGCGGCGTCGGCGCGGTGGAAGGCGGCCGGGTTGTCGCTGGTGAGCGTGCGCACCAGGCTGCGCGCGCGGTTCGGGTTGGCGAGCGTGAAATCCGGGTGCTTGAGCAGCGCCTTGATGCGCGCGAACACGCGCCCGTCGCGCTCCGGCGCGGCGGCCTGCAGCGCGAACCACTTGTCGATGACCAGCGCGTCGCCGCGGTGCTGGTCGTGGAAGCGCTGCAGCGCGAGGTCGGCCATCTCGGAGTGCGAGGCGAGCAGCGCCCACAGCGCGCCCTGGCGGTCGGTCATGTTGGCCGCATCCTTGAAGCGCTGGTAGGCCTTGCCCTGCCAGATCACGTCGCCGCGCGCGGTGGCGTCCAGGCACAGCATCGCCAGCGCCAGGTTGGCCAGCGCGCGCCGGCCCGCCTGCTGCGGCTGCGGCGAATAGGCCTCGCGCACCTGATGTTCTTCCCAGGCCCATTCCCAGTCGGCGCGCAGCGCGTGGGCGAGCTGCTGCAGCATCGCCTCGCGCGCGGCGTGGATGCGCTGCGGGTCGACGTGGTCGAGCTGCTCGGCCACGTAGATCTCGGTGGGCGGCGTCAGCACCAGTTCCTTGAAGGCCGGGTCCAGCGTGTCGTGGCGCAGCACGCCGCGCATCGCCTCGATGAAGGCGGCGTCGAGCTGCAGCGCGTGGCCGTCGCGCGCGGCGGCGGTCAGGCGGTGCAGCGCCAGGCGCTGGCCGGCCTCCCAGCGGTTGAAGGGGTCGGCGTCGTGCGCCAGCAGCACCAGCAGGTCGGCATCGGCGAGGCCGTCGAACAAGCGCACCGGCGCCGAGAAGTGGCGCAGCAGCGAAGGCACCGGCTCGCGCTCCACGTCGACGAAGGTGTAGAACGCTCGCGCCTCGTCGAGCACCAGCACGCGCTCCAGCGCCGCCTTCTCGGCCGGCTCGTCTTCCAGGCGCAGCGCGATGGGCGCGCCGTCGCGGTCGAGCAGGCCCATGGCCACCGGGATCACGAAGGGCTGCTTGTCCGCCTGCCCCGGCGTCGGCGGGCAGTGCTGCTCGAGCGCCAGCGTGTAGCTGCGCGTCGGCGCATCCCAGCGGCCGCGCGCGGTCAGGTGCGGCGTGCCCGATTGGCTGTACCAGCGCTTGAACTGCGGCAGCGTGCGCGCCAGTTCGCTGTGTGGGTTGGCGTCGGCGATGGCCTGCGCGAAGTCGTCGCAGGTGACGGCCTGGCCGTCGTGGCGCTCGAAGTACAGCGTCATGCCGCGCGCGAAGCCCTCGCGGCCGACCAGCGTCTGCATCATGCGCACCACCTCGGCGCCCTTCTCGTAGACGGTGGCGGTGTAGAAGTTGTCGATCGCCACGTAGGCGTCCGGCCGCACCGGGTGCGCCATCGTGCCGGCGTCCTCGGGGAACTGGCGCTCGCGCAGGCTGCGCACGTCGGTGATGCGCTTGACGGCGCGGGCGCTCGCGCTGCCCGCCATGTCCATCGAGAATTCCTGGTCGCGAAAGACCGTCAGCCCTTCCTTCAGGCTGAGCTGGAACCAGTCGCGGCAGGTGATGCGGTTGCCGGTCCAGTTGTGGAAGTACTCGTGGCCGACCACGCTCTCGATGTCGGCGAAGTCGCTGTCGGTGGCGGTGGCCGGGTTGGCCAGAACGTACTTCGTGTTGAAGATGTTCAGGCCCTTGTTCTCCATCGCGCCCATGTTGAAGTCGCCCACCGCGACGATCATGAAGCGCTCCAGGTCGAGCGGCAGCCTGAAGCGCGCCTCGTCCCACACGACGGAAGCGATCAGCGAGTTCATCGCGTGCTCGGTCTTGTCGAGGTCGCCGCGGCGCACCCACACCTGCAGCAGATGGTCCTTGCCCGAGCGCGTGCGGATGTGCTGCTCGCGCGCGACGAGGTCGGCCGCCACCAGCGCGAACAGGTAGCTCGGCTTCGGGAAGGGGTCGTGCCACTTGGCGTAGTGGCGGCCGTTGTCGAGCTCGCCCTGCTCGACGAGGTTGCCGTTCGAGAGCAGCACCGGGTAGCGCGCCTTGTTCGCGCGCAGCGTCACGGTGTAGACCGCCATCACGTCGGGGCGGTCGAGGAAGTAGGTGATGCGCCGGAAGCCCTCCGCCTCGCACTGCGTGAAGAAGCCCCCGCCCGAGGTGTACAGCCCCGACAACTGGGTGTTCTTCTCCGGCGCGACGGTGTTGCGGATCTCCAGCGTGAAGGCCTCGGCCGCCGGCGGGTTGTCGATGACGAGTTCGTTGCCCTCGACGCGGAACGACACGCTCTGCCCGTCGGCCAGCACGCGCAGCGGCTCGATGTCCTCGCCGTGCAGCCGCAGCGCACCGCCGCTCGCGGCCGCGTTGCGCTCGACGCGCAGGCGGCTGGCGACAATGGTGCGCGCGGGGTCGAGGTCGAACGTCAGCTCGGCGCTGCGGATCCAGTAGGCGGGCGCGGCGTAGTCGGCGCGCTGGACGGCCTGGGCGATGCCTTCACGCATGGTGGTCTTCTTTCGTGAGTGCCAGGGGATCGAGCGCGCGGAAGTCCGCCGCGCTCGCGAGCAGGTTGGGATAGGGCGCAAACGCCGCGGCGGGCAGCGTGGTGGTCAGCGCCACCGCGGCCATGCCGGCGCGGCGCGCGGCTTCGATGCCCAGCGGCGCGTCTTCGAAGACGAGGCACTGCGCGGGTTCGAGCCCGAGGCGCCGCGCCGCTTCGAGGAAGAGATCGGGGTGCGGCTTGCCGCGCAGGCCGTCGGACGGGCTGACGACGGTCTCGACCCACTCGCGGATCGGAAAGCGCGCGAACGCCAGCGCCATGTTCTCCGGCGTGGAGGCGGTGCACACCGCCAGCTTCAGGCCGGCGGCGCGCGCCGCTTCGACGAAGGCCTGCGCACCGGCCACCAGCGCGAGCCGCTGTGCCGCGAACTCGCGGTACAGCGCCTCCTTCTGGCCGGCCAGCGCGATGCGCTCGGCCGGCGTCGCGGCCGGGAAGATGTCGGCCAGGATCTCGTCGTTGGCGCGCCCGGCGGTGGCGGCGAAGAACGCGTCGGCGTCCATCGCCAGAGCGTGCCGCGCGTGCCACGCCGTCCACGCATCGTGGTGCCGCGGCATGCTGTCGATCAGCGTGCCGTCGAGGTCGAACAGGAATGCTCGGATCATTTCAGCGCCCGCCGGGCCGCCCCAAGGGCGCTGAGCGGCCCCCTCGGGGGGTAGCGAACGCAGTGAGCTTGGGGGCGCACATCAAACACCTTGCTTCAGGCTCGCTTCGATGAAGGCGTCGAGGTCGCCGTCGAGCACCTTCTGCGTGTTGCTGATTTCGACGTTGGTGCGCAGATCCTTGATGCGGCTCTGGTCGAGCACGTAGCTGCGGATCTGGTGGCCCCAGCCGACGTCGGTCTTGCTGTCCTCGAGCTTCTGCTGCGCCTCCATCTGCTTGCGCATCTCGTGCTCGTACAGGCGCGAACGCAGCATCTGCCAGGCCTCGTCGCGGTTGCGGTGCTGGCTGCGGTCGTTCTGGCACTGCACGACGATGCCGGTCGGGATGTGCGTCAGGCGCACCGCCGAATCCGTCTTGTTGATGTGCTGGCCGCCCGCGCCGCTGGCGCGGAAGGTGTCGGTGCGCACGTCGGCCGGGTTGATCTCGATCTCGATCGAGTCGTCGACCTCGGGGTAGACGAACAGCGAGGCGAACGAGGTGTGCCGCCCGCCCGACGAATCGAACGGGCTCTTGCGCACCAGCCGGTGCACGCCGGTCTCTGTGCGCAGCAGCCCGAAGGCGTATTCGCCCTCGACCTTGATGGTGGCGCTGCGGATGCCGGCCACGTCGCCCTCGGTCTCTTCCAGCACCTCGGCCTTGAAGCCCTTGCGCTCGCAGTACTTGAGGTACTGGCGCAGCAGCATGCTGGCCCAGTCGCAGGCCTCGGTGCCGCCGGCGCCGGCCTGGATGTCGATGAAGCAGTTGAACGGGTCGGCCGGGTTGTTGAACATGCGGCGGAACTCGAGCTGCTCGACCGTCTCGCGCAGCTTGTCGGCCTCAGCCTCGATCGCGGCCAGGCCGTCGAAGTCCGAATCGGCCTTCGACATCTCGTACAGCTCGGTGTTGTCGGCGAGGTTGCTCGCCAGGTGGTCGATGGTCTCGACCACGGTGTCCAGCGTCTTCTTCTCGCGGCCCAGCTCCTGGGCGCGCTTCGGGTCGTTCCAGACGTTCGGGTTCTCGAGCGCCGCGTTGACCTCGTTCAGCCGCAAAGCCTTGCGGTCGTAGTCAAAGATACCTCCGCAGCGCTTCGGTGCGCGTGCTCAGGTCGGCCAGCGTGTTGCCGATCTGGTTGATGCGTTCGATGTCCATGGCGGGGCTTCCGGCAAAGGCCCGCATTTTGGCATGCGGCGTTGCCCCGGGCGCTCCCTCGGGCGTTCCCTGGGGCGAAGGGCGCGCGAAGTGGGCAACAATGCCCTCGTGCCCGACTCGCTGCACCGTCCGACCGCCGCCGCCGACGCGCGCCACTGGCGCCACAGCCGGCGCGCCGCGCTGTGGCTCGGCCTGTGCTGGCTGGTGGTGTCGTTCGCGCCGCTGCTGTTCGCGCGCCAGCTCGACTGGCCGTTGTTCGGCGCGCCGCTGGTGTTCTGGATCTGCGCGCAGCTCGCGCCGCTGGCCTTCCTCGTGCTGGTGTGGCGCTACGAGCGCATCCTCGACCGCCTCGACCGAGAGCGCGCGCAAGGGCGGGTCGACGGATGACCGGCGCCGGTTCGGGCACGCCGGACGCGGCCGCCGCCGCCTCGCTGGAGCGCCGCCGCCGCGTCGACCGGCGCTACATCGCCGCCGCGGCGGCCTTCCTCGTCTTCCTCGGCGCGATGTTCGCGCTCGAGCAGGCCGGCCTGTCGCGGCGCTGGATCGCGGCGGTGTTCCTGCTCGGGCCGGTGGTCGTCTACGCCGGCATCGGGCTGGCGGCGCGCACCATGCAGCCGGCCGAGTACTTCGTCGCCGGGCGGCGCGTGCCGGCGGTCTACAACGGCATGGCGATCGGCGCCGATTGGATGAGCGTCGCCTCGTTCATGAGCCTGACCGGCATCCTCTACATCAACGGCTTCGGCGGGCTGGCCTACGTGCTCGGCTGGACGGGCGGCTTCTGCCTGATCGCCTTCGGCCTGGCCCCCTACCTGCGCAAGTTCGGCCAGTACACGATTCCCGACTTCCTCGGCGAGCGCTACGGCGGCTGGTTCGCGCGCGTGGTCGGGCTGGTGGTGTGCGCGCTGATCTGCTTCATCTACGTGGTGGCGCAGATCTACGGCGTGGGGCTGATCACCTCGCGGCTGACCGGCTTCGCCTTCGAGCTGGGCGTGCTGGTCGGGCTGGGCGGCATCCTGGTGTGCTCCTTCCTCGGCGGCATGCGCGCCGTCACCTGGACGCAGGTGGCGCAGTACGGCGTGATGCTGATCGCCTTCATGCTGCCGGTGGTGTGGCTGTCGGCCAAGCAGACCGGCATTCCGCTGCCGCAGATCGCCGCGGGCGTGCAGCTGCCCAAGCTCGCCGAGCGCGAGCGCGAGCTGCGCGACGACCCGGCCGAGCAGCAGGTGATGGCGCTGCACCGCGCCGAGGCCGAGCGCTACGAGCAGCTGCTGCGCGACGTGGAGGGCTCGCTGGCGCAGGAGCGCGCCTCGCTGCAGCGGCGGATTTCGGAAGCCATCACCGCGCGCGCGCCGGTGCGCGAGATCCACGCGCTCGAACGCGCGCTGCACGCGATGCCGCAGGACGCCGCGGCCGCGCGCGACACCTGGGAGCGAGCGCGCCAGCAGGCGCTGCAGCGCGCCACCCAGCTCGGCGGCATGCCGGTGCACGTGCAGCCCTTCGAGGGCGAGCCCGACGGCACGCCGGCGCAGCGCAAGCTCTTCGAGGATTCGCGCGCCAACTTCATCGCGCTGGTGTTCTGCCTGATGGCCGGCACGGCCGGCATGCCGCACATCCTGGCGCGCTTCTACACCACGCCGAGCGTGCGCGCGGCGCGCCGCTCGGTGAGCTGGGCGCTGCTGTTCATCGCGCTGATCTACCTCAGCGCGCCGGTGCTGGCGCTGCTGCTCAAGGCGGAGGTGTTCAGCGGCGTGGTCGGGCTGCGCTTCGACCGGCTGCCGGCCTGGATCGTCGAATGGTCGAGGGTCGACCCGACGCTGCTGTCGGCCGTCGACATCAACCACGACGGCATCCTGCAGCTCGGCGAGCTGCGCATCAACGGCGACATCCTCGTGCTGGCCGCGCCCGACATCGGCGGCATGCCCTTCGTGGTGAGCTGCCTGGTGGCGGCCGGCGCGCTGGCCGCGGCGCTGTCCACCGCCGACGGCCTGCTGCTGACCACCGCCAACGCGCTGACGCACGACCTGTACTTCCGCATGGCCGACCCCGAGGCCTCGCCGACGCGGCGCGTGGCCATCTCCAAGGTGGTGCTGATGGTGGTGGCGCTGCTGGCGGCCTACACCGCCACGCGCAAGGCGGCGACCATCCTGCACCTGGTGACGCCGGTGTTCTCGATCGCCGCGGCCACGCTGTTTCCGGCGCTGCTGCTGGGCGTGTTCTGGAAGCGCGCCAACCGCTGGGGCGCCTGCGCCGGCATGCTCGCCGGCCTCGCCGTGACGCTGTACTACCTGGCCACGCGCCACCCGGTGCTGGGCAACTGGTTCGGCGACGGCCCGGCGCAGCCGCTGTGGTGGGGCATCCAGGCCAACGGCGCGGGCGTGTTCGGCGTGCCGGTGGCCTTCGCGGTGGCGATCGCCGTGAGCCTGGCGACGCGCGCGCCGGTGGCCTCGGCGGCCTTGGTGGATGCGATCCGGCGGCCGGACGAGCCGGCATGAGCCGGTACTTGTGCGCACGTGGGGGCCCAAAGTGTGACCGGCGTCACCCAATGACGCGCATTTCTCGACCATAGTCGCGCCAGCGTCAATCTCGCGCCGGATCGGCGCGGCTGTTCTTGTCAGTCCCGAGGAGTCAAGGTGCCGAGTGCTCTCGCGAAGACCGAAGCCGGCGTGGCAGAGATCCGCGCCCGGTCGCATGCGCTGCCGCGCCACGCGCGCACGCTGCTCGTGCTCGTCGACGGGACGCGCAGCGCCGACCAGCTGCTCTCGATGGTGCAGGGCTCCTCTCCCGCCGACCTGGCGCTGCTGGTCGATGCCGGGCTGGTGGCGGAGACGAGCCGTTCGCGCGCCCCGGCCGCTCCGGCCGCGCCGCCGGCGGCCGAGGCTGCCGCGGCGCCGGCTGCTGCTTCGGCAGGCTCGGGCGAAGGGCTCAGCTACCGCGAGCTGTACGACAGCCTGAACGCGCTGGCCAAGGAGCAGCTCGGCCTGTTCAAGGGCTATCGCTTCGCGCTCGAGATCGAGAAGGCCAGCGGCATCGAGGAACTGCGCCAGGTGGCGCAGCACCTCGTCGAGGAAGTCGAGCGCGCGAAGGGCGAGTCGGCGGCGCAGATGGTGCGGCGCGCGCTGGGGTTGAAGCGCTGAGCGGCGCTCAGCCCAGGAACCGCTCCAGCCGCCTCGCCAGCGCCTCGGGCTGGTCGTGGTGCAGCATGTGCCCGGCCGGCGCGAGCAGGTGGCGCTCGACCTTCGCTACCACCGCCAGGCGCTGCTCGAACTCGCTGCGCGGGTAGCGGTGTCCCCACCATTTCTCGACGTCGGTGCGGTCGCCTTCCACCCACAGCAGCGGCGCTTCGATCTGCTTCCAGCACGCCAGCACCTCGTCGACGCGGTAGAGCTGCGGGTTGACGCGCTTGTGCGCGGGATCGCCGAGGATCTGCCAGCGCCCGTCGCCATCCTGCCGCGCCCAGTGCGGCGCCAGCCAGACGGCCTTGTCTTCGCTGAGCAGCGGGTTGGTCTTGCGCAGCCGCGCGGCCACGTCGGCGAGCGTGTCGTAGGGGCGCAGCTGCATCGGCTCCTTCAGTTCGTCCAGCCACTGGCGGTAGCGCTTGGGCGCCTGCTCGGGCGCGGTGGCCGGCATGCCGAAGCCTTCGAGGTTGGTCAGCCGGCGGATGCGCTCGGGCCGCACACCGGCGTACAGCATCACGACGTTGCCGCCCATGCTGTGGCCGAGCAGGTCGATGGGCTGGCCGGCGAGGCCGAGCTCGGGGTGGTCGAGCAGCGCGTCGAGGTCGCCGAGGTAGTCGGAGAACCAGTAGGCATCGCCGCCGCCGGCATCGGTCAGGCCGAAGCCGCGCCAGTCGGCCGCGACGATGTAGCGGTCGGCCTCCAGGGCATCGACCATGAACTGGAACGAAGCGGCCACGTCCATCCAGCCGTGCAGCAGCACCAGCGGCGGGCGCTCGGGCGTGGCGAGCGAGGCATCGCCCCAGGCGAGCAGGTGGTAGCGCAGGCCGCGCACGGTGACGAACAGGCTGCGCGCGGCGCGGCGCGGAAGGTAGACGGCAGATGTGTGCATGCGCCGCACTCTACCGCCCAGCCCGCTTCGGGGCTTGACCCGATGTGGCGCGCGCGCCCGGCGCCTTAGGCTCGCGCGGATGGAATCCTCCGATCACTACGCGGCGCTGTACGCCGGCTTCCGCTGGCACGTTCCCGAGCACTTCAACATCGCCGAGGCCTGCTGCGGCCGCTGGGCGCGCGAGGCGCCGGACCGCATCGCGATCCGCTGGGAGCACGAAGACGGCCGGCGCGCAGCCTTCACCTACGCCGACCTGCAGGCCAATGCGAACCGCCTCGCCAACGCGCTCGCTCGGCTCGGCGTGCGGCGCGGCGAGCGCGTCGCGATCGTGATGCCGCAGCGCTTCGAGACGGCGGTGGCGAACATGGCGGTGCAGCAGCTCGGCGCGGTGGCGATGCCGCTGTCGATGCTGTTCGGCCCCGATGCGCTCGAATACCGCCTGCAGCACAGCGAGGCGGTGGCGGCGATCGCCGACGAGAGCGCCATCGCCAACCTGCGCGCCGCGCGGCCGCACTGCCCCGCGCTGCGCCACGTGATCGCGGCGGGCGAGGCGGCGGGGCAGGGCGACATCGACTGGGAGGCCGCGCTCGGGGCCGAACACGCCGAATTCACGGCGGTGCAGACCAAGGCCGACGATGCCGCGGTGCTGATCTACACCAGCGGCACCACCGGCCCGCCGAAAGGCGCGCTGATTCCGCAGCGTGCGCTGATCGGCAACCTCAGCGGCTTCGTGTGCAGCCAGAACTGGTTTCCGCAGGACGATGCGGTGTTCTGGTCGCCGGCCGACTGGGCCTGGACCGGCGGGCTGATGGACGCGCTCCTGCCCACGCTCTATTTCGGCCGCGAGATCGTCGCCTACCAGGGCCGCTTCGGGCCTGAGCGCGCCCTCGAGCTGATGGCGCGCCACGGCGTCACGCACACCTTCCTCTTCCCCACCGCGCTGAAGGCGATGATGAAGGCGGTGCCCGCGCCGCGCGAGCGTCATGCGCTCCGGCTGCGCGCCATCATGAGCGCCGGCGAGGCGGTCGGCGACGCGGTGTTCGCGTGGTGCCGCGATGCGCTGGGCATCACGGTCAACGAGATGTTCGGCCAGACCGAGATCAACTACATCGTCGGCAACTGCGCGCTGCACTGGCCGGCGCGGCCGGGCAGCATGGGCCGCGCCTACCCGGGCCACCGCGTCGCGGTGATCGACGACGCCGGCAACGAATGCCCGCGCGGCACGCCCGGCGACGTGGCGCTGCACCGGCGCGACGCGCACGGCCACCCCGACCCGGTGTTCTTCCTCGGCTACTGGAAGAACGATGCGGCCACGCGCGCCAAGTACACCGGCGACCCGGCCGACTCGTGGTGCCGCACCGGCGATACCGCGGTGATGGATGCCGACGGCTATCTCTGGTACCAGGGGCGCAGCGACGACGTCTTCAAGGCGGCGGGCTACCGCATCGGGCCGAGCGAGGTGGAGAACTGCCTCGTCAAGCACCCGGCGGTGGCGAACGCCGCGGTGGTGCCCAAGCCCGACCGCGAACGCGGCGCCGTGGTGAAGGCCTACGTGGTGCTCGCCCCCGGCTTCGAGCCCGGCGATGCGCTGGCCGAGGAACTGCAGCGCCACGTGCGCGGCCAGCTCGCGCCCTACGAGTACCCGAAGGAGATCGAGTTCATCGCCGCGCTGCCGATGACCACCACCGGCAAGGTGCAGCGCAAGGTCTTGCGCCTGCAGGAAGAGGAGCGCGCCCGCAGTCGCGGCACACTGTAGGGATGGAACCGACCCCCGCCTGCCTCGCCCCCACCGCGCTGATCGACAGCGACCATCCCGCCGTGATCGCCTTCGCGCGCGCCCACGCCGTCGGCGCCGACGATCGCGAGCGCGCCGTCGCGCTCACCTACGCGGTGCGCGACGGCTTCCGCTACGACCCCTACCGCATCGACTTGAGCGTCGAAGGCATGCGCGCCAGCAGCGTCATCGCGCAGGGCTACGGCTGGTGCGTGCCCAAGGCCGCGCTGCTGGCGGCCGCCGCGCGCGCAGCCGGCATCCCGGCGCGCGTGGGCTATGCCGACGTGCGCAACCACCTCAGCACCGAGCGGCTGCGCCGCACGCTGCAGACCGACCTGTTCGTCTGGCACGGCTACACCGACCTGTGGCTCGAAGGCCGCTGGGTGAAGGCCACGCCCGCCTTCAACATCGAGCTGTGCGAGCGCTTCGGCCTGCTGCCGCTGGATTTCGACGGGCGCAGCGATTCGATCTACCACCCCTTCGACAAGACCGGCCAGCGCCACATGGAGTACGTCAACCAGCACGGCGCCTTCGACGACATGCCGCTCGACCGCATCGTCGAAGCCTTCGAGGCCACCTACCCGATGTGGCGGCGCGAGAACGCGGCGATGCACGAAGCGAGCTTCGACGCCGACGTGGCGCAGGAAACGAAGGCGGCCGAGCCGCGTTCTTGATGCCTTCTTGATGCGCGGCGGCGATCTCTTGTCGCCGCGTTGATGCCCGCCGTCCCAGCATGCCTCCATCGAATGGAGGATGCGATGGATGCCGTCTTTCTCGCCGTCGCGGGGCTGCTCGCCGCGGGGCTGTTCGTCTACCTCGTCGCCGCGCTGCTGCGCCCGGAGGACTTCTCGTGAGCGCGGCGGCCTGGGCGCAGCTCGCCGCCTTGCTGGCGCTGCTGCTGGCCGTGGCCTGGCCGCTGTCGCGCTGGATCGACGCGGCGATGGACGGCCGCCTCGCCTTCGTGCAGCGCCTCGAAGCGCCGCTGTGGCGCCTGGCCGGCGTGCAGCCGGGCGCGGAGCAGGGCTGGCGCGCCTACACGCTCGGGCTGCTGCTCTTCAACGGGCTGGGCGTGCTGGCGCTCTACGCGCTGCAGCTCGCGCAAGGCGCGCTGCCGCTCAATCCGCAGGCCTTCGGCGCGGTGTCGCACGACTCGGCCTTCAACACCGCCGTCAGCTTCGTCACCAACACGGACTGGCAGGGCTACGGCGGCGAGGCGACGATGAGCTACCTCACGCAGATGCTCGGCCTGGCGGTGCAGAACTTCCTCTCCGCCGCCACCGGCATCGCGGTGGCGATCGCGCTGGCGCGCGGCTTCGCGCGCCACTCGGCGGGCTCCATCGGGAACGTCTGGGTCGATCTCGCGCGTGCCACGCTGTGGGTGCTGCTGCCGCTGAGCATCGTGCTGGCCGTTGCGATGGCCGGGCTGGGCGTGGTGCAGAACCTCTCGGCCTACACGCCGCTGAAGACGCTGGAAGGCGCCGAGCAATTGATCGCGCAAGGCCCGGTGGCCTCGCAGCTGGCCATCAAGATGCTCGGCACCAACGGCGGCGGCTTCTTCAACGCCAACTCGGCGCACCCGTTCGAGAATCCGACGGCCGTCTCCAGCTTCCTGCAGATGCTGGCGATCTTCGCGATCCCGGCGGCGCTGTGCTTCGTCTTCGGCCGCATGGTCGGCGACCGGCGCCAGGGCTGGGCGGTGCTGGCGGCGATGACGCTGCTGTTCGTCGCCTTCTCCGTCGCCGGCAACGTCGCCGAGCAGCAGGGCAACCCGGCGCTGGCCGCGCTGGGCGTCGATGCGGCCGGCGGCAACATGGAAGGCAAGGAAGTGCGCTTCGGCATCGACGCCTCCGCGCTGTTCGCCGCCGTCACCACCGCGGCGAGCTGCGGCGCGGTCAACGCGATGCACGACAGCCTCACGCCGCTGGGCGGCGCGGTGCCGCTGGTGCTGATGCAGCTCGGCGAGGTCGTCTTCGGCGGTGTCGGCTCGGGCCTGTACGGCATGCTGGTGTTCGCGCTCACGGCGGTGTTCATCGCCGGGCTGATGATCGGGCGCACGCCCGAGTACCTGGGCAAGAAGATCGAGGCGCACGAGATGAAGATGGTGTCCATCGCCATCCTCGTCACGCCGCTGCTGGTGCTGGCAGGCACGGCGGTGGCGGTGCTCGCGGCGGACGGCCGCGCCGGCATCCTCAACCCTGGGCCGCACGGCTTCAGCGAAGTGCTGTACGCCTTCAGCTCGGCGGCCAACAACAACGGCAGCGCCTTCGCCGGCCTGTCGGCCAACACGCCTTTCTACAACCTGATGCTGGCCGCGGCGATGGCGTTCGGCCGCTTCGGCGTGATCGTGCCGGTGCTCGCGCTGGCCGGTTCGCTGGCGGCCAAGAAACGCCTGGCCGCCACCGCCGGCACACTGCCCACCCACGGAGCGCTGTTCGTCGTGCTGCTGGTCGGCACGGTGCTGCTGGTCGGCCTGCTGAACTACGTGCCCGCGCTGGCGCTCGGGCCGGTGGCCGAGCACCTGGCGCCGTGGCTGCGCTGAGGAACAACGCATGAGCAAAAAAAACCTCGCCCTGTTCGACCCCGTGCTGCTGCGCCCCGCGCTGCTCGACGCGCTGCGCAAACTCGACCCGCGCGTGCAGTGGCGCAACCCGGTGATGTTCGTCGTCTACGTGGGCAGCGCCTTCACCACCGCGCTGGCGCTCTTTGGCGGTGACTCGCGGCCCGATGCCTTCACCGTCGGCGTGACGCTGTGGCTGTGGTTCACCGTGCTGTTCGCCAACGTCGCCGAGGCGCTCGCCGAAGGGCGCAGCAAGGCGCAGGCCGCCTCGCTGCGCGGCCTGAAGAAGAAGACCTGGGCCAAGAAGCTCGAAGGCGCCGAATCCGACTATCGCCGCGGCGAGGAGCGCAGCGCGATGAAGTGGCACCCGATCGAGGCCGACGCGCTGCGCCGCGGCGACGTGGTGCTGGTCGAAAGCGGCGACACGGTGCCCGCCGACGGCGAGGTGATCGACGGCGTCGCCTCGGTCGACGAGAGCGCGATCACCGGCGAATCCGCGCCGGTGATCCGCGAATCGGGCGGCGACTTCTCGGCCGTCACCGGCGGCACGCGCGTGCTGTCGGACTGGCTCGTCGCGCGCGTGACGGTGAACCCCGGCGAGACCTTCGTCGACCGCATGATCGCGATGGTCGAGAACGCCAGGCGCCGCAAGACGCCCAACGAGATCGCGCTGACCATCCTGCTGGTGGCGCTGACCATCGTCTTCCTCGCCGTCGTGGTCACGCTGCTGCCGTTCTCGGTGTTCGGCGTCAGCGCCGGCGGCGCGGGCGCGCCGGTGGGCCTGGCGACGCTGGTGGCGCTGCTGGTGTGCCTGATCCCGACCACGATCGCCGGGCTGCTCAGCGCGATCGGCGTGGCCGGCATGAGCCGCATGATGCAGGCCAACGTGATCGCCACCTCGGGCCGCGCGGTGGAGGCGGCCGGCGACGTCGACGTGCTGCTGCTCGACAAGACCGGCACCATCACGCTCGGCAACCGCCAGGCGCATGCCTTCATCCCCGCGCCCGGCGTGAACGAAGCCGAGCTGGCCGACGCCGCGCAGCTCGCCTCGCTGGCCGACGAGACGCCCGAGGGCCGCAGCATCGTCGTGCTGGCCAAGCAGAAGTTCAAGCTGCGCGAGCGCGACGTGGCGGCGCTCGGCGCGCAGTTCGTGCACTTCAGCGCGCAGACGCGCATGAGCGGTGTGGACCTGGCCGGCGGCCGCCAGCTGCGCAAGGGCGCGGCCGATGCGATCCGCCGCCACGTCGAGGCGCTCGGCGGCAGCGTGCCGGCCGCGCTGCAATCGAGCGTGGACGAAGTCGCGCGGCGCGGCAGCACGCCGCTGGTGGTGGCCGACGGCACGCGCGTGCTCGGCCTCGTCGAGCTGAAGGACATCGTCAAGGGCGGCATCAAGGAGCGCTTCGCCCAGCTGCGCCGCATGGGCATCCAGACCGTGATGGTGACCGGCGACAACCGCCTGACCGCCGCGGCGATCGCCGCCGAGGCCGGCGTCGACGACTTTCTCGCCGAGGCCACGCCCGAGGCCAAGCTGGCGCTGATCCGCGAGCACCAGGCCGCCGGCCGGCTGGTGGCGATGACGGGCGACGGCACCAACGACGCGCCGGCGCTGGCGCAGGCCGACGTGGCGGTGGCGATGAACAGCGGCACGCAGGCCGCCAAGGAGGCCGGCAACATGGTCGACCTCGACAGCAACCCGACCAAGCTGATCGAGATCGTCGAGACCGGCAAGCAGATGCTGATGACACGCGGCGCGCTGACCACCTTCAGCATCGCCAACGACGTGGCGAAGTATTTCGCGATCATCCCGGCGGCCTTCGTCGCCACCTATCCGCAGCTCGGCGCGTTGAACGTGATGCAGCTCGCCAGCCCGGCCTCGGCGATCCTGTCGGCGGTGATCTTCAACGCGCTGATCATCGTCGCGCTGATCCCGCTGGCGCTCAAGGGCGTGCGCTACCGCGCCGTCGGCGCGGCCGCGCTGCTGCGCCGCAACCTGCCGGTGTACGGGCTGGGCGGCGTGCTCGTGCCCTTCGTCGGCATCAAGGCGATCGACCTGCTGCTGGCGGCCGCCGGCCTGGCTTGAAGCGAAGGAGCACGAACTCATGCTGTCCCATCTCCGTCCCGCGCTGGTGCTGTTCGCGCTGCTGTCGGCGCTCACCGGCATCGCCTATCCGCTGCTCGTCACCGGCGTCGCGCAGCTCGCCTTTCCGTGGCAGGCCAACGGCAGCCTGATCGAGCGCGAAGGCCGCATCGCCGGCTCGGCGCTGATCGGCCAGGCCTTCGCCGACCCGAAACACTTCTGGAGCCGCCCCTCGGCCACGGGCCCGGTGCCCTACAACGCGGCGAACTCGGGCGGCTCCAACCTCGGCCCGGGCAACCCGGCGCTGCACGAGGCGGTGACGCAGCGCATCGCCGTGCTGCGCGCCGCCGACCCGGGCAACACCCTGCCGGTGCCGGCCGACCTCGTCACCGCCTCGGCCAGCGGGCTCGACCCGCACATCAGCCGCGCGGCCGCCGACTACCAGGCCGCGCGCGTGGCGCGTGCGCGCGGCCTCCCCGAAGCGCGCGTGCGCGAGCTGATCGAGGCGCACACCGAGGGCGCACGGCTGGGCTTCCTCGGCGAGCCGCGCGTCAACGTGCTGGCGCTGAACCTCGCGCTCGATGCGCTGCCCCCGCCCCCGCTCGTGGGAAGATCCGCGCCACCCTGACAACGACGGAGACGCCCGATGCTGATCAACTGCGTGGCGTATCAGGACGGCCGCAAGCTGGCCGACATCGCGGTCGACGAGATCGACCGCTGGATCCGCGAGCCGGGCTGCTTCGTCTGGGTGGCGCTGCGCGATGCCACCGACGCCGAGCTGCGCCTGATGCAGCGCGAGTTCGACCTGCACGAACTGGCTGTCGAAGACGCCAGCCACGGCCACCAGCGGCCCAAGGTGGAGGAGTACGGCAGCACGCTGTTCGTCGTGATGAAGCTGCCCGAGCTGCGCGGCGGCGAGCTGGAGAACGGCGAGGTGGCGATCTTCGTCGGCGAGAACTTCGTGCTCTCGGTGCGCAACAACAGCGAGCACGGCTTCCTCGGCGTGCGCGAGCGCTGCGAGCGCGAGCCCGAGCACCTGCGCCAGGGCGCCGGCTTCGTGCTCTACGCGCTGATGGACGCGGTGGTGGACCGCTACTTCCCGGTGCTCGACGCGCTGGAGACCGAGCTGGAGGAGATCGAGAGCCGCATCTTCGACCAGGGCGCGGCGCGCTGGAACATCGAGCGCCTGTATGCGCTCAAGCGCCGCGCCAGCGTGCTGCGCCACGCGGTGGCGCCGCTGCTGGAAGTGGCCGGCAAGATGCACGGCGGGCGCGTGCCGGCGGTGTGCGCACGCAGCCAGGAATACTTCCGCGACGTGCACGACCACCTGGCGCGCATCGGCACCGCGATCGACGGCATCCGCGAAACCATAGGCACCGCGATCCAGGTGAACCTGTCGATGGTCACCATCGAAGAATCCGAGACCACCAAGCGCCTGGCGGCCTGGGCGGCGATCTTCGCGGTGTCGACCGCGCTGGCCGGCATCTGGGGCATGAACTTCGAGCACATGCCCGAGCTGAAATGGGCCTTCGGCTACCCGATGGCGCTGGGCCTGATCGCCGGCGCGGCCGGGCTGCTGTTCTGGCGCTTCAAGCGCGCCGGCTGGTTGTGATGGAAATGGAGCCCCTCGACCGCCGGGTACGGCGTTCGGTCCCCCGAGGGGACAGCGGGCCGGCTTGGGAGCGGCCCGGCGCTCGGCCCGCTCGCGCCTTCGAATGACCGAGAGCCGCCCCGACCCCGATGCTCTGCTGCGGCGCGTGCAGGACGAAGAAGCGCGCGCACGCCGCGGCCGGCTGAAGATCTTCTTCGGCGCCTCGGCCGGCGTCGGCAAGACCTGGGCGATGCTCGCCGCCGCGCGCGCCGCGCAGGCGCAGGGCGCGGCGCCGATGATCGGCCTGGTGGTCACGCACGGGCGCAGCGACACCGAGGCGATGGCGCGCGGCCTGCCGCGTCTGCCGCTGAAGTCCGTGCCTCATCGCGGGCAGACGATCGACGAGTTCGACCTCGACGCCGCGCTCGCCTTCGGCGCGGGCGAGGCTGCGCCGCTGCTGCTGCTCGACGAGCTGGCGCACAGCAACGCGCCCGGCTCGCGCCACCCCAAGCGCTGGCAGGACGTGGAGGAACTGCTCGGCGCCGGCATAGCCGTGTGGACGACGATGAACGTGCAGCACCTCGAGAGCCTGAACGACATCGTCAGCGGCATCACCGGCGTGCGCGTGCGCGAGACGGTGCCGGACCGCGTCTTCGACGAGGCCGACGAGGTGGTGGTGGTCGACCTGCCGCCCGACGAGCTGCTGGCGCGGCTGAAGGCCGGCAAGGTCTACCTCGGCGTGCAGGCGGAGCGCGCCGCCGCGAACTTCTTCCGCAAGGGCAACCTGCTGGCGCTGCGCGAGCTGGCGCTGCGCCGCACCGCCGACCGCGTCGACGGCGAGATGCAGGCCTGGCGGCGCGAGAGCGCGCCGAGCGCGGCGCAGCCGGTGTGGCCGAATCGCGAGGCGCTGCTCGCCTGCATCGGCGCGGGCGAGCACGCCGAGACGGTGGTGCGCCGCTGCGCGCGGCTGGCGGCGCAGCTCGACGTGCCCTGGCACGCGGTGCACGTCGAGACGCCGGCCGCGGCGCGCCAGCCCGAGGCGCAGCGCACGCGGCTGCTGCGCGCGCTCAAGCTGGCGCAGGAGCTGGGCGCGGTGACCGCCACGCTGTCCGGCCCCGAGCCGGCACGCGCGCTGGTGCGCTACGCGCGCGAGCACAACCTGGCGCGCCTGGTGATCGGGCGGCGCGCGCGGCGCTGGCCGTGGCCGTGGCAAACGCCGCTGGCCGAACGCATCGCCGTGCAGGCGGAAGACCTCGACGTGCTGCAGGTGGCGCTGCCGGCCGCGCAGCGCGCCACCGAGCCGGCGCGGGCGAGCGCGCGGGATACCGAGGCAACGCGCTGGGGCGGCTACCTCGCCGCCGCGCTCGCCTGCGCGCTGGTGGCGCTGCTGGTCACGCCGCTGGCGCGTGTGCTGGAGCTGTCCAACATCGTGATGCTGTTCCTGCTCGCGGTGATCGGCGTGGCGCTGCGCTACGGGCGCGGGCCGGCCGTGCTGGCGGCGTTTCTCGGCGTCGCCGCGTTCGATTTCCTGTTCGTTGCGCCGCGCTTCTCGTTCGCGGTGAGCGACGTGCAGTACCTCGTCACCTTCGGCGTGATGCTGCTGGTGGCGCTGGTGGTGGGCCAGCTCACCGCCGGGCTGAAGGTGCAGGCCGAGGCGGCCACGCAGCGCGAGCAGCGCGTGCGCGGGCTCTACGAGATGTCGCGCGACCTCTCGGCGGCGCTGCTGCCCGAGCAGGTGGCGCAGATCGGCCAGCGCTTCCTGGCCGCCGAGTTCGGCGCGCGCGCCACGCTGCTGGCCGCCGACGAACACGACCGCCTGCAGGCGCTGCCCGGCGGCAGCGCCGCGGCGGACGAGGGCGTGACGCAATGGGCCTTCGACCGCGCCGAAGCCGCCGGCCACGGCACCGACACGCTGCCGGCCAGCCGCTGCCTGGTGCTGCCGCTGAAGGCGCCGATGCGCGTGCGCGGCGTGCTGGCCGTCGAGCCGCGCGAGGCGCAGGCCTTCGGCCCGGAGCAGCGCCGCCTGCTCGACACCTGCGCCTCGCTGCTGGCGATCTCGCTGGAGCGCATCCACTACATCGAGGTGGCGCGTGCGAGCACGGTGCAGATCGAGTCGGAGCGGCTGCGCAACTCGCTGCTGTCGGCCATCTCGCACGACCTGCGCACGCCGCTGGCCGCGCTGGTGGGGCTCGCCGACGCGCTGGCGCTGGCGCAGCCGCCGCTGCCGCCGGCGCAGCGCGAGCTGGCCGGTGCGATCCGCGACTCGGCGCTGCGCATGAATGCGCTGGTGGCCAACCTGCTCGACATGGCGCGCCTGGAAGCCGGCGCGGTGCAGCTCAATCGCGCCTGGCAGCCGCTCGAAGAGGTGGTGGGCGCCGCGCTGGCTGCCTGCGCGCCGGCGCTCGCCGCGCACCCGGTCAGCGTGGCGCTGCCCGACGATCTGCCGCTGCTCGAATTCGACGCCGTGCTGATCGAGCGCGTGCTCGTCAACCTGCTGGAGAACGCCGCCAAGTACACGCCGCCCGGCACGCCGCTGCGCATTGCCGCAGCGCCGGCGGGCGAGCGCGTGGCGATCACCGTCGACGACGACGGCCCCGGCCTGCCGCGCGGGCGCGAGGAGGCGATCTTCGAGAAGTTCGAGCGCGGCGCGCGCGAGAGCGCCACGCCCGGCGTCGGCCTGGGCCTGGCGATCTGCCGCGCCATCGTGCGCTCGCATGGCGGCACGATGCGCGGCGAGAACCGCGTCGAGGGCGGCCGCGTGGCCGGCGCGCGTTTCACGATCGAACTGCCGTGCGGCACGCCGCCGAGCGACGACGGCAGCACACTCGCGCCATGACCGAGATCCGCAGTCGACTGTTGATCGTCGAGGACGAGGCCGACATCCGCCGCTTCGTGCGCCTCGCGCTCGAATCCGACGGCCACGAGGTGTTCGAGGCCGCCACGCTGCAGCGCGGCCTGATCGAAGCCGGCACGCGCCGGCCCGACCTGCTGGTGCTCGACCTCGGCCTTCCCGACGGCGATGGCGTGGAACTGATCCGCGACCTGCGCGGCTGGTCGGCCGCGCCGGTGATCGTGCTGTCGGCGCGCGTCGGCGAGGCCGACAAGATCGCCGCGCTCGACGCCGGCGCCGACGACTACCTCGTCAAGCCCTTCGGCGCCGGCGAGCTGCTGGCGCGCGTGCGCGCGCAACTGCGCCGGCACGGCCAGCAGACGCCCGAGGGCGAGGCGCGCATCGCCTTCGGCGCGGTGGTGATCGACCTGGCGCGGCGCAGCGTGGAGCGCGGTGGCGAGCCGCTGCACCTGACGCCGATCGAATACAAGCTGCTCGTGCACCTGGCCTCGCAGCCCGACCGCGTGATCACGCACCAGCAGCTGCTCAAGGCCGTGTGGGGCCCCGGCCATGCCGAGGACACGCACTACGTGCGCGTGCACATGGCCAACCTGCGCAAGAAGATCGAGGCCGACGCCTCGCGCCCGGCGCACCTGCTCACCGAAACCGGCATCGGCTACCGCTTCATGCGCTGAGCGCCGGGCCGCTGCGGCGCCGCAGCCCCCACATCAGCAGCAGCACGATGCCGAGGTTGAGCAGGTTCCAGGCGATGCCGTTGACGAAGGCGGCGTGGTACGAGCCGGTCAGGTCGAACACCTTGCCGGACATCCAGCCGCCCAGCGCCATGCCGAACAGCGTGCACATCAATATCGTGCCGACGCGCGCGCCGGCCTCGGCGGCGGGGAAGTGCTCGCGCACGATGATCGCGTAGCTCGGCACGATGCCGCCCTGGAACAGCCCGAACAGCGCCGAGACCACGTACAGCGAGACCAGCCCGTCGAAGGGCAGGAACAGCAGCAGCGCCGTGCCCTGTAGCACCGAGCCGAGCAGCAGCGTGCGGATGCCGCCGATGCGGTCGCAGATCGCGCCCGAGACCAGCCGGCTGACGATGCCCGCGGCCAGCATCAGCGAGAGCATGCGCGCGCCCTGCGCGGCGCCGAAGCCGAGGTCGCTGCAGTAGGCGACGATGTGCACCTGCGGCATGGACATTGCCACGCAGCAGGCCACGCCGGCCACGCACAGCAGCGCCTGCGCCTGGTTCATCGAGAAGCCGAACGGGCGCGTCGAGGGCTGCACCGCCGCGCCGCTGCGCACCGAGGCGCTCGGCCCGGCCACCGCCGCGGGCGGGCGCGCCTTCAAGGCCAGCGCGAGCAGCGGCATCGCCAGCGCGCTGACGACGGCCAGCGTGTTGTAGGCGCCGCGCCAGCCGATGCTCTCGACGAGCTGCTGCACGATCGGCGGCCAGATCGCGCCGGCGAGGTAGTTGCCGCTGGCGCAGATCGCCACCGCGATGCCGCGCCGGCGCACGAACCACAGCGAGGTGTCGGCCACCAGCGGCGCGAAGGTGGCCGAGCTGCCGAGCAGGCCCAGCAGCAGGCCCGAGACGATGGCGAAGCCGAGGATGCTGCTGCTCGCCGCCGCGAGCGCGAAGCCGCTGGCCAGCCCCGCCGCGCCGATCAGCACCGGCAGCATCACGCCGAAGCGGTCGGCCAGCTTGCCCATCAGCACGCCGCCCAGGCCGAAACCGACCATCAGCAGCGTGTAGGGCAGCGAGGCGTCGGCGCGCGCGACGCCGAACTCGGCCTGCACCGCCGGCAGCACCACGGCGATCACGTACATCGCCGCCGAGCCGATCGTCATCAACCCCAGCGTCGCGGCCAGGCGCGCCCAGGCGTAGCGGGAATCGGCGGTGTGCTCAGGCATGCAGCGTCGCCCGCGCCGCCGGCGCCTCTTCGCGCCGCGGCGAGCGCTCGGCCAGCCGCTCGACGATCTGCCCGAGCCGGCGGATCGCGGCCTCGGTCTGCGCGGTGAACGGCTCGCCGTACTGCAGGCGGATGAAGTGGTCGAAGCGCCGCGTGGTGGAGAACGCCGCGCCGGGCGCGACGCCGATGTGCTCGAGCCGCGCCAGCGCGAACACCTCGCGCGAATCGACCTGCCGCGGCAGCTCGATCCACAGCATCATGCCGCCCTGCGGCAGGCTCATGCGGCAGCCCATCGGGAAGTGGCGAGCCACCGCGTCGACCATCTGGTGCATCTGCGTCTTCAGCGCCGCGCGCAGGCGGCGCAGGTGGTGGTCGTAGCCGCCGTCGGCGATGAACTGCGCCAGCACCTCCTGCTGCAGCATCGGGCAGGCCACCGAGGTGCGGAACTTGAGCGCCTGCGTCTTCAGGAAATGCCGCCCCGGCGCCACCCAGCCGATGCGGTAGCCGGGCGCCACCGTCTTGGTGAAGGCCGAGCACAGGATCACGTCGGCCTCCGGGTCCAGGCTCTTGAGCACCGGCGGGCGCTGCTCGCCGAAGTACAGCTCGCCGTAGATGTCGCTCTCGATCAGCGGGATGCCGCGCTCGGCCATCAGGCGCACCAGCTCGCGCTTGCGCGACACCGGCATCAGGCTGCCCAGCGGGTTGGGGAAGTTGGGCAGCAGCACGCAAGCCTTGACCGCGCCCGGCTCGCGCGTGGCGACGTCGAGCGCTTCGAGCGAGATGCCGTCGCGCGGGTGCGAGGGGATCTCCAGCGCGCGCATGCCCAGGCTCTCGATCACCTGCAGCAGATGGAAGTAGGTGGGCGACTCCAGCACGATGGTGTCGCCCGCCGAGGCCACCGTGCGCAGCGCGAGGTAGACGGCTTCGAGCCCGCCGTTGGTGACGACGATCTCGTCGGGCCGCAGCGGCACGCCCGAGCCGACCGCGCGGCGCGCGATCTCCTGGCGCAGCGCGGCCGAGCCTTCCATCACGCAGCGCGAGGCGTACTCGGGGTGGCGCCGGTTCACGCCGGCCATCAGCGCCTGCAGCTTGGCCTCGGGCAGCAGCGAGCGCGCCGGCTGCGCGTGGAAGGAGGGCACCGCGAGCGGATCGTTGACGATCCACAGGAACTCCTGCAGCACCTGGTCCATGTTGACCAGCGAGGGCGCCTCCATGCGCAGGTCGAGCATCGGCTCGGGCAGCACCGGCGCGCGCGGCGCGACGAAGCAGCCCGACTTGGGCCGCGCCTCGACCACGCCGCGGTTCTCGAGGCAGCGGTAGACCTGCTGCGCGGTGCTGATGCTCACCGCGTGCTGCTGCGCCAGCTGGCGCACCGAAGGCAGGCGCGCGCCGGCGCGCAGCGCGCCGCTGGCGATGGCCGCCTCGATGCGGGCGGCGATGCGCTGGTACAGGGGGCCGGAAGCGGCGTCGACGGCGGCGTCCATGCGGGGCATTGTGAACCGCCAGGCCAAAGGCGTACCGGTACAGAGGTGCTGATTGCTCGCCAGTACAGAGCCGCGCGGGCGGCGGCTGTACCGGTGCCATTCGGGCAGCGCTGCGTCTGTTGCCGATTCGCTCGTGTGCCGACACTGGCTCTCCGGAAATCACCTCGACGGAGCCGCCATGCTCGAACTCCCCGTGCCCCTCGTGCTGCAGCTCGCCGACGGCGAACTGCTGCGCTGGACCCAGGCCGTCGCCGTGCGCCTGCGCGTGATCGCCGGGCGCGTGTGGGTGACGCGGCCGGGCGACCTCGACGACCACTTCCTCGACGTCGGCGATCAGCTGCGACTCGAAGCGCGCTCGCGCGTGCTGATCGGGGCGGAGGGCGAGGCGCGCTTTGCGCTCGATGCGGCGTGAGCCGGTTCGTCAGCGGCGGCAGTCGCCGTTCAGCGCGGCCGCGGCGAGGAAAGGCAGGCTCAGCAGGCCCATGCCGCCGCCGGCGTATTCGCCTTTCAGGCAATCGCCCTTGGCGCTGCGCTGCACCTGCTCGCCGAGCTTTTCGGTGGGCGTCTGCACCGGCGCGCCCTGGCGGCCGGCTTGCGCGGCGAGGCCGGGATCGCGTGCCGAGGCACGTATCGCGCGGCGGGTGGCGTCGCTGTCCATCAGCGAGGGTTGCGGTTCGGCTTCGGCGTGAGCCTGCGATGCGCCCGGTGAGGGCGGCGGCGCGGCGCTGATCGCCGCGGCGGTGATGGGCGCCGGCTGCGCCGCGGCGGGAACGTTCGGCGCGCGGCGCTTCGGTGCCGGTGCCGGTGCCGCTGCTGTCTCGCGCGGCGCAGCCACCGGCGCGCGCGGCACGACCAGCCGCACCGCCACGCGCGGCTCCACCGCCGGCTCGCGGCGCGCCAGCCGGTCCGCCTGCAGCCACCACAGCAGCAGCGCGAGGTGCGCCGCCAGCACGGCCAGCGCGAAGGCCAGGCGCGCGCCCGCATGGCGCGGTGGCTGCCTCACGGCGAATCCTCGTCCGCCGGCCCGGCCCGGTATTCGAGCAGGTCGCCCGGCTGGCACTGCAGCGCGGCGCAGATGCGCGCCAGCGTGTCGAAGCGCACGCCGCGCACCTTGCCCGACTTCAGCAGCGAGATGTTCTGCTCGGTGATGCCCACAGCGCGCGCACGACGAAGACGATGCGGCCGAGCGGGCGGGGCAGCGGGCGGGAGGCGGGCATGGCAGGGCTCAGAGATTGCCGTTGGATGAGAAAAGTCTACTGTCAAACAGTGAACTACGGCGCGGCTCGCCGCGTTTCGATCAGACGCGCAGCAGCACGCGGAACCCCCGTGCGGCGTAGTACGACTGCGCTCCGTTGTGATAGACGAACACGCGGCCATAGCGCCGATCGCCGAACAGCGCGCCGCCGAGCGTGCGCAGCTCATCGGGCGTCGCGATCCAGCTCGATGTCTTGGTGTCGAACTCGCCGAGCTGCTGCAAGGCGCCGTACTGCGCTTCGGTGAGCAAGGCGGTGCCCATCGCCGAGGCCGCTTCGACGGCGTTGCCCGGCGGCTTGTTCTCCTTGCGGGAGTCCAGCGCCTCGCGGTCGTAGCACAGTCTGCGGCGTCCGGCGGGGCTTTCCGCAGAACAGTCGCAGAAGAGAAGCTCGCCGCTGCGCTCGTCCGCGCCGATCACATCCGGCTCGCCGCCGGAGGCTTCCATTGCTTGGAGCGATTGCAGTGCAGCGGGGTGGGCTTCGAGGCGGGCCTGGACCTTGGCCCACTCGATGCCGCGGTGGCGTTGCGGGTACTTCTTGAAGCGGGCTTGCAGCGTGTGGAGGAGGGCGGCGATTTCTTGGGGCTTCATGCGTCACTCCGGTGGCTGTCACCTTGTCGTCGGCGCAGCAAGAGGCAATCGCCCGTGAATCTTCCAAGAGCGAAGGGAGTCTTCCTCGGCGTCGAACAAGTCCGGCTTCTCGGTGTCGCAATGCGCCATCGCATTGAGCATTCGTCCATTTCGCTCGTACCGGTAGACGACCGAGACATCGTCGGATGCAAGCACGCATGGGCTCGTGCGCACACGCTCGCCAATCCGCATGAAAGTCTGCGGGTCGGCCATCAGGGCAAGAAGCTTCCCGTGCTGCTCTTCCGTCAGAGGGTTGGTGAAGAAGCCGAGCGTGGGCTTCAGAGTGGCCCGGACGCCATGCTGCAGAAGCCGACGGTACCGTTGGTCGGCCCACCACTGCACGATCTCGGGGCGCGTCAGGTCGGGATGATCCGGCCCGATGAATTTGACAGAGGACATCAACAAGGGCGTGCCGGAACGCCCGATCAGCCAGGTGTTCGTCGTGAGTACGACCTGATCGAACTGGTTGCGAAACAACGGCACGACCGAGAGGTACAAGACCGCGTCCGCCGCGGAGTTCTGCAGAGGTTTCGACACGGCTGGAAGCACGCCTTCTCTGAAGTCCGGGGCTCCTTCCGGAAAAGCACGTTGGCTCTCGACGAAGATCGGGACGCCCGGCCCCTGCGCCATCGCAAGCTCTCGCATCACGGTGGCGCGCAGATCCAGGCTCGCCACGGAGGCGCCGACCGGGCCCTCGGCTTCTCGCGAAGTTGCAGTCTTGGCATGCTCGACTGCGCTGTTCAGCAGGTTTCCCGCGATGTTGATGCCGACAGCAGTTCCCCAACTACTTCCCGGCGACGGATAGTAGTGAGCCGTGGAGCCGTTGTAGTAATACAGAAAGTTGGTTGGCGGCGTGTAGATCACCACATCTATCGTGCGCAGCGGCGCAACTTCCCTGGCACTCGGGACCAAGGGCGGTGTTATGCAACCCGCCAGCGCTACGCCGAGGAACGAGATTGCAATGAGATGCCTCACCGCAACACCCCCAACCTCCCACTCCCTTGCAAATCCGCCAGCACCTTCTCCGCAAAGTCCCCGGTGTAGAAGTTCTCGAACGCCTCCTGCGTGCGCGGATAGCGGTAGCTGCGCTGGAACTCGCCCCGGGCAACCACGCTGACCATCCCCGGCGCAGCCTCGGCGGCAGCGCCTTCCTTCGGCACGGCGCGGAACAGCGTGATGTCGAAGCGGAAGAACCTGCCCGCCGTGTCCTCGTCGACCTTGTGCGCCACCTGCAGCACGCGGTTGCAGCGCTGCGCGGCGACGCTCTCGAACACCATCTGCTCGGCCGTGCCGGTGATCCCCTCGGGCACCAGCAGCTTGACGACGCGATAGCGCTGCGCCACCAGCCGGTCGTGCAGCTCGGTGGTCACGGCCGCGTTGATGCGCGCCCACATCGCGCTGACCTTGGCGTCGGCGAAGCGGCTGCCGATCGCGCCGCCGGCGACGATCGCGCAGCCTTCATTGGCGAGCAGGTAGGCCGGCACGCCCGGCTCGGCGCTGGGCACCGCCGGCGACGCGTGCTTCGCTGAAGGCGTCGCCGCCGTGGGTGAAGGCGGCGCGGGCGGCGTCGAGCAGGCCGCGAGCGCGGCGGCCGCGCAGAGACAGGCAAGGGGGCGGATGAGCTTGGTCATCAAGGCGTCGGGTCGAGTGGCGGATGCCGCGCAGCATAGAGCACGCGCGCCCCGTAGACTCTCCGCCATGACCTCCGCAGCACTCCCCCTCCGCACCCTCGGCCGCAGCGATCTCGCGGTCACGCCCGTCTGCCTCGGCACCATGACGTTCGGCGAGCAGGTCGCCGAGCGCGACGCGCACGCCATCCTCGACCACGCGCTGGCGCGCGGCATCAACTTCATCGACAGCGCCGAGATGTACTCGGTGCCGGCGCGGCGCGAAACCTTCGGCGCCAGCGAATCCATCATCGGCAACTGGTTCGCGTCGCGCCCGGGCGCGCGCAACAAGGTCGTGCTCGCCACCAAGGTGGCCGGCCCGTCGCGCGGCATGGACTGGATCCGGGGCGGCAGCTCCAACCTCACGCGTGCCGACATCATCGGCGCCTGCGACGGCAGTCTGCAGCGCCTGCGCACCGACGTGATCGACCTCTACCAGATCCACTGGCCGGCGCGCAACGTGGCGAGCCTGGGCGCGCTGTATTTCGACCCGGCCCGGGACCGCGAGGTCAGCAGCATCCGCGAACAGCTCGACGCGCTGACCGATCTGGTGAAGGCCGGCAAGGTGCGCCACGTCGGGCTCTCGAACGAATCGCCCTACGGCGTGGCCGAGTTCGTCAAGCTCGCCGAGATGCACGGCCTGCCGCGCATCGCCACCGTGCAGAACCCCTACGCGCTGACCAGCCGCGCGCTCGACAACGGGCTCGACGAGGTGATGCACCGGCTCGGCGTCTCGCTGCTGGCCTACTCGCCGCTGGCCTTCGGCGCGCTGACCGGCAAGTACGACGAGCGCGGGCTGAATGGCAGCGCGCAGCCGGGGCGGCTGGCGATGTTCGACAGCATGAAGAAACAGCGCTGGGCGCGCCCCGAGGCGCTGGAGGCAGCCAGGCGCTACAACGCGCTGGCGCGGCAGCATGGCCTCGCGCCGGCGCACCTGGCGCTGGCCTTCTGCTACACGAGCTGGCGCGTGGCCAGCACCATCATCGGCGTGACCACGAAGGCGCAGCTCGACGACAACCTCGCCGCCTGGGACACCGCGCTGTCGCCGCAGCTGCTGGCCGAGATCGACGCGATCCGCTGGGTGCAGCGCGATCCGGCGCAGTAGGCATGGATCTTCTTGCCGGCGCGCCCGCCGCGACACTGATCCTCGCCGTCATCGTGATCGTCAGCCTGCTCGGGCTGAACGGCATGCCGCAGCTCGTCGAGCGCAACCTGCTGCGGCCCTATCACCTCGTGCCGCAGCGGCAGTGGCACACGCTGGTCACCAGCGGCTTCATCCACGCCGATCTGCCGCACCTGCTCTTCAACGGCTTCAGCTTCTGGGCCTTCGGCTTCGATCTGGAGCGCGCGCTCGGCACGCCGGCGTTCGTCGCGCTGTACGCCTTCGGGCTGCTGGCCAGCAGCATCGCCACCTGGGCGATCCACCGCCGCCAGCCGGGCTACGCCAGCCTGGGCGCGTCGGGCGCGATCCTGGCGGTGGTGTTCGCGGCGATCGTCGTCAACCCGGGCTCGTCGCTGTACATCCTGCCGATTCCGTTCCCGATTCCCGCGCCGCTGTTCGCCATCGGCTATCTCGCCTACAGCGTGCTGGCCGGGCGCGGCGGCATCGGCCGCGTCAACCACGATGCGCATGCCGCCGGCGCGGTGGCGGGGCTGCTGTTCATGGCGCTGGCGGTGCCGGGCTCGCTGGGCCGCGCGATCTCCACCTGGCTCGGCTGAACCGGATCGACATGGCGAAGAAGGACAAGCACGTCAGCGAGACCCCCGCCACCGCGTGGCTGCGCGGGCGCGGCATCGCGTTCACCGAGCATGTGTACGACTACGTCGAGCATGGCGGCACGGCCGAGTCGGCGCGCCAGCTCGGCGTGGACGAACATGCGGTGGTGAAGACGCTGGTGATGCAGGACGAGCAGCGCGAGCCGCTGATCGTGCTGATGCACGGCGACAGGCAGGTGAGCACCAAGAACCTCGCGCGCGCGATCGGGGCGAAGTCGGTGGAGCCCTGCGCGCCGGAGGTGGCGCAGCGCCACAGCGGCTACCAGGTGGGCGGCACCTCGCCCTTCGGCACGCGCAAGGCGATGCGGGTGTACGTGGAGGCATCGGTGCTCGCGCTGCCGCGCATCTGCATCAACGGCGGGCGGCGCGGGTATCTGGTGGGGATCGAGCCGGCCGTGCTCACGCAGCACCTCGGGGCGAAGGCGGTGAGCTGCGCGATTTGAGGAGGCGTTTGGCAAGGCTATCAATCTTTGATAGTGTCCAGAAATCCTCAACGGACGAAGCGATTCATGCCTTCCAGCTACGTCATCGGCGACCACTTCGAAGCCTTCATCAAGGAGCAGATCGAGCAAGGCCGCTGAGCCTCGTCGATGAGTTGGAGGACCGTTGCATGGCGCTCGGCAACGCTCCGGGCATCGGTACGGAGAGGCCGGGGCTGGGCGAGAGCATTCGCATGCTGCCGCACGGACGCTATCTGAGCTTCTATCGTGAGACGCCGAAGCCGGTGCGCATCGAACGTGTCATGCACGGCGCTCGCGACATCGACGGGGACGACTTCGAAACGTGGCCCGGCGAAGGCGGAGATTGAGGCGGACAGCGCTCATTCGGGCGGGTTGCACCGCCGCTTCCTCCCCGTCCACATCCCCGCCACCAGGTTCTCCCCCTCCACCCTGCTCATCGCCAGCACGCCGCACAGATGCCCGGCAACCAGCGTGGCGAGCAGCCAGGCCAGCGCGGCGTGCAGGGCTTCGAGCCAGGCGTAGCCCCACAGCCAGTCGGTGGTGTAGAGGAAGCCGGTGAGGCTGGTCAGTGCCACGCAGACCAGCAGCGCCACGATCATCCAGCCGCCCAGCGGGTTGTGGCCGAGGTGGCGCGGCGCCTGTCCGCGCATCAACGCCCGTGCGTAGCGCCACGTGGCGCGCGGCCCGTGCACGAAGTCGGCGAAGCGCGCATGCCGGCTGCCCCACACGCCCCAGGGGATGCGCACGGCGACGATCGCCGCCGCGCCGTAGCCCAGCGCGTGGTGCAGCGGATGGAACCAGTGTCCCGTGATCCACGCCGCCGCCACCGCGGCGGCCAGCAGCCAGTGCAGGCTGCGCACCAGCGCATCCCACACCGGCACCGCTGCCGACTTCACTTCGCGGCAGGTGCCGAGGCGGCCGCGCCGCGCGGCTCGATGCGCTCGAAGGTCTTCGGGTTGAAGAAGGCTTCCACGCGCTCGCCCTTGGCGTCGAAGCCGTAGACCTCGTAGCAGGTGGCGAAGGTCTTCACCTGGCGCACGCGCCAGCCGGCGTCGACCAGCTTGCGCTGCAGCTCCATCTGCGGGCGCCACTGCTCCTTGGGCTCGTTGGGGCAGTCCACGTCGCCGTGGGCGAAGGCTGCGCCGCCGGCGGCGGCGAGCAGCAGCGCGAGGGTCGATCGAAGCATCGAGGTCATGTCAAAACTCCAGCCACATGCGCAGCAGGTTGTGATACGTGGCGGTCAGGCCGATGACCGCCGGGTCGGTTTCGCCGTTGCGCGTGCGCAGGCTCATCAGGTGCTGGTCCATCTCGAACAGCAGGCGGCGGCGCTCGTCGCTGCGCACCATGCTGTGCACCCAGAAGAAGCTCGCCACGCGCTGGCCGCGGGTCACCGGCTCCACGCGGTGCACGCTGTGGCCGGGGTACAGCACCATGTCGCCGGCCGGCAGCTTGACGCGCTGCTGGCCGTAGGTGTCTTCCACCATCAGCTCGCCGCCGTCGTACTCGTCGGGCTCGGCGAGGAACACGGTGCACGAGATGTCGGTGCGCACGCGGCCGCTGCCGTCGCTGAGGTAGCGCACCGCGCTGTCGACGTGGTTGCCGAAGCTGTTGGCCTCGCCGCCGTAGCGGTTGAACAGCGGCGGCGAGATCTGCTTGGGCAGCGCGGCGGAGAAGAACAGCTGGTGCCGCGCCAGGCCGTCGAGCACCAGCTTCTGCAACTGCCGCGAGGCCTCGCAGGCCTCGGGCAGCTGCTGGTTGTTCTTGGCCCGGGCCGATTGCTCGCCGGCCGTCACGCGGCCGTCGCCCCAGGGGGCGGCGGCCAGGAGGCGGCGCGCCGCGCGCAGCTCGTCGGCCGAGAGAACCTTGCGAACGTGCAGAAGCATGGTGGTGTCGGGCGCCTCCTCGCGCCTAGAAGCGCATGCCCAGCGTCAGCTTGACGTTGCGCGCCTCGCCCGGCGTGTAGAAGCCCGGGTAGAGCTGGTCGCCGTAGACCTTGTTGGTCAGGTTGTTGACGTTGATCTGCGCGTAGATGTCTTCGTTGATGGTGTACTCGGCCATCGTGTCGTAGACCACGTAGCGCGGCGTGCTGGCGGTCAGCGAGGCCGCCGCCGTGCCGCCTTGCAGCGGGCGGTTGGTCGACGCGGCGCGCGCGCCGGCGGCGATGCGCAGCTGCGGCAGCAACTGGTAGCTGGCCCAGGCCGCGCCGGTGTGCTTGGGGCTCAGGCCGACGTCGTCGGTGGTCAGGTTGACGGCGGTGCCCACCTTGTCGATCTTCGCCTCCTGGATGTACGAGTACGACATGTAGATCTCCAGCGCGGGCGTCACGCGCCCGACCACGTCGAGTTCCAGGCCCTGCGAATGGCGCTTGCCCGACAGCACCGGGAAGCTGCCGGCGAAGTCGGAATCGGTGGTGCGCTCGTTGTACTTCTCGGTGCGGAACAGCGCCGCGCGCGTCGAGAGCTGGCCGTCCAGCCAGTCGAGCTTGGCGCCCACCTCGATGTTGCGGCTCTTCTCGGCGCCGACGCTGGCGGTCTGCTGAGTGGTGTACTGGTAGGTGTCGGCCGAGGTGTTGAACGAGGTGCCGTAGGACACGTGGTACGACTGGAAGGCCGTCGGCTGGAACAGCAGCCCGAAGCGGCGGCTCCACAGGCCCGGGTACTTCAGCCGCGACTCGGTGACCGCGCTCGGCACCGTGGGCGTGGCGGCGTTCGCATAGGCCAGGCTGTGCATGGTCGCCTCGACCTTGTCGTAGCGCAGGCCGCCGAGCAGCTTCCAATGCTCGGTCAGCGAGACCAGGTCCTGCACGTAGGCGCCCAGCGCGCGGCCGGCGTAGTCGCTGCCCTTGCGGTAGGTGGGCAGCGCGGCGGTCACGCGGCCGTCGTCGGGCGTGCTGACGTTGGTGCCGCCCTTGTTGTAGTTGGTGCCCACGGTGCCGTAGGCGGTGAAGCGGTCGGCCGATTCGCGCGAGGCGTCGATGCCGGCCAGCACGTCGTGGCGCATGCCGAACCAGGCGAAGCGGTTGCTGTAGTCGCTCTGGAGATACGTGCCGTCGATGTCGTCCTTGCGCGGCGACAGGCCGCTGCGCGTCAGCGCGGTGTTGCGGCTGAAGGTCGCGCTGGTCACCGCCGGCGTGCCGGCCGGGCAGGTGCCGGTAGCGGTCAGTGCCGCGCCGCAATAGCCGGCCGTCGTGCCCCAGGTGGCGCGCCGGTAGTTGCCGGTGCGGAACTGCGTGCGCAGCTCGCCATTGCCGTCGCCGAAGCGGTGCGTCCAGATGCCCGAGGCGTAGCGCGCCTCGCCGAGCAGGTAGTCGCTGTCGGTGCCGTAGAAGTTCTTCGCCGGGATGCCGGTGGCCACGCTGCCCGACAGGTAGCGCAGGTTCGCCATCGGCACGTTGTTCACGTTCAGGTAGAAGGCGCCGAGCGTGATCTCGTCGCGGCTGCCCGCGCCCCAGGTGATGGTCGGCGCGATGCCCTGCTTGTCGATCTGCGCGCCGTGGTTGTCGGCCGACTGCACCATCGCGTTCAGGCGGATCGCGCTGTCTTCGCCCAGGCGCTTGTTGAAGTCGCCGGTGAAGCGCAGGTTCTCGCCGCTGCCGATGGTGGTGACCACCTCGTTGAGGTCGGCCAGCACCGGCTTCTTGGTCACCTGGTTGATCACGCCGCCGGTGGAGCCGCGGCCGAACAGCATCGAGGCCGCGCCGCGCATCACCTCGATGCGGTCGTAGTTGAAGCTGTCGCGGTCGTACTGCGAGGGATCCTTCATGCCGTCGATCAGCAGGTCGCCCGTGGTCGCGACCGGGAAGCCGCGCATGCGGATGTCCTGGTCGGTGCCGTTCTCGGTGGCCGCGAAGGTGATGCCGGCGGTGTAGTGCAGCGCCTGGCGCAGCGTGTCGAGCTTGACGTCGTCGAGCAGCTTCTCGGTCATCACGGTGACCGACTGCGGAATGTCGCGGATCTCCTGGCGGCCCTTGCCGATGGTCGTCTTGGTGGCCTGCAGCGCCTCCTTGGCGGACTCCTCGGCCGAGGCCTTCACCTTCACTTCCGGCAGCGTCGCTTCGGCGGGCGCCGAGGCCGAGGGCGCGGGCGGCATCGGCACCGTGGCCTGCTGCGCCAGCGCGTTGCCGCCGGCCAGCATCATGCCGAATCCGGCGGCCAGCGCGCCGAGCGGCAGCATCTGGGGTGGGGCTTCGCGCAGGCAGTCGGTCTTCTTGCTCATGGGTTCTCCATAGGATTTCTTCGTTGAATGCTGGCTTGCCGGCACCGCGTGGCGGGTCGGCTGGCTGGGGGGAAAACAGGGTTTGCGCGCCGCTCTCAGCGTGGCTCCGGCTCGCTGACGAAGCCGACCTTGGTCAGCCCCGCATTCGACGCATCGGCGAGCACCTGTGCGACGAAGCGGTAAGGCGTTTCCTGGTCGGCGCGCAAATGCACCTCGGGCTGCGGAAAGCGCCGGCTCTCCAGCGCGAAGCGGCGTTGCGCTTCGGCGCGGCCGACCGGCTCGCCGTTCCAGAACCACTGGCCCGAAGGCGTGACCGCGAACTCGACCTTCTCGGCCTTGGCGACGTTGGGCGTCGAGTCGACCTTGGGCAGGTCCAGCTTGACCGCGTTGGTCAGCAGCGGCGCGGTGACGATGAAGATCACCAGCAGCACCAGCATCACGTCGATCAGCGGCACCATGTTGATCTCGGAGGTGGGCGCGCTGCCGCGCTGGGCGTCGAAGCTCGCGAAGGCCATCGGCGTCTCCTCAGGCGTGCGCCGTCTTCAGCGGCAGCGGCTGGGCCGTGGGCGCGTCGGAAGCCGCCAGCGGCTGGCCCATCGCGACGAAGGTGTGCATCTCGTAGGCGAAGGCGTCCAGGCGCGAGAGCACGACGCGATTCGTGCGCGTGAGCCAGTTGTAGGCCATCACCGCGGGGATCGCGACGGCCAGGCCGACGCCCGTCATGATCAGCGCCTCGCCGACCGGGCCGGCCACCTTGTCGAGCGTGCCCGAGCCGCTCATGCCGATGGCCACCAGCGCGTGGTACACGCCCCAGACGGTGCCGAACAGGCCGACGAAAGGCGCGGTGGCGCCCACGGTGGCCAGCGCCGCCAGGCCGTTCTCCAGGCGCGTGGTCTCCTCGTCGAGCACCTTCTTGATGGTGCGCGTGACGAAGTCGCCCGCCGTGCCGGCCTCTTCGAGCTTGGCCGCGCCGTAGCGCGCATGGTGCTGGCGCGCGTGCATCGCATGGCTCGCGAGGTGCGAGAACGGATCGCGTGCGCCGTGCGTGGCGATCTCGCTGGACACCGCTTCGAGCGAGCTGGCGTTCCAGAAGAAATTCAGGAAACGCTCGCTGCGGCGCTTGCTGACCAGCAGCGCGATGCCGCGCGCGACGATGATCGACCAGGAGGCCACCGACATGAGCAGCAGGATCGCGAGCAGCGTCTTGCCCACCACGTCGCTTTGCGCGATGAAGTGGCCGAAGCCGAGGTTGGCGGTGTCGTTCAAGTTCAGTTCTCCAGATCGAAGCTCAAGGGGATGGCGGCCCAGCCGGCGGTGGGCAGGCCGTTCTCGGTGTAGGGCTTGAAGCGCGCCTTGCGCACCGCGGCGAGCGCGGCTTCGTCGAGCGCGGCAAAGCCGGTCGAGCGGCTCAGCTGCACTTGCTGCGGCAGGCCGGCCTCGTCGATGTAGACACGCACCAGCACGCGGCCGCTCTCGCGCGCACGGCGCGAGGCGCGCGGGTAGTCGAGCTGCGGCGGCACCAGGTACTGCACCGCCGAGGCGGGAATGAGCTTGGGCGGCGCCGACGGCGCGACGGGAGCGGGCGGTGCCGGTGGCGCCGGCAGCGCGGCCTCGGCGATCACCGGCGGCAGCGGCGGCGCCGGCTCGGCGACGAAGCTGGTCTCGGCCGGCACCGGCGCGGGCGCGGCGGCGAGCAGCGGAATCTTCGGCACGGGCGTTCTCGGTGCCGGCGCGGGCGGCGGCGGCACGGGCGGCTGCTCGGGCGGGGCCGGCGGCGCGACGATGCTGACGAACATCGGCGCGGCTTCGATCACGGCCTGCCGCACCGCGTCGATCTGCAGCAGGCCCCAGCCGGCCGCGAGGTGCGCGGCGACCATGCCGGCGACGACGCCGCGCTTCTGCCCGGGCGTGAGCGCGGCGTCGTGGAGGCTGTAGGCGGCGCTCACGACAGCCGCCTTCCCGCTGCCGCGCAGCGCGGGCACAGGCCGTGCAGGATCACGGTGTGCCCGGTGAGCTGGAAGTCCGACGCCTGTGCCACGCGGCGCAGCTGCGCATCGAGAGCGCGGTTGCGCACGCCGCGCGCCTGCTCGCAGCGGCTGCACACCTGCAGCGCGCTCCACGCCGGGCCGCGCCGCAGGCAGTACAGCGCCGGCCCCATGCCGAGGCGGTAGCGGTCGATGATGCCGCCGTCGGCAAGCATCGACAGCACGTTGTAGACCTGCGGCACCGAGGCCTTGTCGCCGCGCCGGTAGATCGCCCGGCACACCTCGTCGGGCGTCAGGCAGCCGTCGGCCGGCGCGCCGTCGCGCAGCGCCCGCAGCACGAAGATGCGGATCGGCGTCGTCTTGACGCCGTGCGCGTGCAGCAGGGCCGTCAGCGCGTCGTCGTCATCGGGCGCGGCGGATCGGAGGGAGGCGGAGGGCACGGGGGTGGGCTGAGAAGGTGTTTCCCTCCTTGCCGCACCAGATCCGAAAAAGGGAACCGATCAGTAGAGCAACTGCAGCCCGAGCCGGAACGCGCGCGGCGCGCCCGGCGTGATGTTGGTGTTGCTGTGCGCGAAGGCGTGGTAGCGACGGTCGAACAGGTTCTCGACGTTGAGCTGCACGCGCAGATGCCGCGAGGGCGCGTAGAACAGCGCGCCGTCCCAGCGGGCGTAGCCGGGCAGGCGCACGCTGTTGTCGGTGCTGGTGTACAGGCCGCTGCGCGCCGTCAGCCCCAGCGCGGCCGACCAGCGCGCGTCGAGCGCCCAGCGGTTCCACAGCGACAGGCCGTGGCGCGGCACGTGCGGCATCGCCGCACCGGCCGGCGCGAGCGCGCTCAGCGAGCGGCGGATGCGGCTGTCCTGCAGCGTGTAGGCCGCCATCACCTGCCAGCCCGGCCGCAGGCCGCCGCTCGCGCTCAGCTCGAGGCCGCGCGTGCGCTGGCCGTCGACCAGCAGCAGGGCCTGCGTCGGCGCCAGCGGGTCGGGCGCCGCCACGTTGGCGCGCCGCGATTCGTAGATCGCCGCGCTCGCGTCCAGCCCGGGGCGCGGGTTCCAGCGCAGGCCCAGCTCGCGGTTCGAGAAGCGCTCCGGCGCCAGCGCCTGGTTGGCCGGGGTCAGCAGCGTGAACTGCTCGCCGGCGCGCAAGGCGTAGCCGAGGCTGAGGTTGCCGTAGGCCGACCAGGCCGGCGCCGGCTGCCACAGCAGCCCGGCGCGCGGCGACCACAGCCGGTCGCGGCTGGCCAGCGCCTGGCCGAGCTGGCGGTCGTCGACATCGAGGCGGATGTGGTCGTGGCGCAGCCCCAGCGTCGCCTGCCATTGCGGCGCGAGGCGGATCTGGTCCTGCAGGTGCAGCGCCAGCACGTGCAGCTCGCTGGCGTTGTCGGGGTCGGTGGCGCGCGGTTGGAACACGATGGGCAGCCGCGATACCGGCTGCGCCAGCGGCACCCACAGCGTGGTCGAGGCGGGCTCGGTGGCGAAGAAGCCGGTCTCGCGCCGGTTGTCGCCCTGCTGGCGGCTCACTTCGACGCCGGCCAGCCATTGGTGCTCGATGCCGAGCGAGGCGCTGCGCCAGCTCAGGTCGGCCTGGTGCAGCAGGTTGCGCCGCCGCATGCGGCTGTTATGCGCCAGCAGCGCCACCTCCAGGCCGTCGGCGCCTTGCCGCACCGCGCCGGGAAAGGCGTTCTGGAAGAACTTGTCGTAGTCGGCCAGGCGGCTGCGCGCCTGCAGCATGAATCCTCCGCCGAGATCGAGGTCGAGCTGCGCGTTCAGCGCGTTCAGGCGGATCCAGGTGACGCTCGCCTCGGGATTGCCGAAGAAGGCGGCCGGGTCGGTGGCGAGCGGACGGCCCAGGTACGAAGGTACGCCGCGATCGGCGGTGCGCCGGTCTTCGAAGTGCTCGGCGCCCACGCTCAGCAGCGCCCGGCCCGGCACGCGCCAGGCCAGCACCGGGTTGATGCCGTGGCGGCGCAGGCGGAAGAAATCGCGGTAGCCGCCGGAGTCTTCCAGCATCAGGTTGATGCGCGCGCTCAGCGCCTCGTCGAACGGCTCGTTCAGGTCCAGCGTCGCGCGGCCGAGCGCGTCGCTGCCGGTCTCCAGCGCGAGGCGGCGGAACGCGCCGGCCTCGGGCTGCTTGGCGATGCGGTTGATCAGCCCGCCCACCGCGCCGTGGCCGACGGCGGCCGCGTTCGGGCCGCGCAGCGCCTCGACACGCTCGATGTTGTAGAGGTCGCGGTAGTACTGCACGTCATCGCGCAGGCCGTCGAGCAGGAAGTCGGAGGTCGACAGGCTGCCGCGGAACACCGGCGTGTCGCGGTTGCCCTCGCCCTGCGCCGCGCCCAGGCCGGGCACGTAGCGCAGCAGCTCGGCCAGGCTGCGCGGCGCCTGGTCGCGGATGAAATCGGCCGACAGCACCGTGGCCGACTGCGGCAACTCGTGCAGCGGCGTCTCGCTGCGCGTGGCCTGCTGCACGGTGGGGAAGGCGTAGCGCGCCGTCGCGCTTTGGGCGGCAGCGTTGACGCGGATCTCCGGCAGCAGCGTATCTCGCGCGGGTTGCTGCGCTTCATTGCGCCGCAGCGTGAAGGCCGGCCCCTCGCCCGCCAGCGCCAGGCCGCTGCCGGCGAGCAGGCGCTCGAAGGCCTCGCGCAGCGTGAAGCGCCCGCGCAGCGCCTCGTGGCGCAGCCGGGCCACCAGCCGCTCGTCGACCGAGAAGGGCACGCCGGCCAGGGCCGCCAGCCGGCTCGCGCCCAGCGACAGGGCACCGGCCGGCAGGTCGATGTCGAAGGTGGGCTCGCCGGTCGCGACGGCATGCGTCGTGACGCTCATCAAGAGAGTTAGCAGGATCGCAACGATGCAACGCCGGGCCGAAGCGAGAGTGCGTTGCTCGTGCCTCACGCCGCGACGACGCGCACCCAGCCCGGCAGCGGGCGCTCCACCCGCACCGGCAGCGTGCGCTCGAGCAGCCGGTAGACCTGCTCGAGGTCGTTGACGGGGAAGGCGCCGACGAGGCGCAGCGCCGCCGCGTCGTCCGCGCAGCTGAGCCAGCCGCGCTGGTAGCGCGCCAGCTCGGCACAGAAGGCGGCCAGCGGCCAGCCGTCGACCACCAGCATGCCGCGTGTCCAGGCGTCGGCGTCGGGCGGTGCGCTCTGCGGCTCGTCGAGGCTCGCGCGGTCGAAGCGCAGGCGGCGGCCGGCGTTCACGCGCAGCGGTTCGGCGCGCGCGGCGCTGTTCACGTCGACCGCGCCGTCGAACACGCACAGCCGGCACTCGTCGCCGGCCAGCCGCGCGCTGAAGCGCGTGCCGAAGGCGCGCACGCTGCCCGCCGCCAGATCGAGCCGCCAGGGGCGCGCCGGCACGGCCGTGTCGGCAGCGGTGGCCACCATCAGCTCGCCGCGCAGCAGGCGCACGGCGCGCTCGTTGTCGCCGTAGCGGATCTGCAGTGCGGTATCGGTGTTGAGCCACAGGCGCGTGCCGTCGCTCAGCTGCATTTCCTTCAACTCGCCGACCGCCGTGCGCGCATCGGCCTGCCAATCCCGCTGTGCGACCAGCCAGCCGGTTGCGCCGACCACACCCACGCCGGCCAGCGTGCGCAGCACGCGGCGCCGTCCGTTGGCATGGGTACGGCGGTTCTGCGTCAGCGCCTGCACCGCGGCGTGGCGGTCCACGCCCGCCGGCAGGCCCTCGAAGTGGCGGCTCATCGCTTCGACACGCTGCCAGGCCAGCGCATGGCGTGGATCGGCGTGCAGCCAGCGCCTCCAGTCGTCGCGCTCCTGTTCGCTCGGCGCGCCGCCCAGGATCGCGAACCACTCGGCCGCCTGCCGCAGGATCTGCTCGCTGGGCGCGGCGCCGGCCGGGTCGCGCTCAGCCATCCTGCAGCAGCAAGCGGTGCATCACCTGCGCCATGTACTTCTTGACCATGCGCTCGGACACACCCAGCTCGCCGGCGATCTGCGGGTAGCCCAACCCTTCGAGCCGCGCCATCAGGAAGGCGCGGCAGGCGTTCGGCGGCAGGCCGCGCAGAAGCGTGTCGACGCGCAGCAGCGCTTCGAGCGCCAGCGCCCGGTCCTCGGGCGAGCCGGCGTGCGCGGGCGGCAGCGCCTGCAGCGCGGCGAGGTAGTCGCGCTCCAGATCCTGGCGGCGCCAGTGCGACACCACCAGTCCGTGGGCCACCGTGGTGAGCAGCGCGCGCGGCTCGCGGATCACGGCGGCCAGCTCCGACGACAGCAGCTTCACGAAGGTGTCGTGCGCCAGATCCTCGGCCTTGTGCAGGCAGCCGAGCTTCTTCTTCAGCAGGCCGCGCAGCCAACCGTGATGGTCGGCGTAGAGCGTGACGAGGGAAGGGTGAGCCTGGTCGGGGGGCATGGAGGGCTGAGATGGCACGACGGAAAAGCCGGCGAATGATAACGATTTCGATTCGTTGGGCTTTTGACGCGGCCTTGACGCCTCAGCGACGCGGCGCTGACACGGCGGCGCCTACGCTGGCCGCATGATGCCGACGCACTCCGCTCCTTCGAGCAGCCTGCTGCCGCTCGGCCGCCGCATCGCCCTGCACGCGATGACGGCCTTGCTCAACCCGTACACGCTGTTCCTGCGCGACGCGGAGCTGGCCCACTGGGCCGCGGCCTTCCTGCTGCCCTGGGGCGGCGCGCTCATCGTCGAGGCCTGGCTGGGCTGGCGCCGGCGCGGCGCCGCGCGCATCGACGCGTGGGTGGAGGCGCTCAGCGCGAAGGCGTTTGCGCTTCAGGCCGTGGTTCTGTGCTTCCAGTGGGCCGACGTGTAGCGCCGCGGCGCGAGCGCGCGATCATCCACGCGAGGAAGCCGCACATCCCCGTGCCCGCGACGACGAGCCCCGCTGTCGCCGCCGACCACATGCCCACCGCGCCCTTCAGGGCCGGCGGCGTCAGCCCGGTGAGGTCGAAGGCGACCGCGTAGCCGCCGGCCAGCCCCACGCCCCAGATCGCCAGCGCGTAGATCACCAGCGGCACCACGGCGATGCGGTAGGCGCGCAGCACGAAGCCGGCGATCGCCTGCGCCGCGTCGGCCACGTGGAACAGCGCCACCCAGGCCAGCAGCGGCAGCGCCGCGGCGATCACCACCGCGTCGCGCGTGTACAGGCCGACGATGCCTTCGCGGAACAGGTAGACGAAGCCGCCCATCAGCGCCGCGATCGCCACGCCGATCTCCAGGCCGTGCCAGCCGATGCGGTGCGCGTCGTGTTCGTCGCCCGCGCCGATGCGCTGCGCCACCAGCGTGCTCGAGGCGTTGGCGATCGCCAGCGGCATCATGAACATCAGCGAGACGAGGTTGACCGCGATCTGGTGCCCCGCCACCGGCGTGGCGCCCAGGCGCGAGATGAAGAAGGCCATGAAGGTGAAGCCGGTCACCTCGATCATGATCGAGCCGCCCATCGGCACGCCCAGGCGCAGCAGCGCGAGCAGGCTGGCGCGGTGCGGGCGGGCGAAGCGGTCGCCGATGTGAAAGCGCGCGTAGAACGGGTCGCGCCTGAGGATCAGCCACACTGCCGCCAGCTGGCCGAGCATGCAGATCGCGGTGGCGACGCCGCAGCCCGGCGCGCCGAAGGCCGGCAGCGGCCCGGCGCCGAACACGAACAGCGCGGTCAGCGGCACCTTGAGGATCAGCGCGCCGAGCTGCAGCAGCATCACGATCTTGGGCCGCGACACCGCGGTGTTGAAGCCGCGGAACGCGGTGAACAGCAGCGCCGGCGGCAGCGCCACCGCGAGCGCGGCGAGGTGGCCGCGCACCTTGGCCGCCACCTCGGGCGAGGCGCGCGAGAGTTCGAGGAAGGGCTGAGGCAACAGCAGCAGCAGGCAGCCCGGCACCGACAGCGCCAGCGCCAGCCACATCGCCTGGTGCAGCTGCGCACCGCAGGCCTCGTGGTGCCGCGCGCCGTACAGCTGCCCGGCGATCGGGCTGACCGCCAGCACGATGCCCATCAGCCCGATGAAGACGGTGATGTAGGCCGCGCCGCCGATCGCCAGCGCGGCCAGGTCGGTGGCGCCGGCGCGCGCGGCCATCATCGTGTCGACGGTGGAGAAGGCCAGCACCGCCACCTGGCCGATGAACACCGGCCAGGCCAGCGGGGCGATGCGCTTTGCGCTGCCCGCCCAGCGCGACAGGCGGCTCACGAAGCCGCCTCGCCCGGCATGGTGTCGGCGCGCTCGGCGTAGCGGTTGAAGCGCCAGGCCGTGCCTTCCATCGTGATGCGGCGCCAGGTGGCGCGTTTTTCCACCGGGCTCATCGTCGTCCAGTGCTGCACTTCGTCGAAGCTGCGGCCGCAGCCCTTGCAGACGTCGTCGCCCTGACTGGTCGAGCAGATCGCGATGCAGGGCGTGTCGGGCGTCGTGCGGTACCAGTCCATCCAGGCTTCGCGCGCGCGTGCGGACAAGGCGGCTTCGTCGACCTGCGCCTCGTGCTGCCAGACCATCGTGCCGTAGACCTCGGCGAGCGCGCGCACCTCGGCGCAGGCCGTGATGCCGTCGAGCGAGGGCGAGCGCGCGCGCCACCAGTTGATGGCGGCCTCGATGTCGGTGATGTGGATGGCGGCCATGAGGGAAAGGGGCGGAAGAATAGCAGCGCGGGCGCCTTCGCGCCGGGCGCGGCCGCGGTGTCACAATGGCCGCGCAGCGAGGTCCGCCGTGCTCGACATCGAAGCCCCCTCCATCGACTCCGCGCGCATGCGCCGCGCGGGACGCGAGCTGCTCTCGCTGGCGCTGATGGACTCGCGCAACCACACGCTGCGCTGGATCGCGGCCTTCGAGCGCGCACTCGGCTCGCACGAGATGACGGTGCAGCAGCACGGCGAGCTGAGCCCGCCGCTGTGGGAGCTGGGCCACCTCGGCTGGTTCCAGGAGCGCTGGATCGCGCGCAACGTGCAGCGCCAGCGCGGCGCGCGCAGCGATCCGTCGCGCCCGCGCCTGCCCTCCATCCTCAGCGACGCCGACCGCTGCTTCGACCCCGCCGAGGTGTCGCACGCGGCGCGCTGGCGCGTCGAGCTGCCCGACCTGCAGGCGACGCGGCAGTACCTCGTCGACACGCTCGAGACCACGCTCGAGCTGCTCGACGCCACCCCCGAGGACGACGACGCGCTGTACTTCTACCGCCTCGTGCTGTTCCACGAAGACCTGCGCGGCGAGCTGTTCGCGCAGATGAGCCAGACGCTCGGCTTCGACGCCGGCCTGCTCGCCGCGCCCGCGGCGGTGAATGCGCGCGATGCGCTGCTGTTCCCCGCGACGCGCTGGCCGCTCGGCTGCGAGCCGGGCGGCTTCGTGTTCGACAACGAGAAGTGGGTGCACGAGGTCGAGGTGCCCGAGTTCGAGATCGACGCGCAGCCGGTGAGCTGGCAGCAGTACGCCGAGTTCGTCGAGGACGGCGGCTACGACGCGCAGGCGTTCTGGCACCCCCAGGGCTGGCAGTGGCTGCAGCGCGAGGGCCGGCGCTGCCCGCGCCACGTCGACCAGCTGCGCCACGGCGTGCTGGCGCAACGTTTCGGCAAGCTGATGCGCGTGCCGATGGCGCAGCCGGCGATGCACCTCGCGTGGTACGAGGCCGATGCCTGGTGCCGCTGGGCCGGCCGCCGCCTGCCCAGCGAGGTGGAGTGGGAGGCCGCCGCGCACCAGGGCGCGAGCCGCGGCTGGCGCTGGGGCGACGTGTGGGAGTGGACGGCCACCACCTTCCGCCCCTACCCGGGCTTCGCGCCCGGGCCGCTGCGCGACTACTCGCAGGCCGCCTTCGGCACGCACAAGGTGCTGCGCGGCGCCTCGTTCGCGACGCGCTCGCGCGTGCGCTCGCCCAAGTTCCGCCAGTTCGCGCTGCCCGAGCGCGACGAGCTGTTCTGCGGCTTCAGGAGCTGCGCGCTGTAGTCTCGTCGAGCGCGGCCGCGAAGGCCTGCTCCAGCGCGGAGCACACCGCCTCGATCTGCGGCGCGAGCCGCGCCTGCGCGCGCCGCTCGGCGGCCAGCAGGCGCGCGCCGGCCGGCGTCAGCTGCGCCGGCTGGCCCTTGACCCACACCACCAGCTCGCGGTCCAGCTCCGCCTCCCAGCGCCGCAGCTCGCCCCAGACGTGGCGGTACGACAGCCCGAGCGCGCGCGCGGCCGCGCTGATCGAGCCGGTGTCGTGCAGCGCGCCGAGCAGCGCGATCAGCGGGTGGTGCAGCTCGCGCTGCGGCGGAGCCTCGGTGCTCAGCGTGTAGGCGAGGTGCACGCGCTGCATGGGGGGGCGGGCGGGCGGGACATGCGCCGAGTATCGGAGAAGTCGCGACCGCCCGCGGCAGCGCTCAGGCCGCCTCCAGCCTGAACACGCCCACCGCCGCCGCCAGGCGGTCGGCCTGGTGGCGCAGGCTCTCGGTGGCGGCGGCGCTTTCTTCCACCAGCGCGGCGTTCTGCTGCGTCACCTGGTCGAGCTGCGTCATCGCGTCATTGACCTGCCCGATGCCGGCCGACTGCTCGCTCGCCGCGCTCGACAGCTCGCCGATCATCTGGCTGACGCGCTGCACCTGCGCGACGATCTCGTGCATCGAGCCGCCGGCCTCGTCGACCTGGCGCGCGCCGGTCTCCACCTTCTCGACGCTCGTGCCAATCAGCGTCTTGATCTCGCGCGCGGCTTCGGCGGAACGCCGGGCGAGCGTGCGCACTTCGCCGGCGACGACGGCGAAGCCGCGACCCTGCTCGCCGGCGCGCGCGGCTTCGACCGCCGCGTTGAGGGCGAGGATGTTGGTCTGGAAGGCGATGCCGTCGATCGTGCCGATGATGTCGGCGATCTTCTTCGAGGCGGCCGAGATCTCCTGCATGGTCGCCACCACCTGGCCGACCCTCTCGCCGCCGCGGCTGGCCGCGGCGGACGCGCCGGCGGCGAGCTGGTGGGCCTGCGCGGCGGTGTCGGCGCTGCTCTTCACCGTGCCCGAGAGCTGCTCCATCGAGGCGGCGGTCTGCTGCAGGTTGCTGGCCTGCTCCTCGGTGCGCTGGCTCAGGTCGGTGTTGCCGCCGGCGATCTGCGCCGAGCCGGTGGCGATGCTGTCGCTGCTGGCGCGCACCTGCGCGACCACCGAGGCCAGGCGCTCGCGCATCGCGTGCATCGCGGCCAGCAGGCTGTCGCGGTCGCCCGCGCGCAGCGCCACGCGCACGCCGAGGTTGCCGTTGGCGATCTCGCCGACCACCTCCTTCGCATAGGCCGGCTCGCCGCCGATCTGGCGCTGCACCGAGCGCATGATCAGCGCCGCCGCGGCCACGCCGATCAGCAGCGCGGCGAGCGACAGCGCGCCGGTGGAGAGCTTGGCGGCGGCATAGGTGGCGGCTGCGTCGCGCCGGGCGCGCGCGGACAGCTGCATGTTGAAGTCCCACCAGGCATCGACTTCGTCCTGTGCGGCCTGATAGACCTTCATGCCCAGCCCCAGCGCAGCCTTGGCCTCCTTGTCGGACGGATCCTGCGCCGTCCTGCGCGAGGCGATGCGCACCTTGTCCCACGAGGCAAGGTAGGCGTCGACCGCCGCGCGCGTCCGCTCGAGGTGGCGGCGGTCCTCGTCATTGACCAGCATCTCCTTCTCGTAGCGGGCGATCGCCGCGGTCAGCGCCTTGTGCTCCTTGGCCGCCTCGACTTCCATCGCGTCCATCTCGGCGCCGCTGTCGGACACCACGTGGCGCAGTTCCCAGCGCCGCACCGCGGCGAGCGACATCGCGATGTCCTTCTGCAGTTGCAGCGAGGGCACGATGTTGGCGGCGAAGGCCTCGGTGTTGCCCGCCAGGCCGCGCATCTGCCAGCTCGACACGCCGGCCACCACGGCCAGCAGCAGCAACACCATGCCGAAGCCGGCGGCGAGCCGGGTGCTCAGTTTCAGTTGGTCCAACAAGACAGTGCTCCGAGTGTTCGTCTTCTCTTGTCGACGCGCGAGCTGCCGGATTGAGCGCCCGATGGCCGGGCTTTGCGGAGCGTCAACCCGCGGCGATGTTCCGAAGCTGAACAGGTCGGAGCCGCCGCGCGATATGAACTGATCATCATAAGGGAACCCCTGCGCTTTGCAGGGTCGGGCACGGCTCGAAGAATGCTCCGCAGACCGCCGCGCGGCGCGGCGGCACGCCACCCGAGGAGATACCACCGTGAGCGTTCCCATCACCCTGACCGTCAACGGCAAGGCCGTGACGGCGAACGTCGATCCGCGCATGCTGCTCGTGCAGCTGATCCGCGAGCAGCTGCAACTCACCGGCACGCACGTGGGCTGCGACACCGCGCAGTGCGGCGCCTGCACCGTGCACCTGAACGGCCGCGCGGTGAAGTCGTGCTCGATGCTGGCGGTGCAGGCGCAGGGCGGCGAGGTCACGACGATCGAGGGCCTGTCGAAGAACGGCGAGCTGCATCCGATGCAGGCCGCGTTCCGCGAGTGCCACGGGCTGCAGTGCGGCTTCTGCACCACGGGCATGGTGATGTCGGCGGTCAAGCTGCTGGAGGACTGTCCGAACGCCAGCGAACAGCAGATCCGCGAGGGCCTGGACGGCAACATCTGCCGCTGTACGGGCTACCACAACATCGTCAAGGCGATCCAGTTGTGCCAGAGCGGCAAGGCCGGCCAGACGGCCGCCGCCTGAGGGGAGAACGACCATGACCGACATGTCCAACTCCCCGATCGGCAAGCCGCTGCTGCGCCGCGAGGACGCACGCTTCCTCACCGGCGCCGGCCAGTACACCGACGACGTGGTGCTGCCCGGCCAGACCTACGGCGTGTTCCTGCGCTCGCCGTTCGCGCATGCGCGCATCAAGAGCATCGACACGAGCAAGGCGGCGAAGGCGGCCGGCGTCGTCGCGATCTTCACCGGCGCCGATCTGGCCGAAGCCAAGGTCGGCGGGCTGCCCTGCGGCTGGCTGATCCACAGCAAGGACGGCTCGCCGATGAAGGAGCCGCCGCACCCGGTGCTGGCGCAGGGCAAGGTGCGCCACGTGGGCGACCAGGTGGCGCTGGTGGTGGCCGAGACGCTGCTGCAGGCCAAGGACGCGGCCGAGCTGATCGAGGTCGACTACGAAGAGCTTGCGCCGGTGATAGCCATCACCGAGGCCGAGACCTGCGGCAGCGCGGTGCACGACGACGTGCCGGACAACGTCTGCTACGACTGGGGCCACGGCAGCAAGGACGCGGTGGACGCGGCCTTCAAGCAGGCCGCGAAGGTGAGCACGCTGGAGTTCGTCAACAACCGGCTGATCCCCAACGCGATGGAGCCGCGCGCCGCCAACGCGCAGTACACCCGGCACGACGACAGCTACACGCTGTGGGTGGCGAACCAGAACCCGCACGTCGAGCGCCTGCTGATGAGCGCCTTCGTGCTCGGCCTGCCGGAATCGAAGGTGCGCGTGATCGCGCCCGACGTCGGCGGCGGCTTCGGCTCGAAGATCTTCCTCTACGCCGAGGAGACCGCGCTGGTGTGGGCGAGCAAGCGCGTGGGCCGGCCGATCAAGTGGACCGCCGAACGCAGCGAATCCTTCCTGACCGACGCGCACGGCCGCGACCACCACACCAAGGTCGAGCTGGCGATGGATGCGCAGGGCAATTTCCTCGCGCTGCGCGTGGACACGATCGCCAACCTGGGCGCGTATCTGTCCACCTTCGCCTCCAGCGTGCCGACCATCCTGTACGCCACGCTGCTGGCCGGCCAGTACAAGACGCCGGCGATCTACTGCAACGTCAAGGCGGTGTTCACCACCACCGCGCCGGTGGACGCCTACCGCGGCGCGGGGCGGCCCGAGGCCACCTACGTGGTCGAGCGCATCGTCGAGCAGGCGGCGCGCGACATGAAGATGGACCCGGCGGCGATCCGGCGCCAGAACTTCATCACCGAGTTCCCCTACGCTACGCCGGTCGGCCTGACCTACGACATCGGCAACTACGCGGCGCACCTCGACAAGGCCATCAAGATCGCCGACGTCGCCGGCTTCGCGCAGCGCAAGGCCGCGTCGGCCGCGAAGGGCAGGAAGCGCGGCCTGGGCTACAGCTGCTACATCGAGGCCTGCGGCCTCGCGCCGAGCAACATCGCCGGAGCGCTGGGCGCGCGCGCCGGCCTGTTCGAAGCCGGCGAGGTGCGCGTGCACCCGACCGGCACGGTGACGGTGTTCACCGGCTCGCACAGCCACGGCCAGGGCCACGAGACCACCTTCGCCCAGGTGGTGGCGGCCAAGCTCGGCATTCCGGTGGAGAACGTCGAGATCGTGCACGGCGATACCGGCCGCGTGCCCTTCGGCATGGGCACCTACGGCAGCCGTTCGCTTTCGGTGGGCGGCACGGCGATCGTCAAGGCGGTCGACAAGATCATTGCCAAGGGCAAGAAGATCGCCGCGCACCTGCTCGAAGCCTCGGACACCGACATCGAGTTCGAGGGCGGCGAGTTCAAGGTGAAAGGCACCGACAAGAAGCTGCCCTTCGGCCAGATCGCGCTGACCGCCTACGTGCCGCACAACTACCCGCTCGACAAGCTCGAGCCCGGCCTGAACGAAAACGCCTTCTACGACCCGACCAACTTCACCTATCCCTCGGGCAGCTACGTCTGCGAGGTCGAGGTCGACCCCGAGACCGGGAGCGTGAAGGTGGAGCGCTTCACCGCGGTGGACGACTTCGGCAACATCGTCAACCCGATGATCGTCGAGGGCCAGGTGCACGGCGGCCTCGCGCAGGGGCTGGGGCAGGCGATGCTGGAAGGCTGCGTCTACGACGGCGAATCCGGCCAGCTGCTGACCGGCTCGTACATGGACTACACGATGCCGCGCGCCGACGACCTGCCGAGCTTCACGGTGGACCACACCGTCACGCCCTGCACGCACAACCCGCTGGGCGTGAAGGGCTGCGGCGAGGCCGGCGCGATCGGCTCGCCGGCCGCCTTCATCAACGCGCTGACCGATGCGCTGGGCGTGAAGGACATGCCCATGCCCGCCACCGCCGAGCGCGTCTGGCGCGCCGCCAACCCCAACGCCTGAGGAGAGACGAACCATGTATGCATTCGACTACCAGCGCCCGGGCAGCGCTTCGGCCGCGGCTGCGGCGATCCAGGGCGATGCGCGTTACCTCGCCGGCGGGCAGAGCCTGGTGCAGGCGATGAAGCTGAGGCTGTCTTCGAGCGAGCGCCTCGTCGACCTCGGCGGCATCGCCGAGCTGAAGGGCATCAAGCTGGACGGCAGCAACGTCGTGATCGGCGCGATGACCACGCACGCCGCGGTGGCCGCCTCGCCCGAGGTGAAGAAGGCCATTCCCGCGCTGGCGGAGCTGGCCGGCGGCATCGGCGACCCGATGGTGCGCAACATGGGCACCATCGGCGGCTCGATCGCCAATGCCGACCCCGCAGCGGACTACCCGGCCGGCGTCGTCGGGTTGAACGCGACGGTGAAGACCAACAAGCGCAGCATCGCGGCCGACGACTTCTTCACCGGCCTCTACGAAACCGCGCTGGACCCCGGCGAGCTGATCACCGCGGTGAGCTTCCCCGCGCCGCAGCGCGCCGCCTACGTGAAGTACAAACAGCCGGCCTCGCGCTTCGCGCTGGTGGGCGTGTTCGTCGCGCAGACGGCCGGCGGCGTGCGCGTCGCGGTCACCGGCGCGGCCGGCAGCGTGTTCCGCTGCAAGCCGCTGGAGGATGCTCTCGCCAAGAGCTTCACGCCCGAGGCGGCGAAAGCGGTGAAGGTGAGCGCGGCCGGCCTGAACGCCGACCTGCACGGCTCGGCCGCCTACCGCGCCGCGATGATCAGCGTGATGGCCTCGCGCGCGGTGGCCGCGGCGCTGGCGCGTTGAGGGGCGGCATGAGCAGCGCATCGGCCTTGCCGGCAACCGTCGACGAGACGATCGCGCTGCTCGCCGCGCACGACTACCTCAGCGACCGGCGGCTGGCGACCGCACTGTTCCTCGCGCTCACGCTGCGCCGGCCGTTGTTCCTCGAAGGCGAGCCGGGTGTCGGCAAGACCGAGCTCGCCAAGACGCTCGCCACGGCTCTCGACACCACGCTGCTGCGCGTGCAGTGCTACGAGGGCCTGGACGTGGCGCAGACCGCCTACGAGTGGAACGTAGCGCGCCAGATGGTGGAGATCCGCCTCGCCGAAGCGGCGCACGCGATCCACGACAGCGCGGATCGCGACCGCCTCGCGCACAGCCTGTACTCGCGTGCGATGCTGATCGAGCGGCCCTTGCTGCAAGCCTTGACGCAGCCGCGTTCGCCCGTTCTGCTGATCGACGAACTCGACCGCGCCGACGAGCCCTTCGACGCCTTCCTGCTCGAAGTGCTGGCCGAGAACCAGATCACCATCCCCGAACTGGGTGCGGTGAAGGCGAGCGCGCCGCCGATCACCATCATCACCAGCAACCGCACGCGCGAGATCCACGATGCGCTCAAGCGCCGCTGCCTCTACCACTGGGTGGAGTTCCCCGACGTCGAGCGCGAGCTGGACATCGTGCGGCGCAAGGCGCCGGGCGCCTCCGAGCGGCTGTACCGGCAGGTGGTGGAGTTCGTGCAGCGCATGCGCACGCTCGACCTGTTCAAGGCGCCTGGCGTGGCCGAGACCATCGACTGGAGCAACGCGCTGGTGGCGCTCAACGCGATGCGGCTCGACCCGGCCACGGTGAGCGACACGCTGGGCGTGCTGCTCAAGTACCAGGACGACATCGCGCGCATGGGCGGCGGCGACACCGCGAAGATCCTCGACGAGCTGAAGGCGCGCGCGCTGCTGGATTGAACGCGCATGCTCGCCGAGAACCTCGTGCACTTCTCGCGCATCCTGCGCGATGCCGGCCTGGCGGTGGGGCCGGATCGGGTGCTGGCGGCGATCGCGGCCGTCGAAGCGGTGGGCCTGGATCGGCGCGAAGACGTGCGCGCGGCGTTGTCCGCCGTGATGCTCGAACGCCACGAGCAGCAGACGCTGTTCGATGCCGCCTTCGACGCCTTCTTCCGCGACCCCAAGCTGCTCGAACAGATGATGTACCTGCTGCTGCCCAAGGTGCAGGGGCGCGGCGAGAAGACGCAGCCGCCGCGCGCGAACCGCCTCGCCGAAGCGCTCGCGGCTCCCGCGCCGAAGCGCGACGCGCCGCCCGAGAACCAGGCCGCGCAGGACGAGATCCGCTTCGAAACCGAGTTCAGCTTCTCCGAGCGCGAACGCCTCGCGCAGGCCGACTTCGAGAGCATGAGCACGGCCGAGTACGAGATGGCCAAGAAGCTCGCCGAGCAGGCGCCGCTGCCGATGCTGCCGGTCAGGCGCCGCCGCCACGAAGCCAGCGCGCGCGGCGGCACGCTGGACCTGCGCCGCACGCTGCACGGCATGGCGCGCGCGCCGCACACGCTCACGCCCGCCTTCACGCGCCCGCGCAGCGAGCTGCCGCCGCTGGTGGTGCTGATCGACATCTCGGGCTCGATGGAGCGCTACTCGCGCCTGTTCCTGCACTACGTGCACGGCCTGACGCGCCGGCACCTGAAGGTGCACACCTTCGTGTTCGGCACGCGGCTCACGAACATCACGCGCTGCCTGCGCCAGCGCGACCCCGACGTGGCGCTGAAGATGGCCGACGCGCTGGTGCACGACTGGAAGGGCGGCACGCGCATCGCCGCCAGCCTGGACGAGTTCAACCGCCGCTGGGCGCGGCGCGTGCTCGGCGGCAATGCCGCGCTTCTCCTCGTCAGCGATGGGCTCGAACGCGACGACGGCGGCGCGCTCGAACGTGCCGCCGCACAATTGCATCGTCTCGCGCACCAGCTGGTGTGGCTCAACCCGCTGCTGCGCTTCGCCGGCTTCGAGCCGCGCGCCGAGGGCATCCGCACGCTGCTCGCGCATGTCGACCGCTTCCTGCCGGTGCACAACCTCGCCAGCCTGGCCGATCTGGCGCAGGCGCTGCGCCGCCCGGCGCTCAACCCTTCCACCTTGCTGCATTGAACACCCACTCATGGAACTCACAGGCGAACGACTCATTGCCGCCCCGATAGCCACCGTCTGGGCCGGCCTCAACGACCCCGAGGTGCTGAAGGCCTGCATCAACGGCTGCGAATCGCTGGAGCGCACCGGCGACGACGCCTTCGCCGCGCTGGTGGCGGTGCGCGTCGGGCCGGTATCGGCCAAGTTCAAGGGCAACCTCAGGATGAGCGACGTGAAGCCGCCCGAGAGCTACACCATCGCGTTCGACGGCCAGGGCGGCGTGGCCGGCTTCGGCAAGGGCTCGGCCGACGTGCGCCTCGCGCCCGAGGGCGAAGGCACCCGGCTGAGCTACCAGGCGCGTGCCCAGGTGGGCGGCAAGATGGCGCAGGTGGGCTCGCGGCTGATCGACGCCGCGGCGGCCAAGATCGCCGAGGACTTCTTCGCCGCCTTCGAGGCCAAGGTGGCGCCGCCGCCGGCCGAGCTGCCCGCGGTGGCGCCGGGCGCGGCGGGCGCGCCCGCCGCGCGCGGCAGCCGGGCGCTGTGGTGGATCGCCGGCGCGCTGGTGCTGATCGCGGCGATCTGGTTGCTGACGCGATAAAGGAGCGGACGATGGACAGTCTCGATCTCCAGGTGCTGCAACAGGCGCGCGACTGGCGCGCGCAGGGCCGCGCGGCCTGGCTCGTCACCGTGATCGAGACCTGGGGTTCGGCGCCGCGCCCGCCCGGCGCGCTGCTGGCGATGCGCGACGACGGCCTGGTGGCCGGCTCGGTGTCGGGCGGCTGCGTCGAGGACGACCTGATCGACCGCGTGCGCCACGGCGAGCGCGTCGCCAGGCCCTCGCTGATCACCTACGGCGTCACCAAGGAGGAGGCCGCGCGCTTCGGCCTGCCCTGCGGCGGCAACCTGCGCCTGGTGCAGGAGCCGCTCGCCGACACCGGCTGGGTCGATGACATTCTCGAACGCACCGCGCGCCACGAGCTGGTGGCGCGCACGCTCGACCTGGAGACCGGCGCCGTCGCCATCGAGCCCGCCGCGCGCGGCGAGGCCTTCCAGTTCGACGGCAAGCGCCTGCGCGCGCTGTTCGGCCCGCGCTGGCGGCTGCTGATCGTCGGCGCCGGCCAGCTCTCGCGCGCCGTCGCGCAGATGGCGCTGACGCTCGACTTCGAGGTGATCTGCTGCGATCCGCGCGAGGAATACCACCTGAGCTGGGACATTCCGGACACCAGCTTCAGCAAGGCGATGCCCGACGACCTCGTCGTCGAACTGCAGCTCGACCCGCACAGCGCGGTGGTGGCGGTGACGCACGACCCCAAGCTCGACGACATGGTGCTGCTGGAGGCGCTCAAGTCGCCGGCCTTCTACGTCGGGGCGCTCGGCTCGCGCGGCAACACCGCCAAGCGCAAGGAGCGCCTGGCGCTCTTCGACCTGAGCCCGGCCGAGATCGGCCGCCTGCACGGGCCCATCGGGCTCGACCTCGGCGGCAAGTCGCCCGCCGAGATCGCCGTGTCCATCGTCGCCGAGATCGTCGCGGTGAAGAACGGCGTGGCGCTGGTGCAGAAGAAGGAGGGGTCGGCGGTGGCGGACGCGCCCGGGGTGTGCGCGCGCGGCTGAGGCGGCGCAGTCCTACAGCCGTCCGCGCGCGCGCCCGACAGCGGCCCGCGCGCCCCATGCCGATGCTGGTGGCTTCCACCTCCAAGGAGTCGCCATGTCGCACCAACCCGTCGCCGCCGATCGTGCGCAGCTCTGGGAAATGATCAAGGACATCCGCTTCGCGATGTTCACCACGCGCCACCAGAACGGCCACCTCCACTCGCGGCCGATGACCACCCAGAACAGCCGCCTCGACGAGGATGCGCGGCTGTGGTTCTTCATGTCGCGGCGCGGCGACGCGCTCGCCGATCTGCAGCGCGATGCCGCCGTCAACGTCGCCTACGCCGACACCGATGCCGACGACTACGTCTCGGTGTCCGGCACGGCGGCGCTCGTCGACGATGCGGCGAAGAAGCGCGAGCTGTGGTCGAAGATGAACGAGGCCTGGTTCCCCGGCGGGCCGGACGACCCCGACGTCGCGCTGGTGCGCGTCGACATCACGCACGCCGACTACTGGCAGGCCAAGGACAGCAAGATCACGCAGATCGCCAAGATGGCCAAGGCCGCGCTGACCGGCGAGCCGCCCAGGGACATGGGCGAGCATGGGCGCGTGGAGATGCGCTGAATCAAGGTTTGATCCGTTCTGGCGCACCGCCGCGGGTTCGCCCTGACTGGAGCGCGCGGCGGCGCGTGGCCACCATGACGGCCATGCTGCGCCGCCGCTTCGCCGTCCTGACCTTGCTGTGCGCGAGTGCGGCCGCCGCCCCTGCGCAAGACACCGGCGGAGACCCCTTCGGCTCGCTGCAATGGCCCGACCTGAAGCGCGAGTTCTTCGGCAGCGCCCGGGTCGTCTTCGACGAGCGTGTGCAGGTGCGCGGCCCCGGCTTCGCCGAGGATCCGATGAACGTGCCGATCAGCGTCTCGGCGCTCGGCCTGCCGGAGGTCGAGGCGCTGGTCGTCATCGTCGACCGCAACCCGATCCGCAAGGTGCTCGAGTACCAGCCGCTGGCTGCGCTGGCGAGCCTGTCCTTCCGCTTCAAGCTCGAGCAGGCGAGCCCGGTGCGCGCGGCGGCGCGCACGAAAGACGGCGTCTGGCACGTCGGCGGCACGCAGGTGGATTCGGCCGGCGGCGGCTGCACCGTCTCGGGCGCCACGCGCAAGGACGGCAGCTGGGCGCAGACGCTCGGCGATGCACGCGGTCGCGTGTTCGCGAGCAGCCCGGTGAGCGAGAGCGCGTCGCGCGTGCGCGTGATGGTGATGCACCCGATGGACACCGGCCTGGTCGGCGGCATCCCCGCGTTCTACGTCAACAGGCTCGCGGTGCGCGACGAGCAGGGCCGCGAGCTGCTGCGCCTGTCCACCTTCGAGCCGATCAGCGAGAACCCGGTGTTCAGCTTCGACTTCCCCGGCCGCGTCGCCGCCGGGCTGCGCCTGGTGGGCGCCGACAACAACGGCAACCGCATCGACGGGCGCATCGAGTGATGAAGGCCGCTTTCGCCGCTCCTGCCGCGCTGCTGCTGGCCGCCTTCGCCGCGCCGCTGGCGCAGGGCACGCCGCGCGTCGACGTGGGCCGGCTCGACTACGGCCTGGCCGCGCGCGCGCTCGCGCCCGGCGTGTGGGTGGTGGAGGGCGCCAACGCCGATTTCTCGCCGGCCAACGGCTGCAACATCATCAACACCGGCTTCATCGCCACCGGCCAGGGCGTGCTGGTGATCAACACCGGCCCGTCCAAGCGCTACGGCGAGCAGCTGCGCGCGCTGATCGCGAAGACGACGAACGAGCCGGTGGTGCAGGTGATCCACCTCAACCTGCACCCCGACTACTTCCTCGGCAACCAGGCTTTCGCCGACGTGCCGCGCCTGGCCACCGACGCCACGCGCGCCGGCATGGCGCGCGAAGCCAAGGCCTACGAGGACAACCTCTATCGCCTGTGCGGCGACTGGATGCGCGGCACCGAGGCGCTGCTGCCCACCGGCACCGCCGCGCTCGGCCCGCTGCGCCTGGGCGGGCGCGAGATGGAGCTGCGCGAGTACCGCGGCCACACCGACAGCGACCTGGTGCTGGTCGACAAGGCGAGCGGCGTGGTGTTCGCCGGCGGCCTGGTCTTCGCGCAGCGCGTGCCGACCACGCCGCACGCGCAGATCGGGCCGTGGCTGCAGAGCCTGCAGGCCTTGGTCAGCCTGCCGCTGAAGACGCTGGTGCCCAGCCACGGCCCGGTGCGCGCCGACGCGAGCGCCGTGGCCGAGACGCAGCGCTACCTGCAATGGCTGGACAAGCGCTTTCGCACGCTGGCCGAGCAGGGCGCCGAGATGAACGAGGTGCTGCGCGCCGAGGCGCCGGCCGAGTTCCGCGGCTGGGCCGCCTTCGGCACCGAGTACACGCGCAACGTGGCGCACCTCTATCCACGCTACGAGCAGGCGGTGCTGAAGGCGGCGAAGCCGTAGCGCCAAGGCCTTCAGTTGTCGAACTCGACCTGGCTCGCCGTGATCGTGCTGCCGTCGGCCGCCAGCCGGCCCTCGACCTCGACGCGCACGCCCACCGCCAGGCCGGCCGCGCCGCCGCCTTCGAAGCGCGCCGCGCCCCAGGCCACGTTCAGGCCGCGCACGACGAAGGTCTGCGCCGCCCTGTCGATCGCCTCGATGCGGCCCTCGATCTCCAGGCCCTCGTCGTCGCCGCGGTCGCGCTCGATCTCGACTTCGCGCGCATGCAGCACGCCGTCGGCGAGCACGCCTTCCACCTCGACGCGCTGGCCCAGCGCCAGGCCGGCCGGCACGCGCGTCGCGGCCGAGGCGTCGACCGTCACGCCGTCGACGCTGAACGCCACCGCGCTGGTGAAGGCGGTGATCAGCCCTTCGAGCTCGGCGCGCAGCCCGTTGGCCGCGGCCGGCGCGGCGGCGCTGCCGGTGATCTCGGTGGCCTGCCACACGCCGTTCGAGTCCGGCGCGGTGCGCAGCTCCACGCGCACCTGCTGGCCGTCGGCCAGCGTCGCGGGCAGGCGCGTCGCGCCGGCGTACGAGATCGGCAGCCCGCCGATGCTCAGGCGGCGCGCGGCCGTGTCCAGGCCGCTGACGGTGCCGCGCAGCTTGTAGTCGTCCTCGTCGCGGTCTTCGCGCTCGATGCGCGTGGCCAGCACGCCGCCGTCGGCGGCGCGAAAGCCGTAGACCTCGACGATGTCGCCCACGCGCAGCGCGGCCAGGCCGCCCGCGCCCAGGCTCAGCACGGTGTCGGCGTTGACCGTCACCCGCTGGCCCAGCGCCGTCAGCGTGCCGGCGGCCGCGTCGACGGCCGACACCGGGCCTTCGATCTCGCTGCGCACCGCCACCGCGCTGGCCTGCGCCGGCGCGGTGGCGGCGGCGGCGCTCGCCTGCACGCCGACCACCATGCCGAGCTGCAGCGCCTCGCGCGCCAGCGGCTGGCCGTCGTCGCCGGTCACCGCGGCGGCGCTGTCGTCGAAGCTGGCGCCGTTGACGGCGAGCGTGCCCACGCCGTGCACCACGCCGCTGGCGTACACGCTCTGGCCGGCGGGCGTGGCCGTGTTGTCGTTCGTGCCGCCGCCGCCGCCGCAGGCGGCCAGGTGAACGGTCAGCGCCGCCGCGGCGGCGATGCGCAGGGCGCGCGGTTGCAACAGGGGAAGGTCGAATGTCATGGCATGTGCTCCTGGAAAGCGGCAGTCGTCGCTGCCGGTGACAGGGCATTGTTCGAATCGCCCCTAAACCGGCGCTGAACCGCTCGTTCATCGGCCGTTTAGGCGCCGCCGCTAACATCCGGACACGATGCCGATCCGCCTGCCCGCCCTGCTGCCCGCCTGGTTGTGCGCCGCCTGTTTCGCGCTCGCGGCGGCGCCGGCCGCGTGGGGCGCCGACCAGGAGGCGGTGCGCCGCGGCGTGCAGGCCGGCAAGCTCAAGCCGCTGGCGGAGATCCTCGCGCGCGTGCAGAAGACGCACCCGGGGCGCGTGCTCGACGTCGAGCTGGAGACGCGCCCCGACGGCCAGCTCTGGTACGAGATCACGCTGCTGCACAAGGACGGCCACCGCGTCGAGCTGTTCGTCGATGCCGCCACCGGCACCGAGGTGAGCCGGCAGGCGCTGGTGCAGCCCAGCCTGATGTCGATGGCCCAGGTGCTGCGCCTCGCGCTCGCGCGCCAGAGCGGCACCGTGCGCGAGGCCGAGCTGAAGCGCCCGCGCCATCAGCCGCCGGTGTACGACCTGACGATCGCGCGGCCCGACGGCAGCGAGCAGCGCTTCCTGATCGACGCCGCCAGCGGCCAGGTGCTGGAGCAGGGCCGCCGCCCCGAGACGCTGCCGGCCGCGCCGCAGCAGCTGCCGGCGCTGATCGAGGCGATCGAGCGCCGCTACGGCGGACGCGCCGTCGAGGTCGAGGTCAAGCACGACGCCAAGGGCGCGCCCTACTACGAGATCGAACTGCAGCTGCCCGACGGGCGCGGCATCGAGGTCGACATCGACCCGGCCACCGGCCGCGTGCTGCGCGAGGGCTCCTGAGAAGCCATGCGCGTGCTGGTGGTCGAGGACGATGCCGAGCTGGGCGCGAGCCTGCGCCAGGCGCTGGCCGAGGCCGGCATGCTGGTGGAGCTGTGCGGCGACGGCCGCGCGGCCGAGTTTCTCGGCGCCACCGAGACCTGGGACGCCGCCGTGCTCGATCTCGGCCTGCCCGGGCGCGACGGCGTGACCGTGCTGCGCCACTGGCGCGAGCAGGGCGCCGCGTACCCGGTGCTGGTGCTGACCGCCCGCACGCGCTGGGGCGACAAGCGCGCCGCCTTCGAAGCCGGCGCCGACGACTACCTGACCAAACCCTTCCTGCACGACGAGGTGGTGATGCGCCTGCGCGTGCTGCAGCGGCGCGCCTACGGCCGCGCCGCGCCGGAGATCGCCGTCGGCGGCCTGCGCCTGGACACCGCCGGCCAGCGCTTCACGCTCGACGGCCGGCCGCTCGCGCTGACCGCGCAGGAGCAGCGCATCCTCGCGCACCTGATGCACCGCCAGGGCGAGCCGGTGTCGCGCAGCGAGCTGGCCGAGCACGTCTATGCGCGCGACCTCGATCCCGATTCGAACACGCTCGACGTGCTGATCGGCCGCATCCGCCGCAAGCTCGGCGCGCCGCTGATCCACACCGAACGCGGCCGCGGCTGGCGCCTGGCGGCGCCCGACGACGGCACCCACGGCGATGCCGATGATCCGGCCGCTTGAGCGCGCCGGCCTGGCGGCGCGGCTGATCCTGCTGGGGCTGCTGTCGGCGCTGCTGGTCTCGGCCGGCGCCGCGTGGCTGCTGCGCGAGAGCCTGCACGGCGTGGTGCTGCGCAGCTTCGCGCAAGGCCTGGCGCAGCGCGCCGACCGGCTCGAGGTGGAGCTGCTGGCCGCGCAGCAGCGCGGCGCGCCGCTCGGCGACACCGCCGCCGGCGCCGAGTTCGACACCATCTTCTCCGGTTGGTACTGGCAGCTCGGCGAGGGCGCCGACGCGCCGCGTTCGCGCTCGCTGTGGGACAGCAGCCTCGAATTCGACGCCGCCGCGCCCGACGAGCGCACCGAGCCGGCGCTGCGGCGCGCCGTCGGCCCGCGCGGCGAGCCGCTGCTGGGCACGGCGCTGCCCTCGGGCGAGCGCATGCTGCACGTCTACGGCGCGGCGCGCGAGACCGATTCCGAGATCGAGCGCATCGACCGCGTGCTACTGGCCGTGCCGCTCGCCCTGAGCGCCGCGCTGGCGCTGCTCAGCGTGCTGCAGGCGCGCATCGGGCTGGCGCCGGTGCGGCGCCTGCAGGCGGCGCTCGCCCGCGTGCGCGGCGGGCAGGCCGAGCGCATCGGCGAGGATTTCGGCCCCGACCTCGCGCCGCTGGCGCAGGAGATCGACGAGGTGCTGCTGCGCAACGCCCGCATCATCGAGCGCTCGCGCCACCACGCCGCCGACCTCGGCCACGCGCTGAAGAAGCCGCTCGCGCTGCTGGCCGCGCAGGCGCGCCAGCCGGCCGTGCCCAGCGAGGCGGTGCAGCGCCAGGTGGCGGCGATGAACGGCCTGATCGAGCGCCACCTCGCGCGCGCCGCCAGCGGCGCGGGCCAGGCGCGCTGGATCGGCGTCGGCGAGGTGCTCGACGGCGTGCTGGCGCTGGTGCGCCACCTGCACGCCGCGCGCGGCCTCGATTGGCGCGTCGAGATCGAGCCCGGCCTGCGCTGGCAGGGCCACGCCGCCGACCTGGAAGAGATGGCCGGCAACCTGCTCGACAACGCCGGCAAGTGGGCGCGCAGCACGGTGCGCCTGGCCGCGCGGCGCAGCGAGGGGCGCGTGCTGCTGGAGATCGAGGACGACGGCCCCGGCCTCAGCGCCGAGCAGATCGGCGAGGCCGGCCACCGCGGCCGGCGCTTCGACGAGAGCGTGGCCGGCAGCGGCCTGGGGCTGGCGATCGCCGACGACATCGTGCGCACCTACGGCGGGCAGCTGGCGCTGGACGCCGGCGCGCTCGGCGGGCTGCGCTGCCGCGTGACGCTGTGATACGACGTTGCGATCAATGGCATCAAAGCGCAGCTCGGGGCGGGCGTGTTCTTGTCGGGGATGCGCCGCAGCGGCGCGGCAGGCACGGCCCCGTGGGCTGCTCAGACACCGGCGACGCGCATGAGGACGAGGCGCCTGCGCTTCTCGCCGCCACCCAAGTCACCCCCACGGGGCCGCGCCTGCCGCGCTGAACCTACGGTGGCATGCAATCAGGTGGCATGCAATCAGGTGGCATGCCACCTCTGGTTCTGCAAAGGGCCGTGCGGGCCGCTCGCTGCGCGCCTATGAGACGCTGAGCAGCGCAGGGCTCGTGGCCCGCGCGCGTACCCGCGCGCTTCGTCCTCATGCTCGCCGCGGGTGATCGAGCGCAGCGGGCGA
>JAKOZT010000112.1 GCA_029779845.1 Pseudomonadota bacterium | reverse complement strand
GAGGCCGACAGCCTGACGCGCCTGTGGGTGCGCGACGATCCTCCCCGCCCGCTGGACTTCCCGAGCCTGACGGCGCTGGCCGACGTGTTCTTTCCGCGCGTGTGGCGCCGCCGCGCGCGCATGACGCCGGCCGGCACGGTGTCGATGTCGGTGTACTTCCACGCCGGCGCCGACGAGCTGGCCGCCACCGGCGAAGGCTATCTGCTGGGCCAGGCGCGCGCGCAGTCGTTCTTCAACGGCTTCTTCGACCAGAGCGCCGAGCTGTGGAACGAGGCCGGCCACCTGCTGGCCACCACGCACCAGGTGGTGTACTTCAAGGAATGAGCATGGCGCAACCGGTGGCCCTGGTGGTGGGCGCGGGCGACGCGACCGGCGGCGCCATCGCGCGGCGCTTTGCCGCCGGTGGCTACGTGGCCTGCGTGACCCGGCGTGACGCCGACAAGCTGGCCGCGCTGCGACAAGCCATCGAGGGCGCCGGCGGCCGCTGCCATGCCTTCGGCTCCGACGCGCGCAAGGAAGACGAGGTGGTGGCGCTGGTCGACACCATCGAGCGCGACATCGGCCCGATCGAGGTGCTGGTGTTCAACATCGGCGCCAACGTCCCTTGCAGCGTGCTGGAGGAAAGCGCCCGCAAGTACTTCAAGGTTTGGGAGATGGCCTGCTTCGGCGGCTTCCTGAACGGGCGCGAAGTGGCGCGGCGCATGGTGACGCGCGGGCGCGGCACCATCATTTTCACCGGCGCCACGGCCTCGCTGCGCGGTGGCGCCGGCTTTGCCGCCTTCGCCGGCGCCAAGCACGCGCTGCGCGCGCTGGCCCAGAGCATGGCGCGCGAGCTGGGGCCGCAGGGCATCCACGTGGCGCACTGCGTCATCGACGGCGCCATCGACACCGCCTTCATCCGCGACCACTTCCCCGAGCGCTACGCCCTCAGGCAGCAGGACGGCATCCTGAAGCCCGACAGCATCGCCGAGGCCTACTGGATGCTGCACCGGCAGCCGCGCGACGCCTGGACGCACGAGCTCGATCTGCGTCCCTACATGGAGAAGTTCTGATGAAGTCCTTCGAATTCTGGTTCGATTTCGGCAGTCCGGCGGCCTACCTGGCGTGGACGCAGATTCCCGCCATCGAGGCCGCCACCGGCGCGCAGGCGCTCTGGCGGCCGATGCTGCTGGGTGGTGTGTTCCAGGCCACCGGCAACCAGTCGCCCGCCGCCGTGCCGGCCAAGGGGCGCTACACCTTCACCGATTTCGACCGCTTTGCCCGCCGCTATGGCGTGCCGCTGCGGCGCAACCCGCATTTCCCCATCAACACCCTGCTGCCGATGCGCGGCGCCATCGGCCTGCAACGCACGCAGCCCGAGCGCTTTGCCGACTACTGCCGGGCCATGTTCCAGGCCATCTGGGTGGACGCGCGCAACCTGAACGAGCCGGCCGAAGTGGGCGCGGTGCTGGCGGCGGCGGGTTTCGATCCCCAGGCGCTGCTGGCGCTGGCCAACGACCCGGACACCAAGCAGGCCCTGAAGGAAGCCACCGAGGAAGCGGTGCGCCGCGGTGTGTTCGGCGCGCCGACCTTCTTTGTCGGCGAGCAGATGTTCTGGGGCCAGGACCGCATCGATTTTCTCAAGGAAGCACTGCAATGAACGAGATCC
>JAKOZT010000111.1 GCA_029779845.1 Pseudomonadota bacterium | reverse complement strand
ATCGGCCACCTGGGCTGGTTCCAGCCGCGCTTCGAGGCCACGCTGTGGCCGCACACGCTGCGGGCGCTGCGCGAGCTGGCCACCACCGGCCGGGGCGGCGAATCGCCCGCCTCCGGCGCTGGCGCCTGAGCGACAGCGTCACCGCCGCTGCGTGCTAATGTCGCGCGTTCTCCGCAACCAGCCCCCGCCCCGACCATGACGCGCCCCGCCCTGATGACCCGGCACCCGTTTGACGAAGCCATGGCGCTGGCCCCGCTGGCCGCCAGCACCGAGGAGCGCGGGCCCGAGGCGCCTGGCCACTTCCAGGGCGCGCCGCACCCGGCCTACGCCAACATGGTGGGGCCGTTCGGCGGCGTCACGGCGGCGCAGGCGCTGGCGGCGGTGCTGCGGCATCCGGCGCGCCTGGGCGAGCCGGTGGCGCTGACCGTCAACTACGCCGCCGCGCTGATCGACGCGCCGTTTCGCATCGAGGCGCGCCCGGTGCGCACCAACCGCTCGACCCAGCACTGGACGGTGACGCTGATGCAGACCGACGCGCAGGGCGTCGATGGCGTGATGCTCACCGCCACCTGCGTCACCGCCGTGCGGCGCCCGACCTGGAGCGCGGTGGACGCGCCGCGACCGGACGCGCCGGCGCCCGGGCAGGTGGCGCGACCGCCCATCCCCAAGCGCGTGCGCTGGATCGAACGCTACGACATGCGCCCGCTGACCGGCCCCATGCCCATGCAGTGGGACGGCAGCGAGGCCGACAGCCTGACGCGCCTGTGGGTGCGCGACGAGCCGCCGCGCCCGCTCGACTTCCCGAGCCTGACGGCGCTGGCCGACGTGTTCTTCCCCCGCGTGTGGCGCCGCCGCGCGCGCATGACGCCGGCCGGCACGGTGTCGATGTCGGTGTACTTCCACGCCGGCGCCGACGAGCTGGCCGCCACCGGCGAAGGCTACCTGCTGGGCCAGGCGCGCGCGCAGTCCTTCTTCAACGGCTTCTTCGACCAGAGCGCCGAGCTGTGGAACGAGGCCGGCCACCTGCTGGCCACCACGCACCAGGTGGTGTACTTCAAGGAATGAGCATGGTGCAACCGGTGGCCCTGGTGGTGGGCGCGGGCGACGCGACCGGCGGCGCCATCGCGCGGCGCTTTGCCGCCGGTGGCTACGTAGCCTGCGTGACCCGGCGCGACGCCGACAAGCTGGCCGCGCTGCGACAAGCCATCGAGGGCGCCGGCGGCCGCTGCCATGCCTTCGGCTCCGACGCGCGCAAGGAAGACGAGGTGGTGGCGCTGGTCGACACCATCGAACGCGACATCGGCCCGATCGAGGTGCTGGTGTTCAACATCGGCGCCAACGTCCCTTGCAGCGTGCTGGAGGAAAGCGCGCGCAAGTACTTCAAGATCTGGGAGATGGCCTGCTTCGGCGGCTTCCTGAACGGGCGCGAAGTGGCGCGGCGCATGGTGGCGCGCGGGCGCGGCACCATCATCTTCACCGGCGCCACGGCCTCGCTGCGCGGTGGCGCCGGCTTTGCCGCCTTCGCCGGTGCCAAGCACGCGCTGCGGGCGCTGGCCCAGAGCATGGCGCGCGAACTGGGGCCGCGGGGCATCCACGTGGCGCACTGCGTCATCGACGGCGCCATCGACACCGCCTTCATCCGCGAGCACTTCCCCGAGCGCTACGCACTCAGGCAGCAGGACGGCATCCTGAAGCCCGACAGCATCGCCGAGGCCTACTGGATGCTGCACCGGCAGCCGAGCGACGCCTGGACGCACGAGCTCGATCTGCGTCCCTACATGGAGAAATTCTGATGAAGTCCTTCGAATTCTGGTTCGATTTCGGCAGCCCGGCGGCCTACCTGGCGTGGACGCAGATTCCCGCCATCGAGGCCGCCACCGGCGCGCAGGCGCTCTGGCGGCCGATGCTGCTGGGCGGTGTGTTCCAGGCCACCGGCAATCAGTCGCCCGCCGCCGTGCCGGCCAAGGGACGCTACACCTTCACCGACTTCGACCGCTTTGCCCGCCGCTATGGCGTGCCGCTGCGGCGCAACCCGCATTTCCCCATCAACACCCTGTTGCCGATGCGCGGCGCCATCGGCCTGCAACGCACGCAGCCCGAGCGCTTTGCCGACTACTGCCGGGCCATGTTCCAGGCCATCTGGGTGGACGCGCGCAACCTGAACGAGCCGGCCGAAGTGGGCGCGGTGCTGGCGGCGGCGGGTTTCGATCCCCAGGCGCTGCTGGCGCTGGCCAACGACCCGCGGACCAAGCAGGCCCTGAAGGAAGCCACC
>JAKOZT010000108.1 GCA_029779845.1 Pseudomonadota bacterium | reverse complement strand
AGATCTGCAGCATGTTGGTGCCGCCGGGCGCGCCCATCGGCTCGCCGCAGGTGATGGCGTAGACGTCGCCGGCGGCCACCACGTCCTGGCGCTTGAGGTAGGCCTCGGCTTGTTTCAGCGCCGTGTCGCGGTCGGCGGCGGTGTCCATCAGCATCGGCCGCACGTTGCGGTACAGCGCCATCTTGCGCTGCGAGCCGACGCGCGGCGTGAGCGCGTAGATGGGGATGCGCACGCGGTGGCGGCTCATCCACAGCGCGGTCGAGCCGGAATCGGTCAGCGCCACGATGGCCTTGGCGCCCAGGTGGTAGGCCGTGAACAGCGCGCCCATGGCAATCGACTGGTCGATGCGGGTGAAGGTGGCGCCGCTGAAATCGGCGTCCAGTTCCACCGGGTCGTGCTCCTCGGCCGCCTCGCACACGGCGGCCATCTGGCGCACGGTTTCCAGCGGGTATTTGCCGGCCGCCGTCTCGGCCGACAGCATCACGGCGTCGGTGCCGTCCAGCACGGCGTTGGCCACGTCGCTCACCTCAGCGCGCGTGGGCACCGGGTTGGTGATCATGCTTTCCATCATCTGCGTGGCGGTGATGACCAGCTTGTCGGCGTCGCGCGCCATGCGGATCATCTTTTTCTGCAGTGCCGGCACCGCCGCGTTGCCCACTTCCACCGCCAGGTCGCCGCGCGCCACCATGATGCCGTCGCTGGCGGCCAGGATTTCGGTCAGGCGCGGAATCGCCTCGGCGCGTTCTATTTTGGCAATCAGCTGCGGCTTGTGGCTGTGCTCGGTGCCGGCCACGGTGCACAGCTGGCGCGCCATTTCCATGTCGGTCGCGCTTTTCGGAAAACTCACCGCCACGTAGTCGGCCTGAAAGCCCATGGCGGTCTTGATGTCCTCCATGTCCTTGCCGGTCAGCGCCGGCGCGGTCAGGCCGCCGCCCTGCTTGTTGATGCCCTTGTTGTTGCTGAGCTCGCCGCCCAGCTTGACCACCGTGTGCACCGCGTCGCCGCGCACCTCGGTCACCGTCAGCACGATCAGGCCGTCGTTCAGCAGCAGGGTGTCGCCGGCTTTCACGTCGCGCGGCAGTTCGCGGTAATCCAGCCCGACGCCGCCGACGTCGCCCGGCTCCTTGCGCGCCGCATCCAGCACGAAGGCGGCGCCCGGCTCCAGCATGACCTTGCCGCCCTCGAACTTGCCGACGCGAATCTTCGGCCCCTGCAGGTCGGCCATGATGGCCACCTCGCGCCCCGCGCGCTCGGACGCCGCGCGCACCAGGCGCGCGCGCTCGATGTGGTCGGCCGCCGTGCCGTGGCTGAAGTTGAGCCGCACCACGTTGACGCCGGCGCGGATCATGTCCTCCAGCAGCGCGGGATCGCTGGACGCGGGGCCGAGGGTGGCGACGATTTTGGTGGCGCGGTGGGTCATGGCGGTCCGATGAAAAAGCAGGCGGTCATTCTGGCACGCGCGCGTGACGGGCCGTGACTGCTCGACAGACCCGTCATCAAGACCGGACGCGAAGAACGCGAAGGGTTCGCGAAGGACGCGAAAGGAAAACCAAACGGTTTGAATTCTTTCGCGTCCTTCGCGGCACTTTTGCGTCCTTCGCGTCCGGCTGTTTGAAGTAATGCAATCTCGGTCAAATCGACGCGTGGCGCCAGTCCATCAAGCGCAAGCAGCTATCAATACAGAAGCAATCTAGAGCTGCGACTCAATCGGCAACCAGCTCAGCAGCCACACCAGCGCGCGCAGGCCCGCGCTGGCTTCAGGCTCGCGCGCCCACGTCTGGCCGCCTTCGCCATGCCAGCGCAGCGCGCCGCCCTCGTCCAGCGTCACGCGCCAGGCACTCTCGGGCCGCGTGCCGGCGTCGAACAGGCGTTTGACCTCGGCCGCCAGCGCCGGGTGGTCGAACACCACGCCCATCTCGGTGTTGAGCTGGGCCGAGCGCGGGTCGAAGTTGAACGAGCCAACGAAGCCGCGCGCGCCATCGACCACGAAGGCCTTGGTGTGCAGGCTGGCGCCGCTGGAGCCGATCAGCTCGCGCCCCGGGCCGCGGCGGCCGGGTTTCAATTCATACAGTTGAACGCCGTGGGCCAGCAGTGGGGCGCGGTAATCGCGGTAGCCGGCGTGCACCAGGGGCACGTCGTTGGCGGCCAGCGAGTTGGTCAGCACGCGCACCTGCACGCCGCGCCGCGCCTGGCCGGCCAGCAGCAGCGTGCCGCCCTCGCCCGGCACGAAGTAGGGCGAGATCAGCCAGCTGTCGCGCTGGGCCGAAAACAGCAGCGCCATCACGTCGTACAGCAGCCAGCCGGCGCGGTCTTGCCGGTGCGCCAGGGGCGAGGCCTTCTCGGGCGGGTCGGACAGCACGCGGATGCTGGGCGACCAGTGCACGGTGAGCCCGCCGCCGGGCGCCAGCTTCTCGGCCAGGTCGTCGCGCCCGGCCAGCGCCTGCACCCAGGGGCTGGCCTTGGCGTCGACCCACCACTGGGCGCGGCGGGCGCTGAATTCATCGGCCGACCAGCGCGAGCCGCCCTGGTGCAGCGCGCGCAGCGGCACCACGGCGGCGGAGTTCCAGAAGGCGTCGAACACGTCGCTGGTCTGCGCCACGGCGGGGCCGAGCAGCAGCAGGTCGGCGTCGTGAAAGTTGGTGTCGGCGGCGTCGAAGTATTCGTCGCCCACGTTGCGCCCGCCCACGATGGCCACCCGGTTGTCGGCAATCCACGCCTTGTTGTGCATGCGGCGGTTGAAGCCGGCAAAGCGCAGGCCCATCTCCAGCGCGCGGCGCACCGCACTGGCGCGGTTGCGCGCCGGGTTGAACAGGCGCACCTCCAGGTTGGGGTGCGCGTCCATGGCCAGCAGCGCGTCGTCGCGGCCGGCCACGCTCATGTCGTCGATCAGCAGGCGCACGCGCACGCCGCGCTCGGCGGCGGCCATCAGCTCGTGCTCCAGCAGGCGGCCGGTGAGGTCGTGGCGCCAGATGTAGTACTGCACGTCCAGGCTGCGCTCGGCCACGCGCGCGGCCTGGGCGCGCGCCACGAAGGCGGCCACGCCCTCGCCCAGCATCGCGGCGCCGCTGGCGTCGGGCGGCTGGCGGCTGAGCAGCGGCTGCACCAGGCGATCGAGCGCGGTGGCCGCCGGCGCCACGGCCAGCGCCGTCGTCGGCGCGCCTTGCGCGCGGGCGGCAAAGCGGCCCCACGACCACAGCGCCAGCATCGACAGCAACGCCAGCACGACGAAGGCGATGAGCGTCCAGCGAAGGGCAGTTTTCAGCATGAAAACA
>JAKOZT010000105.1 GCA_029779845.1 Pseudomonadota bacterium | reverse complement strand
GGGTTCCGGCTTCAGCTTCACCGACCTCGCGGTCGACCGCGCCGGCGTCCGCGTGGGCGACCGCGCCACCGGCGCCGATGCCCGCCAGATACGCCAGACGCTGGCCGCCGCACGCGGCGATAGCGACCTGCTGCCGGATTTCCGCGATCTGCCGGAGTTCATGCCGCAGGCCGAATTCGATCGCCGCTACGGCCCGGTGGGCGGACCGCGCTACCAGAAGGTCATCGCCGGCATCGACGCCCGGCTGCACGTGCATCCGCTGACGCACTAGCGCGTCGCACAACCCTGCTATAATGCCGGGTTTTCCGGAATCCGGCCCGTCGCCGCCCCACGCCCATGTCCCGCAAGCTCCGCAACATCGCCATCATCGCCCACGTCGACCACGGCAAGACCACGCTCGTCGACCAGCTGCTGCGCCAGAGCGGCACCTTCCGCGACAACGAGAAGATCGCCGAGCGCGTGATGGACAGCAACGACCTCGAACGCGAGCGCGGCATCACCATCCTCGCCAAGAACTGCGCGGTGGAGTGGAAGGGCACGCACATCAACATCGTCGACACGCCGGGCCACGCCGACTTCGGCGGCGAGGTCGAGCGCGTGCTGTCGATGGTCGACTCGGTGCTGCTGCTGGTCGACGCGGTCGAAGGGCCGATGCCGCAGACGCGCTTCGTCACCAAGAAGGCGCTGGCGCTGGGGCTCAAGCCCATCGTCGTCGTCAACAAGGTCGACCGCCCCGGCGCGCGGCCCGACTACGTGATCAACGCCACCTTCGAGCTGTTCGACAAGCTGCATGCCACCGAAGAGCAGCTCGACTTCCCGGTGATCTTCGCCTCCGGCCTGAACGGCTGGGCGACGCTGAAGCAGGGCGAGACGGGCACCGACCTGGCGCCCCTCTTCGACGCGATCCTGCAGCACGTGCCGGCGCACGAAGGCGCGGCCGACGCGCCGCTGCAACTGCAGATCTGCTCGCTGGACTATTCCAGCTACGTCGGCCGCATCGGCATCGGGCGCGTCAACCAGGGCACGCTCAAGCCGATGCAGAACGTTGCCGTCTACGCGGGCCCGGATACCACGCCGTTCAACGCGCGCATCAACCAGGTGCTGAAGTTCGAAGGCCTGGAGCGCAAGCAGGCCACCGAAGCCGGCCCGGGCGACATCGTGCTGGTCAACGGCATCGAGAACATCGGCATCGGCGTCACGCTGACCGACCCGGAGAACCCCGCGCCGCTGCCCATGCTCAAGGTCGACGAGCCGACGCTGACGATGAACTTCTGCGTCAACACCTCGCCGCTCGCCGGCCGCGAAGGCAAGTTCGTCACCAGCCGGCAGATCTGGGACCGGCTGCAGCGCGAGCTGCAGAGCAACGTCGCGCTGAAGGTGAAGGAGACCGACGAAGACGGCATCTTCGAGGTCTCCGGCCGCGGCGAACTGCACCTGACCATCCTGCTGGAGAACATGCGCCGCGAGGGCTACGAGCTGGCCGTCAGCAAGCCGCGCGTGGTGTTCCATGAAGTCGATGGCGAGCGCCATGAGCCGATCGAACTCGTCACTGCCGACGTCGAAGACCAGCACCAGGGCGCGGTGATGCAGGCGCTGGGCGAGCGCAAGGGCGAACTCGTCAACATGGAGCCCGACGGCATGGGCCGCGTGCGGCTCGAATACCGCATCCCGGCGCGCGGGCTGATCGGCTTCCAGAACGAGTTTCTCAACCTGACGCGCGGCACCGGCCTGATCAGCAACATCTTCGACGGCTACGAAGCCTTCAAGGGCGAGATCGGCGGACGCAAGAACGGCGTGCTGATCAGCCAGGACGACGGCGAGGCCGTCACCTACGCGCTGGGCAAGCTCGACGACCGCGGCCGCATGTTCGTCAAGGCCGGCGACCCGCTCTACGAGGGCATGGTGATCGGCATCCACTCGCGCGACAACGACCTGGTGGTGAACCCGGTGCGCGCCAAGCAGCTGACCAACTTCCGCGTCTCGGGCAAGGAAGACGCGATCAAGATCACGCCGCCTATCCTGCTGACGCTCGAATACGCGGTGGAGTTCATCGCCGACGACGAGCTGTGCGAGATCACGCCCAAGTCGATCCGCATCCGCAAGCGGCACCTCAAGGAACACGAGCGCAAGCGCGCCAGCCGCGAAGCCGCCTGAGGTCCGGCGCATGACGATGACGCACCGCCGCGCGGTGGCGGCGATGGTCGCCGCCACGCTGATGTGGAGCATCGCCGGCGTGGTGTCGCGCCACATCGAATCCGCGCGCGGCTTCGAGGTCACGTTCTGGCGCAGCTTCTTCAACGCCGTCGCGATGGTGGTGCTGCTCGGTGTGATGCGCGGCCCGGCGCCACTGCTGCGCTCGCTGCGCGAGGGCGGCCTCACGCTGTGGCTGTCAGGGCTGTGCTGGGCGGTGATGTACACGGCCTTCATGCTGGCGCTGACGCTGACGACCGTCGCCAACGTGCTGGTGCTGATCGCGCTGACGCCGCTGATCACCGCGCTGGCGGCGCGCTTCGCGCTCGGCCACCGGCTCGCGGCGCGCACCTGGGGCGCGATCGTCGTGGCCGGCGCCGGCATCGTCTGGATGTACGCGCGCGAGGTCAGCGGCGCCGATGCGCGCAACCTGCTGGGCATGGCGGTCGGTCTTGCCGTGCCGCTGGCGGCCGCGGCGAACTGGACGCTGATGCAGCACAACCGCGGCGCGGCCCGGCAGGACATGCTGCCCGCGGTGCTGATCGGCGCCGTGCTCTCGGCCGCCGTGACGCTGCTGCCGGCGCTGCCGTTCGCGGCCACGGGGCGCGACCTGTCGCTGCTCGCGCTGCTCGGCGTCGTGCAGCTGGCGATTCCCTGCCTGCTCGCGGTGATGGTGGCGCGCGTGCTGCCGGCGCCGGAGATCTCGCTGCTCGGCCTGCTCGAAGTGATCTTCGGCGTGCTGTGGGCCTGGCTGGGCGCGGGCGAGGCGCCGGCCGCCACGGTGATCAGCGGCGGCGCGCTGGTGCTGGCGGCGCTGGCCGGCAACGAGCTGCTCGCCTTGCGCGAACGCAAGCTCGGCTGAACGCCGAGCGGGCTTTCCCTCGCGCGGTGCGGCGCGGCGCGGCTTAGCATGGCCGCGACGAAGAGCGAGGGGAGAGTCGACGATGCAGCAACTGTCCGGCCTGGACGCGAGCTTCCTGTACCTGGAGACCGCGGAGATGCCGATGCACGTCGGCGCGCTGAGCATCTACGAGCTGCCGCGCACGCACCGCGGCGACTTCGCCGCCGAGCTGCGCGCGCACATCGCGTCGCGGCTGCCGCTGGTGCCCGCGCTGCGCCGCAAGCTGGCCTGGATGCCGCTGAACCTCGCGGCGCCGGCCTGGGTCGATGCGCAGCCCGACCTGGAAGAACACATCGTCGCGATCCACCTGCCCAAGGGCAGCGGGCTTTCCGATCTGGAAGCGCAGGTCGGCGAGCTGCACCCGGTGCTGCTCGATCGCAGCCGGCCCTTGTGGAAGTTCCACGTCTTCGACGGCCTCGCGCCGGGGCCGGACGGCGCCAAGCGCGTCGCCGTCTACTCGCAGCTTCATCACGCGGCGGTCGACGGGCAGGCGGCGGTGGCGCTGGCGCAGGCCATCCTCGACCTGACGGCGCAGCCGCGCGAAGTCGAAACGAAGCCCTCGCGCAAGCGCAAGGGCCAGCTCGGCGCCACCGAGATGCTGCGCGGCGCGCTCTCGCACCAGCTCGAACAGCTCGGCAGCCTGGTCAAGGCGCTGCCCGCGGCGGTGGGCACGATCTCGCAGATGGCCGCGCAGACGGCCGGCGGCGCGCTCGGCGAGACGGCGGCCTCGATGTGGGCGCGCGTCAGCGGCGGCGCGGCGCCGAAGAAGAGCGTCGGCAACCTCGGCCTGGCGCCGCGCACGCGGCTGAACACCACCATCTCCGACACGCGCGCCTTCGCCGGCGTCAGCCTGCCGCTGGCCGAGCTGAACGCGGTGCGGCGCCGCCACGGCGCGAGCCTGAACGACGCGCTGCTGTTCATCCTCGGCGGCGCGCTGCGGCGCCACTTCGCCAAGCACGGGCCGCTGCCGCGCAAGTCGCTGCTGGCGGCGGTGCCGATCTCGCTGCGCGAGCGCGGCGACGCCACCGCCAACACCCAGGCCTCGATGACGCAGATGAGCCTGGGCACGCACCTGGCCGACCCGGCCGCGCGCCTGGCGCACGTGCTGGCGGCGAGCGCCTCGATGAAGTCGGCGCTGGGCAGCGTCAAGAGTTTCCTGCCGACCAACTTTCCCTCGATGGGCGTGCCCTGGCTGATGGAGGCGCTGACGGCAGTGTACGGCCGCGCCGGCCTGGCCGACCGCATCCCGCCGCTGGCCAACCTGGTGGTCTCCAACGTGCCGGGGCCGACGGTGCCGCTGTACCTCGCCGGCGCGAAGATGGTCGCGAACTACCCGACCTCCATCGTCGTGCACGGCGTGGCGCTGAACGTCACGGTTCAGACCTACGACCAGCAGCTCGATCTCGGGGTGATGGCCTGCGCCCAGGCGATGCCCGAGGTGGCCGAGTTCGCCGCGCAGATCGAGACCGCGTTCGAGGAGTTCAAGGGCCTGCCGCCGGCTGCCGCGCCTGCACCCGAGGCGGCGCGAAAGCCTGTCGCCAAGGCGACAGCAAAGCCTAGGGCGAACGCTCCAGTGGCGAAGCGGGCGCGCCGCTAACATGGCCGGCGTGAAACCCGATCTGAGCGACCACCACCGCTTCCATTTCGAGGACTTGCGCGCGCCCAACGCGCTGCTGCTGGCGATGGAAGGCCGCGCGCCCTGGGAGTACGCCGCGCTGCGGGCTGCCATGCCCTGGCTGCGCAAGCTCCCGCGCGGCGACGGCCACCCGGTGCTGGTGCTGCCGGGGCTGGGCGCCAACGACTTCACCACGCGGCCGCTGCGGCGCTTCCTCGACGGCCTGGGCTACGTGACGCATCCGTGGCACCAGGGCTTCAACTTCGGCCCGCGCGAAGGCGTGCTGGAGCGCTGCACGCACGACGTGCGGCGGCTGTTCAACGCGCATGCGCGCAAGGTCAGCCTGATCGGCTGGAGCCTGGGCGGCCTGTACGCGCGCGAGCTCGCCAAGGAGCTGCCCGACCACGTGCGCTGCGTGATCACGCTGGGCACGCCTTTCACCGGCCATCCGCGCGCCACCAATGCGTGGCGCTTCTTCGAGCTGGTCAGCGGCCAGTCGGTGCACGACCCGAAGGTGCTGGCGCAGCTGCGCCACGAGCCGCCGGTGCCGACGACCTCGATCTGGTCGCGCAGCGACGGCATCGTCGCGTGGCGCTGCAGCGTGGTCGCGCCGGGGCCGCAGGCGGAGAACATCGAGGTGCACGCCAGCCACATGGGCATGGGCATGAATCCGCTGGCGCTCTACGCGGTGGCCGACCGCCTCGCGCAGCCGGCCGGACACTGGAAGCCCTTCGAGGCGCACGGCGCGCGGCGCTGGTTCTTCAGAACACCCCAGAAAGCCTGATGCAGATCAGCGCCAACGGCGTACGCCTCGAAGTCGACGAGCGCGGGCCGGCGAGCGGCGAGCCGCTGGTGATGATCATGGGCCTGGGCATGCAGCTGGTGGCCTGGCCCGAGGGCCTGGTCGACCAGCTGGTGGCGCGCGGCTTTCGCGTCATCCGCTTCGACAACCGCGACGTCGGCCTGTCGCAGCCCTTCGATCGGCTCGGCGTGCCGAATCTCGCGGTCGCGGCGCTGCGCCACAGCCTCGGGCTGCCGGTGGCGAGTCCGTACCGCCTCGCCGATCTGGCCGACGACACCGCCGCCTTGATCGCCGCGCTCGGGCTGGAGAGCGCGCATGTGTGCGCCGCGTCGATGGGCGGCATGGTCGCGCAGCACCTCGCGGCGTGGCATCCGCTGCGCGTGCGCAGCCTGACGCTGATGATGACCACCAGCGGCGCGCGCCGCCTGCCGCAGCCGAGCCTGAAGATGCGCATGGCGCTGCTGTCGCGGCCCAGGCATCCGCACGACCCGGCCAGCGTGATCGAGCACCTGGTGCGGCTGCACGGCATGATCGGCAGCCCCGCCTACCCGATGCCGGAAGAGCAGCGGCGCGAGCGCATCGCGGCGTGGATGCAGCGTGCCTACCGCCCCGGCGCCGTCGTGCGGCAGATGGCAGCGATCGCCGCCGACGGCGACCGCACCCCGCTGCTGGCGCGCATTGCCGCGCCCACGCACGTGATCCATGGCGCGGGCGATCCGCTGGTGCCGCTCGGCTGCGGGCAGGACCTGGTGCGGCGCATCCGCGGCGCGACGCTCGACGTGGTCGACGGCATGGGCCACGACCTGCCCGAGCCGCTGTGGCCGCGCTTCGTCGCGGGCATCGCCGGCGCGGCGGCGCGCGCGCAGCACGTCGACACGACTGTGTCGCGCGGGTAAAGCCGGCGGCGCGGCGTGCACCCGCGCGCAGCGCGCGGCGTTTCGGGGCTGAAACCTCGAAGGAGCGCCGCATGAAGCCGATCCGCCCGACCCGAACATTCGCCGTTGCCACGGCCGCTGCCGCGCTGAGCCTCACGCTGGCCGGCTGCGTGGTCGCGCCGGCGCCTTATGGCACCTACGGCTACTACGGCGAGCCGGTGGCCGTGGCGCCGCCGCCGCCGCAGGTCGAATACGTTCCGGCCGCGCCCGCGCCGGGCTGGCTGTGGATCGGCGGCTACTGGGGCTGGCGCGTCAACCGCCATGTCTGGATCGGCGGCCACTGGGAGGCGCCGCGCCCCGGCTACCAATGGCGGCCGCACGAGTGGCGGCGCGACGGCCCGGGCTGGCGTGAGCGGCCGGGCGGCTGGGAGCGGCGCTGATCAGGCCTCGGGCAGGCGGAAGCGGTCCACGCGCGAGGTGAGGATGCGCGCCTGCTCCTGCAGCAGCGCGGCGGTCGCTTCCGTCTCCTGAACCAGCTCGACGTTGCCGCGCGCCGCGCCGTCGACTTCCAGCACCGCGCGGCTCACTTCAGCCACCTCGTCGGCCTGCGCGCGCGTGCGCGAGGCGATCTCGTCGAGCACCGTGTCGACGCGTTGCGAGGCCGCGACGATCTCGTCGAACACCTCGCTGGCGCGGCGCACCACGTGCGCGCCGGCGTCGACGCGCTCGATCGTGCTGCCCACCAGCGTCTTGATCTCGCGCGCCGCATCGGCGCTGCGCTGCGCCAGGCTGCGCACCTCGCCGGCCACCACCGCGAAGCCGCGGCCGTGCTCGCCGGCGCGCGCGGCTTCCACCGCGGCGTTCAGCGCGAGGATGTTGGTCTGGAAGGCGATGCCGTCGATCGTGCCGATGATTTCGCCGATGCGGTTCGACGAACCGTGGATGTCGTCCATCGTCGCGATCACCTGCTCGACCACCTGGCCGCCGCGCAGCGCGGCCTCGCGGTTGGCGCGGCCCATCCGGCTGGCGTCCGACGCACCGCCGGCGGTGTCGCGCACCGTGCTGCCGATGTGCTCCATCGCGCTGGACGAGCGCTTGAGCGACTCCGCGCTGTGCTCGGTGCTGGCAGAGAGCTGGTTGGCGCCCGAGGCGATGCGCATGCTGGCGTCGTTGATGCCCTGCGACGAATGGCGTACCTGCGTGACGATGCCGCGCAGCGACTGCTGCATCTCGCGCAGCGTCAGCATCAGCTGTGCCGCTTCGTCGCGGCCCCAGGGGGAGGGCGATGACGTGAGATCGCCGTCGGTCATCGCGCGCAGATGGCGGCGCACCTCGGCCAGGCCGCCCATCATCACCTTGGAGAACGACGCGAACATGTAGGCCGCCACCAGCAGGCTGCCGACCAGCAGCGCGACGATCAGGTTGCGCTCCAGCCGCGTCTGCGCGGCGCGCGCGGCCAGCGTGGCGCCGAGCGTCTCGATGGCGCGCTGCTGCAGCGCGCTGGCCAGGCGCACCACCGCGTCGCGGCGCTGGCCGAGCGCCGCCGTGTCGGGCTGCCAGCCTTCCTGGCCGGCGCCTTCCACCGCGGCGGCGAGCTGCTCGAAGGCCTCCTGCGTCTGCGCGTAGGCGAGCGCGCTGGCGAGTTCGGGCCGGCTCGCGGCGATGGCGTCGATGCCTTCGCGCACCTCGCGGTCGAGGTACAGGCCGATCGCGTGCGGCGTGGCGAGCTGCGCGGCCACCCGTTCGGGCGGCGCGCCCGCCGCCGCGGCCAGCGCGAGGTCGGCCTGCGCCAGCGCGGCCTCGGTGGAGCGCGGCAGGTCGTACAGCGCCACGCGCACCAGGCGGCGCGTGGTCTCGTCGGCATCGGCCTGCAGGCCCGAGCCTTCGAGCGTCTGGCGCAGCATCGACTGCGCCGCTTCGATGCCCTGCGAATAGCGCTTGTAGGCCGCCAGCGCATTGCCGCGCGCGGCGGCGGCCTTCTCGATGTTGGCGCGGGCCACGTCGAGCATCTCGCGCGACACCATCGCCGCCACTGCGGCGTGCGCGAGTTCGAGGCGCTTCAGGCTCTCCTGCACGGCGTCGGCGTCAGGGGCCTGCTTGTCCGGCGCCACCGCCTGCGCGCGGCGCTGCTGCATCGCGTCGAGCAGGGCCAGCGTCTCCTCGGCGTAGGCGAGGCCGGCCTGGCTGCGCTCGCCGGCCTGCAGCGAGTCGATCGCATGGCGCAGGTAGACCGCGCTGAGCGTGGCCAGCGGCAGCAGGAACATGAAGGAGATCAGCAGCGCCTTGGTCGCGAAGGTGAGGCGGCGGAACAGCCGCACGCCCGGCGCCCAGAAGCCGTGGTGGGCGAAGAAGCCGCGGCCGCCGTCGGGAGTTGAAAAGAGGAGCGCGTCGGGCTGCGTCATGGTCTTGTTGGTCAGACAGCGTCCTTCAGCACTTCGACACAGTCTGTCAAAGACTTGAGTTCATCCAACGTCAAATGATCAACAGATCGTCGGAATAGATCACAAGTAGCTAAATATGATCGACGAGGCGCCGATAAGCACCGGAAACACCTCGAAAGGATCGTCGATGCATTCCGGCCATCGCTGCCAGCAGCTTCATCGTCTTGCCGCCGCGCCGCTCGCGCTCGCCGCCGCATTGGCCTGCGCCGCGCCCGCCGCCACGGAAGTTCCGCCTCCCGAGGCGGCCGACCAGATCTGGCGCCTGGGCGCCGTGGCCGCGCCGCCGCACAACCCGGCCAGCGCGCAGAAGAGCGAACTCGGCAAGGCGCTGTTCTTCGACCCGCGCCTGTCGGGCAACGGCACGGTGTCGTGCGCTTCGTGCCACAACCCGGCGCTGGGCTGGTCCGACGGGCTGAAAACCGGCATCGGCATCAACGGCAGCGTGCTGCAGCGCGCCACGCCGACGGTGGTGAACATGGCCTTCAACACGCAGTTCATGTGGGACGGCCGCATGCGCTCGCTCGAAGACCAGGCGCTCGGGCCGATGAAGACCCGCGAGGAGATGCATACCGACATGGACGCGCTGCTGGCGATGCTGCGCGGCAGCGCCGGCTACCGCACGCTGTTCGCCGGCGCCTTCCCCGGCGAGGCGATCGACGAGGCGACGCTGGCCAAGGCGCTGGCCGCCTTCGAGCGCACGCTGGTGTCCAGCGATTCGCCCTTCGACCGCTGGCTCGCCGGCGACCGCCGCGCCATCGACGCGGCCGCCTGGCGCGGCTATCAGGTCTTCAAGGATCCGCAGCGCGGCAACTGCGCCGCCTGCCACTCGGGGCCGAACTTCAGCGACAACGGCTTCCACAACATCGGCGTCGCGCAGGGCGGCACCGCCTACGACGAAGGCCGCTTCAAGGTGCGTCCGCTCGCCTCGATGAAAGGCGCCTTCAAGACGCCGACGCTGCGCGACGTGGAGCTGACCGCGCCGTACTTCCACGACGGCTCGGCGGCGACGCTGATGGACGTGGTGGAGCACTACGACCGCGGCGGCGACGACAAGCGCAACCTCTCGCAGGACGTGCGGCCGCTGCACCTCGCGCCCCAGGACAAGCAGGACCTGGTGGCCTTCATGAAGGCGCTGACCGGGCGCATGCCCGCGCTGGCGCTGCCCGTCCTGCCCCTCATCGACGCGGCGCCGCCGAGCGCGGCGCTGCCTGCCCGTACTGCTGCCATCAAGGAGAACTGAACCATGCATTCGCGCTTCCAACCCGTTCACCTCGCCACCCTCGCGATGCTGCTGGCCGCCGCCGCGCTGCCCGCGGCCGCCGCCGAGCACACCGTGGGCCAGAAGGGCAAGGCCTTCAGCGCCAAGACGCTGAAGGTCAAGGCGGGCGACTCGGTGAAGTTCGTCAACGAGGACCCGTTCTCGCACAACGTGTTCTCGCTCTCGCCGGTGAAGAGCTTCGACCTCGGCAGCTACCCGCAGGGCGGCAGCAAGAGCGTCACCTTCGACAAGGCCGGCAGCGTCGAGGTGGAGTGCGCGATCCACCCCGACATGCACATGACCATCGAGGTGGAGAAATGAGCCTGCGCAGCGCTTGCCTGGCCCTTGCGCTCGGCCTGGCGGCATCGTTCGCGCCGGCGGCGCAGCCGTCGCACGACGGCGTGCTGCTGCCGCGCGACAGCCACGACGCCGCGGTGTTCCGCGGCGGCCTGGTGTTCGCCAACTACTGCGTCACCTGCCACGGCGTGACCGGCGACGGCAACGGCCGCGCCGCCAAGCTCTACACGCCGCGCCCGGCCAACCTGCGCGTCTCGGACAAGAACGACGACTACGTCAAGCTGATCGTGCAGCGCGGCGGCGAGTCGCTGGCGCGCTCGCCCAAGATGCCGCCCTGGGGCGAGGAGCTGACCGACGAGCAGCTGCGCGACGTGGTGGTGTTCGTGCGCTCGATCAACGTGGGCTCGGCCGTGCGCTGAGCGGCGACAATCGGGGGCTGCGAACCCGCCGCCCCCGATGCTCCCGAACGAAGTTTTTCCCTGGCGCCTCAGCGTGGCGCCGATGATGGACTGGACGGACCGGCACTGCCGCTTCTTCCACCGCCTGCTGACGCAGCGCACGCGCCTGTACACCGAGATGGTGACCACCGGCGCGCTGCTGCACGGCGACGTGCCGCGCCACCTCGACTACCACGAGGAAGAACATCCACTCGCGCTGCAGCTCGGCGGCAGCGAGCCCGATGACCTGGCGCGCTGCGCGAAGCTGGCGCAGCAGTGGGGCTACGACGAGGTCAACCTGAACTGCGGCTGCCCCAGCGAGCGCGTGCAGCGCGGCGCCTTCGGCGCCTGCCTGATGGCCGAGCCGGCGCTGGTCGCCGATGGCGTGAAGGCGATGCGCGATGCGGTGGACATTCCCGTGACGGTCAAGCACCGCATCGGCATCGACCGCATCGAGGACTACGGCTTCGTGCGCGACTTCGTCGGCACGGTGGCCGCGGCCGGCTGCGAGGTCTTCGTCGTGCATGCGCGCAATGCCTGGCTGCAGGGCCTGAGCCCGAAGGAGAACCGCGAGGTGCCGCCGCTGCGCTACGAGTTCGTCACGCGCCTGCAGAACGACTTTCCGGCGCTGCGCTTCGCGCTCAACGGCGGCGTGACCGGCAACGCGCAGATCGAAGCGCTGTTCGCGCAAGGCATGCAGGGCGTGATGGTCGGCCGCGAGGCCTATCACCACCCCTGGCTGCTGGCCGAATGGGACGAGCGCTTCCTCGGAGCGGAAGCCGCCGGGCGCACGCGCGAGCAGGTCGAAGCCGCGATGGTCGACTACATGGAGCGCGAGGCGCGCGAAGGCGAGCCCTGGCCGCGCATCGCGCGCCACATGCTGGGCCTGTGGAACGGCCAGCCGGGCGCGCGCCGCTGGCGCCAGGTGTGGTCGGACCACCGGCTCAAGACGCTGCCTGCCGCCGCGGTGGCCGGCCTCGCAGCTCAGGCGCGGCGCGCCGGCCACGTGGCCAGCACCACGCCGGCCAATGCGAGCGCGAACGCGCCGGCCTGAGCCGGCGTGAAGCGCTCGCCGAGGAAGATCACGCCGACCGCCGCGGCGGCCACCGGCAGCATCACGGTGAACACGCCGGCCTGCGAGGCCGGCACGTGCTTCAGCCCGGTCATCCACAGCCACACCGTGACCATGCTGGCGGCCAGCGAGTAGAAGACCAGCAGCCACCAGTGCGCGGCGCTGACGCCGCCGAAGTCGAAGCCGAGCGCCTGCCACAGGCCGAAGGGCGCCACCAGCAGCAGGCCCCACAGGTTGATCAGCGCGCTGATGCGCTTGGCCGAGACCTTGGCCGCCAGCTTCTTGCCGAGCACGACGTAGATCGCCTCGCAGATCACGGCGCCGAGCAGCAGCAGGTTGCCGACCAGCCCGCCGAGATCCGAGTCCGTGCCGCCGGCATGCTTGCCGAACGAGACCAGCGCGATGCCGCCCACCGCGCAGGCGATGCCGATCGCCACGCGCGGCGCGATGCGCTCCTTCAGGATGACGCGCGACAGGATCGCCACCACCGCGGGGATCGCCGCCATGATCACGCCGGCCGCCAGCGCCGAGGTGCGCGCCACGCCGAACAGCATGCACACCGAGAACAGGAAGTTGCCGAAGAAGGATTCGAGGAACAGCAGCCAGCGGTCGTGTGCGTTCAGCGGCGTCTCGCCGGGCTGCCGCTTCACCCAGCCGGCCATCGCGACGGCCGCGATGCCGAAGCGCAGCCAGGCGAGCAGGAACACCGGCAGCACCAGCACCAGGACCTTCGACAGCCCCACGTAGCTGCCCACCAGCGCCATGCCGGAGGCGAGGCAGAGGTAGGAGAGCCAGGGAACGGGATGCTGCAAGCCGGCCCCTAGAAGCGATCGCCGTAGCGTTGCAGTTCCCAGGCGCTGACGTGGCGCGCGTAAGCGATCCATTCGGCGCGCTTCGCGGCGATGAACTCGCGCGCGAGCGTGGCGCCGAGCGCGTTGCACAGCGTCTCGTCGGCTTCGAGCGCATCGACTGCTTCGGCGAGGCTTTGCGGTAGCCGCGCGGCGATGGGCCGCTCGAACAGATCGTCGGTGCAGGCCGGGCCAGGATCGCTGCGCCTGGCGACGCCGTCCAGCCCGGCGGCGATCAGCCCGGCGGTGGCGAGGTAGGGATTCGCCGACGCATCCGGCAGCCGCCATTCGAAGCGGCCCGGCAGCGTGCGGATCAACGCCGTGCGGTTGTTCGGGCCGTGCGCGATGCAGGCCGGCGCCCAGCTGGTGCCCGACAGCGATTCGCCGACGACGAGCCGCTTGTACGAGTTCACCGTCGGCGCGGCCAGCGCCGCGAGGCCGGCGGAATGCGCCAGCACGCCGGCCATGAAGTGCCGCAGCGTCTCATCGTCGCCGCCGTCGAGCGACACGTGGAAATGCATGCCGCTGCCCGGCTGGTCGGCGAAGGGCTTGGGCATCATCGAGAAGACCATGCCGCGACGTTCGGCCAGCGCGTGCGCGGCCAGCTTGAAGAGCGTCAGCCGGTCGGCGCTGGTCAGCGCATCGGCGTGCAGGAAGTTGACTTCGTACTGGCCCTGGGCGTCTTCATGGTCGACTTGCAGCACCTCCAGCCCGCAGGCCGCGAGCGCCGTCACCAGCTCGTGCAGGAAATCGGCCTGTCGCGGCAGGCTCTTCAGATCGTAGGAGGGCTTGGCGAGGCGGTCGTGCTCGTCGGCCGGTGCGAAGCCGTGCGCGGTGCGACGCAGCAGAAAGAACTCCGGCTCGATGCCGGTCTGCAAGCTCCAGCCGCGTTCGGCCAGGCGTGCGATCTGACGGCGCAGCACCTGGCGCGGGCAGGCATCGAAGGGCTCTCCGGCGACGAAGCCGTCGCAGACGATGCGGGCGTGGCCCGGCATCCACGGCAGCGCGCAGGCGGTGGCGAGGTCGCCGCGCCCGTAATACTCCGAGCGCGGTCCCATGCGCGGCAGCCCGGTGCCGGCGATCGAGGGCCCCGAGAAGCCTGCACCCGTTTCGACCAGCGTGCGCAGCTGCGCCAGCGGCAGCAGCTTGCCCTTGGCGACGCCGTGCAGGTCGGTGAACTGCGCGAGCAGCGTGTGCACGCCCTGCGCGGCGAGCTGCTCGCGCAGGTCGACGATGTCGTCGCGGATCACGCGGCGGTGGCGCGCAGCGATTCGCGCAGGATGCCCAGCGCCTCGTCGAACACCGGCTGCTGGACCGTCAGCGGGAACAGGAAGCGCACCACGTTGGCATCGACGCCGCAGGTCAAGAGGATCAGGCTGCGCTTGAGCGCCTCGGCCTGCACCTTCTTCGTGAAGTCGGCGTCCGGCGCGCCGCTGCCGGGCTGGTTGAACTGCACCGCGACCATCGCGCCGAGGCCGCGCACGTCGGCGATCTGCGGGATCTCCTGGCGCATGCCGGCCAACATCGCCTTCAACTGATCGCCCAGCGTCGCGCCGCGCTCGGGCAGCTGCTCGTCGCGCATCACGTCGATGATCGCGTGCGCGGCGGCGATCGCCAGCGGGTTGCCGGCGTAGGTGCCGCCCAGGCCGCCGGGCGCGGGCGCGTCCATGATCTCGGCCTTGCCGGTCACGGCCGACAGCGGCACGCCGCCGGCGAGGCTCTTGGCGATGGTCATCAGATCCGGCACCACGCCGAAGTGCTCCATCGCGAACAGGCGGCCGGTGCGGCCGAAGCCGGTCTGGATCTCGTCGGCGATCAGCACGATGCCGTGTTCGTCGCAGAGCTGGCGCAGCCACTGCACCGCCTCGGCCTGGATCACGTTGAAGCCGCCTTCGCCCTGCACCGGCTCGAACACGATCGCGGCGACGCGGCCCGGCTCGATGTCGGCCTTGAAGAGGTGGTGAACCGCCTTCTTCACCTCGGCCAGCGGCGTGTGCGCGTCGGGGTAGGGCGCGTGGTAGATCTCGGGCGGGAAGGGCCCGAAGCCGAGCTTGTAGGGCGCCACCTTGCCCGTCAGCGACACCGCGAACAGGCTGCGGCCGTGGAAGGCGCCGCTGAAGGCAATGACCCCCGAGCGTTTCGTGGATGAGCGCGCGATCTTGATCGCGTTCTCGATCGCCTCGGCGCCAGTGGAGAAGAGGGCCGTCTTCTTCGCGTGCGAACCCGGCGTCAGCGCGTTGAGCTTCTCGGCCAGCGCGATGTAGCTCTCGTAGGGCACCACCTGGTAGCAGGTGTGGGTGAACTTCTTCAGCTGCGCTTCGATCGCCGCGACCACCCTGGGGTGGCCGTGGCCGCTGTTCATCACCGCGATGCCGCCGGCGAAGTCGATGAAGCGCCGGCCTTCCACGTCCCACAGCTCGGCGTTGTCGGCGCGGTCGGCGAAGAACGTGCCCATCACGCCGACGCCGCGCGCGGTGGCGGCGGCCTTGCGGGCCATCAGCTGTTCGTTGAGGGAATGATTCATCTGTCTCTCCTGGCACTCAAGCCGCGTCGATGCGCAGCCAGGTGGTTTTCAGCTCGGTGTACTTGTCGAAGGCGTGCAGGCTCTTGTCGCGGCCGTTGCCGCTCTGCTTGTAGCCGCCGACGGGCACGGTGATGTCGTCCTCGTCGTACTGGTTGACGTGCACGGTGCCGGCGCGCAGCGCCCGGGCCACGCGGTGCGCGCGGTTGACGTTGTCGCTCCACACGCTGGCCTGCAGGCCGTAGCTCGAGTCGTTGGCCAGCGCGATGGCTTCGGCCTCGTCCTTGAAGCGGATCACGCTCATCACCGGGCCGAAGATCTCCTCGCGCGCGATCTTCATGTCGTTGCGCACGCGCTCGAACACCGTCGGCTGCACGTAGAAGCCGCCCGTCTCGGCGCGTGCGCGCGCGCCGCCGGTGACCAGCTTCGCCCCTTCGGCGTTGCCGGCGGCTATGTAGCCGAGCACGGTGTTCATCTGCGTCTCGTCGACCAGCGCGCCCATCTCGGCGCGGCCCGAGAGCGGGTCGCCCGGCGCGTACTTGGGCGCCTCGGCGGCGACCACTTCGAGGAAGCGGTCCGCCACCTTCTCGTGCACCAGCACGCGCGAGGGCGCGTTGCAGCTCTCGCCCTGGTTGAAGAACATGCTGCCGGCCACCGTCCTGGCGGCACGCGTGACGTCGGCGAAGTCGTCGAACACCACGAAGGCCGACTTGCCGCCCAGCTCGTTGTAGACGCGCTTGAGGTTGCTGCGGCCCGCGTATTCGAGCATCTTGCGGCCCACGCGCGTACTGCCGGTGAAGCCGATCGCGTCCACGTCCATGTGCAGCGCGAGCGCCTCGCCGGCCTCGTGGCCGTAGCCCGGCACGACGTTGAACACGCCCTCGGGCAGGCCGGCCTCGATGGCGAGTTCAGCCAAGCGCAGCGCCGTCAGTGGGCTTTTCTCGGAAGGCTTGAGCACCACGCTGTTGCCGGCGGCCAGCGCGGGCCCCAGCTTCCAGGCCGCCATGATCATCGGATAGTTCCAGGGCACCACCACGCCGATCACGCCCATCGCCTCGCGCGTGATCAGCGCCAGCGCGCTGGCGCCGGTGGGCGCGATCTCGTCGTAGATCTTGTCGACCGCTTCGGCGTACCACGCGATGGTGCGCGCGGTGGCGCCCACGTCGACCGCGAGGCTGTACTGGATCGGCTTGCCCATGTCGAGCGTCTCGAGCAGGGCGAGCTCTTCCTTCGCGGCGAGGATCTTGTCGGCGAAGCGCTGCAGCACCTTCTTGCGCGCTGCCGGCGCCTTGCCGGCCCAGCGCGCGTCGGCAAACGCGGCGCGCGCGGCGGCAACGGCCGCGTCGATGTCCTCGACGCGGCCGCGTGCGATGTCGCCGAGCGCGCGGCCGTCGATCGGCGAAGCCTTCGCGAAGGTCTCGCCGCTCCTGGCGGCCACACGCTGGCCGGCGATCAGCGCGCGGCCGTCGATGCGCAGTGCCGCTGCGGCGGCGTGCCAGTCGGGGGCGGGCTTGTTCATGTCTGCTCCTATCGGGATGGGAGACGACGCGGCGCCCGCCGCGCGGGCACGCGCTCCGTCAGAACGACACCAGGACCGAGGCGCCGAACAGCTGGTTGGTCTTGCTGTAGCTGCCGTCCTTCACGTCGATGAAGACGGGCAGGTTGGCGCGGTCGATGCGGTACTCGACCTTGAAGGTCGTGTTCAGGTTGAAGAGATAGCTCGCACCCAGCGTCAGCGCCATGCGGTTGGCGCCGCGCTCGGGATCGCCATTGACGTCGGGGCCGATGCCGTTGCGGCCGTCGGCCACGGTGTAGCCGAGCAGACCGCCGCCGTTCTTCTTGTTGGCGAGGTAGTCGAGCCGCGCGGTGGTCTCGAAGCGCGGATCCCACTTGTAGGCCGCCAGCGTCGACAGGCCCCACCACCTGGCGTCGCGCAGCTCGCCGCTCACCGGGTCGGGCGTGATCGAGGCGCGCTTCTGCTGGCCCAGGCTCAGCTGGCCCTGCACCGTCCAGTCGCCGCGGATGAAGTAGGCGTCGAACTCGAACAGGTCGACGCGCGAATCCTTTTGCGTCACCACGTCGCCGTTGACGTCGACGACGTTCTCGGTGAGGTTCGCCGCCTTGCCGTGCACGCCCGCGAAGCCGAAGCCCTGGAACTCGCCGCGCGCGTAGTCGACGCGGTAGGCGATCACCGGCGTCTTGTTGCCCGGGGTCTTGCGCGTGCCGTTCATGTTCGCCAGCACGCCCTTGTAGATCCACTTGCCGTCGGCGATCTCGAAGCCGGCGCCGGTGTACGCGGTGGGCAGCGTGAAGTCGAACAGCAGGTTGTGCGTGATCAGCTTGTTCAGCGTCGGCTGCAGGTACTCGTAGCCCGACCAGTCGGGGATCTGGCCGGCGATGAAGCGCGTCTGCAAGTCGGTGATCGGCACCGACACGCTGGCTTCGTGGATCGGCGAGGCGCCGTCGACCACCGCGCCGACACCGCGGTTCGGCGCCAGCGTCAGGCGCCAGCGCGTGCCGGAGTCGGTTTCCTTGGTGAAGTCGAGCACCGCGGCGCCGAAGTACGAGTTGTCGTAGTTGTAGCCGTCGTCGTCGACGCGGTTCAGGAGCTGGAAGCCCGCCTTGTCCTGGCGTTTGTTGTAGATGAAGGTCGGGTCCATGTAGCCCGAGATCTTCAGGCCCTTCAGGCCGGCGGCGTCGCGCGCGTCTTCCATCGCCTCGGTCTTCACCGCGATGCGGTTGAACTCGGCGGCCTGCTCGGGCGTCATGCCCCACTGGCCGGCGGCCGGCCTGGCGGCCTCGGCGGCGCCGGCCTTGCCTTCCAGCTCGGCGACGCGCTTCTTCAGATCCTGGATCTCCTTGATCAGGTCGGCGGTCGATTGCGCCGCGGCGCCGCTCGCGAAGCCGGCCCCGAGCGCGAGCACGACGGCCTGGGCGAGGGCGGTGGGTTGCCGGAATTTCATGTCGGGTTCTCCTCGTGGGTCAATCGTTTCGGTCGTTCGTTCGTTGATTCATCCGCCGCGCGCGGCGGCCGCGAGTTCCTGGCTGCGGCGGCGCTCGGCGCGGGCGATGGCCAGGCTCGCCACCACCACGCCCAGCGACACCACCAGCACGATGATGGTGGCTACCGCGTTCACGCTCGGGTTCAGGCCCAGGCGCGCGCGCGAGAAGATCACCAGCGGCATGGTCGTCGAGCCGGGGCCGGAGAGGAAGGCCGACAGCACCACGTCGTCGAGCGAGAGCGTGAAGGTCAGCAGCCAGGCCGACAGCAGCGACTGCGCGATCATCGGCAGCGTGACGAGGTAGAACACCTGGTGCGGCCGCGCGCCCAGGTCCATCGCCGCTTCTTCGAGCTGCGGGTTCAGGTCCTGCAGCCGCGCCTGCACCACCACGGTCGCGTAGGCCATGCCCAGCAGCAGGTGGCCGAGCCAGATGGTCAGCATGCCGCGCTCGGGAAAGCCGAGCACGCGCTGCACCGACACCAGCATCAGCAGCAGCGACAGGCCGATGATCACCTCGGGCATCACCAGCGGCGCGTTGACCATGCCGCTGAAGGCCGTGCGGCCCCTGAAGCGCCGGTACTTCACCAGCGCGAAGGCCGCCAGCGTGCCCAGCAGCACCGAGCCGCAGGCGGTGAAGAAAGCCACCTCGAGGCTCAGCCACAGGCCGGCGATCATCTCGCGGTCGCCCGGCAGCGCGGCGTACCACTTCAGCGTGAAGCCCGCCCACAGGTTCGGTATCGGCGAGTCGTTGAACGAGTAGATGACGAGCGCGACGATCGGCAGGTACAGGAACACGTAGCCGCCGATCAGCCAGGCCTTCGAGAAGCCGCGCGCGAAACCCGCGCCGAAGAGTGCCTTGCCGCCGCTCATCGCCGCGCCTCCTGGGCCTGCGCCTGGTAGCGGTTGAAGATCGCCAGCGGCACGATGATCAGCAGGATCATCACCACCGCGACGCTGGAGGCCATCGGCCAGTCGTTGTTGCTGAAGAACTCGTCCCACAGCACGCGGCCGATCATCAGCGTCTGCGGGCCGCCGAGCAGCTCGGGGATGACGAACTCGCCGATGCAGGGGATGAACACCAGCATCGCGCCGGCGATGATGCCGGCCTTGGACAGCGGCACGGTGATCTTCCAGAACGCCGTCCACGGCGTCGCGCCCAGGTCGGCGGCCGCTTCGAGCAGGCGCAGGTCGAGCTTGGCGAGGTTGCCGTACAGCGGCAGGATCATGAAGGGCAGGTAGGTGTAGACCATGCCCACCACCAGCGAGAACGGCGAGTTCATGAACTTGCCCAGCGCCGGGATCACGCCCATCGCCAGCAGCACGTGGTCGAGCCGCAGCGCGATCAGCAGGTCGGACACCCAGCCGTTTTCGGTCAGCAGCCCCTTCCAGGCGTAGACGCGCAGCAGGAACGAAGTCCAGAACGGCAGCATCACCAGCATCAGCAGCGCCGGCTGGAGGGTCGCCTTCGCGCGCGCCATGAAGTAGGCGAAGGGGTAGCCGATCAGCAGGCACAGCACGGTGGTGACCGCGGCGTACTTGATGCTCGAGAGGTAGGTCTTGAAGTAGAGGTCGTCCTCGGTGATGAAGACGTAGTTCGAGAGCTTGACGGTCAGCGCCAGCACGCCTTCCTTCAAAGTCAGCACGTCCTTGAAGACCACGCCCTCCATCTCGGAGACGCTGATCTTCAGCACGATCAGGAAGGGCAGCAGGAAGAACACCAGCAGCCACAGGTAGGGCAGGCCGATGACGGCCGTGCGACCGCGCACGAGCCAGGCGGCAAAGCGGCGCAGCGCCTTCATTGCGTCAGCACCACCTGCGACTGGCGCGACCAGTGCGCCCAGGCCTCGCTGCCCCAGGTCAGCTCGTGCTCGCGGTGGCGCTGGGTGTTGTTCTGGCTGATCTTCAGCACGCGGCCCGACGGCAGTTCGAGGTGGTAGACGGTGTAGGCGCCGAAGTACGACAGGTTCTTCACCACGCCCTTGGCGCGGTTGAAGCCGCCGCCGTGGTCCTCGTCGGTCGGCGCGTGCGGCGAGAGGTGGATCTTCTCCGGCCGCACCGCCACCGACACCGGCATGCCCTGCGTGCCGGTGATGCCGTGGCCGACGTAGTGCTTCAGATCCTCGCAGTCGATCACGCAGTGGTCGGCTTCGTCCTGCGCCAGCGTGCCGTCCATCAGGTTGACGTTGCCGATGAAGTCGGCCACGAAGCGCGTCGCCGGCGTCTCGTAGATCTCGGACGGCGCTCCGACCTGCAGCACCTTGCCCTCGCTCATGATGGCGATGCGAGAGGCCATCGTCATCGCCTCTTCCTGGTCGTGCGTGACCATCACGCAGGTGACGCCGACCTCCTCGATGATGTTGACCAGCTCGATCTGCGTCTCCTCGCGCAGCTTCTTGTCGAGCGCGCCCAGCGGCTCGTCGAGCAGCAGCAGCTGCGGCCGCTTGGCCAGGCTGCGCGCCAGCGCCACGCGCTGCTGCTGGCCGCCGGAGAGCTGGTGCGGCTTGCGCTTGGCGTACTTGCCGAGCTGCACCAGCTTGAGCATGGCCTCGACGCGCTGCGCGATCTGGTCGGCCGGCATGCCGTCGCGCTTCAGGCCGAAGGCGATGTTGTCCGCCACCGTCAGGTGCGGGAACAGCGCGTAGCTCTGGAACATCATGTTGATCGGCCGCTCGTAGGGCGGCAGGCCGGCGAGATCCTTGCCGTCGAGCACGATGCGCCCGGCGGTCGGCGTCTCGAAGCCGGCCAGCATGCGCAGCAGCGTGGTCTTGCCGCAGCCCGAGGAGCCGAGCAGCGCGAAGATCTCGCCCTTGGCGATGTCGATCGAGACGTGGTTGACCGCGACGGCACCGCCGCCGAAGTCCTTCACGACGTCGCGAATCTGCAGGTACGCCGGCGCGGTGCTCACGTCACAGGCCCGTCTTGAAGCTGGTGTACAGGCGCGTCATCGTGCGGCGGATGTCGTTGGACAGCGCGTCCGGCGCCTGCATCTTCTTCATGTCCTCCGCGCTCGGGAACACCGTCGGGTTGCTCGCGACTTCCGGCTTGATGAACTTCTTCGATTCCTTGTTCGGGTTGGCGTAGAAGACCTTGTTGGTCAGGCTCGCGTGCACCTCGGGGCGCAGGATGTAGTCGATGAACTTGTACGCGTTGTTCGGGTGCGGCGCGTCGGCCGGGATCACCATCACGTCGAAGAACAGGATACCGCCGGTCTTGGGGATCAGCGCCTGGATGTTCTGGCCGGTTTTGCCGTCGATGGCGCGCTGGCGCGCGATGTTGATGTCGCCCGACCAGCCCAGCGCCAGGCAGATCGAGCCGTTGGCCATGTCGTTGATGTAGCCCGACGAGCTGAACAGCGTCACGTAGGGCCGCACCGACTTCAGCAGCGGGCCGACGCCGGCGTAGTCGGCCAGGGCCTTCGAATACGGCGGCTTGCCGAGGTAGTGCAGCGCGGCCGGGATCACCTCGGTGGCCGAGTCGAGGAAGCTGACGCCGCAGCCCTTGAGCTTGGAGATGTACTCGGGCTTGAAGACCAGGTCCCAGGCGTTGTCGGGCATGGGCATGCCGCCCAGCGCGGCCTTGACCTTCTCGACGTTGATGCCCACCGTGGTGTAGCCCCACATCCAGTTCACCTGGAACTGGTTGCCCGGGTCGAGCTTGGCGAGCTGCTCCTGCAGCGAGGGATCGAGGTTCTTCAGGTTGGGAATCTTGCTCTTGTCGAGCTTCATCAGCAGGCCGCCGTCGGCCTGGATCTTGGCCCAGTACGACGAGGGCACCACCACGTCGTAGCCGGTCTTGCCCGCCACCAGCTTGGCGTGGACGATCTCGTTGTTGTCGAAGTTGTCGTAGCGGACCTTGATGCCGGTCTCTTTCTCGAAGTTGCGCAGCGTGTCCTCGGCGATGTAGTCGGACCAGTTGTAGACGTTGAGTACCTTCTCCTCTTCCTGCGCCGCTGCCGGCGGCCCCCACAGCGCAGCCGTGGCGGCCAGCACGGCCGGTGTGATGGAGGCGAGGGCACTGAACATCCGCTTCATGGTGGACTTCCTTCGTGTCGAGGTTTCGGTGTGTCGAAAAGACGGTGTCTGGGAACGAGCTGCCGGGCAGTCTAGCGAGGCGCGTCGATGGGGCGTTAGAGGCAAACCCCGTGCCACGCTTTCACATCCATCCGCGCGCCTTGACGTCGGCCAGCGTGAGGTCGAGGCAGTGCTTGATCAGCGCGGCCATCTCGTCGATCTGCGCGCGCGTCATCACCAGCGGCGGCGCGATGATCATGCGGTCGCCCACCGCGCGCATGATCAGCCCGTTGCCGAAGCAGTGGCCGCGGCAGACCATGCCGACTTCGAGCGCGGCATCGAACGTCGTGCCCGCGGCCTTGTCCTTGACCAGCTGCAGCGCGCCCATCAGCCCGCAGGTCTGCGCCTCGCCCACCAGCGGGTGCCTGGCCAGCTCGGCGAAATGCTGCGCGAGGTAGGGGCCGATGTCGCCGCGCACGCGCTCGACCAGGCCTTCGCGCTGGATCAGCCGGATGTTCGCGATCGCCACCGCGCAGGCCACCGGGTGGCCCGAGTAGGTGTAGCCGTGGTTGAACTCGCCGCCTTGCTCGATCAGCACCTTGGCGATGCGCTCGCCGACCATCACGCCGCCCAGCGGGATGTAGCCCGAGGTCACGCCCTTGGCGAAGGTCATCAGGTCGGGCTTGGTGCCCATCGTCTCGCAGCCGAACCATTGCCCGGTGCGGCCGAAGCCGGTGATGACCTCGTCGCTGACCAGCAGGATGCCGTGCCTGTCGCAGATGCGCTGGATCTCGGGCCAGTAGGTGGCCGGCGGCACGATCACGCCGCCGGCGCCCTGGATCGGCTCGCCGATGAAGGCGGCCACCTTGTCGGCGCCGACTTCGAGGATCTTCGCTTCCAGCCAGCCGGCGGCCTTCTTGCCGAACTCCTCGCGCGACAGGTCGCGCCCCAATTCGAACCAGAACGGCTGCTCGATGTGCACGATGTCGGGGATCGGCAGCCCCCCTTGTTCGTGCATGCCGGCCATGCCGCCGAGCGAGGCGCCGGCCATCGTCGAGCCGTGGTAGGCGTTCTTGCGGCTGATGATCACCTTGCGCTGCGGCTGGCCCAGGATGTCCCAGTAGCGGCGCACCATGCGCACCACGGTGTCGTTGCCCTCCGAGCCCGAGCCGGAGAAGAACACGTGCTGGAACTGCGGCGGCGTCACCTGCGCGAGCAGTTCGGCGAGCTCGATCGCCGGCGGCGTCGCGGTCTGGAAGAAGCTGTTGTAGAAGGGCAGCTCCTTCAACTGGCGCGTCGCCGCGTCGATCAGCTCCTGGCGGCCGTAGCCGACGTTGACGCACCACAGGCCCGACATCGCGTCGAGGATCTTCTTGCCGTCGCTGTCCCACAGGTAGATGTTCTCGGCGCGCGTGATCACGCGCGAGCCCTTGCTGGCCAGGCCCTTGAAGTCGGTGAAGGGGTGCAGGTAGTGCGACGCATCGGCAGCCTGCCAGTCGGCGGTGCTGCGGGCGGTCGGGGTGTTGAGGACTGCGCTCATCGCGAATCTCCGGAATCAGACGTGAAGAAGAAGGTGCTCGCGCTCCCACGGCGAGATCACCTTCATGAACTCGCCGTACTCGGTGTCCTTGACCTCCGAGTACACGGTGATGAACTCGCGGCCCAGCACGTCGTGCAGATCCTTCTCGTCGGCCAGCCAGCCGAGCGCCTCGTTCAGCGAGCGCGGCAGCTGGTACTCCGACAGGTAGGCGTCGCCCTTGCATTCGGGCGTCGGCTCGATGCGGTTCTTGATGCCCAGGTAGCCGCAGGCCAGCGTGGCGGCCAGCGCCACGTAGGGGTTGGCATCGGCGCCGATCACGCGGTTCTCGACGCGGCGCGCCGCCGGCGTGGCCACCGGCGAGCGGATGCCGACGGTGCGGTTGTCGGTGCCCCACTGGATGTTGATCGGCGCGGCGGTCGATCGCGCCAGGCGCCGGTAGCTGTTGACGTAGGGCGCGAACAGCGCCATCGCCGCCGGCGTGTACTTCTGCAGCCCGCCGATGTACCAGTAGAACTCCTTCGAGGGCGAGCCGTCGGGGTTGCTGAAGATGTTGCGCCCGCTGGCCGTCTCGACCAGGCTCTGGTGCACGTGCATCGCGCTGCCCGGCTCGTTGGCCATCGGCTTGGCCATGAAGGTGGCGTACATCTCGTGGCGCAGCGCGGTCTCGCGGATGGTGCGCTTGAAGAAGAACACCTCGTCGGCGAGGCCCAGCGGGTGGGCGTGGAAGAAGTTGATCTCCATCTGCCCGGCGCCCACTTCATGGATCAGCGTGTCGACGTTCAGCTCCATCTGCTCGCAGTAGGCGTAGATGTCCTCGAACAGCGGATCGAACTCGTTGACCGCGTCGATCGAATAGGCCTGGCGCGAGGTCTCGGCGCGCCCGCTGCGGCCGCGCGGCGGGCGCAGCGGCGTGTTCGGGTCGGAGTTGCGCTCGATCAGGTAGAACTCCAGTTCGGGCGCGACCACCGGGCTCCAGCCCTCGGCGTCGAACAGGTCGCAGACATGGCGCAGCACCGAGCGCGGCGCATAGGGGATCAGCTTGCCGTCGCGGTCGAAGCAGTCGTGCAGCACCTGCGCGGTCGGGTCGGCGGCCCAGGGCACGATGCGCACCGTGCTCGGGTCGGGGCGCAGGTGCATGTCGCGGTCGGTGGCGTGGATCACGTCGTAGTACGGGCCCTCCTCGGGGAACTCGCCCGTCACGCCGATCGCGACGATCGCCTCCGGCAGCCGCATGCCGCGGTCCTCGGTGAATTTCTCGCGCGGCAGGATCTTGCCGCGCGCCACGCCGGTGAGATCGGGCACGAGGCATTCGATCTCCGTCACGCGGCGTTCGTTGAACCACTGTTCCAATTCGGCAAAGCCGAAGTTCTTCTTGTCGACCATAGGGCACCTGAGGGTTGTTGCGCGGTGCGCGGCTCGTGGCCGGACCTGTTGCGCGGAGTATCTGCCGCGATGGCGGCAAAGGCGATTCAGCGCGCTGGCTGAGGCGCCCGGGGACGATCGCGGAAGGCGCGGCAGGCGTCGCCGAAGGCGCGCAGCAGGCGCATCGACACGGGATTGGTCGCGGCCTGCCATTCCGGATGCCATTGCACGCACAGGTTGAAGCCCGGCGCCCGTTCGACCGAGAAGGCCTCCACCAGGCCGTCGGGCGCGCGCGCCTCGACGCGCAGGCCCGGCGCGAGGCGGTTGATGCCCTGGCCGTGCACCGAGTTCACCCTGACCTCGCGCTCGCTCAGGATGCGCTCCAGCACGCCGCCGGGCTGCACCTCGACCGCATGCGCGAAGTCGTACATCTCCTCGGCCGAGGCATCGGCGCGGCCGCCCGCGCCGCGGTGGTCGTGCTGGCCGGCGACCTCGTGCACCGCCTGGTGCAGCGAGCCGCCGAGCGCGACGTTGGCTTCCTGGAAGCCGCGGCAGATCGCGAAGAGGGGCATGCCGCGCTCGAGGATGCGCGGGATCAGCGGCAGCGTCCAGTCGTCGCGCTCGGTGTCCAGCGGCAGCGCCGTGTCGTGCACGCTCTCGCCGAAGTGGCGCGGGTGCACGTTCGAGGGCGAGCCGGTCAGCAGCACGCCGTGCGCGAGGTCCAGCAGTTCGTCGAGTTCGTCGGCATGCGCCACCGGCACGATCAGGGGCAGGCCGCCTGCGAGGCGCACCGCCTCGACGTACTTGCGGCCGGCGACGTGGAAGGGATGCTGGCCGATCATGCGGTTGCACGACGGCACCAGCACCACCGGTTTGGACGACGAGCGCGCCGCGTTCACAGCAGATCCCTCAAGCGGTAGTAGGCCATCCCGGCCACCAGCGCCGGCGTGCGCAGCAAGGAGCCGCCGGGGAAGGGACGATGACGGATGCGCGCGAAGGTGTCGAAGCGCTCGGCATCGCCCGCGATGGCCTCGGCCACCAGTTTGCCCGCGAGGCCCGTCAATGCCAAGCCGTGGCCGGAGAAGCCTTGCAGGTAATAGACGTTGGGCGAGTCGTTCAGGCGACCGAAGTCGGGTGCGCGGTTCATCGAGATGTCGACGAAGCCGCCCCAGGCGAATTCGATCTTCGTGTCCTTCAGCTGCGGGAAGGTTCTGGCCATGCGCCGCTGCATGCTGGCCGCGAGGTTCATCGGCGTCGCGGTGCTGTAGCTGACGCGCCCGCCGTAGAGCATGCGCCGGTCGGCGGTGGGGCGGAAGTAGTCGAGCACGAAGTTGGTGTCGCACACCGCCGAGCCGGAGGGGATCAGCGATTCGGCGAGCTTCGCGTCGAGCGGCTCGGAGGCGACGATGTAGGTGCCGACCGGCATCACGCGAGCTTCCAGCGCCGGCGCGATGCCTTGCAGGTAGACGTTGCCCGCCAGCAGCACGTGCGAGGCGGCGACGCTGCCTTGCGCCGTGCGCACTTTGGCGACGCGGCCGTGCTCGATCTGCGTGACGGGCGAATCCTCGTGGATCTGCACGCCCAGCGACGCCGCCGCGGCGGCCAGGCCCATGCTGTACTTGAGCGGATGCAGGTGGCCGCCGGCGGGGTCGTGGATGCCGCTGTGGAACCGCGGGCTGGCGATCCATTGCGGCATCTCGCCGGGCTCGATCCAGCGCGTCCGATAGCCGTAGTCGCGCTGCATCTGCTCGTGCCAGCCGCGCAGCTCGCGCGCCTTGCGCTCGTTGACCGCCAGGCCCAGGTAGCCCGGCCGCCAGTCGCACGCGATGCCGAAGCGTTCGCGGCGCTGCCCGATCAGGCGCAGCGCTTCCATCGTCATGTCCCAGACGCGCTTCGAGTCCGCCTGGCCGAGCTGCGCTTCGACCACCGCCTGGTCGCAGGCCAGCCCGGCGATCGCCTGCCCGCCGTTGCGGCCCGAGGCGCCCCAGCCGACCTGGCGCGCTTCCAGCAGCACGACGCGGTAGCCGCGATCGGCCAGCTCGATGGCGGCCGACAGCCCGGCCAGCCCGCCGCCGACGATGGCCACGTCGGCATCCACGTTCGATTGCAGGGCAGCGTAGCGCTGCCGCCGCGGCGCCGTGGCCGCGTAATAGGAGTTCTTCGTCAGTTCGAGGTCGGTCTGCAGCAGCGACATAAATGCCTGTTCAGGCCGCCGTCTTCAGCACGTCGGCGAGCGTGCCCACGAGCTGGTCGATGTGCGCTTTTTCGATGATCAGCGGCGGCGAGAAAGCGATCGTGTCGCCGGTGGTGCGGATCAGCACGCCGCGCGACCAGCATTCGAGGAAGATGTCGAAGGCGCGCTTGCCCGGCTGGCCGGCGATCGACTCCAGCTCGACGCCGCCCACCAGGCCGATGTTGCGCACGTCGATCACGTGGCGCGCGCCCTTCAGCGAATGCAGCGCGTCTTCGAAGTAGGGCGCGAGCTGCGCGCCGCGCGTCAGCAGGCCTTCGTCGGCGTAGGTGTCCAGCGTGCCGAGCGCCGCCGCGCAGGCCAGCGGGTGCGCCGAGTAGGTGTAGCCGTGCGCGAACTCGATCAGGTGCTCGGGCCCGGTCATGAACACATCGTGGATCTCGCTCTTGCAGAACACCGCACCCATCGGCACGCAGCCGTTGCTGATGCCCTTGGCCGTCGTCATCAGGTCGGGCGTCACGCCGAAGTGCTGCGCCGCGAACGGCGAGCCCAGGCGCCCGAAGCCGGTGATGACCTCGTCGAAGATCAAGAGGATGCCGTGCTTGTCGCAGATCGCGCGCAGCCGCTCCAGGTAGCCCTTGGGCGGCAGCAGCACGCCGGTCGAGCCGGCCACCGGCTCGACGATCACCGCGGCGATGGTCGAGGCATCGTGCAGCGCCACCAGGCGCTCCAGGTCGTCGGCCAGCTCGGCGCCGTGCGCCGGCACGCCGCGCGAGTACGCATTGCGCGCCAGGTCGTGGGTGTGGCGCAGGTGGTCGATGCCGCCCAGCGCCGGGCCGAACAGCTTGCGGTTGCCGACGATGCCGCCCACCGAGATGCCGCCGAAGTTGACGCCGTGGTAGCCGCGCTCGCGCCCGATCAGCCGGGTGCGCGTGCCCTCGCCGCGCGCGCGGTGGTAGGCGATGGCCATCTTCAGCGCGGTGTCCACCGCCTCCGAGCCGGAGTTGGTGAAGAACACCTTGTTGAGCCCCGCCGGCGTCAGCTGCACGAGCCGCTCGGCGAGTTCGAAGGCCTTGGGGTGCGCCATGTTGAAGGGCGGCGCGTAGTCGAGCTCGGCGGCCTGCTGCGCGATCGCCTCGACGATCTTCGGCCGCGCGTGGCCGGCATTGACGCACCACAGGCCGGCGACGCCGTCGAGGATCTGGCGGCCTTCGGGCGTCCAGAAGTGCATGCCCTGCGCCTTGGCGAGCAGGCGCGGCGCCTTCTTGAACTGCCGGTTGGCGGTGAAGGGCATCCAGTACGCATCCATCGCATGCGGATGCGCCGAGCCCTGTTCGGCGAGCGACAGCACGGCGGGGTCGATGGCTTTGTTCATGGCGGCACGCTCCTGGGACAACGGGCGAGTCTAGAGAATGCGCTGCGCAATGTGCTTGCGCAATCGCGCAGTGTTCACCCTCGAGGGTGCAATATCATGCGGCGAAATGGCGAGATAAACGCAGACCATGCGAAACAAAGCCTCGGACGTGCAACTGGATTCGATCGACCGCGGCATCCTCGACGTGCTGCAGCACGACGGCCGCATCTCCAACCAGGAGCTGGCGCAGCGCGTGCACCTCTCGCCCTCGGCCTGCCTGCGGCGCGTCAAGGCGCTCGAAGAGGCTGGCGTGATCGCCGGCTACGTCGCGCTGCTCAACCCCAAGGCGGTGGGCAAGCACGGCATCAGCTACACCATCCTGAACCTCGAGAGCATGAGCACGCCGCTGCTCGAAGCCTTCGAGCAGGCGGTGCGCGACACGCCGGAGATCCTCGACTGCTACTACGTGGCGGGCGAGAACGACTACCTGATCCGCTTCACCTACCGCGACGCCGAGGATCTGGAGCGCTTCCACTCGCAGGTGCTGATGCACCTGCCGGGCGTGGCGCGCTCGAACTCGATGCTGGTGCTGCGCACCGTCAAGAAGACGACGGCGCTTCCGCTGTGAACGTCAGCGGCCCGCGCGCGGCGCGGCGCCGCGCCAGCTTGGCGGCGAAGGCCTTGGCCTCGGGGTAGATCACCGACTCCTCCAGCGCGATGTGCTCGCGGCAGAGTTCGAGGAACACCTCGATGCCGTGCTGCAGCTCGGCCGGGTCGTACCAGCTGTAGCCCGCGGCGATGGCGCGCAGCTGCGGCGCGAGCGCGAGCCAGTCCTCCTCGATCCAGCCGTGGTCCTGCTGCAGCATGCGCACGGTGGCCACCAGCGCCTCGTCGCCCGAGGCGAGCAGCGCGGGGAACACCTTGGCTTCCTCGTCGGCATGGTGCTGCTGCGAGGTGGCGGAGAAGAAGGCCTCGATCTCGCGCGCCTCGTGCTGCGCGTGGGCGTCGACGCCCTGGTCTGCGAGGTGCGCGATCAGCACGCCGAGGCGGTCCAGATGCGCGGCGATCTGCTGGTGGCAGGCATCGAGCGCCTTGAACTCACCGCCGGCCGTGTCGAGCTTGATCACCGAACCCATGCTCACCTCCGCAACGCTGTTGTGTCGGTGGCATTTTTCGCGCGCTGCTGCAGTGCAGCACTTGCGTCAGCTCAAGCGTTTTTCAGTCTGCCGCACAGGTAGGCCCAGACGAAATTGGCGGCCGCCTGGCTGCTCAGTTCGGCATGGTCGTAAGGTGGTGCGACCTCGACGCAATCCATCCCCACGAAGGGGAGGTCGGCCAGTTCTTCGAGCACGGAAAGCACCTGGTTGGTGCTCATGCCGCCCGGCTCGGGCGTGCCGGTGCCGGGCGCGAAGGCGGGGTCCAGGCAGTCGATGTCCAGGCTCAGGTAGACGGGCGGATGGCCGTGCGCAGCGAGGCGCGCGCGGATCGCGTTCAGCACCGGCGCGAGCTGCGCCGGGCTTTCGAGACCGCGCAGGTCGCGCGCGGTGAAGATCTGGCCGCCCTGGTCGCGCACGTAGTCGCGCGCCTCGCGCACGCCGGCCGAGCGGATGCCCAGCTGCGTGAAGCACTCGCGGATCACCAGGCCTTCCTGGATCGCCTCGTAGACCCAGGTGCCGTGGCCGCTGGGCTCGCCGAAGTGGTCTTCCCAGGTGTCGCAGTGCGCGTCGAAGTGGATCACCGCGAGCGGCTGGCCCAGCCACTGCCGGTAGGCGCGCAGCAGCGGCAGCGTGATGCTGTGGTCGCCGCCCAGCCAGGCCATGTGGTGCGCGCGGATCAGCTGGCCGACCAGCGGCATCATCGCCTCGCGCATCGCCTCCAGGCTGGTGTTGGGCAACGGCAGGTCGCCGGCGTCGCCGAGCCGGCCTTCGGGCGAGAGATCGAAGTGCGGGTGGATCGCGTCGCACAGCATGTGGCTCGCTTCGCGGATCGCGCGCGGCGCCATGCGCGCGCCGGGGCGATTGGTCACCGAGCCGTCCCAGGCGATGCCGGCCACCGCGTAGGGCGTCGCCGCGCTCGCGGCCGGCGCCTTCAGGAAGGCGTTGTTGGAGAGGAAGGCGAAGGCGCTCATCGCTGGAAGATCCTGCTGCACACTGGGCGGGCCATGATTAGAGCCCAACTCGCCGCGCTGCTGGAGCGCGAGCGGCACCGCTACCTCGAGACGCATCCGCGCAGCGTTGCGCTGGCCGAAGAGGACGCGCGCCACTACCTGTTCGGCGTGCCGCTGCACTGGATGCGCGACTGGCCGGCGCCCGCCGTGCTGCACGTGGCGCGCGCCGAAGGGCATCGCCTGTGGTGCGCCGACGGCCACGAGTACCTCGACTTCTGCCTCGGCGACAGCGGCGCGATGTTCGGCCACAGCCCGGCCCCGGTGGCGCAGGCGATCGCCGCGCAGGCGCAGCGCGGGCTGACGGCGATGCTGCCCTCGACGCTGAGCGCCGAGGTCGGCGAGCGCCTCGCGCACTGCTTCGGCCTGCCGCGCTGGCAGGTGACGCTGAGCGCCAGCGACGCGAACCGCTTCGTGCTGCGCTGGGCGCGTGCGATCACCGGCCGGCCGAAGGTGCTGGTGTTCGACGGCTGCTACCACGGCACCGTCGACGACACGCTGGTCGACATGGACGCCCACGGCCGCACGCTGACGCGCGCCAGCCTGCTCGGGCAAGTGCACGATCTCGCGCTCGGCACGGTGGTCGTGCCCTTCAACGACATCGCCGCGGTGGAGCACGCCTTGGCGCGCGGCGACATCGCCTGCGTGCTGACCGAACCCGCGCTGACCAACTGCGGCCTGGTGCCGCCGCTGCCGGGCTTCCTGGCGCAGTTGCAGAAGGCCTGCCGGCAGCACGGCACGCTGTTCGTGCTCGACGAGACGCACACCTTGTCCAGCGGCTGGGGCGGGCATGCGCGCGTCGAAGGGCTTGCGCCCGACTTCCTCGTCATCGGCAAGGCGATCGCCGGCGGGCTGCCGTGCGCCGTCTACGGCTTCAGCGAAGCGATCAACAGGCGCATGGAAGCCGCCAAGCGCGCCGCGCCCGATGGCCACTCCGGCATCGGCACGACGCTGTCGGCCAACCTGCTGGCGATGGCCGCGCTGCGCGCCAGCCTGGGCGAGGTGGTGACGCCGGCGAACTACGAACGCATGCTGACCAGCGCCGCCGCGATCGAAGCGCAGCTGCGCGCGGCGATCGCGCAGGCAGGCGTGCCCTGGAGCGTGACGCGCCTGGGCGCGCGCATGGAGCTGCAGTTCTGCGAACAGCCGCCGCGCGATGCGGCGCAGGCGCGGGCGGCGATGGACGAAGACCTCGAACGCACGCTGCACCTGTGGCTGCTGAACCGCGGCATCCTCGTCACGCCCTTCCACAACATGCTGCTGGTGGCGCCGGCCATGAGCGCAGAGGCCGCGCAACCGCTGGTGACGGCACTGACCGAATTCCTTTTCACGATCAGAGAAGCGCGTTTCGCATCGCGGTAAGGCTTGATGCTGCGCCGCCGCAATCTTTCTCATCGTGGAGAACGAACTTCCGCATCCCGGAACGAATTTCACAAGCCATTGATTAAATTGATGAATTTATTTAGTCTTCTATAAGACATAAGTCTTCCCATGTGCTGCCGGCGTGGCTAACCTTGAGTCCATCAACTCACCCACTCACCGGAGGTCTCCATGACGAATCTGACCCGCGAACAACAAGCCGCCGCCCTCGAGAAGGATTGGGCCGAGAACCCGCGCTGGAAGGGCATCAAGCGCGGCTACACCGCCGCCGACGTGGTGCGCCTGCGCGGCTCGCTGCCGATCGAGCACACGCTGGCCAAGCGCGGCGCCGAGAAGCTGTGGAAGCTGATCAACACCGAGCCCTTCATCAACTCGCTCGGCGCGCTGACCGGCAACCAGGCGATGCAGCAGGTCAAGGCCGGCCTGAAGGCGATCTACCTGTCGGGCTGGCAGGTGGCCGGCGACGCCAACTCCACCGGCGAGATGTACCCCGACCAGTCGCTGTACGCCGTGGACTCGGTGCCCAAGGTCGTGCGCCGCATCAACAACACCTTCAAGCGCGCCGACGAGATCCAGTGGAGCGAAGGCAAGAGCGATGTGGACTACTTCGCCCCGATCGTCGCTGACGCGGAAGCCGGCTTCGGCGGCGTGCTCAACGCCTTCGAGCTGATGAAGGCGATGATCGACGCGGGCGCCGCCGGCGTGCACTTCGAAGACCAGCTCGCCGCGGTGAAGAAGTGCGGCCACATGGGCGGCAAGGTGCTGGTGCCGACGCGCGAAGCGGTCAGCAAGCTGGTGGCGGCGCGCCTGGCCGCCGACGTGATGGGCGTGCCCACCGTGCTGCTGGCGCGCACCGACGCGGAAGCCGCCGACCTCGTCACCAGCGACGTGGACGACAACGACAAGCCCTTCTGCACCGGCGAGCGCACCGTCGAAGGCTTCTACCGCACCAAGAACGGCCTGGAGCAGTCGATCAGCCGCGGCCTGGCCTACGCGCCCTATGCCGACCTGATCTGGTGCGAGACCGGCAAGCCCGATCTCGCTTTCGCCAAGGCCTTCGCCGACGCGATCCACGCCAAGTTCCCGGGCAAGCTGCTGGCCTACAACTGCTCGCCGTCGTTCAACTGGAAGAAGAACCTCGACGACGCGACGATCGCCAAGTTCCAGCGCGAGCTGGGCGCGATGGGCTACAAGTTCCAGTTCATCACGCTGGCCGGCTTCCACGCGCTGAACTACGGCATGTTCGACCTGGCCTACGGCTATGCGCGCAACAACATGAGCGCCTTCGTCGAACTGCAGGAGAAGGAATTCGCCGCCGCCGAGCGCGGCTTCACCGCGGTGAAGCACCAGCGCGAGGTCGGCACCGGCTACTTCGACGCCGTGACGACGACGATCGAGAAGGAAGCCTCGACCGCCGCGCTGAAGGGCTCGACGGAAGACGAGCAGTTCTTCGACAAGAAGCACGCATAACGCGCTTCGCGCGGGAGGCGACGGCGGGCCCGGCGATGCCGGGCCCTTTTCTTTGGCACGCGATGCGCGCCTGCTATCGTTTGCGCATGGCCGACACCATCAGCGACCTGCGTCGCATCCTGAAGACCTGCCGCACCATCGCGGTGGTCGGCCTGTCGGCCGAGTGGCACCGGCCGAGCTACTTCGCGGCCAAGTACCTGCAGCAGCACGGCTACCGCATCGTGCCGGTCAACCCGCGCTACGAGCAGGTGCTGGGCGAGCGCTGCTATCCGACGCTCGAAGCGATCCCCTTCGAGGTCGACATGGTCGACGTGTTCCGCAAGCCCGGCGACGTGCCGCCGATCGCGCGCGCCGCGGCGGCGATCGGCGCGAAGTGCCTGTGGCAGCAGCTCGGCGTGAAGAACCTCGAGGCCGATGAAGTCGCGCGCGCGGCCGGCATGGATTCGGTGATGGACCGCTGCGTCAAGATCGAACATGCGCGCCTGTTCGGCGGGCTGAACTGGGCAGGGGTGAACACCCGGGTGATCTCGGCGCGGCGTCCGGTGTAGCGTTCGCCCTCATGGCCGACCACGATTTCAAGCCCGAGACGCTGGCCATCCACGCCGGCCAGATCCCCGACGCCGCCACCGGCGCGCGGGCGCTGCCGATCTACCAGACCACCAGCTTCGTGTTCGACAGTGCCGAGCACGCCGCGTCGCTCTTCAACCTGCAGACCTTCGGCAACGTCTACTCGCGGCTGAGCAACCCGACGGTGGCGGCGCTGGAGGAGCGCATCGCCGCGCTCGAAGGCGGCCGCGCGGCCGTGGCCTCGGCCAGCGGCATGGCGGCGGAGGCGATGGCGCTGATGACGATCCTGAAGCAGGGCGATCACGTCGTCGCCGCCGGCGCGCTGTACGGCGGCACGGTGACGATGCTGGCGGTGAACCTCGCGAAGTTCGGCATCGAGACCAGCTTCGTCGATGCGACGCGGCCCGAGGCCTTCGCCGCCGCGATGCGGCCCAACACGCGCGCGGTGTTCGTCGAGAGCCTGGGCAACCCCAGCCTGGTGGTGCTCGACATCGCCGCGGTGGCCGAGGTGGCGCATGCGCACGGCGTGCCGCTGGTGATCGACAACACCGTGCCGTCGCCCTTCCTGTGCCAGCCGATCCGCCACGGCGCCGACATCGTCGTGCACTCGGCCACCAAGTACCTCGGCGGCCACGGCACCACGCTGGCCGGCGTGCTGGTCGAAAGCGGCCGCTTTCCGTGGGACAACGGAAACTTTCCCGGCATGACCGAGCCCTCGCCGGGCTACCACGGCGTGAAGTTCTACGAGACCTTCGGCGACTTCGGCTTCACGATGCGCGCGCGCATGGAGACGCTGCGCGTCTACGGCGCGGCGCTGGCGCCCACCAGCGCCTGGCAGATCCTGCAGGGCGTCGAGACGCTGCCGCTGCGCATGGAGCGGCACTGCGCGAACGCGCTGCGCGTGGCCGAGTTTCTGCGTGAGCATCCGAAGGTCGGCTGGGTCAACTACCCGGGCCTGCCGGACCATCCGCAGCACGAACTGCTGATGCGCCAGATGAGCGGCGCTTCGGGTCTGCTCGCCTTCGGCGTCAAGGGCGGGCTGCAAGCCGGCGTGAAGTTCATCGAAGCCGCGCAGTTCATGAGCCATCTCGCCAACATCGGCGACACGCGCACGCTGATCATCCACCCGGCCTCGACCACCCACCGCCAGCTCGACGAAGCGCAGCAGCGCGCCGCCGGCGTGCTGCCCGACATGGTGCGCATGTCGGTGGGGCTGGAGCACATCGACGACATCCTGTGGGACATCGACCAGGCACTCGCTGCGACGGAAGACTGACATGAACACCATCTACGACCGCGATCTCGACAAGAACCCCGCCAACTACGTGGCGCTCAGCCCGATCAGCTTCGTCGAGCGCAGCGCCGAGGTGTTCGGCGACCTGCCGGCGGTGATCCACGGCGCGCGCCGCTACGACTGGCGCACGCTGCGCGATCGTTCCGCGCGCCTCGCGGCGGCGCTGAAATCCTTGGCCGTCGGCCGCGGCAGCACGGTGACGACGATGCTGCCGAACACGCCCGAGATGATCGAGGCGCATTACGCGATCCCCGCGCTGAACGCGGTGATCAACACGCTCAACACGCGGCTGGACGCGCCGCTGCTGGCCTGGCAGATGAACCACTGCGAGGCCGCCGTGGTGATCACCGACCGCGAGTTCGCGCCGCTGATGGGCGAGGCGCTGCGCCTGCTGAAGACGGAGCACGGCCGCAGCCCGATCGTCATCGACGTGTGCGACAGCGAATACACCGGCCTCGGCGAGCGCCTGGGCGCGCACGAGTACGAGGCGCTGCTGGCCGCGCACGAGCCGCTGGCCACGCTGGCCGGCCCGCGCGACGAGTGGGATGCGATCGCGGTCAGCTACACCTCGGGCACCACCGGCGACCCCAAGGGCGTGGTCACGCACCACCGCGGCGCGTACCTGAACGCGGTGTGCAACGCGGCCACCTGGACCATGCCGCACTTCCCGAAGTACCTGTGGACGCTGCCGATGTTCCACTGCAACGGCTGGTGCTTCCCGTGGACCATCGCGATGCTCGGCGGCACTCACGTCTGCCTGCGCCGCGTCGAGGCGCCCGCCATCCTCGCGGCGATGCGCGAGCACGGCGTCGACCACTACTGCGCCGCACCCATCGTGCACAACCTGATCATCGCCGCGCCGCCCGCGCTGCGCGAAGGCATCCGCCAGAAGGTGCGCGGCATGGTGGCCGGCGCCGCGCCGCCGGCCTCGATGATCGAGGGCATGGCGAAGATCGGCTTCGACATCACGCACGTCTACGGGCTGACCGAGGTCTACGGCCCGGCCTCGGTGGCGGTCAAGCGCGACGGCTGGGCGAGCGAATCCCTGTCGGAGCAGACGCGCCTGAACGGCCGCCAGGGCGTGCGCTACGCCTTGCAGGAAGGCATGACGGTGCTCGACCCCGAGACGCTGGCGGTCACGCCGGCCGACGGCCAGACGATGGGCGAGATCATGTTCCGCGGCAACATCGTGATGAAGGGCTACCTGAAGAACCCGGCGTCGACCGCCAAGGCCTTCTACGGCGGCTGGTTCCACACCGGCGACCTGGCGGTGATGGAGCCGGATCGCTACGTGAAGATCAAGGACCGCAGCAAGGACATCATCATCAGCGGCGGCGAGAACATCAGCTCGATCGAGGTGGAAGACGCGCTGTACCGCCACGCCGCGGTGCTGGCCTGCGCGGTGGTGGCGCGGCCGCACGAGAAGTGGGGCGAGACGCCGCTGGCCTACGTGGAGCTGAAGCCGGGCGCGAACGTGACGGCCGAGGAGCTGATCGCGCACTGCAAGAGCCTGCTGGCGGGCTACAAGGTGCCGAAGGAGATCCGCTTCGAGGCGATTCCGAAGACCTCGACCGGCAAGATCCAGAAGTTCCAGCTGCGCGAGCGTGCGAAGAGCGCCTCGGCGATCGAATGAGGAGACGATGCGATGACGACGAATGAAGCTCTGGTGCTGCGCGAGATCGACGCACGCGGCGTGCTGCGGCTGACGCTGAACCGGCCGAATGCCTTCAATTCCTTGTCGGAGGCGATGCTGGCGGCGCTGCTGGCCGAGTTCGAAGCGGCGGCGAAGGACGAGTCGGTGCGCGTGGTGGTGCTGGGCGCTGCCGGCAAGGCCTTCTGCGCCGGCCACGACCTGAAGGAAATGCGCGCCGAGCCCTCGCTGGACTACTACCAGACGCTGTTCGCGCAGTGCACGCAGGTGATGCTGGCGATCCAGAAGCTGCCGGTACCGGTGATCGCGCGCGTGCAGGGCATCGCCACCGCGGCGGGCTGCCAGCTCGTTGCGATGTGCGATCTGGCGGTGGCCAGCCGCGACGCGCGCTTCGCGGTCAGCGGCGTCAACCTCGGCCTCTTCTGCTCGACGCCGGGCGTGGCGCTGTCGCGCAACCTGTCGCGCAAGGCGGCGTTCGAGATGCTGGTCACCGGTGGCTTCATCTCGGCCGACGAGGCGCAGGCCAAGGGCCTGGTGAATCGTGTCGCCGAACCGGATCAACTCGACGCGGCGGTCGAAGCGCTGGTCGCCGCCATCGTCGCCAAGCCGCGCGTCGCGCTGGCGATGGGCAAGTCGCTGTTCTATCGGCAGTTGGAGAAAGGCATCGCCGCCGCCTACGACGATGCCGGCCAGACGATGGCCTGCAACATGATGGACGACAGCGCGCTGGAAGGCGTGCAGGCCTTCATCGACAAACGCCCGCCGCGCTGGGGCCAGGGCGCTTGAGGCGGCGCACGCTGCTGGGTGGCGCCGCAGCACTCGCGGCCGGTGCGCTGCGGGCTCAGCCGTCGGCGCCGTGGAGCGAGGCGCTGCAGCACGAAGCGCGGCAGATCCTGGCCGGCGCGGCGAGCGAGGGGCTGGATCCGGCCGACTACCGCGGCGGCGCGATCGAAGCCGTCTTCGCGCGCTATCTGCGCGACCTGCACCTCGGCCGCGTGCGGCCGCGCGAAGTCGGCTTCGGTGTCGGCGTGCCAGTGCCCGACGCAGCCTTCGTCGCGCAGGTGCTGCAGGAAGCGGTCGCCGCCGGCCGCCTCGCGCTCGCCGTCGAGCGCCTGACACCCGCGCCATCGCAATACCGCCAACTGCGCGAGATGCTGGCGCGCTACCGCGCCGGCGACGTCGTGGTCGCCGACGACAAGGTCGCTCCCGCGCGCCGCATGCGCCAGATCGAGCTGGCGATGGAGCGGCTGCGCTGGCTGCCGCCGCTGGCCAGCCGGCCGCTGGTGGCGATCAACATCCCGATGTTCCGCCTGTGGGCCTGGGATGCCGGCACGGCGGAAGCCTCGCCGGCGCTGGCGATGGACGTGATCGTCGGCCGCGCGATGCGCACGCAGACGCCGGTGTTCGCCGACGAGATGACGCACCTCGTGTTCCGCCCCTACTGGAACGTGCCGCGCTCCATCCTGCGCAACGAGATCCTGCCGGCGATGGAACGCGATCCGAACTACCTGGCGCGCCACGACATGGAGGTCGTCGCGGGCGAGGGCGAGGCGATGCGCGTGCGCCAGCGGCCCGGACCGAAGAACTCGCTCGGCCTGGTGAAGTTCATCTTCCCCAACGACGCCGACGTCTACCTGCACGGCACGCCGGCGCGCGAGCTGTTCGCGCGCAGCCGGCGCGATTTCAGCCACGGCTGCGTGCGCGTGGCCGACCCGCCGGCACTGGCGCAATGGCTGCTGAAGGATCAACCCGCCTGGACGCCCGAGGCGATCGCCGCCGCGATGAACGGCACGCGCACCCGGCAGGTGAACCTCACCGCGCCGGTGCCGGTGCTGCTGTACTACCTGACCGCGCTGGTGTCGCCCGACGACGGGCAGCTGCGTTTCGCCGCCGACATCTACGGCCACGACGCCGCGCTGGAGCGGCGCCTCGCCTCGCGGCGTCGTTGATTAACCGCGCCAGGCGCGCACGCGCCCGGTGTCCACGTGCACGAAGTTCGAGCCGGGATAGAAGCCGACGCCGCCGCGTTGCAGCGACAAGGCCGCGTCGCGCAGGCTCGCCAGCGGCACGTCGGCGACGCGCACGTCGATCGCCTGGCCGCTCATGTGCAGGCTCTTGGTCGCCACGCCGCTGCTGCGCTCGTGCAGCATGCGGTTGGTGGCCGGCGAGCGGTAGCCGGAGATGATCTGGTAGGGCGCGCGGCCACCGCTGCGTTCGCGCAGCGCGTGCAGCAGGTCGAGCAGGGCCGGGTCCATCGCGCCCGCTTCGCCGCTGCGGAAGTCGCGCAGCAGGTGGTTCACCGCGGCCAGCGCGTCGTCGAGGTAGCGCCCGGCGCTGAAGTATTCGACTTCCAGCGCCTCGCCGGTGTGCAGGTGCTTGAAGCTGAGCACGCGCGATTCGCCGGCACGCGCCTGCGCGATCACGGGCGAGGCGGCGAGGGCGGCAAAGGCGGCGAGCGAGCGGCGGCGGGTCAACAGCGGCATGCCCGGCAGTGTATCGAGCCGGGCGCTGCGCCCGGTGTGAATGTGTGAACAACTCGACGCCCCGGCCGCGTGACAAATCGAACGCAGGCCGCGCGCGTCAAGATGCCCGCCAGGGAGACACCTCAATATGGACGACGCCTCCTTCCGGCGGCTGGTCGCACGCTACGAACACGACAGCCGCGACGACCCGGCGCGCTTCGCACGCGTGACCGCCGCGCTGGCCGCCTTCGGCTATGCCGCCATCCTGCTGACGCTGGCGGGGTCGGCCTGGGGCCTGGCGTGGGGCGGCAAGCAGCTGCTGCACGGCCGCATCGCCGGCTGGAAGCTGATGCTGGTGCTGGGCTGCGCCTCGCTGCTGTTCTCGCTGCTGCGCGCGCTGTGGATGCGCCCCGAGGCGCCGCAGGGCCTGCCGGTGACGCAGAAGGAAGCGCCGCGCCTGTTCGAGCTGATCGAGACGCTGCGCCGCAAGACCGGTGCGCCGCGGCCGGATCGCGTGCTGATCGACGGCGAGCTGAACGCCGCGGTGTGGCAGCAGCCGCGCCTGGGCCTGCTCGGCTGGCACCGCAACCATCTCGTGCTGGGCCTGCCGCTGATGATGGGCCTGTCGACGCGCCAGCTCGGCGCGGTGATCGCGCACGAGTTCGGCCACCTGCGCGGCGCGCACGGCAAGCTCGGCCAGTGGATCTATCGCACGCGGCGCAGCTGGTACCTGCTGCTGGTGGCGCGCGAGCGCGCCAGCCTGGGCGGCAACGTCGCCGATATCGCGCTGGCCTTCTTCTTCCGCCACTTCTTCCCGCGCTTCAACGCGCGCGCCTTCGTGCTGTCGCGCCAGCAGGAGTACGAGGCCGACCGCGCCGCGCACCGCATCGCCGGGCCGCAGGCCAGCGGCGAGGGCTTGCAGGCGATCGAGGTGCAGTCGCGCTATCTGCAGGAGGAGTTCTGGCCCGCGCTGTGGCGCCGCGCGGCGAGCACGCCGACACCTGCGGCCGAGTGGCCCTACCGGCTGCTGCGCGATGCGATGCCGGCCAGCCTGTCGCACGCCAAGGCGAACAGCTGGCTGGCCGATGGATTGAAGCGCCTGTCCGACGTGGACGACACGCATCCCTCGCTGCGCGACCGGCTTTCTTTCGCCGAGGTGAAGCCGGGCCTGCCGCGCGCCGCCGAGACCTCGGCCGCGCAGGCGCTGCTGGGCAGCGCGCTGAAGGACTGGATCGCGCGCCTCGACGCGCGCTGGCGCGAGGAAGTGGGCCGCTCGTGGAGCGAGCGCCACCGCTACGCCAACGGCCAGCGCCACCTCATCGACGAGCTGCGCAACGAAAGCGCCACCGGCCCCATCGATGCCGACGACCATCTGCTGTGGTCGCGCGCCGCGCGGCTGCTCGACGGCGACGCGGCCGGCGAATCGGTGCTGCGCGCGCTGGTCGAGCAGCGCCCCGACAGCCTGGCCGGCCGCTACGAACTCGGCATGCAGCTGATCGACGAGGCCGCCGACGCGCGCAGCGAGGAGGGCGCCGAGCTGCTGCGCGGCGTCGCCGAAGCCGGCAACCACCCCTGGGCCTTCAGCGCCGCGGCGCGCCGCGAAGCCTGGCTGGAGCGGCGCGAGCGCTTCGACGAGCTGAAGAAGTGGCGCGAGCTGCTGAAAACGCGCGACGCCGAGGCCACCGCGGCGATGGAAGCGCTGCACGACTTCGAGCGCCCGCAGCACTTCGAGCCGGCGCAGCTGAGCCGGCGCGTGCTGCGCTCCTTGCAGGATCTGCTGCGCGGCGAGCGCGCGGCGGGGCGTGCCTTCGTCGTGCGCAAGAGCGACGCGGCGGCACCCGACTGGCGCTTCTGCCTGGTGATCGTCGAGCGCGCGAAGGGCATCGGCCAGCCCGATGCGCGCAGCTGGTGGGCCGAGCTGCGCGAGCGCATCGAGCTGCCGTGCCCGTTCATGGTGATCGACCTCGCGCACCCGTACTGGGCCGACAAGGCGCGAGCGCCGCTGGTGCAGCAGATGCTGGCGGTGAACGGCGCGCAGGTCTACGCGGCGCGCCGCTGATGATCGATCACATCCCGGTGTAGTTCGGCCCGCCGCCGCCCTCGGGCGTGACCCAGACGATGTTCTGCGTCGGGTCCTTGATGTCGCAGGTCTTGCAGTGCACGCAGTTCTGCGCGTTGATCTGCAGGCGGTCGCTGCCGTCGTCGTTCTTGACGAACTCGTAGACACCCGCCGGGCAGTAGCGGCTCTCGGGGCCGGCGTACTTGGCGAGGTTGACGGCCACCGGCACGTCGTCGCGTTTGAGCGTCAGGTGCGCCGGCTGGTTCTCCTCGTGGTTGGTGTTGCTGATGAACACCGAGCTGAGGCGGTCGAAGGTGAGCTTGCCGTCGGGCTTGGGGTAGACGATGGGCTCGCACTCGGCGGCCGGCTTGAGGTAGGTGTGGTCGGCGGCCGTGCGGTGCAGCGTCCACGGCGGCGCCTTCAGCCCCAGGCGCGGCAGCAGCCACTGCTCGATGCCGGTCATCAGCGTCGCGGTGCTGCGCCCCTTCTTGAACCACTGCTTGAAGTTGCGTGCGCGGTCGAGTTCCTCGTGCAGCCAGCTCTCCTCGAAGGCCTTCGGATAGTCGCTCAGCTCGTCGTGCGAGCGGCCGGCCTTCAGCGCGGCGAAGGCCGCTTCGGCGGCCAGCATGCCGGTCTTGATCGCAGCGTGGCTGCCCTTGATGCGGCTGGCGTTGAGATACCCGGCCTCGCAGCCGACCAGCGCGCCGCCCGGGAACACCGTCTTGGGCAGGCTGAGGATGCCGCCCGCGGTGATGGCGCGCGCGCCGTAGGCGAGGCGCTTGCCGCCTTCGAGGTACTTGCGGATCTCGGGGTGCGTCTTCCAGCGCTGGAATTCCTCGAAGGGGCTCAGCCAGGGGTTGGCGTAGTCCAGCCCGACCACGAAGCCGAGCGCGACCTTGTTGTCCTCGGCGTGGTAGAGGAAGGAGCCGCCGTAGGTGTCGGATGCCAGCGGCCAGCCGGCGGTGTGCACCACCAGGCCGGGCTGGTGCTTCTCCGGGGCTATCTCCCACAGCTCCTTCAGCCCGATGCCGTAGCTCTGCGGGTCGCGCCCGGCGTCGAGCTTGAAGCGCGCGATCAGCTGCTTGCCCAGGTGCCCGCGCGCGCCCTCGGCGAAGATCGTGTACTTGGCATGCAGCTCCATGCCGAGCTGGAAGTTCTCGGTGGGCTCGCCGTCCTTGCCGATGCCCATGTTGCCGGTGGCCACGCCCTTCACCGAGCCGTCGTCGTCGTACAGCACCTCGGCGGCGGCGAAGCCGGGGAAGATCTCCACGCCCAGCGCCTCGGCCTGCTGCGCCAGCCAGCGCGTCACGTTGCCGAGGCTGACGATGTAGTTGCCGTGGTTCTTGAAGCAGTCGGGCAGCAGCCACTCGGGCGTGGCCTTGGCGCCGCTTTCGCCGAGGAAGAGGAACTGGTCGGACGTGACCTCCTGCTTCAGCGGCGCGTCCATCTCGTTCCATTTCGGGAACAGCTCGGTGATCGCGCGCGGGTCCATGATCGCGCCCGACAGGATGTGCGCGCCGGGCTCGGAGCCTTTTTCCAGCACCACCACCGAGACCTCGCCGCCTTCCAGCGCGGCGAGCTGCTTCAGGCGGATCGCGGTGGCCAGGCCGGCGGGGCCGGCGCCGACCACCACCACGTCGTATTCCATCGCTTCGCGCGGGCCGAACTGCTCGAGGATTTGTTGCGGGCTCATCGTGCTTCCAGAAGATCGGACTGCGCGCGATTCTACGGGGTGAAAACGCAAAAAAGCACGATCGTTCGATAGGTTGGATGCGGCTCTCGGAGTCGCGTATGCGACAGAGGCTGCGTGCTATCGTCGCGCGCCAATCGCAGGTCAAAAACATGGAGTGCGCATGAGCTACAGCATCGATCTTTCCGGGCGCGTGGCGCTGGTCACCGGCGCGTCGAGCGGCCTGGGCACGCAGTTCGCGAAGACGCTGGCGCAGGCCGGCTGCGCGGTGGTGCTGGCGGGGCGGCGCACCGAGCGCCTGAAGACGCTGCGCGCCGAGATCGAGGCCGGCGGTGGCGATGCGCACGTGGTGCAGCTCGACGTGACCGACCTGCCCAGCATCAAGGCCGCGGTGGCGCACGCCGAGACCGAGATGGGCACGATCGACATCCTGATCAACAACTCCGGCGTCAGCACCACGCAGAAGCTCACCGACGTGACGGAGGAAGACTACGACTTCGTCTTCGACACCAACACCAAGGGCTCGTTCTTCGTGGCGCAAGAGGTCGGCAAGCGCATGCTGGCGCGTGCCAAGGGCGCGGCGCCGGGCACGTTCACCGGCGGGCGCATCGTCAACGTGGCCTCGATGGCGGGCCTGCGCGTGCTCGGCCAGATCGGCGTGTACTGCATGAGCAAGGCCGCGGTGATCCACATGACGCGCGCGATGGCGCTGGAGTGGGGCCGCTTCGGCATCAACGTCAACGCGATCTGCCCCGGCTACATCGACACCGAGATCAACCACCACCACTGGCAGACCGAGCAAGGGAAGAAGCTGATCGACATGCTGCCGCGCAAGCGCGTCGGCCAGCCGCAGGACCTGGACACCACGCTCTTGATGCTGGTGGCCAACGAGAGCCACTTCATCAACGGCGCGATCATCCAGGCGGACGACGGCTTCGCGGTGTGAGAACGCTCTCGCTGCTCGAAACCCGCGTGCTCGGCGTGCTGGTCGAGAAGCAGCACACCGTGCCCGACAGCTACCCGCTGTCGCTCAACGCGCTGACGCTGGGCTGCAACCAGAAGACCGCGCGCGAGCCGGTGCTTGCCGCCACCGAATCGGAAGTGCAGGACGTCATCGATTCGCTGCGCGCCTCGAGCCTCGTGTTCGAGAGCAGCGGCTCGCGCGTGGCGCGCTACGAACACAACGTGGGCCGCGTGCTGGGCGTGCCCTCGCAATCGGTGGCGCTGCTGGCGGTGCTGATGCTGCGCGGGCCGCAGACCGCCTCCGAGCTGCGTGCCAACTGCGAGCGGCTGCACCGCTTTGCGGACACCTCTTCCGTCGAAGCCTTTCTCGACGAGCTGGCCGCGCGCCCGGAAGAGAAGGGCGGCGCGCTCGCGCTCAAGCTGCCGCGCGCACCCGGCGCGCGCGAGCCGCGCTGGACGCATCTGCTGTCCGGCGCGGTCGACGTCAGTGCGCTGCCGGCGGCCGCCGACGAGATCGTCGCCAGCAGCGAGATCGCCGCGCTGAAGGCCGAGGTGAGCCAGCTGCGCGCGCTGGTCGAGCGGCTCTACGCCGAGCTGGGCGTTGCCAAGCCCTGACGAGGAACGAGACGGTGCTGCGATTCCATCTGCCCGAGCAGAAGAAGCTGGTGCATCACATGGTGATCCCCATCCGCTGGGGCGACATGGACGCGATGGGCCACGTCAACAACACCGTCTATTTCCGCTACTTCGAAACGGTGCGCATAGCCTGGTTCCAGACGATCGGTGCCATGCCCGGGCCGCAGGGCGTCGGGCCGGTGATCGTCAACGCCTTCTGCAGCTTCATCCGCCAGATCGAGTACCCCGGCGAGGTGCTCGCGAAGCACTACGTCGCCAACGCCGGCCGCACCAGCTTCGACACCTACGTGACGCTGGAACGCACCGACCAGCCCGGTGTGATCTACACCGAGGGCGGTGCGAAGGCGGTGTGGGTCGACTTCCCGAAGCAGAAGTCGGTGCCGCTGCCGGACTGGATCCGGGAAATCGTCGGCTGAGCGGCGCGGCAGGCGCGGGCCCCCGGGCTTCTGCGGAGTTGGTCGGCTGCGTATCAGGCCCGCAGCAGCTTCTGCACCAGCTCCGGCGTCGTCGCCGCGCGGTGCTTCTTCATCAGCCGGGCGCGGTAGACGTCCACCGTGCGCGGGCTGATCTCCAGCCGCTTGCCGATCAGCTTGCTCGTCAGCCCTTCGATCAGCAGCGCCGCGATCTCGCGCTCGCGCGGCGTCAGGTCGACGCCCAGGCGGCGCCGCGCCGACAGATCCTCGAACACCCAGATGCCCGCGGCATGCGGCTGCGCCGGGTCGAGCGCTCGCCCCGAGACGTGGCACCAGAACAGCTCGCCGCGCTGCGGGCCGCCATCGCTGTGCAGGCGCTTCATCACCCGCTCGTCGGCGTACCAGCCCTGGCGGTCCAGGCTGGCGGCGATGCGCGCGCCGGTGCGCTCGAACTCGTCGTGCGTCGGGTACAGCAGCTCGAAGCTCCGGCCGACCAGCTGCTCGCGCTCGGCGCCGAACATCGTCAGCACCTGCTGGTTGCAGTCGACCATCAGGCGCTGGCGCGACAGCACCATGCCCACCGGCGCGAGGTCGAAGGCGGTGCGGTAGTCGAGCGCGGGCTGCTGCGCAGAAGGCCGCGGGGTAGTCATTAATCAATTCTACGTAGCGCCTACGTAATGCCATACGTAGTACGCTCTCGCCCGCTTCTCATCCCGACTCCAGGAGACGATTCGATGAACAAGGTGTACCCGAGCGCGGCCAAGGCGCTCGAAGGCATCGTGCACGACGGGCAGATGCTCGCCGTGGGCGGCTTCGGCCTGTGCGGCATCCCCGAGGCGCTGATCGCCGCGCTGCGCGACTCGCAGGTGAAGAACCTGACGGTGATCTCGAACAACGCCGGCGTCGACGGCTTCGGCCTCGGCCAGCTGCTCGAGACGCGCCAGATCCGGAAGATGATCTCGAGCTACGTCGGCGAGAACAAGGAGTTCGAGCGCCAGTTCCTCGCCGGCGAGCTGGAGCTGGAGTTCACGCCGCAGGGCACGCTGGCCGAGCGCCCGCGCGCCGGTGGCGCCGGCATCCCGGCGTTCTATACCCGCACGGGTGTGGGCACCCTGGTGGCCGAGGGCAAGGAAACGCGCGAGTTCGATGGCCACGTGTACGTGATGGAGCGCGCCCTGGTGCCCGACGTCTCGCTGGTCAAGGCCTGGAAGGCCGACAAGAGCGGCAATCTGATCTTCCGCCGCACGGCGCGCAACTTCAACCCGGCGGTGGCCATGGCCGGCCGCATCACGGTG
>JAKOZT010000100.1 GCA_029779845.1 Pseudomonadota bacterium | reverse complement strand
CGGGCGAATACGACGCCAAGATCGCCGTGCTGCGCCAGCTGCTGGCCTGGGAGCGCGAGCTGTCGGGCGCGGCGCCGCAGCACGGCCTGTTCGACGACCGCATCTACGTGCTGACGCCCGAGGCCGCGATCGTCGAGCTGCCCGCCGGCGCCACCGCGGTGGACTTCGCCTACACCCTGCACACCGAGCTGGGCCACCGCTGCCGCGGCGCCCGCGTGGACGGCGCCATGCTGCCGCTGCACACGCCGCTGAAGAACGGCCAGACGGTGGAAATCATCGCCGCCAAGGAAGGCGGGCCCTCGCGCGACTGGCTCAACCCCGAACTGCGCTACCTGGCGTCCTCGCGCGCCAAGGCCAAGGTGCGCGCCTGGTTCAACGCCCAGCACACGCGCGAAACCGTGGCGCGCGGCCGCGAGATGGTCGAAAAGCTGCTGCAGCGCGAAGGCCGCACCGCGCTGTCGCTGGAGCACCTGGCGAGCGAGCTGGGCTTCAAGACATCCGACGCCCTGTTCGAGACCGTGGGCAAGGACGAGCTGTCGCTGCGCGCCATCGAAACCGTGCTGCGCCCGCCCGAGCCGGCACCGGCGGCCGACGACCAGGTGCTGCTGCGCAAGGCGCGCCCCGACAGCGACGGCCAGCGCGGCGGCGTGCTGGTGGTCGGCCTCGACTCGCTGCTGACGCAGCCGGCGCGCTGCTGCAAGCCGGCGCCGCCCGACGACATCGCCGGCTACGTCACGCGTGGGCGCGGCGTCACCATCCACCGGCGCGACTGCGCCAGCTTTCGCGACCTGCAGGCGCGCGAGCCCGAGCGCGTGATCGAAGTCGGCTGGAGCACGCCCGCCACCGGCCATGCGCCCGCCTACCCGGTCGACGTGGCGGTGGAGGCGCTGGACCGCCAGGGCCTGCTGCGCGACATCTCCGACGTCTTCGCGCGCGAGAAGATGAACGTCATCGGCGTGCAGACGCAGTCCGTCAAGGGCTGGGCCTGGATGACCTTCACCGTCGAAGTCAGCGACACCCAGCGCCTGGCGCAGGTGCTGCGTCAGGTGCAGGACGTGGCCGGCGTGCGCGTGGCCAAACGCCGTTGACGGCGGAATTCGTTATACTTGCGGGCTTCGGATCGATTTTCAGGCGCGTAGCTCAGTTGGTTAGAGCACCACCTTGACATGGTGGGGGTCGTTGGTTCGAATCCAATCGCGCCTACCAGATGCCAAGCCCGACACGGATGATTTCGTGTCGGGCTTTTTTGATCCGTGATTCATCGGGCGCGCCGCGTTCGCGCATGGCCTGCGCGTGCACCGGCGCGGTGACCAGCTTCAGTGAGCCGACCCTGTCGGCCCGGCCATCGGCCACGATCCGCGGCTCGGCGGCTTGATTCGATCGCCCTGGTTCTGCCGAAAGCCGACATGGCGGCACTTGTCGGACTCGGCCCGCCCCAGGGCCGATACCATGCCGCCTTGGCCGGCCCCCGCCGCTGCCTTGTCCCGCATGTCCCGCCCCACTTCTGACCCTCGCCCCGCCGATGCCGATCCGGCTCGCCTGGACGCCGCCATGGACGCCTTCGCGGCCGACCGGCCGGCGCTGCCGCTGGCGGTGGCGCTGAGCGGCGGCGCCGACTCCAGCGCGCTGCTGCTGGCCTGCGCCGCGCGCTGGCCGGGGCAGGTGCAGGCCTGGCATGTGCACCATGGCCTGCAGGCGGCGGCCGACGACTTCGAGCGCCATTGCGTCGACCTGTGCGCGCGCCTGGGCGTGCCCCTGCATGTCCGCCGGGTGGACGCGCGACCGGCGCCCGGCCAGAGTCCCGAGGCGGCGGCGCGTCACCATCGCTATGAGGCTTTTGACGCTCTGGCGCTTGCTGGACGAGCGCCAGAAGCTATCAAAACAGTAGTCATCGCGCAGCACGCGGACGACCAGGTCGAGACCCTGCTGCTGGCGCTGTCGCGCGGCGCCGGGCTGCCGGGCCTGTCGGCCATGCCGGCGCGCTGGCGCCGTGGCGAGGTGGCGTACCGGCGCCCGCTGTTGGGGGTGCCGGCGGCGGCCATCCGCGCCTGGCTGCGCGCGCGCGGCCAGCCCTGGGTGGAAGACCCGAGCAACGCCGACGAGCGCTACACGCGCAACCGCATCCGCGCGCGCCTGCTGCCGGCGCTGCAGGCCAGCTTTCCGGCGTTCCGCGCCACCTTTGCGCGCAGCGCCGCCCATGCCGCCGAAGCGCAGCAGATC
>JAKOZT010000091.1 GCA_029779845.1 Pseudomonadota bacterium | reverse complement strand
CCGGCCGGCTGATGGCCGAGCACGGCCCCCTGCAGGGCGTGGCCGACGAAGGCGGCTGGTGGCCCGCATTCGGCAGCAACGAGCAGGCGCTGCAGACGCTGCTGCGGGCGATCGAGGCGGCCGGCTACGTGCCCGGCGACGAGGTCGCCATCTCGCTGGACATCGCGGCCAGCGAGTTCGGCAGCAATGCGGACGGCTACCGCCTGGCGCTGGACGAGCGCGCGATCGACCGCGACGCGATGCTCGAGCTGCTCGGCCGCTGGCTCGAGCGCTATCCGATCTGCTCGATCGAAGATCCGGTGGCCGAGGACGACATCGAAGGGATGCAGCTGTTCACGCGCGAGTTCGGCCACCGCGTGCAGATCGTCGGCGACGACTTCCTGGTCACCAGTGCGGCGTTCATCGAGTCGGCGGCGCTGCACGGTGCCTGCAACGCGGCCCTGATCAAGCCGAACCAGGCCGGCACCTTGAGCGAGGCCCTCGACGCGATCACCACGGCGCGCCGCATGGGCTGGGGTGCCATCGTGTCGGCCCGCTCGGGGGAGACCGAAGACACCACCATCTGCGACCTGGCCATCGGCTGGAACGCCCGCCAGATCAAGGTGGGGTCGATCACCCGCGGCGAGCGCACCGCCAAGTGGAACGCGCTGATCCGCGCCGAGCAGCGCCTGGGCGCAGCGCAGTTCAGCGGTGGACGTTGGCTGCCTGTGTCGTGCCGCCCTTGACGGGCTTGCCGGAGAGGTCGGTGAAGTCCTGCGCGTAGCCGCGCACCAGCTTCGTGAGATGCGCGCGCTGCTCGGGCGTGGCGCGCGCCAGCATCTGCACCGACAGCTTGTCTCCTGCCTGGATGGCACGGTCGAGCTTGCGGTGGTGCGGCGCCCGCGTCTCCCACAGCCCGACGAGCGCCTCCCGCGCGATCCGCGTCGCCTCGGCCCGGGCCGGCCGCTCGCGCGCCAGCTGCTCGAGCATGGCGACGATGCGCTCCTGGCGCGCCACCCGCTCGGCCATCCATTCTTCTTCCGACGCGGGCAACCGTGCCGCCATCGCGCGCAGGTCGCGTTCCTGCTCGGCGTCCAGGCTTCCAAGGAAGAATTCCGCCCGCTTCACGATGCGATCGCCACGCGCCTCCTCGCGGCGCGCCCCCACCGGGAACTGCTTCTCGCGCGCCGTCTCGTTGGATTCCTTCAGACGCTTGCGCATGCGCTCGAACTGCTCCGGGCGCAGCGTGACCGCCAGCTCGGCCACCCCGGGCGCCAGGTGTTCCGCCACCGGCAGCCAGGCCTGCGCGACACGCTGACGCCACGCGGCGATCGCGTCCGCATCTACCGCATTGTGCAATTCGTCATCGATTTCGCGCAGGAAGCGGACATACTGGGTCAGCTGCGTACGGCGATGCCAACGGTGCACCTCGTCGAGACGGCGGCTGACGATGCGGCTCTGGTCATCGTCGAGCGACAGGTAACGCTCGATCTGCCAGTGCGCCCACATCGGCAGCGTGTCGTACCCGAGCCGGATCATCGAACAGCTCGTTGCCACCAGACAACTGGCGACGAGCGGCGCCCAGAGTCGCAAAGCACGCATGTTAAGATTTCCGACAAAGTCGAAAACCACCTCCAAGTCCTTGAAAATTCAACAAAAATGAACGTCGTCATCCTTGCAGCGGGCATGGGCAAGCGCATGCGCTCGGACTTGCCGAAGGTGCTTCACCGGCTGGCCGGCAAGCCGCTTCTGGGCCACGTGCTGGACTGCGCGAGAAGTCTAGCGCCGAAGCGTCTGGTGGTGGTGTATGGCCACGGCGGCGAGTCGGTCCCCCAGGCCCTGGCGGCCCCCGACCTGACCTGGGCGCTGCAGGCGCCGCAACTGGGCACCGGCCATGCGGTGATGCAGGCCGTGGCGCACCTGGACGACGCCGCGCCCACCCTGATCCTGTACGGCGACGTGCCCCTGACGCGCGCCTCGACGCTGCAGCGCCTGCTGCAGACCGCCGGCGCCGACCGGCTCGGCGTGCTCACGGTGAATCTGGCCGACCCCACCGGCTACGGCCGCATCGTGCGCCAGGGCGACCAGATCGCACGCATCGTCGAACACAAGGATGCCGACGCATCCACGCGGGCCATCCGCGAAGTGAACACTGGCATCATGGTCTGCCCGACCCCGGCGCTGAAGCGCTGGCTGGGCGCGCTGTCCAACGACAACGCCCAGAAGGAGTACTACCTGACCGACATCGTCGCGGCCGCCGTCGCCGATGGCGTGCCGGTGGTGGCGGCCCAGCCGGACGCCGAGTGGGAGACCCTGGGCGTCAACAGCAAGGCCCAGCTCGCCGAGCTGGAGCGCGTCCATCAGCGCGAGCAGGCAGGCCGGCTGCTGGAGGACGGCGTCACCCTGGCCGACCCGGCCCGCTTCGATCTGCGCGGCACCCTGCGCTGCGGCCGCGACGTCGAGATCGACGTCGGCTGTGTGTTCGAGGGCGAGGTCGAGCTGGGCGACCGGGTGCGCATCGGCGCGCACTGCGTGGTGCGCAACGCCCGCATCGAGGCCGGCGCCGAGATCCTGCCCTTCACGCACATCGACGGCGCCCGTGTCGGGGCCGACGCCCGCATCGGCCCCTACGCCCGCCTGCGGCCCGGCGCCGACCTGGCCGAGGACACCCACGTCGGCAACTTCGTCGAGATCAAGAACTCGGTGCTCGCCGCCCACGCCAAGGCCAACCACCTGGCCTACGTGGGCGACGCCGACGTCGGCCAGCGCGTGAACATCGGCGCCGGCACCATCACGTGCAACTACGACGGCGCCAACAAGTGGCGCACCGTCATCGAGGACGATGCCTTCATCGGCAGCGACACCCAGCTCGTCGCGCCCGTGCGCGTCGGCAAGGGCGCCACGCTGGGCGCCGGCACCACCCTGACCAAGGACGCCCCGGCCGGCAAGCTGACCGTGTCGCGCGCCAAGCAGGTCACGGTCGAGAGCTGGCAGCGTCCCGTCAAGCAATCCCAACGCGGCTGAGCCCGCGCACGCAGGAGCCATCACCATGTGTGGAATCGTCGGAGCCGTTGCGAAGCGCAACGTCGTGCCCATCCTCATCGAGGGCCTGCGCAAGCTCGAGTACCGGGGCTACGACTCGGCCGGCCTCGCGCTGCTCAATGGCGCGATGGAGCGGGTGCGCGCCGTGGGCCGCGTGGCCGATCTCGAAGCGCGCGCATCGCAGGTCGGCGCCGACGCGCCCACCGGCATCGCCCACACCCGCTGGGCCACGCACGGCGGCGTCACCGAGAACAACGCGCATCCGCACGCATCGATCAGCGTGGGCGTCGAGATCTCGGTCGTGCACAACGGCATCATCGAGAACCACGAGGCGCTGCGCGCACGCCTGATCGGCCTGGGCTACCAGTTCCAGTCGCAGACCGACACCGAGGTCATCGCGCACCTGGTGCACGCGTACGTGACCGAAGGCATGACGCTGTTCCGCGCCGTGCAGCAGGCGGTGCGCGAACTCGAAGGCGCCTACGCGGTGGCCGTGATCAGCAGCCGCGAACCCAACACCGTGGTCGGCTCGCGCAAGGGCTCGCCGCTGCTGCTGGGCGTGGGCAACGACGGCTCGGGCCGCGGCGAGAACTTCCTCGCATCCGACACCTCGGCGCTGCTGCAGGTCACCAAGTACGTGGCCTATCTCGAAGAAGGCGACGTGGTCGAGATCCGCCTCGACGGCTACTCGATCGTCGACGCCAGCGGCCAGCCTGCCGAGCGCCCGATCATCGAAAGCCAGCTGTCGGCCGACTCGATCGAGCTCGGCACCTATGCGCACTACATGCAGAAGGAGATCTTCGAGCAGCCGGGCGCCATCGCCAACACGCTCGAGATGGTCACCAGCGCGTCGTCACTGTCACCCGGCCTGTTCGGCGCCGAGGCGGCCGCCGTGTTCGAGCGCACGAAGCAGGTGCTGATCCTGGCCTGCGGCACCAGCTATCACTCGGGCGTGGTCGCCAAGTACTGGCTCGAGAGCGTCGCGAAGATCCCCGTGTCGGTGGAGATCGCCAGCGAGTACCGCTACCGCGAGTCGGTGGCGCTGCCCGACACGCTGCTGATCACCATCTCGCAGTCGGGCGAGACGGCCGACACGCTGGCCGCGCTGCAGCACGCACGCTCGATGGGCATCGAAGACACCCTCACCATCTGCAACGTGCCCGAGTCGGCACTCATCCGCCAGAGCAAGCTGCGCTTCCTCACCCGGGCCGGCCCCGAGATCGGCGTGGCCTCCACCAAGGCGTTCACCACGCAGCTGGCCGCGCTGTTCGTGCTGACGCTGGTGCTGGCCAAGATGCGCGGGCGCCTCGCGCCCGAGCGCGAGAACGAACTGATCGGGCAGCTGCGCCACCTGCCCGCCGCCATCAACCACGTGCTCGAATGCGAGCCCGCCGTGCGCCACTGGGCCAACCGCTTCGCCCCCAAGGACCACGCGCTGTTCCTGGGCCGCGGCGTGCACTTCCCGATCGCGATGGAAGGTGCGCTGAAGCTCAAGGAGATCACCTACATCCACGCCGAGGCCTACGCCGCCGGCGAGCTCAAGCACGGCCCGCTCGCCCTGGTCGACGCCCTGATGCCCGTGGTGGTGGTGGCCCCCAACGACGCGCTGATCGAGAAGCTGAAGTCCAACCTTCAGGAAGTGCGCGCCCGCGGCGGCGAGCTCTTCGTGTTCGCCGACCAGAACACCCACATCGAGCCGGCCGACGGCATCAACATCATCAACCTCGTCGACCACGCCGGGCTGCTCAGCCCGATCCTGCACGTGGTGCCGCTGCAGCTGCT
>JAKOZT010000081.1 GCA_029779845.1 Pseudomonadota bacterium | reverse complement strand
GGGTTCTCGCTGACCGAAAAATCCATCTCGGCGTCGAACACCTTGCGCCCGGCGTAGCTGACGCGAATCGAGCGCACGAAGTGCGGCGGGATGTACATCACCGTCTGCTGGTTCAGCTCGAAGCCGGTGTCGTTCGGGTGCAGCACCGTCACGTCGGCGGCCACCGGCTCGTCCATGCGCAGCTCGCCGGCGAGCTTGAGGAAGGTCTTGCCGATCAGGTGCGGCGCGTCGCGGTTCGGCGGTGCCGAGCAGCCGCCGGATGTCTTCACGTAGCGCGAGTCAGTGTGCAGCGTGCCGTCGGACAGCTCGCCGACCACGCGCACGTGGCTGTATTCGTCGACGCGCAGCCGCGTTTCGAAGTCGGCCTGGCCGGCCTCGGTATCCAGGTCGAGCGTGATGGCCAGCGGCGAGGGATTCTTGTCGACCACCAGGTACAGCCGGCGCACGTACAGCTCGGGCTTCTGCGCCAGCTTGGACACCACCTTGACGGGCACCGAGGCGCCGTAGGCGGCGCGCAGCGGGGCGAACACCTGCACCGTGCCCTGGCCGGCGATCAGCGTCTTGCCGGGGAAGAGCTTGGCGCTCAGCCGGTCCCACTCCGGCGAGGACGCATCGTGCGTTGCGTTCGGCAACCCGCCGGGCGCGGCCAGCGCGGCCGTGGGCGCGAGCGTGAGCGCGGCGAGGCCGGCGAGAGCCTGGCGGCGCGAAAGGTCGGAGTCGGCGTTGGCATCGGCGTTCATGGGCGGCCCTCCTGCTACTGCTTGAACATCCACTCGCGCTCGAAGCGCAGGAAGGCGATCGAGGCGTTGCGGCGGTGCACCAGCTCGTACTGGTCCCAGCGCTGGTAGGCGGGCAGCTCGCCGGCCTCGGGCACGTCGAGCAGCGAGGTGCCGGCGGTCACCAGCGCGCGCATCTTGGTCTCCAGCGCGGCGAGGTAGCCGTCGACCGTGTCGAGCAGCGCCGCCGAGCCCGGCGCGCCGTGGCCGGGCACGATGCTCGTGATGCGCTCGCCGCGCAGCGAGGCCAGGGCGCGGTGCCAGGCGGGCAGCTCGCCGTCCTGGATGTCGGGCACGCGCGCCGCGTCGAGCAGGCCGCCGGCGAACAGCGTGCCGCTCGCCTCGTCGAGCACGGCGATGTCGCCGGGGCCGCTGGAATGGCCGAAGTACAGCACGCGCACCGCGCGGCCGATGTCGTCGATGGCGTGCGGCGCCTCGAAGGTCTGGTCGGGCTTGTACATCGCGGTGCCGGCCATCGGCGCCTCGCCCACGGCTTGCCGCAACTGCTTCAGGCAGGTCTCGCAGCGGGCCGCCATCAGGCGCGCCGCGCGGTCGTGCATGCGTACCGGAATGCCGGCCTCCTGGAAAGCCTGGCCGCCGAACAGGAACTCTGGCCGCGTGTGCGTCACCAGCGCGAGCAACACCCGCTTGTCGGTGACGGAACGGATCGCCGCGAGGATGGCGCGCCCGTGCGCGAGCGAGGTGCCGGTGTCGATCACCAGCACACCGCGCTCGCCGACGATGAAGCCGGCGTTGCCGATGCGGCCGAGGTTGCGCTCGTCGGCCGCGCCGCCGCTGCCGGGAATCACGAAGACGCCGGGCGCGAGGGCGCGCGGCGTCAGTCCGTGCGGCGCCGGGGTCGCGCAGCCGCCCGCAGCCGCCGCGCCCAGCAGGGCCAGCATCTCGCGCCGTCGCATCCTTGCCTGCACGTGTCCTCTACTTCTTCTCGGCCAGCGTCTTCAGGTTCGCCAGCCCGGCCTTGTAGACGCCGGTGATGGCGGCCACCGCGGCCTCGTCGTTCTGGTCGGGCGGCGGGTCGTTGTTCGGGTAGCCGCGGTAGAAGGCGCCGCGCCACTCCACCACCGAGCCCGCGCCCTCGGCCTTGACGGTCAGCGTCGAGGTGTAGTTGGTCACCGGCAGCGCGCCGCCGTCCTTGGCGCGGTAGCTGTAGCGCATCTTGGCGGCGTCGTAGGCTTCCAGCGTCTCGGTCAGCTTGCCGCCGTTCTTCAACTCGAGCTGGCGCACCGAGCCTTCGTCGTTGCCCTTGTCCACCGGGCTCCTGGCGATGGCGGGGTGCCAGTTCTGCAAGGCGCCGAAGTCCCTGACGAGGGCCCAGACCTTGTCGGCCGGCGCGTCGATGGTGATGGTCTCGGTGACCTTCTGGCGCGTCGGGCCGTGGGCCGAGGCCAGTGTCGCCAGGCCGGCGGTGAGCGCGAGGCCGGCGAGCCATCGAAGAGAGCGCAGTCGCATGAGAGGTTCCTTGCGGTGGTGGGAGGGATCAGGGATCGAGAGCCTATTGCGGCGTGCCGATGAACGCGCCGAAGCCACGGCTGTTGCTGCCGGTGGCGATGGTGGCGAGCTGCCGGCCACTGGCCGCATCGAGCACGGCGACGTTGTCGTCCATCCAGTTGACGACGTAGACACGCTCGCCGTGCGCCGCGATGCCTTCGGGGTAGGCGAAGCCGGGCAGCGTGCGTGCCACCGCGAGCGTCTCGGCGTCGATCACGCTGACGCTGTTGCCGTGCTGGTTGGTCACGTACAGCAGTGCGCCGCCTTGCGCCAGCGCCGCGCCGTAGGGCGCGCGGCCGACCCGGACGGTGGCGACGACCCGCGGCGCGCGCAGGTCGCTGACGTCGATCACCGACATGTCGTCGCTCAGCACGTTGAGCGCGTAGAGGCGCTGTCGCGGCGCGTCGAGCAGCAGCGCGAAGGGATGCGTGCCGACCCTGACGCGCGCGCCGACGCGCCGGCCCGCCACGTCGACCACCGCGACGCTGTCGTCGTCGCGCTCGGCGACGTAGACCGTGCGCCCGTCGGTCGACGCGGCCACGCCGGCCGGCGCCTTGCCGACCTCGATCTCCAGCGGCGCGGCGTCGCGCCGCGCCGCGGCGATCACCAGCAGGCGGTTGCGGTACCAGTCGGCCACGAACACCTGCGCGCCGTCGGCCGAGGCGTCGATGCCCACCGGTCCGCTGCCGGCGGCCAGCGTGTCGATCACGCGCTGCGTGCGCATGTCGATCACCGAGATCGTCTTGCTGTCGGGGTTGGAGACATAGACCTTGCCGGCGCGGCTGGATGCCACCACGCCGGCCGGCGAGCGGCCCACCGGCACGGTGGCGATCACCTTCTGCTGCGCGATGTCGATCACCGAGACGTCGTGGCTGCCCTGGTTGGTGATGTAGGCGAAGGGCGCGGACCATGCCGCCGTCGCGGCGGGCAGGGCGATCGAAGCGAGCAGCGCGCGCAGCCGGCTCATTTGGGCGTGTCGCGCAACGCCTGCGCGGCAACGAAGCGCTGCTCGCGCGAATCGACCACCGTGGCGCGCAATTCGCCCGCACCCTGCGGCACGAACCAGAAGCGGAAGTTCGGGTTCTCGCTCATCGAGAAGTCGACGTCGGCGCTGAACACCGGCTTGCCGGCGACGCTGACCTCGACCTTGCGCACGTAGTGCGCCGGCGTGAACTGGCGCGTGTACTGGTCCATCGCCAGGCCGGAATGGTTCGGGTGGTCGATCATCAGCGTGGCCAGCACCGGCGCCGTGCCCCAGGGGTCGCCGTCGACGCGGAAGCGCATCTGCCCGAGCGTCGCCAGCGCCGCCTTGGCATCGCTGCCGGGCGGCGCCGAGCAGCCGCCCGAGGCCTTCGCGAATCGCGTCACGCCATAGAGCTTGCCGTCGCTGGTCTCGGCGATCGCGCGCACGTGCGAGTAGGCGTCGATGCGCACGCGCGTCTCGACCTCGGCGCGGCCGCTGTCGGGCGTGAAGGCGAAGATGCCGGAGATCGGCGAGGGATTGGCGTCGATGATCAGGTACAGCTTCGCGACGTAGCTCGCCGGCGTCTGCGGGAACTTCGCGCGGATCGCCACCGGCACCACCGCGGCGTCGACGGCGCGCGCCGGCACGTCGAGCTGCAGCATGCCGGGCGGCGCCGGCGCAATCGCGCGGCCTTCGAACAGGCTGGCGTGCACCTTCTGCCACACGGCGCTGGCGGCCGGGTCGTCGTCGGGCTGCAGGTTGCGCTGCGCGGGCTCGGCGGCGAAGGCCGCGCCGGCAAGGGTCAGCGTCGCAAGGGCGAGGGCGCGCGCGAATCCGTTCATGGCGAGGCTCCTTGCGGCTAGCGTGGTGCGATGAAGCAGCCCTTCTTCACCTTGGCCTGCAGCTCGCGGTAGCGCGCGAGCGCCGGCTTGAGCGTCTCGTTGTCGCGCATCTCGCTGCCACGCTCGCCGCCGATCGAGATCGCCTTGGAGATGGTGTTCATCTCCATGAACTCGTCGAACTTCACCTCGGCGGCCAGCGCATCGAGCGCGCACGAGCACTTGCTGATCATCTCGAAGGCCGGGCCGCCGTTCTCGCGCATGCACTCCTGCACGTAGAGCACGCGCTCCTGGGTCGGGAAGTCGTTGGCCGGCTTGGTCGGTGCAGAGGCGCAGGCCGTCAGCGCGGCGGCGGCGAGGGTGAGCGTGAGGGCTTTCATGGCGTTCTTGTTCGAAGGGTGGAATCAGCGCGCGCCGCCGTCGAGCAGCATCTCTTCGGCGATCAGCGGCGCGGCGTCGGGCGTGGCGCCGTCGATGCGGGTGCGGATGGCGTAGAGCCCGCCGGGCACCGCGTCGGACAGCGTGAACAGGTAGGTCTTGCCGGCGTACTTCTCGAAGCGCACGCGCAGCGGATCGTCGACGTAGGGCGCGATGCGGATCTCGCGCGCCGCCACCTCCTTGCCGCGCCAGCTCACCGTCACGTCGCGCAGTGTCGCGCCCTGGTAGACGGCCATGCGGATGCGCTTGCGGAAGTAGTTCTGCTGGCCCTTGGTCAGGCGGTTCATCTCGCGGATGTCGCGCTCGAGGAAGTACAGCACCGCCGGGTTGCCTTCCACCCGCTCCAGTTCGGGCAGCGCGAGGCGGCGCGCGCCGCTGAGGAAGTCGGCGGTGGCCGCGCAGCACTTGCCGCCGGCCGCCGCCTTCAGCTTGATGGCCACGCTGTCCTCGAAGGCCTCGCCCTCGCTGCCGCTGTGCACGAAGCGGTAGTGCAGCGTGGCCGGCGGCCTGGTGCCGGCGAGGTGGTTGGTCATGAACAGGGCGCGTTCGGCGGGCGAATAGTCTTCCGCGGCGAAGGCGGGCGCGGCGATCAGCAGCGCGGCGGCCGCGCAGAGGGTGGACAGGAAGCGGAGGGAGGCCATCGTCGGTTCGGTGTCAATGCAGGCTGCAGGGCTCGGCCGGGGCAGTATCGCCGGCTGCGTCCAGGAAGGCCGGCCGCTGCGACGGGCCGGCCTGCCAGTAGGGCAGTTGTGCGCTGTCCAGCGGCAGCACCGTGTGGAAGTCGCCGCGCGCGCTGTCGGCCAGCAACTGCTGCACCCATTCGACCGGCGCGGAGTAGTAGTGCGCCGCGGCGCCGCGCAGGCGGAAGGTGAGGATGCCCACCAGCCGGCCCTCGTCGTCGAACAGGCCGCCGCCGCTGGCGCCGGAGTTGAAGAAGTTGCTGCTCTGGATCACGCAGGCGCCGTCGTAGCGGTGCAGCCGCACGACCTCGCCGGTGCTGTTCTGGATGCCGGTGCCGCCGGTGTAGCCGAGCGCGGTGACGCTCTGGCCGATGGCCAGCGCCTTCGCGCGGCCCAGCCGCGCCGGCGTGGCGCCCAGTCCGGGCACGTCGAGCAGGCACAGGTCGTGCGCCACGTCGGCGGCCTGCGCGGCGGCGGCGTAGCGCAGCCCGCCGCGCAGCACGTTGACGGCCAGCGCCTCGCGCGTCACATGGCAGTTGGTGACCACCTTGTCGGGCGCCACCGCGACCGCCGAGCCGAGCGCGAAGCCGCCGCGCTGGCGCGGCGCCTCGACGCGCAGCACGCTGACCGCGACCGCGACATAGTCGGCCTGCTCGAGCATGGCGCGCGCCGGCGCGCCGTGCAGCGCGGCCGGCAGCATCACGAACGCGGGCAGCAGGCTCTTCATGATGACGGCGTGCGCCGCAGGTTCAGCGCTGCGGCGCGGCGTAGCTTTCGTCGACCAGGGGCACGCCGAACTCGCGCAGGATGGCCTGGATCTCCGCCTTGCGGCTCTCGATCAGCCCTTCGACCTGCTGCTTCCATTCGCGCTCGCCGTAGCGTACGCCCATCGCCATCTCGTAGTCGAAGCGCACGCCCGGCTCGGAGCGCAGCGGCACGACAACCAGCTTGGGCGACTGGACCCGCTTGGCGAAGAAGCCGGCGATCGGGCCCCAGACGATGGCCGCGTCGATCTTGCCGGCGGCGAGGTCCTTCTCGATGATCTCGCCGGGGTACTGGGCCGGGTCGGCGTTCATGATCGGGTAGGGCACGCCGCTGTCGACCAGGCCATGCTTGGCCAGCCACTCGGAGCCCGGCGAGCGGTCGTACAGGCCGATGCGCAGCTTGGCGAGCGCGGCGCGGTCGGTGGCGAGGAAGTCGGCGCCCGACTTCACGTGGTCCAGCCCCTTGCCGGCCGGGAACACCAGCGCGTAGGTCGAGTGGTAGTAGGGCTTGGTCACCGACACCTGGTCGAAGCCGGCGGGCACGCCCATCACGATGTCGCAGGGGTAATCCTGCCCCGGCAGCTTGTAGCGCAGCGTGTTGCGGATGAACGCCAGGCGCTGCGGGAACGAGTAGTAGGTGACCGGCAGGCCGAGCGCCTTGCCGAACACGTCGGCGATTCGGTTCTCGATGCCTTGCGCGTTCGTGTTCGAGAACGGCAGGTTGTTCGGGTCCTGGCAGACGCGCAGCGCCTCGCGCTTGGGCAGGGCGTCGCCGGTCTGGGCCGGTGCCGCGCCCGCGGCCAGCAGCGCGGCGAGCAGCACCGCGGCGCGAAGATCCTTCATTTGGCGATCGGCTCGACCTTGGAGCGCGTGATTGCACCGTCGGAGCGGCCCTTCAGGTAGGCGTACAGCGAGTCGATGTTGTCCATCACCGCCTGGCTGGTGCCGAAGCTCTGCATGCCCTTGTCGAGCCGGCCGTCGCGCACGGTCTTGACGAATTCGTCCTTGCTCAGCGTCTTCAGGCTGTTGACCAGCGAGGGGCCGACCATGCCTTCCTGGTTGGCGCCGTGGCAGCGGTCGCAAGCGGCCTGGCGCCAGGTGCGGAAGCCCTTCATCGTGTTCTCGTCGACCTTGTAGCCGTCGACCACGGTGTACAGCGGTGTCTTGACTTCCTGGGCGAAGGCGGTGGAAGCGGCGAGTAGCGAGAGGCCGAGCAAGGTGTTTCGAATCATCTGACTGTCTTCCGTTTGAAAAAAGGGGGACGGTGCCCACGGCCCCGTCCCCCCGGGGGACGAACCGGCCCGATTGGACCGGTATTCGCGCGATCAGTTCGGCAGCGCGAAGATGGTCAGCGTGCCGCCCAGGTCGGTGTACTGGTTCAGCTCGCGGTAGCCGCCCACAGCGCCCAGGCCATCGGTGTCCTTCTCGAGGCCCGCCGCCATGCCGATGCCGGCCCAGCCGCCGATGCCCGAGAACACGCCCATGTACTGCTTGCCCTTGTGCTCGTAGGTGAACACGTTGCCGATGATGCCGGACGGGGTGCGGAACTTGTACAGCTCCTTGGTGATGTCCTTCGCGTCGACGCACTTGAAGTAGCCTTCGAGTGTGCCGTAGCAGCTGATGCCGCCCGCGGTGTTGAGCGAGCCGCTCCACACCGAGAACTTCTCGGGCTTGCTCTGGACGATCTTGCCGTTGCCGGCATCCCAGGTGATGTAGTTGCCCATGCCGCCGTGGCTGCCCGGCGCTGGGAACATCGACAGCGTCGCGCCGACGTACGGCTGGCCCGCGGTGTACTCGACCTTGAACGGCTCGTAGTCCATGCAGACGTGGTTGGTCGGCACGTAGAAGAGGCCCGTGTTCGGGTCGAACGAGGCCGGCTGCTGGTCCTTCGAGCCGAGCGCCGCCGGGCAGATGCCCTTGGTGTTGACGTCGGGGCCGTTTTGCGCCGTCGAGTACTTCGCCACCACCTGCGGACGGCCCGTCTTCATGTCGACGTGCGTCGCCCAGTTCACCTTCGGGTCGTACTTCTCGGCCACCAGCAGCGCGCCGTTGGTGCGGTCGAGCGTGTAGGCGAAGCCGTTGCGGTCGAAGTGCACCAGCGCCTTGGTCGGCTTGCCCTTGACCGGGATGTCGGCCAGGATCATCTCGTTGATGCCGTCGAAGTCCCACTCGTCGAACGGCGTCATCTGGTAGACCCAGTTGACCTTGCCGGTGTCGACGTCACGCGACCAGATCGACATCGACCACTTGTTGTCGCCCGGGCGCTGGCTCGGGTTCCAGGTCGACGGGTTGCCGGTGCCGTAGAACACCGCGTTGAGCGCCTTGTCGTAGCTGTACCAGCCCCAGGTGGTGCCGCCGCCGATCTTCCACTGGTCGCCCTTCCAGGTCTTCAGCGAGGAATCCGGGCCCACCGGCGCGACCTTGCCGTCGATCCAGGTGGTGGTCTTGGCCGGGTCGATCAGCATCTCGGCGTCGGGGCCGGTGCTGTAGCCCTTCCAGGCCAGCTTGCCGTCGGACAGGTTGTACGCCGCCAGGAAGCCGCGCACGCCCCACTCGCCGCCGGAGATGCCGGTGATGACCTTGTCCTTGAAGATGTGCGGCGCGTTGGTGTTCACCGCGCCGAGCTTCGGGTCGCCGTTCTTGACGCTCCACAGCAGCTTGCCGGTCTTGGCGTCCAGCGCGATCAGGTTGGAGTCGGCCTGCTGCAGCACCACCTTGCCCTCGGCGTACGCCAGGCCGCGGTTCACCGTGTCGCAGCACATCTGCGGGATCACCGCCGGATCCTGCTTGGGCTCGTACTTCCAGACGATCTTCTGCGTGTCGAGATTCATCGCGAAGACCTTGTTCGGGAACGGCGAGTGCAGGTACATCATGTTGTCGATGACCAGCGGCGAGCCTTCGTGGCCGCGCAGCACGCCGGTGGAGAAGGTCCAGGCGACCTGCATCTTGCCGACGTTGCCCTTGTTGATCTGGTTCAGCTTGCTGTAGCGCTGGTTGTACATGTCGCCAGCCTGCATCGCCCAGTTCTTCGAATTGGCGATGTTCTTCTCGACGTCCGCGTTGGCGAGCGCCGTGCCCGGAACGGCCAGCGAGGCCGCCAAGCCCAACGCCGACCAGGCGAGCTTGCGGGTTTGCCCTGAAATTCGCATCGATGTCTCCTTGTTGAAGTGACCGGAGTCCGTTCGCGCGGATCAAATCTGGACCACCGATGCCCGCGCGACCTCGAGAGCTCGGCGCACGCCCAACCGCAAATTCCGCGCCCGCTTGACTCGACCGCGGCGCGCCGCAGCCCTCACTGTCACCACTTTCAACGGCTTGCTCCAGCCGTCGACAGACCGCTTGCGGGATAGCCCTGATAGGGAAAATTCGGGTGCGCTGCGGCCTCTGCGCACGTGCCCGCAGCGGGCCCGCGCGCCGCGCGGACAAGCTGCGCCGAAACCGTGTCATCAGACCCGGCACAGACTGTCCCGATCCCGCATGGAACAATCAAGCGCGGGATTTCTCTGCCTTGTCGCGCGCGCAGCGCTCTCCTTCAATCGCTTCGACATTCACCGCAGGCCCGTGGCTTGCTCACTGACCACTCGATGAACCTTCCCGCTGCGGCCGTGGTGTTGCGCACCACCGGCCTGACCAAGCGTTATGGCAAGCACGCCGCCCTCGATCAACTGAGCCTCGAATTGCGCGCGGGCAGCTTCGTCGCGCTGCTCGGCCCCAACGGCGCCGGCAAGTCGACGCTGTTCCAGGTGCTGACCGGCCTGTTCGCCGCCGACGAGGGCGATGTCGAGGTGGCCGGCCATTCGCTGCGCCGCGACGGCCCGGCAGCGCTGCGCCACATCGGCGTGGTGTTCCAGCAGATCTCGCTCGACCTCGACCTGAGCATCCGCCGCAACCTGCAGTTCCAGGCCGATCTGCACGGCCTGCCGGGCGCGCTGGCGCGCGAGCGCATCGCCGCCGGCTGCGCGCGCTTCGGCCTCGAGGGCCAGCTCGACCGCAAGGTGCGCGAACTGTCCGGCGGCAACCGCCGCAAGGTGGAACTGGTGCGCGCCAACCTGCACCAACCGGCCGTGCTGCTGATGGACGAAGCCACCGTCGGGCTCGACCCGAAATCGCGCCAGGACCTGCTTGCCGCGCTGCACGCCGACGTGCGCGGGCGCGGCGTGTGCGTGCTGTGGGCGACGCACTGGGTCGAGGAGACCGAAGGCGCCGACCGCGTGCTGGTGCTGCACAAGGGGCGGCTGCTGGCCGACGGCAGCCGCGCCGCGGTGACCGAGGCGCTCGGCGAGCCCACGCTCGAGGCCGGCTTCATCGCGCGCACGCAGGCCTGAACGCAACCAACGAGGAGCATCCACCGTGACCCGAATCCCGCGCATCACCGCCGTTCTCGCGCTGGCGCTGGCCGCCGCCGCGGCCTCCGCCCAGGGCACCGCCTACGTCAGCAGCGAGAAGGACGACGCGCTGACGCTGATCGACACGCAGACGCTGGCCGTCAAGGGCACGATCCCGACCTGCAAGCGCGGCCGCCACCTCCAGCGCCTGCCCGACGGCAAGCTGATGCTGGCCTGCACCGACTCCAACGCCGCCGACGTGATCGACCCGGCCACCGGCAAATCGGTGCGCCGCGTGCCGCTGGGCGACGAGCCGGAGGCCTTCGACGTCTCGCCCGACGGCAAGACGATCTACGTGTCGAACGAGGACGAGGCCGAGACCAGCTTCATCGACGCCGCCAGCGGCAAGGTGCTCAAGAGCATCAAGGTCGGCCAGGAGCCCGAGGGCGTGAAGGTCAGCGCCGACGGCAAGACGCTGTACGTCACCTCCGAGGTGGCGAGCCTGGTGCACGTGATCGACGTCGCCAGCGGCAAGGTGGTGAAGAACGTCAAGGTCGGCAAGCGCCCGCGCCGCATGGCGATCACGCCCGACGGCAAGGAGCTGTGGGTCACCAACGAGATGAGCTCGAGCGTGACCATCATCGCCACCGCCGGCCACGAGGTCACCGGCGAGATCAAGTTCGCCGTCAAGGGCGCGCGCGCCGAGGACATCACGCCGGTCGGCATCACGATGACCAAGGACGGCAAGCGCGCCTTCGTCGCGCTCGGCAAGGCCAACCACGTGGCCTTCGTCGACGTGGCCGCGCGCAAGGTCACCGACCTCGTGCTGGTGGGCAAGCGCGCCTGGAACGTCACGCTCGACAAGGCCGAGCAGCGCCTGTGGGTGGTCAACGGCCTGAGCGACGACGTGACGGTGGTCGACGTGGCCGGCGCCAAGGCGCTCAAGAGCATCCCGGTGGGCCGCGTGCCCTACGGCGTGGCGATCGTCGAATGAAGCATCGCGCGATCACACTGGCGTTGCTGCTCGCGGCCGGCCCGCTGGCCGCGCAGACGCTCAAGGCCACGCTGCTGTTCCCGGCCGACGACGCGCGGCTGGAGCGCTCGCGCGTCGAGCGCGCCTACCTCGGCCAGCCGACCGGCCCGGCGGCCGACGGCGTGCAGATGGCGCTGGCCGACGGCGCCTTCGAGCTGGAGGCGGCCGGCGCCAAGCTGGCGCTGGACAGCAAGCCGGTGGCCGCGCTCGACGCCGCCCGCGCCGCCGCGCAGGCGGCCGAGAAGGGCGGCGCCGCGCTGCTGCTGGCCGACCTGCCGGCCGACTGGCTGCTCGCGGTGGCCGACGCGGTGAAGATCCCGCTGCTCAACCTGAGCGCGGCCGACGACCGGCTGCGCGCGCAGGACTGCCGCGCGCGGCTCTTCCACCTGATCCCGAGCGAGCGCATGCGCGCCGACGCGCTGGCGCAGACGCTGGTCTCGCGCAAGTGGACGAACGTGCTGCTGCTGACGGGGCCGGGCGCGGCCGACCAGCAGCGCGCCGCCACCGTGCAGGCCGCCATGAAGCGCTATGGCCTCAAGCTCGCCGGCAGCAAGCCCTTCAAGGTGTCCGCCGACCCGCGCGAGCGCGATCTGGCCAACCCGCTGCTGCTGACCGCCGGCGCGCAGTACGACGCCGTCTGGGTGGTCGACGGCGACGGCGAGTTCGCGCGCTCGCTGCCCTACCGCACCGTGCTGCCGCGCCCGGTGGTCGGCGACGGCGGGCTGGTGGCGCTGGCCTGGCATGCGCAGTTCGAGCGCTTCGGCGCGCCGCAGGTGTCGCGCCGCTTCGCGAAGGCCAACAAGCGCGCGATGACGGCGCAGGACTGGGCGGCGTGGATGGCCGGCAAGGTGCTGATCGGCGCCGCGGTGGCCGCGCCCAAGGGACCGAACGCCGCCTGGGCCGACGCGGTCGGCAAATTGACGGTCGACGGCTCCAAGGGCGTGGCGATGAGCTTCCGCCCCTGGGACGGCCAGCTGCGCCAGACCGTGCTGCTCAGCGACGGCCAGGGCGTGATCTCGCAGGCGCCGATCGAAGGCCTGCTGCACCCGAGCAACGTGCTCGACACACTGGGCGCCGATGCGCCGGAGAAGCTGTGCAAGCAGACGCGCTGACCCCCGCCGCCGGCGTGCGCCGCGGCCTGCCGCACGCCTTGCAGGCGCTGCGCGCGATCGTGCTGCGCGAGGTCTTGAAGTTCTCGCAGCAGACCGGCCGCCTCGTCTCGGCGCTGGTGCGGCCGCTGTTGTGGCTGGCGGTGTTCGCGGCGGGCTTTCGCAACGTCTTCGGCGTCGCCATCGTCGAGCCCTACGACACCTACATCCCCTACGACACCTACATCGTGCCGGGGCTGGTCGGCATGGTGCTGCTGTTCAACGGCATGCAGTCGTCGCTGGCGATGGTCTACGACCGCGAGATGGGCCTGATGCGCCTGCTGCTGACCGCGCCGCTGCCGCGCTGGTGGCTGCTGTTCTGCAAGCTGTGCGCAACCGCGCTGCTGTCGGTGCTGCAGGCGCTGGCCTTCGTGATCGTCGCGCTGCTGCTGGGCACCGATCTGCCGCTGCTGTCGTGGAGCACGCTGCACGCGCTGCTGGCGCTGCTGGCCGGCGCGCTGATGCTGGGCGCGCTCGGGCTGCTGCTGTCGGTGCACATCAAGCAGCTGGAGAACTTCGCCGGCACGATGAACTTCGTGATCTTCCCGATGTACTTCATCTCCACCGCGCTCTACCCGCTGTGGAAGCTGCAGGAGTCGGGCGCCGAGTGGGTCTACCAGCTGGCCCGCTTCAACCCCTTCACGCACGCGGTGGAGTGGATCCGCTTCGCCTGGTACGGCAAGGACGCCGGCCTCGCGCCCTGGGTGGTGCTGGGCTGCCTG
>JAKOZT010000074.1 GCA_029779845.1 Pseudomonadota bacterium | reverse complement strand
CCCATGCGCGGGTGGCGAAATTGGTAGACGCACCAGGTTTAGGTCCTGACGCCAGCGATGGTGTGGGGGTTCGAGTCCCCCCCCGCGCACCAGACATTCAACCCTCCAGTCCGAGAACACCATGTCCGTTCAAGTCGAAACCCTCGAGAAGCTCGAGCGCCGCATCACGCTGACCCTGCCCGCCGAGGTGATCCAGTCGGAGGTCGAGTCGCGCCTGAAGCGCCTGGCCCGCACCGTCAAGGCCGACGGCTTCCGCCCGGGCAAGGTGCCGATGAGCGTGGTGGCGCAGCGCTACGGCTACTCGGTGCACTACGAGGTGATGAACGACAAGGTCGGCGAGCAGTTCAACAGCGCCGTCAACGAGGCCAAGCTGCGCGTGGCCGGCGCGCCGCGCATCACCGAGAAGGAAGGCGCGGCCGAGGGCCAGGTGGCCTTCGACGCCACCTTCGAGGTCTATCCGGAAGTGAAGATCGGCGACCTGTCGGGCGCCGAGGTCGAGCGCGTCTCCACCGAAGTGACTGAGGCCGCGATCGACAAGACGCTGGACATCCTGCGCAAGCAGCGCCGCACCTTCCAGCAGCGCGCCGCCGCCGACGGCGCCGCCGAGGGCGACCGCGTGACGATCGACTTCGAGGGCAAGATCGACGGCGTGCCCTTCGAAGGCGGCAAGGCCGAGGGCTTCCAGTTCATCATCGGCGAAGGCCAGATGCTCGAACAGTTCGACCAGGCCGTGCGCGGCATGAAGGCGGGCGAGAGCAAGACCTTCCCGCTGCAGTTCCCGGCCGATTACCACGGCAAGGACGTGGCCGGCAAGGAAGCCGACTTCCTCGTCACGCTGAAGAAGGTCGAGGCGCAGCACCTGCCCGAGGTGAACGAGGCGCTGGCCAAGGGCCTGGGCATCAAGGACGGCACGGTGGAAGCGCTGCGCGCCGACATCAAGAAGAACCTCGAGCGCGAGGTGAAATTCCGCGTGCAGGCGCGCAACAAGGCCAGCGTGATGGACGCGCTGGTCAAGGCCGCCGAGCTCGACGTGCCCAAGGCGCTGGTGGCCGGCGAGGTGGAGCGCATGATCGAAGGCGCGCGCGCCGACCTGAAGAAGCGCGGCATCAAGGATGCCGACAAGGCGCCGATCCCGGCCGAGATCTTCGAGCCGCAGGCCGAGCGCCGCGTGCGCCTGGGCCTGGTGGTCGGCGAGCTGGTGCGCGCCAACAACCTGCAGGCCAAGCCCGAGCAGCTGCAGGCGCACATCGAGGAGATGGCGCAGAGCTACGAGCGCCCCGCCGAGGTGGTGCGCTGGTACCTGAGCGACCGCAGCCGCATGGCCGAGGTCGAGGCGGTGGTGATCGAGAACAACGTCGCGGAGTTCGTGCTCGGCAAGGCCAAGGTCAGCGACAAGGCCGTGCCGTTCGACGAACTGATGGTCGGCTGAGTCCGCGCCATACTCCGGCCCATCTCAAAGCGAGGAACAGCATGAGCGCGCTCGACATCACCGGCCTGGGCATGGTGCCCATGGTCATCGAAACCTCCGGCCGGGGCGAACGCGCCTACGACATCTACAGCCGGCTGCTGCGCGAGCGCATCATCTTTTTGGTCGGCCCGGTCAACGACCAGTCGGCCAACCTGGTGGTGGCGCAGCTGCTGTTCCTCGAGAGCGAGAACCCCGACAAGGACATCTACCTGTACATCAACTCGCCGGGCGGCTCGGTGAGCGCGGGCATGTCGATCTACGACACGATGCAGTTCATCAAGCCCGACGTCTCGACGATGTGCCTGGGCATGGCCGCCAGCATGGGCTCGTTCCTGCTGATGGCCGGCGCCAAGGGCAAGCGCGTGGCGCTGCCGAACTCGCGCGTGATGATCCACCAGCCCTCTGGCGGCGCGCAGGGCCAGGCCACCGACATCGAGATCCACGCCCGCGAGATCCTCAAGACGCGCGAGAAGCTCAACCAGATCTACGCCGAGCGCACCGGCCAGCCGCTGGCCAAGATCCAGGCCGACATGGAGCGTGACTTCTACCTCGATGCCGAAGAGGCCAAGGCCTACGGCCTGATCGACCAGGTGATCGCGCAGCGCCCCTGAGCGCGCGCGAGACGCGAAACAGGCGCTTTTCGCCGGGAAAGCGCCCGCTTTCGGGCCTTTTCCCTGGGGCAGGGCGGGTCGGCTTTTCCACTATCATTGCCCGGACGCCACTCACCCAGGCATTCCACCCATGGCCGACAAGAAAGGCTCCGCCACCGAGAAGGTGCTGTACTGCTCCTTCTGCGGCAAGAGCCAGCACGAAGTCAAGAAGCTGATCGCCGGCCCGTCGGTGTTCATCTGCGACGAGTGCATCGAGCTGTGCAACGACATCATCCGCGATGAAGTGCCGGCCGAAGGCGAGCAGGCGCGCGCCGCCAAATCCGACCTGCCGATCCCGACCGAGATCAAGGGCATCCTCGACCAGTACGTGATCGGCCAGGACGCCGCCAAGCGCACGCTCGCGGTGGCGGTCTACAACCACTACAAGCGGCTCAAGCACATGAGCCGCACCAAGGACGAGGTCGAGCTCGCCAAGAGCAACATCCTCCTGATCGGGCCCACCGGCTCGGGCAAGACGCTGCTCGCGCAGACGCTCGCACGGCTGCTCAACGTGCCCTTCGTGATCGCCGACGCGACCACGCTGACCGAAGCCGGCTATGTCGGCGAGGACGTCGAGAACATCATCCAGAAGCTGCTGCAGAACTGCGGCTACGACGTCGAGAAGGCGCAGCGCGGCATCGTCTACATCGACGAGATCGACAAGATCTCGCGCAAGGCCGACAACCCCAGCATCACGCGCGACGTGTCGGGCGAGGGCGTGCAGCAGGCGCTGCTCAAGCTGGTGGAAGGCACGATGGCCAGCGTGCCGCCGCAGGGCGGGCGCAAGCACCCGAACCAGGATTTCCTGCAGATCGACACGACCAACATCCTGTTCATCTGCGGCGGCGCCTTCGACGGGCTGGAGAAGGTGATCCAGAACCGCTCCGAGAAGTCGGGCATCGGCTTCGGCGCCTCGGTGCACAGCAAGAGCGAGAAGCGCGTCTCCGAGGTGTTCCGCGAGGTCGAGCCGGAAGACCTGATCAAGTTCGGCCTGATCCCCGAGCTGGTCGGCCGCCTGCCGGTGGTCGCCACGCTCGGCGAGCTGACCGAGGACGCGCTGGTGCAGATCCTCACCGAGCCGAAGAACGCGCTGGTCAAGCAGTACCAGAAGCTGTTCGGCATGGACGGCGTCGAGCTGGAGATCCGCCCCTCGGCGCTGGCCGCGATCGCGCGCAAGGCGCTGGCGCGCAAGACCGGCGCGCGCGGGCTGCGCTCGATCATGGAGCACTCGTTGATCGACACCATGTTCGACCTGCCCAACCTCGACGGCGTGGCCAAGGTGGTGCTGGACGAACACACGATCGAGGAAGAGGCCAAGCCGCTGCTCGTCTACCGCGAGCAGGCCAAGGCGAGCGCCTGAGGTCCGGTGGGCCGCGCCGACACAAAGCGCGCGGCTCCTTGCAATTGACCGCTCGGGCCGCAGATGGGCCTGAGAAAGAGAGGTTCCCAATGTCCGGACATCCCGTACTGCCCGCCGAGAAGATCAACCTGCCGCTGCTGCCGCTGCGCGACGTGGTGGTCTTCCCGCACATGGTGATCCCGCTGTTCGTGGGGCGCCCGAAGTCCATCAAGGCGCTCGAAGTGGCGATGGAAGCTGGCCGCCAGATCATGCTGGTGGCGCAGAAGGCCGCCGGCAAGGACGAGCCCAAGCCCGACGACATGTTCGAGGTCGGCTGCGTCTCCAGCATCCTGCAGATGCTCAAGCTGCCCGATGGCACGGTGAAGGTGCTGGTCGAAGGCATCCAGCGCGCCAACACCCACCAGATCAGCGACAACGGCGAGTACTTCGTCGCCGACGTGACGCCGGTGCCGCCCGAGGCCGACAGCAAGCCCGAGGTGGAAGCGCTGCGCCGCGCGGTGACGCAGCAGTTCGACCAGTACGTCAAGCTGAACAAGAAGATCCCGCCCGAGATCCTGACCTCGATCGCGGGCATCGACGACGCCGGGCGCCTGGCCGACACCATCGCCGCGCACCTGCCGCTCAAGCTCGAGAACAAGCAGTCGGTGCTCGACCTGTTCGCGGTCGACAAGCGCCTGGAGAAGCTGCTCGAGCAGCTCGAGCACGAGGTCGACATCCTCCAGGTGGAAAAGCGCATCCGCGGCCGCGTCAAGCGCCAGATGGAGAAGAGCCAGCGCGAGTACTACCTGAACGAGCAGGTCAAGGCGATCCAGAAGGAACTCGGCGACGGCGAGGAAGGCGCCGACCTCGAGGAACTCGAGAAGAAGATCATCGCCGCCAAGATGCCCAAGGAGGCGCGCAAGAAGGCCGAAGGCGAGCTGAAGAAGCTCAAGCTGATGTCGCCGATGAGCGCCGAGGCGACGGTGGTGCGCAACTACATCGACACGCTGATCAACCTGCCCTGGGCGAAGAAGACCAAGATCAAGCACGACCTGGCCTTCGCCGAGCAGGTGCTCAACGAGGATCACTACGGGCTGGAGAAGGTCAAGGACCGCATCCTCGAATACCTCGCGGTGCAGCAGCGCGTCGACAAGGTGAAGGCGCCGATCCTGTGCCTCGTGGGCCCCCCGGGCGTGGGCAAGACCTCGCTCGGCCAGTCGGTGGCGCGCGCCACCGGGCGCAAGTTCGTGCGCATGGCGCTGGGCGGCGTGCGCGACGAGGCCGAGATCCGCGGCCACCGCCGCACCTACATCGGCTCGATGCCGGGCAAGGTGCTGCAGTCGCTGACCAAGGTCGGCACGCGCAACCCGTTGTTCCTGCTCGACGAGATCGACAAGCTCGGCATGGACTTCCGCGGCGATCCGAGTTCGGCGCTGCTGGAGGTGCTCGACCCCGAGCAGAACCACACCTTCGGCGACCACTACGTCGAGGTCGACTTCGACCTGAGCGACACGATGTTCATCGCGACCTCGAACTCGATGAACATCCCACCGGCGCTGCTCGACCGCATGGAGGTGATCCGCCTGTCGGGCTACACCGAGGACGAGAAGGTCAACATCGCGCTGCGCTACCTGCTGCCCAAGCAGCGCAAGAACAACGGCGTGAAGGACGAGGAGCTCGAAGTCGCCGAGAGCGCCATCCGCGGCGTGATCCGCTACTACACGCGCGAAGCCGGCGTGCGCTCGCTCGAACGCGAGATCAGCAAGATCTGCCGCAAGGTGGTGAAGTCGATCCAGTTGAAGCAGGTCAGCGACAAGGTCGTCGTCACCGAGGACAATCTCAACGACTTCCTCGGCGTGCGCAAGTTCAGCTACGGCCAGGCCGAGAAGAGCAACCAGGTAGGCCAGGTGGTCGGCCTCGCGTGGACCGAAGTCGGCGGCGACCTGCTGACCATCGAGGCGGCGGTGATGCCCGGCAAGGGCAACATCATCCGCACCGGCCAGCTCGGCGATGTGATGAAGGAGTCGGTCGAGGCGGCGCGCTCGGTGGTGCGCAGCCGTGCGCGGCGCCTGGGCATCAAGGACGAGCTGTTCGAGAAGCGCGACGTGCACATCCACGTGCCCGACGGCGCGACGCCGAAAGACGGCCCGAGCGCCGGCGCCGCGATGACCACGGCCTTCGTCTCGGCGCTGACTGGCATTCCGGTGCGCGCCGACGTGGCGATGACCGGCGAGATCACGCTGCGCGGCGAGGTCACGGCGATCGGCGGCCTGAAGGAGAAGCTGCTCGCGGCGCACCGCGGCGGCATCAAGACGGTGCTGATCCCCGAGGAGAACGCCAAGGACCTGCAGGACATTCCCGAGAACGTGAAGAACCATCTCGAGATCGTTCCGGTGAAGTGGATCGACCGCGTGCTCGAAGTGGCGCTGCAGTCCGCGCCGCAGCCGCTGCCCGAGGAGGAGCCGGCCAAGGCCGGCGAAGCCGCCAAGCCTGCCGGCACGGCCGGCGAGGCGGTGACGCAGCACTGAGTAGGACGAGCCGGCCCGCTGCTTTGCCAGCGGGCCGTTTTTTTGTGTATACTGCGAGGCTCACGCGGGAGTAGCTCAGTTGGTAGAGCGCAACCTTGCCAAGGTTGAGGTCGCGAGTTCGAGACTCGTCTCCCGCTCCAGATTCTGAAAGGGAAGCCCAGGCTTCCCTTTTTTGTCAGAATCCGGACGGCATCACGGCGCGGTAGCAAAGCGGTTATGCACCGGATTGCAAATCCGTGTAGGTCGGTTCGACTCCGGCCCGCGCCTCCAGAACTCTCCATCGGGCCTCGCCATGCGCGAGGCCCTTTTCTTTGCGGCATCCATAATCCGCGCGCGGTTCATTCCGAGCCGCCCGGGTGGTGAAATCGGTAAACACAGCGGACTTAAAATCCGCCGCCTCTCGCAAGAGGGCTTGCGGGTTCGATGCCCGCCCCGGGCACCACGCGCTGCAGGCGGAGTCCGCATGGCCCTCTTTCCCCAGGACGCGCTCAACGACGGCGTGCGCAAGCGCGAGGTGTTCGGCTGGGCGATGTACGACTTCGCCAACTCGGGCTACACGACCGTCGTGCTGACGGCGGTGTTCAACTCCTACTTCGTCGGCGTGGTGGCCGGCGGCGCGCAGTGGGCCACCTTCGCGTGGACGCTGGTGATCGCCGCGTCCAGCCTGATCGTGATGCTGACGATGCCGGCGCTGGGCGCCTACGCCGACCTGCACGCGCGCAAGAAGGCGCTGCTGGCGATGAGCACCGCGGCCTGCGTGGCCGGCACGGCGGCGCTGGCGCTGGCCGGCGGCGGTGACCTGTGGATCGCGGTCGCGGCGATGCTGGTCTCGAACGTCTGCTACTCGTACGGCGAATCGCTCACCGCGGCCTTCCTGCCCGAGCTGGCGAAGCCCGATTCGATGGGGCGAGTGTCGGGCTGGGGCTGGAGCTTCGGCTACTGCGGCGGCATGCTCTCGCTCGGCCTGTGCCTGGCCTACGTGCTGTGGGCGCAGGGGCAGGGCATGCCCGCGACGCGGTTCGTGCCGGTGACGATGGGCATCACCGCGGTGGTCTACGGCGTGGCGTCGCTCGCGACCTTCGTGCTGCTGCGCGAACGTGCGGTGCCGCGCGCGGGTGCGGCGCACGAGCCGGGCCTCGCGGGCGCCTTGCGGCAGCTGGCGCGCACGGCGCGCAGCGCGCGTTCCTTCCTCGACTTCAGCTGGCTGCTCGCCTGCGGCGTGTTCTACCAGGCCGGCATCGCGGTGGTGGTGGCGCTGGCGGCGGTGTATGCCGAGCAGGCGCTGGGCTTCAAGCAGGCGCAGACGATGATGCTGGTGTTCCTCGTCAACATCGCCGCGGCGCTCGGCGCCTTCGCCTTCGGCTACTGGCAGGATCGCATCGGCCACAAGCGCGCGCTCGGTGTCACGCTGGCCGGCTGGGTGCTGATGACCCTGCTGGCCTACCTTGCCGCCGGAGCGGCCTTGTTCTGGGTCGCGGCGGTGATCGCCGGGCTGTGCATGGGCTCCAGCCAGTCGGCCGGGCGCGCGATGGCCGGCGTGTTCGCGCCGGCGGCGCAGCGCGCCGAGTTCTACGGCTTGTGGACCTTCGCGACGCGCCTGGCCGCGATCGTCGGGCCGCTGACCTATGGCGTGGTGACGTGGTGGAGCGGCGGCAACCACCGCCTCGCGATCCTTTCGACCGCGCTGTACTTCGTGGTGGGGCTGCTGTTGCTCGCGCCGGTGGACGTGCGGCGCGGTCAGGCGGCGGCCGAGGCGGCTGCGGCTTAGAACGCCAGCCAGCGCGCGGCGAAGGCGCGCAGCGCGGCGGGGTCGCCGGTGGTCTCCAGCCGGCAGCCGGGCTCGGTGTCCGGGGCTTCGCGCCACAGCCGCGCCACCTGCGCGGCCACCGCATCGGCGGTGTCGAGCAGCGCTGTGCCGGGGCCGAGCCGCGCTTCGATCTGCGTGCGCACGAAGGGGTAGTGCGTGCAGCCGAGCGTGACCACGTCGACGTCGGCAGCGTTCACCTCGGCGCAGAAGCCTTCGAGCATCGCCTGTAGCGGCAGGTCGCGCTCGATCGCCGCCGCGAGGCCGGGGCAGGGCTGTGCATGAACGAAGGCAGCAGCAGCCTCTCGCTGCACCAGCGCGGCGAAACGCTCGCTGCGCAGCGTCGCCTCGGTGGCCATCACGGCGATGCGTCGGCGCCGGCTGAGCGCCAGCGCCGGCCGCACGCCGGGCTCGACGCCGACGAAAGGCACATGCGGATGCTCGCGGCGCAGCGTGTCGATTGCCACGGCCGTGGCGGTATTGCACGCGACCACGATCAACGTCGCGCCCTGCGACAGCAACTGCGCGACGAGGTGGCGCGAGCGTTCGAGGATCGCCTCGTCGCTGCGCTCGCCGTAGGGCGCAAAAGCGGCATCGGCGAGGTAGCGCAGCGGCGCCGCCGGCAGCGCACGCCGGATCGAGCGCAGCACCGACAGCCCGCCGACGCCGGAGTCGAACACGCCGATGCAGGGCTGCGAGGGTTCGATGTCCATTGGGGCGCGCAGTCTAGCTTTGCCGCATTGCAGCATGCCGCGCATCCTGTCTAAAATAGAACGATCGTTCGATTTTGATCCACTAGAATCGGCGATTTACGTAAACGTCAATTCAGCAGGAGCCCGCCGGATGAAGATCCTGGTCCCGGTCAAGCGAGTGGTCGACTACAACGTCAAGGTGCGCGTCAAGAGCGACGGTACCGGCGTGGACATCGCCAACGTGAAGATGAGCATGAACCCCTTCGACGAGATCGCCGTCGAGGAAGCGGTGAGGCTCAAGGAGAAGGGCGCGGCCACCGAGGTGATCGCGGTGTCCTGCGGGGTCACGCAGTGCCAGGAGACGCTGCGCACCGCGATGGCGATCGGCGCGGATCGCGCGATCCTGGTCGAGACCGATGCCGAACTGCAGCCGCTGGCCGTGGCCAAGCTGCTCAAGGCGCTGGTCGACAAGGAGCAGCCGGGCCTGATCATCCTCGGCAAGCAGGCCATCGACGACGATTGCAACCAGACCGGCCAGATGCTGGCCGCGCTGGCCGATCTGCCGCAGGCCACTTTCGCCAGCAAGGTCGAAGTGGCCGACGGCAAGGCCAAGGTCACGCGCGAAGTCGACGGCGGCCTGGAGACGCTGGCCATCAGCATCCCGGCGGTGATCACCACCGACCTGCGCCTGAACGAGCCGCGCTACGTGACGCTGCCCAACATCATGAAGGCCAAGAAGAAGCCGCTGGAGACCGTCAAGCCGGCCGACCTGGGTGTCGATGTCGCGCCGCGCATCAAGACGCTGAAGGTCAGCGAGCCGCCCAAGCGCAGCGCCGGCATCAAGGTGCCCGACGTGGCCACGCTGGTCAGCAAACTCAAGAACGACGCCAAGGTGATCTGAGATGTCCGTCCTCGTCATTGCCGAACACGACCACGGCACCCTCAAGGGTGCGACGCTGAACACCGTGACCGCCGCGAGCCAATGCGGCGGCGACGTGCACGTGCTGATCGCCGGCCAGAACGCCGCCGGCGCAGCGCAGGCCGCAGCGCAGCTGCAAGGCGTGGCCAAGGTGCTGCACGCCGACGGCGCGAGCCTCGCCGAGCAGCTCGCCGAGAACGTCGCCGCGCAAGTTCTTGCCATCGCGAAGAACTACAGCCACATCCTCTTCCCGGCCACCGCGCACGGCAAGAACGTCGCGCCGCGCGTCGCCGCCAAGCTCGACGTGGCGCAGCTCAGCGACATCACCAAGGTGATCGGCCCCGACACCTTCGAGCGCCCGATCTACGCCGGCAACGCGATTGCCACGGTGCAGAGCGCCGACGCGATCAAGGTCATCACCGTGCGCACCACCGGCTTCGATGCGGCGGGCCAGGGTGGCAGCGCTGCCGTCGAGACCATCGCCGCAACAGCCGACAGCGGCAAGAGCAGCTTCGTCGGCAGCGAACTGGCCAAGAGCGACCGGCCCGAGCTGACCGCCGCGAAGATCATCGTCAGCGGCGGCCGCGCGATGGGCTCGAGCGAGAAGTTCAACGAGGTGCTCACGCCGCTGGCCGACAAGCTCGGCGCCGCGCTGGGCGCGAGCCGCGCCGCGGTGGACGCGGGCTACGCGCCCAACGACTGGCAGGTCGGGCAGACCGGCAAGATCGTCGCGCCGCAGCTGTACATCGCCTGCGGCATCAGCGGAGCGATCCAGCACCTGGCGGGCATGAAGGACTCCAAGGTGATCGTCGCGATCAACAAGGATCCGGAAGCCGCCATCTTCCAGGTGGCCGATTACGGTCTGGTCGGTGACCTGTTCGAACTGGTGCCGGCGCTGGTCAAGGAACTGGGCTGACACGCCTGCGGACGGGCGGCTCACCGGCTGCCCGTCCCTGCGTCGCAGCCGCCGGCGTCCGCGACCGTCCGGTCGTGCCGTCACGGCCGCATGCTGTTGACACCAGGGGCCGCCAGAGCCCGAGGAGGAGACGTTCATGAGCGAATACGCCGCACCGCTGCAGGACATGCGCTTTGCGCTGGACCTGGCCGGTCTCGCTGAAGTGGCCGCCTTGCCCGGCTATGAAGATGCGAGCCCGGACGTGATCGACGCCGTGCTGGAAGAAGCGGCGCGCTTCACCGGCGAGGTGCTGTCGCCGATCAACCGGGTGGGTGACCGCACCGGCGCGCGACTGGACGAGGAGGGCCGGGTCGCCATGCCGGAAGGTTTCGCCGCGGCCTACCGCGCCTGGGCCGACAATGGCTGGAACGGCATGGGCTGCGATCCGGCGCACGGTGGCGCCGGCATGCCGCATCTGG
>JAKOZT010000083.1 GCA_029779845.1 Pseudomonadota bacterium | reverse complement strand
GGCCAGGGCCTGCCCAAGACCATTGGCGCGGCCTGCGGGGAGATCCTGAACTCGGCCAACATGAGCTTCGCGCTGTGTCCGCTGCTGACCGACGGCGCCATCGAGGCGCTGCTGACCGCCGGCAGCGACGCGCTGAAAGCCACCTACCTGGACAAGCTGGTGTCCGGCCAGTGGACCGGCACCATGAACCTGACCGAGCCGCAGGCCGGCAGCGACCTGGCGGCGGTGCGCACGCGCGCCGAGCCGCAACCCGATGGCACGTATCGGGTCTTCGGCACCAAGATCTTCATCACCTACGGCGAGCACGACATGGCGGACAACATCGTCCACCTGGTGCTGGCGCGCGTGGCGGGGGCACCCGAGGGCGTCAAGGGCATCAGCCTGTTCGTGGTGCCGAAGTTCATGGTCAATGCGGACGGCGGTCCGGGCGAGCGCAACGACGTCTACTGTGTCAGCATCGAGCACAAGATGGGCATCAAGGCCAGCCCCACGGCGGTGCTGCAGTTCGGCGACCACGGCGGCGCCGTCGGCTACCTGGTGGGCGAGGAAAACCGCGGCCTCGAATACATGTTCATCATGATGAACGCCGCGCGCTACGCCGTCGGCGTGCAGGGCATCGCGATCGCCGAACGCGCCTACCAGAAGGCCGTGCAGTACGCCAGCGAACGCGTGCAAAGCCGCCCGGTCGACGGCAGCGTGGCCGGTGCGGCCACCATCATTCACCACCCGGACGTGCGCCGCATGCTGATGACCATGCGCGCCCTCACCGAGGGCTGCCGCGCGATGGCCAGCACGGCCGCCGCGGCCTACGACGCCGCGCACCACCACCCGGACGCCGAGGCGCGCCGGCAGAATCAGACCTTCTACGAATTCCTGGTGCCGCTGGTCAAGGGCTACAGCACCGAGACGAGCCTGGAAGTCACCAACCTGGGCGTGCAGGTGCATGGCGGCATGGGCTTCATCGAGGAGACCGGCGCGGCGCAGTACTACCGCGACGCCAAGATCCTGACGATCTATGAAGGGACGACGGCGATCCAGGCCAACGACCTGGTCGGCCGCAAGACCGCGCGCGACGGCGGGCAGACCGCCAAGGCCATCGCGCGCCAGATCGAGCAGACCGAGGCCGCGCTCGCCAAGAGCGGCAGTACGGCCGCGCAGTCCATGCTCAAGCGGCTGCGCGCCGCGCGCGAGGCTTTCCTGCAAGTGGTCAACTTCGTCGCCGGCCAGACCAAGGCGAGCCCGAATGCGGTGTTCGCCGGCTCGGTGCCTTACCTCATGCTGGCCGGCAACGTGATGGCGGGGTGGCAGATGGCGCGCGCGCTGCTGGCGGCGGAGCGACAGCTCGGCGACGCCGACGCCGACACGGCCTTCCTGACCAGCAAGATCGCGACGGCCCGCTTCTACGCCGAGCACCTGCTGTCGAAGGCGCCCGGCCTGCGCGATGCCATCGTCGAAGGCGGCGAGAGCGCCACCGCGCTGCCCGTCGACGCCTTCTGACCGACCGATCCACCTACCCGGAGCCTTTGACGTGTCGCTGCCTCCCGTCCTCGCCAAGCTGCCGCTGCCGGTGATCGGCTCGCCGCTGTTCATCATCAGCAACCCGAAGCTCGTGATCGAGCAGTGCAAGGCCGGCATCGTCGGCTCCATGCCGGCGCTCAACGCGCGCCCGGCCGAGCAGCTCGACGAGTGGCTGGCCGAGATCACCGAGACGCTGGCCGCGCACGACCGCGCGAATCCCGACCGGCCGGCCGCGCCGTTCGCGATCAACCAGATCGTGCACAAGACGAACGACCGCCTCGAGCACGACATGGCGGTGTGCGCCAAGTACAAGGTGCCCATCGTCATCACCTCGCTGGGCGCGCGCGTCGACATCAACGAGGCGGTGCACGGCTGGGGCGGCATCGTGCTGCACGACATCATCAACAACGCCTTCGCGAAGAAGGCGATCGAGAAGGGTGCCGACGGGCTGATCGCGGTGGCGGCCGGCGCCGGCGGCCATGCCGGCGTGAAGAGCCCGTTCGCGCTGATCCAGGAGATCCGCCGCTGGTTCGACGGGCCGCTGGCGCTGTCGGGCTCGATCGCCACCGGCGGCGCCATCCTCGCCGCGCAGGCGATGGGTGCCGACCTCGCCTACATTGGCTCGGCCTTCATCGCCACCGAGGAGGCGCGCGCGAGCGAGGCCTACAAGCAGGCGATCGTCGAGTGCAATTCCGACGACATCGTCTACTCCAGCCTCTTCACCGGCGTGCACGGCAACTACCTGAAGCCGTCGATCCGCGCCGCGGGCCTGGATCCGGACAACCTTCCGGAGAGCGACCCGAGCAAGATGAGCTTCGGCGGCGGCGAGGGCTCCAAGTCCAAGGCCTGGAAGGACATCTGGGGCTGCGGCCAGGGCATCGGCGCGGTCGACCAGGTCGTGCCGACGCGCGAGCTCGTCGCACGCCTGGCGCGCGAGTACGCCGCGGCGCGCCAGCGCCTCGCCGCCTGAGCGCGGCTCAGGCGAGTTCGGCGTCGGAGTCGCAGCCCGCGCCGGCGGCGATCAGTCGCCGGGCCCAGCGCGCCCAGGGCGTGCGCCGCCCGGCCGTGTCCTGCATCAGGCCGCAGCGGTAGCGGCGCTCGGCCTCGCTCCAGCGCAACGCGCGGCAGGCACCTCGGCGGCGCCACGACACCAGCATCCCGGCCGGGCAGGGCTCGGCCAGACAGCACACGCCGCAGCCCGTACAGGTTTCCCCGGGGGCCGGCTTCAGCGGCGCGTCAGCATGGATGCGGATGATCTGCACGTGGTCGAGTCGAGTGCGGATGCATTCTGTTTCGACGCCGTGCCCTCCGGTCCGACGATTTGGAGGCCGATAACGGCGGTGTTACAGTCGCGCCCGTGACTTGAAAGGTCCTTCCCGTCCCCTTGCTGGTAACAGCCAAGGCGGGTCGCTAGTCCGCCAGCCGGTGAAGCCGTGTCGCGGAAGGTTTGTCAACCCACTACAGCGCTGGAAACCGGCGCGAGAGGTGAGCGAAGATGATGCAGCAATACAGGTCGAACTCGTACCTGTTCGGAGGCAATGCGCCCTACGTCGAGGAGATGTACGAGGCCTACCTCGACAACCCGGGTTCCGTCCCCGACAACTGGCGCGCGTACTTCGACGCCCTCCAGCACGTTCCCGCCACCGACGGCTCCAACGCCAAGGACGTGGCCCACGCCCCGGTCGTCGAATCCTTCGCCCAGCGCGCCAAGGCCAACGCCTTCGCCGTCAAGGCCAGCGCCAGCGAACTGGCGGTGGCCCGCAAGCAGGTCCACGTCCAGTCGCTGATCGCCGCTTACCGCTCGCTCGGCGCGCGCTGGGCCGACCTCGACCCGCTCAAGCGCCAGGAGCGCCCCAAGATTCCCGAACTGGAGCCGGCGTTCTACGACCTGAGCGAGTCCGACATGGACATCACGTTCAGCGCCACGAACACCTACTTCACCACCGCCGAGCAGCAGACGCTGCGCGAGATCCTGCAGGCGCTGCGCGAAACGTACTGCGGCACCATCGGCGCCGAGTTCATGCACATCACCGAGCCGGTCGAGAAGCGCTGGTGGCAGCAGAAGCTCGAGTCGATCCGCAGCAAGCCGAACTTCACCGCCGAGCAGAAGAAGCACATCCTCGACCGCCTGACCGCCGCCGAAGGCCTGGAGCGCTACCTGCACACCAAGTACGTCGGCCAGAAGCGCTTCTCGCTGGAAGGCGGCGAGAGCTTCATCGCCTCGATGGATGCGGTGGTGCAGGGCGCCGGCGTGCGCGGCGTGCAGGAGATCGTGATCGGCATGGCCCACCGCGGCCGCCTGAACGTGCTCGTCAACACGCTGGGCAAGATGCCCAAGGACCTGTTCGCCGAGTTCGACCATACCGCGAAGGAAGACCTGCCGGCCGGTGACGTGAAGTACCACCAGGGCTTCTCGTCGGACGTGACCACCGCCGGCGGCCCGGTGCACCTGAGCCTCGCGTTCAACCCCTCGCACCTCGAGATCGTCAACCCGGTGGTCGAAGGCTCGGTCAAGGCCCGCCTCGACCGCCGCGGCGACAAGGAAGGCGACAGCGTGCTGCCGGTGATCGTGCACGGCGACGCGGCCTTCGCCGGCCAGGGCGTCGTGATGGAGACGCTGGCGCTGGCGCAGACGCGCGGCTACTACACCGGCGGTACGGTGCACCTGGTTATCAACAACCAGATCGGCTTCACCACCTCCGACCCGCGCGACACGCGCTCCACGCTGTACTGCACCGACGTCGTCAAGATGATCGAGGCGCCGGTGCTGCACGTGAACGGCGACGACCCGGAAGCGGTGGTGCTGTGCACGCAGCTCGCGCT
>JAKOZT010000060.1 GCA_029779845.1 Pseudomonadota bacterium | reverse complement strand
CGTTCAGCCCGGAGGCAAAGACGACCGGAAAGTCGAGCTGCTCCTCGGTGGCGTGCAGCTTGTCGAACAGTTCGAAGGTGGCGTTGATCACGTAGTCGGGCCGCGCGCCGGGGCGGTCGACCTTGTTGACCACGACGATGGGCTTGAGCCCCAGCGCCAGCGCCTTCTTGGTGACGAAGCGCGTCTGCGGCATCGGCCCCTCCACCGCATCGACCAGCAGCAGCACGGAGTCGACCATCGAGAGCACACGCTCGACTTCGCCGCCGAAGTCGGCGTGCCCCGGGGTGTCGACGATGTTGACGTGCGTGCCCTTCCACTCCACGGCGCAGTTCTTGGAGAGGATGGTGATGCCGCGCTCGCGCTCGAGGTCGTTGCTGTCCATCACGCGCTCGGCAACCTTCTCGTTCTCGCGGAAGGTGCCGCTCTGGCGCAGCAGTTGGTCGACCAGCGTGGTCTTGCCGTGGTCGACGTGGGCGATGATGGCGATGTTGCGGATCTGGCGGGTCATGCGGTTCTCTCTGCAACGAGGCCTTGCACCTCGGTCGGGCTGAGCAGCCTGGTGGAAATCAGTTCGCCGGCGACGATGTGCGCCGAGCCGAGGAAGGCTTTGGGTTCCGGGCCGAACACGCGCACCTGCGGCGCATCGGCCAAGGACAGGCGGCGCCGCATGCCGGCGAGGAAGCGCGCGGCGTCCTCGGCGCCGAGGCGCACCTCGGGGCAGTCGGCGAGCAGCGCATCGGCGGGAAGCAGTTGCGCGTCGCGCTGGGCTTCGTCCATTGTTTCGAGCGCTTCGAGCGTCACGGCGCGATCCAGCGTCAGCGCGCCCGAGCCGGTGCGGCGCAGCGCCGCGAGGTGTGCACCGCAGCCCAGCGCCTCGCCGATGTCTTCGGCCAGCGTGCGGATGTAGGTGCCCTTGCTGCAGCGCACGTCGAGCCGCCAGCGCTGATGATCGCCTTCGACGATGTCGATCGCATGAATCGTCACGCGGCGCGCCTCGCGCTCGACCTCGACGCCGGCACGGGCGTATTCGTAGAGCGCCTTGCCCTCGTGCTTGAGCGCCGAGTGCATCGGTGGCGTCTGCTCGATCACTCCGGTGAAGCGCGCGCAGGCCGCTTCGACGTCGGCGCGCGTCACGTTCACCGGCCGCGTCTGCAGCACCTCGCCTTCCAGATCGCCGCCGCGGCGCGTCTGGCCGAGCGTCAGCGTCGCGAGGTAGCGCTTGTCGGCATCCAGGCTGGCCTGCGAGAACTTCGTCGCCGCGCCGAAGCACAGCGGCAGGAGGCCGCTCGCCAGCGGGTCGAGCGTGCCGGTGTGCCCGGCCTTCTCGGCGCGGTACAGGCGCTTGGCCTTCTGCAAGGCATCGTTGCTCGACAGGCCCACCGGCTTGTCGAGCAGCAGCACGCCGTGCACGGCACGGCGGACGAGGGTGGTGCGCGGCGCTGTACGAAACTCCCGTTCGCCCTGAGCTTGCCGAAGCCTGTCCTGAGCAAGGTCGAAGGGGGCGTTCAAGGCACGCGATGGGGCTTCGACAAGCTCAGCCCGAACGGGAGAGGTAGGACGGCTACCGCGCTTCATATCGGGCTCAGTCGTCCTTGGCGCGCGTCGCGTTGGCCTGGTTGATCAGGATGTTCAGCTCCGCCGCGCGCTCGGTGGTGCGGTCGAAGTGGAAATGCAGCGTCGGCACGGTGTGGATCTGCAGGCGCTTGAACAGGCCGTTGCGCAGGTACCCCGCCGCCTCGTTGAGCGCCGTCTCGCATTCGGCCGGGTCACCCACCAGCAGCGAGAAATACACCTTGGCGTGCGCGTAGTCGGCCGACACCTCCACCGCATGCAGCGTGACCATGCCGATGCGCGGGTCCTTCAGCTCGCGGATCAGCTCGGCCAGGTCGCGCTGGATCTGGTCGGCGATGCGGTAGCCGCGGTTGGGAATGGAACGCTTGTGTCGCATGGTGTGCTCCTAAACGCGAACCCCGCCCTCTTTTGGAAGGCGGGGTTCGGGACGAGGCCGGTGCCGCCTTACAGCGTCCGCGCCACCTCCTTGATCTCGAAGAACTCGAGCTGGTCGCCTTCCTTGATGTCGTTGTAGTTCTTCAGCTTGATGCCGCACTCGAAGCCTTCCTTGACTTCGCGCACGTCGTCCTTCAGGCGCCGCACCGACTCGACCTCGCCGGTGTAGACCACCACGTTGTCGCGCAGCAGGCGGAAGCGCGCGCCGCGGCGCACCAGGCCGGAGGTGACCATCGAGCCGGCCACCGTGCCGATCTTGGAGGCCACGAACACCTGGCGGATCTCCGCGGTGCCGATCGCCTCCTCGCGCTGCTCGGGCGCCAGCATGCCGCCCATCGCCGCTTTCACCTCGTCGACCGCGTCGTAGATGATGTTGTAGTAGCGGATGTCGACGCCGTTGTTCTCGGCCAGCTTGCGCGCGCCGGCGTCGGCGCGGGTGTTGAAGCCGATGATGATGGCCTTGGACGCGATCGCGAGGTTGACGTCGCTCTCGCTGATGCCGCCCACCGCCGCGTGCACGATCTGCACCTTGACCTCGTCGGTCGAGAGCTTCTGCAGCGAGGTCGCCAGCGCTTCCTGCGAGCCCTGCACGTCGGCCTTGATGATCAGCGGCAGGCTCTGCACCTCGCCCTGGCCCATCTGCTCCATCATCGACTCGAGGTTGGCGGCCTGGCGCTTGGCCAGCTTCACGTCGCGGTACTTGCCCTGGCGGAAGGTGGCGATCTCGCGCGCGCGGCGCTCGTCGGCCAGCACCATGAACTCGTCGCCGGCCTGCGGCACCTCGGTCAGGCCCTGGATCTCGACCGGGATCGACGGGCCGGCCGACTCGGTGGCCTTGCCGTCCTCGTCGAGCATGGCGCGCACGCGGCCGTAGCTCGAGCCGGCGAGCACCACGTCGCCCTTCTTCAGCGTGCCGCTCTGCACCAGCACGGTGGCGACCGGGCCGCGGCCCTTGTCGAGCTGCGCTTCGATCACCAGGCCCTTGGCGGGCGCCTCGATCGGCGCCTTCAGCTCCAGCACCTCGGCCTGCAGCAGCACCTGCTCGAGCAGCTCGTCGACGCCCTTGCCGGTCTTGGCGGACACCGCGACGAACGGCGAATCGCCGCCGAAGTCTTCCGGCACCACCTCTTCGGCCACCAGCTCGCTCTTGACGCGCTCGACGTTGGCCTCGGGCTTGTCGATCTTGTTCATCGCCACGACGATCGGCACGCCGGCCGCCTTGGCGTGGTGGATGGCTTCCTTGGTCTGCGGCATCACGCCGTCGTCGGCGGCCACCACCAGGATCACGATGTCGGTCGCCTTGGCGCCGCGCGCACGCATCGCGGTGAACGCGGCGTGGCCCGGCGTGTCGAGGAAGGTGATCATGCCGCGCGGCGTCTCGACGTGGTACGCGCCGATGTGCTGCGTGATGCCGCCCGCCTCGCCGGCCGCGACGCGGCTGGTGCGGATGTAGTCGAGCAGCGAGGTCTTGCCGTGGTCGACGTGGCCCATCACCGTGACCACCGGGGCGCGCTGCGTCGCCTCGTGCGCGCCCTCGGCGGCTTCTTCCTCGAGGAAGGCTTCCGGGTCGTCGAGCTTGGCGGCCAGCGCCTTGTGGCCCATTTCCTCGACGACGATCATCGCCGTCTCCTGGTCGAGCTGCTGGTTGATGGTGACCATCTGGCCCAGCTTCATCAGCTGCTTGATGACCTCGGAGGCCTTCACCGACATCTTGTGGGCGAGGTCGGCCACCGAGATCGTCTCGGGAATGTGCACTTCCTGCACCACGGCCTCGGTGGGCGGGGTGAAGGCCGAGCCGGCGCCGTCGCCGCGGTCGCCACGGCGGCCGCCGCGCGGCGCGCGCCAGCCGGCACGGGCTCCGCCGGCCGCGCTGTCGGTGCGGCCCTTCAGCGCGGTGCGCTTCTTGGCCGCGGCGTCGGCCCAGCTCGACGACAGCTTCTCAGACTTGCCCGACTTCTTGTCGCCCGGCTTCGCGGCGCCCGGCGCCGCGGTGGTGGTCGCGCCCGGCGCGCCGGCCTTCTTGTGGATCGTGCCCTTGATCTCGGTGGCCGGCTTGGCAGGCTCCTCGGGCTTCTTGGCCACGAGCACCTTCTTGGGCGCGTTCATCA
>JAKOZT010000040.1 GCA_029779845.1 Pseudomonadota bacterium | reverse complement strand
CCTTCAGCTCGGCGTTCGGGCGGTACTCCAGAATGCCGGCGTAGCGGTCCTTGAAGGCCTTCTCGAACAGCGCCTTCTTCGACTGCACCTCCGGGTTGGCGTCGAGCACCAGCACATTGGACTTGGGCTTGGCCTGCTGCAGGTACGAGGCCACCACGCAGGCGCGCTCGTAGGGACCGGGCGGGCAGCGGTAGGGCACCTTCGGAATCGAGATCGCGAACACGCCGCCGTCGGGCATCGCCTCGATCTGGCGGCGCAGCGCCACGGTCTGCGCGCCGGCCTTCCAGCTGTGCAGGAACTTCGCCTGCGCCGCCGGCGTGCCCCGCCCGCCCACCGCTTCGGTCATGAAGTCGATGCCGGGCGAGACGATCAGCCGGTCGTAGCCCAGCGTGCTGCCGTCGGCCAGCTTCACCGTCCGGGCGGCGGCGTCGATGGCGCTCACCTCGCCCTGCACCAGCTTGACGCCCAGCGCCTTCAGCCCGTCGTAGCCGCGTGTCACCTCGGCGATCTGCTTGTAGCCGCCCAGCACCAGGTTGGAGATCGGGCAGGAGACGAAGCTGGTATTGCGCTCGACCAGGGTGACGTCGACGTTGCCGCCCCACATCTTCAGGTAGCGCGCCGCGGTGGCGCCGCCGAAGCCGCCGCCGACCACGACGACGCGGCCGATCGAGGGCCCGGAGGACGAAGAGCTCGCGCAGCCGGCCAGCGCCAGCGTGCCGAACGCGGCGCCGGCGCCGAGCACGCGGCGGCGGGAAATCGTTGTGTCGTTCATCTTTCGCTCCTCCTCACTGCGCGGGCTTCTGGGCGGCGAACCACTCGGCGATCAGCTTGAGCTGCGCGTCGCTGTAGCCCTTGGAGATCTGGTGCATGATCGTCGCGGGCTGCGCGCCGCTCTTGTAGTCGGCAATCTGCGCCAGGATCTTCTCGGCCGACACCCCGGCCAGCGGCTTGACTTCCTTGCCCCGCACCTGCCCGTTCGTGCCGTGGCAGTTGGCGCACGTCGCCGCCAGGTTGCGCGCCAGGTTGGGGTCCGGACTCTGGGCCAGCGCCCAGGGCGAGGCCAGCGCCAGCACGGCGGCGGTGGCGAACATCGGGGGACGGACGGACATCGTGGCTCTCCTCTTCTGGGCTGCGGATCGCGCGGATTGTGAGTCCAGAGTCTCGCGCGGCGGGCCCGGGGTTTATGCGCTTGCCAAGCGTGCTTCTGCGCGATTCAAATATCAGTCAATGCGAATCTACTGTTGCAATTGGGAGGCGCGAATCGTGAAAACCCTGGGCGCGCTGCTGCTGGCGCTGGCGATGCAGGCGGGCGCGGCGGCGCAGGACACGCCAAAGCCGGAAGCCGTGGCACCCGGCGTATGGATCGCGCAAGGCCAGTCGGCGCTCGGCTCGGCGGCGAACCGCAACTTCATCTCCAACGCCGGCTTCGTGGTCACCAACGACGGCGTGGTGGTGATCGACGCGCTGGGCTCGCCAGCGCTGGCCGAAGAGCTGATCGCGCAGATCCGCCGCATCACGGGCAAGCCGGTGACGCACGTGATCGTCACCCACTACCACGCCGACCATGTCTACGGCCTGCAGGCCTTCAAGGCGGCCGGCGCGACGGTGATCGCGCAGCGCGCCGCGGGCGAGTACCTCAACTCCGAGACCGCGGCGCAACGGCTGAAGGCGAGCCGCGAGGAACTGTTCCCCTGGATCGACGAGCACACGCGCCTGGTGCCGGCCGACCGCTGGATCGACGGTGCGGCGACGCTCCAGATCGGCGGCGTCGAATTCCGGCTGCTGCCGGTCGGCCCCTCGCACACGCCGGAAGACCTGGTGGTCTACGTGCCGCAGCTGCGCGCGCTGTTCGCCGGCGACCTGGTGTTCCGCGGCCGCGTGCCCTTCGTCGGCCAGGCCGACAGCCGCCACTGGATCGAGGCGCTGGACGGCCTGCTCGCGCTCGACGTGGCCGTGATCGTGCCCGGCCACGGCCCGGCCTCGCCGGCCGCGAGCGCCCGCGCCGACCTGCAGACGACGCGCGACTACCTCATTCACCTGCGCAAGACGATGGGCGAGGCGGCGCGTAACATGGAGCCCTTCGAGGAGGCGTATGCCAAGGCCGACTGGTCGCGCTTCGAGGCGCTGCCGCTGTTCAAGGCGGCCAACCGCATCAACGCCTACAACACCTACCTGCTGATGGAGCACGAGGCGAAGTGAAGCCGACCACGCGGCGCGAGTTCCTGGCGGCGGCCGCTGCCGGGGGGGTTTGCATGCCCACGCTGGCCGCGCCCGCCGCGCGCGGCGACGTGGTGCGCTGGCCCGAGGTGACGCTGCTCGACGGCGCGCGCTGGACGCCGCAGCCGGGGCGCGCGCAGGTGGTGGTGTTCTGGTCGGAGAGCTGCCCGTTCTGCCGCCGCCACAACGCGCACATCGACAAGCTCTGGCGCGCCGCGCGCGATGGCCGCGGGCCGCAGGTGCTGACGGTCAGCCGCGACCGGGACCCCGCCGTGGTGCGCCGCTACCTCGCGGACAAGGGTTACGGCTTTCCGGTCAGCCTCGACCACGCCGCGCTCGCCGCGGCGCTGGCCGCGCGCAACGTCATTCCGCTGACCGTGGTGGTCGACCGCGAGGGGCGCCTCAAGCAATCCTTCGCCGGCGAGATGTTCGAGGAGGACGTGATGGAGCTGCTCGCATGAAGCCTTTGTTCATCACCCTGGTCCTGGCCGCGCCGCTGGCCGCATCCGCACAAGGCGGCGCGATCTTCAAGGATGCCGATCTCGCGCTCGGCGAGAAGCTGCTCGCCGAGAACCAGTGCAGCGCCTGCCACGCGCGCCGCGTCGGCGGCGACGGCAGCGCGATCTACCGGCCCCAGGGCCGCATCGACAGCGCCGGCAAGCTGCGCGGCATGGTCGAGTACTGCGCCAGCGAGCTCAAGCTCAGCCTCTTTCCCGAAGAGGTGACCGCGATCGCCGCGGTGCTCGACCGCGACCACTACCACTTCGAGCGCAAACGCTAGACTGGCGGGCATGAACGATGCCCCCGCCGCCGCGAAAGGCACCGAAGGCGCCGAGGCCGACGAGGTCTTCGAGTCGGCGGCGGAGCTGTTCTCGCTGCTCTCCACGCCGATCCGGCTGAAGCTGCTGTCGGCGCTGTGCAACGGCGAGCGCAACGTCTCCGAGCTGCTGGCGCAGATCGACACCACGCAGCCCAACCTGTCGCAGCACCTGGCCACGCTGTACCGCGCGCAGATCCTCGGCCGGCGCCGCGAGGGCACGCAGATCTACTACCGCATCGCCAACCAGCGCGCGGTGACGCTGTGCCGCGCGGTGTGCACGCAGATGGCGCTGGAGATGGACGGCGACGCCGAGGTGCCGGAAGACGAGCGCCTGCTTCCTCCTCGCAGAAGATGAGTCCCCCCCGGAGCGCTTTCGGCGCACCCCCCGGGGGGCGCCGCCAGCGGCCCGGCAAAGCCGGCTCCGCGGCCGCCGCCTGGCTTGCCATGCTGACCTTCGCGCTGCCCGCGCGCGCCACGGCCAACGCCGAGCAGGTGGTCGGCGGCATCGAGGCGGTGCTGTTCGTCTGCGCGCCGTTGGACGCCAAGAGCGTCAAGCCCGGCCAGGAGCTGCTGCAGCGCGCCGTCGAGCAGCGCAAGCTCGACCTCGCGGCGATCCGCAAGAGCGAGGCTTATCGCAGCGCCTACAACGCGGAAGCCAATCGCCTGCTCGGCCTCGCGCCGCGCGAGCGGCTGGCCGCTTGCCAGAACGCTTGGTGAGAACCCGGCACCCGAAGCACGGGATTGCTGGCGAGCGCGCCAAATCGCACGATCACGCCATGCCCTCCGCACCCGACTTCCAGCCGCCGCGCAAGCCGTCCGCCGCCGACGCGCAGGAGCTGCGCTGGCACGAACTGCTGCAGCGCCTGCAAGTGCTCAACGCGCAGCTCGAATACCTCAAGCTGATGATGAAGCTGGGCGTGCGCTGACGCCGAGAAGGCTCAGACGCCGGTCAGCACGCGCAGGTGCGCTGCCACGCTGCGCGCCAAGGCGCTGAGGTTGTAGCCGCCTTCCAGGCACGAGACGATGCGGCCCTTGGCGTGGCGGTCGGCCACGTCCTTGATGCGCATCGTGATCCACTCGTAGTCGGCCTCCACCAGGCCGAGCTGGCCGAGGTCGTCCTCGCGGTGCGCGTCGAAGCCGGCCGAGATGAACACCATCTGCGGGCGGAACTCGTTGAGCGCCGGCATCCAGTTGGCCTCGATCAGCTCGCGCAGCTCGCCGCCGCGCGTGTACGGCGGGATCGGCAGGTTGCGCATGTTGGTGGCCTTGGGCACCGCGCCGCTGTACGGGTACAGCGGATGCTGGAAGAAGCTGACCATCAGCACGCGCTCGTCGCCGGCGAGGATGTCCTCGGTGCCGTTGCCGTGGTGCACGTCGAAGTCGATCACCGCCACGCGGTCCAGCCCGCGCACGTCGAGCGCGTGGCGCGCCGCGACCGCCACGTTGTTGAAGAAGCAGAAGCCCATCGCCTCGTCGCGCATCGCGTGGTGGCCGGGCGGGCGCACCGCGCAGAAGGCGTTTTCGGCCTTGCCGTCGAGCACCAGGTCGGTCGCCGCCACCGCGGCGCCGGCCGAGCGCAGCGCGGCCTTCCAGGTGCCGGGGTTGGCGGCGGTGTCGGGGTCGAGCGCCTTCGATTCGCCGCTCGCCTCGATCTGCTCGAGCAGGTCGCGCAGTTCGGCCACGTAGTGGTGCGTGTGGGCGAGTTCGACGTCCTTCAGGTCGGCCAGCGGCGCGTCGTGGCGCGTCAGCGCGATGTCCAGGCCGGTGGCGATCAGGTGGTCTTCGATCGCGTCGAGCCGCTGCGGACATTCCGGGTGACCCTGGCCCATGTCGTGGCGGCGGCAATCGGCATGGGTGAAGAACGCTGTGCTCATGCGGTGCTTGTCTCTCTTCGGTTATGGTTTGGTCATGAACCCAGCACAGGCCGACCGCATTCACAGCCTCGTCGACCAGATTAGCACGATCATCGTCGGCAAACGGCCGCAGATCGAGGACTGCGTCGCGTGCCTGCTCGCCGGCGGGCACCTCCTCATCGAGGACGTTCCCGGCGTCGGCAAGACCACGCTGGCGCATGCCCTGGCGGTGTCGCTCGGCCTGCGCTTCTCGCGCTGCCAGTTCACCGCCGACCTGATGCCGTCGGACCTGATCGGAGTCAGTGTCTACGAGCGCAGCAAGGAGGCGTTTGTCTTCCATCAAGGGCCGGTTTTCACCCAGGTGCTGCTGGCCGACGAGATCAATCGCGCCGGCCCGAAGACGCAGAGCGCGCTGCTCGAAGCGATGGAGGAGCACCAGGTCAGCGTCGAGGGCGAGACGCGCGCGCTGCCCGCGCCCTTCTTCGTGATCGCCACGCAGAACCCCACCGACCAGCTCGGCACCTACCCGCTGCCGGAGTCGCAGCTCGATCGTTTTCTCATGTGCATCACGCTCGGCTACCCCGACGCGAAGAGCGAGCGCGCGCTGCTGTCGGGGCAGGACCGGCGCGAGGCCATCCACGCCCTGCAGCCGGTGATGACGCCGGCCGAACTGCTGGCCGCGCAGAAGCAGGCGCTGGCGGTGCATGCCTCGGAGGCGCTGCTCGACTACCTGCAGGCGCTGATCGCCGCGACACGCTCGGGCCGCTGGTTCGTCGAAGGCCTGTCGCCGCGCGCCGGCATCGCGCTGCTGAAGGCCGCCAAGGCGCGCGCGCTGATCGCCCGGCGCGACTACGTCGCGCCCGACGACGTGCAGGCGGTGCTGCCGCAGACGGTGGCGCACCGCCTCGTGCCGGTGGCCGGCGCCGGGCGCGGGCGCATCGAGCAGGTGCGCGCGATGATCGACGCGATCGCCGTGCCGTGAATGCATTGCGCGCGCGATGGCGCCATTGGTGGACGGCGCGCATCCCCGCGACCGACACGCTGCTGCTCGGCCAGCGCAACGTCTACATCCTGCCGACGCCGGCCGGGCTGATGTTCGCGGCCACGCTGATCGTGCTGCTGCTGGCCTCGATCAACTACCAGCTCAACCTCGGCTACGTGCTGACCTTCCTGCTGGCCGGCAGCGGCGTGGTCTCGATGCACGTCACGCATGCCACGCTGCGCGGGCTGACGCTGCGCCTGCGCGCGCCCCCGCCGGTGTTCGCCGGCGAGCCGGCCTTGCTCGACGCGGTGCTGTCCAGCCCCGACCGCGCGCGCTTCGGCATCGGGCTGAAGCTGCACGACGCGGGCGCCTCGACACTCGGCTGGGTCGACGTGCCGGCGCAGGGCCAGGCGAGCGCGCAGCTGAGCTTCGTGCCCGATGCGCGCGGGTTGCACGGCCTGCCGGCGCTGAGCATCGAGACGCGCTTTCCGCTCGGCCTGTTCCGCGCCTGGGCGATCTGGCGGCCGGCGGCGCAATTGCTCGTCTACCCGGCGCCCGAGCGCCCGGCCGCGCCGCTGCCGCCGGCGCGCGCGATCGCCGGCGGCACGGCGCGCGCCCGCGCGGCCGACGGCGGCGAGGTCGAGGGCGTGCGCGCCTACCGGCGCGGCGACCCGCCCAAGCTCGTCTACTGGAAGAAGGCCGCCAAGGCGCTGGCCAGCGGCGGCGATCTGGTCAGCCGCGACACCGCCGGCGCGGTGCAGCAGCAGCTCTGGCTCGACTGGCAGGGCTGCGGCGCGCTGGCGCCGGAGGAGCGCCTGTCGCGCCTGGCCGCCTGGGTGCTGGCCGCGCAGCGCGGCGGCGCCGACTACGGCCTGGGCCTGCCCGGCGCGCGCATCGAGTCGGGCCAGGGCGAGGCGCAGCGGCGCCGCTGCCTGGAGGCGCTGGCGCTGTGGCGCTGACGACCCTCCTGAGCGGCCCCGGCTGGCGCCTGCCGCGCTGGCCGGGCTGGTCGCGCCTGCCGCGCGAGGGGCGCGACACGCTGTTCCTGCTCGGCGTGATCGCCTGGACGGTGCTGCCGCACGTCGAGCACCTGCCCGCCTGGTGCACCGCGCTGACCGCGCTGATGCTGGCCTGGCGCGCCGCGCTGGCCGTCGGCAACGGTCCGCTGCCGGGGCGCTGGCTGCTGGTGGCCGTGCTGGCGGTGGCCGCGGGCCTGACCTTCATGAGCTTTCGCACCCTGCTCGGCAAGGAGCCGGGCGTGACGATGGCGGTGGTGCTGATGGCGCTGAAGACGCTCGAGCTGCGCGCGCGGCGCGACGCCTTCGTCGTCTTCTTCCTCGGCTTCTTCCTGGTGCTGACGCACTTCCTCTATTCGCAGTCGCTGCCGGTGGCCGCGGCGATGCTGGTGTCGGTGTGGGGGCTGCTGACGGCGCTGGTGCTGGCGCACATGCCGGTGGGCCAGCCGAGCCTGAAGCAGGCCGGCCGGCTGGCGGCGCGCACCGCCGCGCTGGGCATGCCGATCATGCTGCTGCTGTTCCTGCTGTTCCCGCGCATCGGGCCGCTGTGGGGCGTGCCCAAGGACGGGCTGTCGGTCACCGGCCTGTCCGACCGTCTGCGCCTCGGGCAGGTAGCCGAGGTGGCGATGGACGACCGCGTCGCGCTGCGCCTGCGCTTCGAGGGCGGTGCGCCGCCGCCCGAGACGCTCTACTTCCGCGGCCCGGTGCTGGGCACGTTCGACGGCAGCGAATGGCGCCCGCTGCTGGCCAGCGTGCCGCCGCGGCTGCAGCCGCATGCCGAGCTGCGCACCAGCGGCGCGCCGCTGCGCTACGAGATGACGATCGAGCCGCTGCGCCTGCCGGTGCTGCCGCTGCTCGAAGTGAGCGCCGAAGCGCCGCGCATCGAGGGCTACCGCGTGCGCGCCACGGAGGATCTGCAGTGGCTCACCGACCGCCCGCTGATCGAACGGCTGCGCTTCCAGGCCGAAGCACACGTGCGCTTCGAGCACGGCCCGCGCGAGGCGGTGGCGGGCCTGCGCGACTACGTACAGCTGCCGCCCGGCTTCAACCCGCGCACGCTCGAATGGGCCGCGGCGCTGAAGCGCGAGCCGGGCATGGCGGAGGCGAGCGCGCGCGCGCTGGCGCAGCGCGTGCTGCGCCACGTCCGCGAGGGCGGCTACACCTACACGCTGGCGCCGGGCGAATACGGCCGCGACGCGATCGACGAGTTCTGGCTGGACCGCAAGGAAGGCTTCTGCGAGCACTTCGCCGCCGCCTTCGTGGTCGTGATGCGCGCGGCGGGCGTGCCGGCGCGCATCGTCACCGGCTACCAGGGCGCCGACCCGCTGCCGCTGGACGGCTACACCGTGGTGCGCCAGAGCGCCGCGCACGCCTGGGCCGAGTACTGGCAGGAAGGCGCGGGCTGGCAACGCGCCGACCCGACCGCCGCGGTGGCGCCGGACCGCATCCAGCGCAGCGTGCGCCTCGCGCCGCCGCCCGGGCTGGTGGCCGGCGCGATCGACGCCGTCAGCCCGCAGCTGCTGCGCCGCCTGCGCGAAGGCTGGGAGACGCTCAACAACCGCTGGAACCAGTGGGTGCTGAGCTACTCGCGCGGCCAGCAGTTCGACCTGCTGAAGGACCTCGGCTTCGAATCGCCCGACTGGCAGACGCTCGCCAAGCTGCTCGTCACCGCCTTGAGCGCGCTGGCGCTGATCGGCGCGGCCTGGGCCTGGTGGGACCGGCACCGCATCGACCCCTGGACGCGCCAGCGCGAGGCGCTGCAGCGCACGCTGCGCCGCATCGGCGTGGCGGCCGACGCGCAGGACGCGCCGGCCACGCTGGCACGCCGCGTGCGCGAGCGCCACGGCGCGGCCGGCGAGGCGCTGGCCGCGCTGATCGAGCGCCTGCAGGCGCAGCGTTACGGCCGCGAGGCGCGGCGCACGCCCGATGCCGCATTGACCCGTTCCTTCGCCGCCGCCGCGCACGGCCTGGCGGCGCATGCTTCCAGCCGATGACCCACTTCAAAGCGATCACCCCGCGCCGCCGCGCGCTGCACACGCTCGCCGCGGCCGGCGTCACGCTCGCCCTTCCGGCCCTCGCCGCACCGCGCAAGGAGGAAGAACTGCTCGCCTACGGCCCGCGCGACGACGTGATGCGCTTCGCCGACGAAGCCGCGGCGCGCCAGAGCCTCGACGCCGCCTGGGCGCGCGAGGCGCTTTCGCGCGCGCGCTACGTTCCGGCGGTGGCACGGCTGATCATGCCGCCGCCGGCCGGCACCGCGAAGAACTGGGCCGCCTACCGCAGCCGCTTCGTCGAGCCGGTGCGCATCCGCGCCGGCATGGCCTTCTGGGCCGACAACGAACGCTGGCTGGCGCGCGCCGAGGAGCGCTGGGGCGTGCCGCCGTCCATCGTCGTCGGCATCGTCGGCGTCGAGACCATCTACGGCCGGCAGACCGGCGGCTTTCGCGTGCTCGACGCGCTGGCCACGCTGTCCTTCGACTTCCCCGCCGGCCGGCGCGACCGCACGCCCTTCTTCCGCAGCGAGCTGGAGGCCTTCCTGCTGTACTGCCGCGACGAGGGGCTGGACCCCGCCGAGCCGCTGGGCAGCTACGCCGGCGCGATGGGCATGCCGCAGTTCATGCCGTCGAGCCTGCTGCGCTACGGCATCGACTTCGACGAGGACGGCCACGTCGACCTGCAGCGCAACCCGGCCGACGTGATCGGCAGCGTGGCGCACTACCTGGCGCAGTTCGGCTGGGAGCGCGACCTGCCGACGCACTACGGCGTCGCCGCGCCGGTGGACGTGCGCGACCGCGCCCTGCTGCTGGTGCCCGACATCGTGCCGAGCTTCACGGCCGCCGAGTTCGCCGAGCGCGGCGCGCTGCTCGACGAGGCCGGCCGCGCCCACGCCGGCAAGCTGGCGCTGGTCGAGCTGGCCAACGGCGAGGCGGCGCCGAGCTACGTCGCCGGCACCTCGAACTTCTACGCCATCACGCGCTACAACTGGTCGAGCTACTATGCGCTGGCCGTGATCGAGCTCGGGGAGGCCATCCGGCGCCAACGACGTTGACCACGAACGCCGCGCGAGGCCACCGAGCGATGCACCATGAGCTCACGCTGATCAACACCATCGCCGCGGCGCTCGGGCTGGCGCTGCTGCTGGGCTTCGTCGCCGCGCGGCTGAAGCTGCCGGCGCTGGTGGGCTACCTCGCCGCCGGCATCGTGATCGGGCCGTTCACGCCCGGCTTCGTCGCCGACGGCGCGCTCGCCGCGCAGCTCGCCGAGATCGGCGTGATGCTGCTGATGTTCGGCGTCGGGCTGCACTTCTCGCTGGCCGACCTGATGAGCGTGAAGGGCATCGCCGTGCCCGGCGCGGTGGTGCAGATCGCCGCGGCCACCGCGATGGGCGGCGCGATGTCCACCTACTGGGGCTGGGATCTCGGCGCCGCGCTGGTGTTCGGGCTGTCGCTGTCGGTGGCCAGCACGGTCGTGCTGCTCAAGGCGCTGGAGGCCAAGGGCGTGCTCGACACCGTCAACGGCCGCATCGCGGTGGGCTGGCTGGTGGTGGAAGACCTGGCGATGGTGCTGGTGCTGGTGCTGCTGCCGGCGCTCGCGCCGATGCTCGCGCCGGGCAGCGGCGGCGCGCTCGACCCCGCGCTGTGGCTGACGCTGGCGCGCACGCTGCTCGCGGTGGGCGCCTTCGTCGCGCTGATGCTGGTGGTCGGGCGGCGCGTCTTTCCCTGGCTGCTCTGGCAGGTGGCCAGGACCGGCTCGCGCGAGCTGTTCACGCTGTGCGTGGTGGCCGCCGCGGTGACCATCGCGTTCGGCTCGGCGCGGCTGTTCGGCGTGTCGTTCGCGCTGGGCGCCTTCTTCGCCGGCATGGTGCTGCGCGAGTCGCAGTTCAGCCACCGCGCCGCCGAGGAGTCGCTGCCGCTGCGCGACGCCTTCGCGGTGCTGTTCTTCGTCTCGGTGGGCATGCTGTTCGACCCGCGCGTGATGGTCGAGCGGCCCTTGCAGGTGGCCGCGGTGGTGGCGGTGATCGTGGTCGGCAAGTCGCTCGCCGCGGCCGCGCTGGTGCTGCTGATGCGCTACCCGCTGAACACCGCGCTGACGGTGTCGGCCAGCCTGGCGCAGATCGGCGAGTTCTCCTTCATCCTCGCGGCGCTGGGCGTTTCTCTGAAGCTGCTGCCGGCCGAGGGCCAGAGCCTGGTCGTGGCGGGCTCGCTGATCTCGATGGCGCTCAACCCGCTGACCTTCTCGCTGATCGAGCCGCTGGAGCGCTGGATCCTGGCGCGTTCGGCGCTGGCGCGGCGCTTCGCGCAGCGCGACGACCCGCTCGCCGAGCTGCCGGCCAGCACCGAGGAACGCTACCTCGCGCGCCAGGTGGTGCTGGTGGGCTACGGCCGCGTCGGCCGGCGCATCGCGCGCGCGCTGCGCGAGGCGGCGATCCCCTGCGTGGTGGTCGACGAGCACCGCGAGCGCGTCGAGGAGCTGCGCGCGCAGGGCACGCCGGCGGTGATCGGCGACGCTGCCGAGCCGGCGGTACTGATCCAGGCGCACATCGCCGAAGCGGCGCTGCTGGTGATCGCCGTGCCCGACGCGCTGGGCGTGCGCCGCATGATCGAGACCGCGCGCACGCTCAACCCGCAGGTGCAGGTGGCGGTGCGCTCGCACCACGAGGACGAGGCGAAGTGGCTGGCCACCGAGGGCGGCGCGCGCGTCTTCGTCGGCGAGGAGGAGCTGGCCCAGGCCATGCTTGCCCACACACTCGCTACCATGCGCGCCATACCGACAACAACAAAGACCCGGGGAGGCTGACCCGCACGCAGTGCGCGAGGAAGGCCAAGATGAAGACAAGAGACGTCGTGATCCACACCGGCGAGCGTTTCGAGGTGCCGCAAGGCATCCAGCGCATCGACCATCGCTCCACCCACGGCTGGCAGCTGCGCTACGGCGGCACCAAGCTGTATTCCGACGGCAGCCTGGGCGGCGCCGCGGCCTCGCTGGCGGCGGCGCGCGCCGAGCTGCTGAAGCGCATCGCCAAACTGCCCGCGCCCTCGCGGCTGCAGCGCCAGCCCAGCGGCCACAAGCGCAGCGACCTGCCGGTGGGCATCTCCGGCCCGGTGGTACGCTGCCGGCCGGGCTCGCAGACGATGGATTCGAGCCTGTCGGTCTCGCTGCCGCGCTACGGCCAGACGCCGCTGCGCCGCAGCGTGTTCATCGGCACGCAGAACACCTACACGCCCGAGCGCTTCCTCGCCGCGCTGGCCAAGGCGGTGACGCTGCGCGAGCAGGCCGAGGCCGCCTACCAGCGCGCCGCCACCAAGGCCAAGCGCGCCGAGGCGCAGGCGCTGCGGGAGGCGGCGGGGGCGCCGCAGCGGCGCGCCAAGCGATAGGAGAGTCCCCATGAAAAAACCCGTCCGCATCGCCGCGGCGCTGGCCGCGCTGGCCGGCGCCGCCGTCTTCCTCGCCGCGCCGCTGGCGCGTTCGCAGGTGCAGATCCAGCCGAGCTTCCTGCCGATGGGCAGCGCCGCCGCCGGCAACGCCAGCATGGCCTGGTTCCACGATCCCTCGTCGGCGCGCGTGATGGCCTGCCAGGCGACGCCGGCGCCGTCCGGGCCGGTGATCGCCTGCAGCGTGGCGCGGGTGCCGGAGCGGCCCTAGCCCTTCGCGGCGCCGCGGGCGCGCTGCACCTGCGCCCACAGCGCCTGGCACTGGTGTTCGATCGGGCTGCTGGCCGCCGGCGCGGCGGGACTGGCGGCCTGCGCCTGCGCCGCGCGCAGTTCCTTGCGGTAGGCCGCGCCGCGGCGCAACTCGGCCAGGCGCGCGCGGCCGGCGGCGTCGGCCTTGACGCGGTAGGCGGCGAGGTAGGCCTCGTCGCGCGCTCCTTTCATGTGCGCGTAGCGCGCTTCGCAGCGCGCATAGCCGGTGTCGAAGCGCGCCAGGCCGCGGGCGTCGAAGCCGGCGGCGCCGGCCAGCGGCGGCGCGGCCAGCAGCAGCGCCGCGGCGAGGCGCGCGATCACGACAGCGGCGCCGCCGCGGTGGCGGACGGCATGACGGCCGGCGCGGCCGGCACCGCGCAGCCGCGCGCCTGGCCGACGCCCTTCAGGTACGCGCGCCGCACCGAGCCGGCGGCGATCGCCGCGGCCACCTCGCGCGAGTAGCGCTCGGCGCCGGTCAGCTTGCGCACCCAGCCGCGGAACGGGATCACGCCCTCGGCGGTGTTGCGCAGCGCGCCGACCGCGGCGTCGCCGGCGCCGTGGCCGGCGCGCTCGATCAGGCTCGGGCGCGCGGCCGAGGGCGGCACGTCGAGGTCGGCGCCGAGCACCGCCTCCAGCTGCAGCACTTCGGCGGCAACCGGCTCGCAGCCGGCCTCGGGCGCGCGGTACGGGCCTTTCAGCGCCGCCGCCAGCACCGGCGGGATCTCGGCGCGCACCAGGTTGAGATCCGCGAGCGGCGTCGTGGCCGCGTCGGCCACCTGGTTGCCGGTCTTGGGCGATGCGCAGGCGGCCAACGCGAGCGCGAGCAGGCAGACAGTCCATTTCATGGCGAGGCAGGATAGCAGCAGCGCCCATGCCTCCCCCCGGAAACGGGTGGTCAGGTGCGTGACCGATGGATAGGCGGGCGCCGCCGCAACGCCTAAGCTGCACCCCATGCCGATCCGCCCCGACCTGCCCCGCGGCGCCGCCGCGCCGCCGCCGCCCGCCGACCCGCAGTGGGCGCATGCCTCCGGCTGGGCCCAGCTGTCGGGCGCGCGCCAGACGGTGTCGTGCGTGCTGCCCTGCCGCGACCGCGCGCGCGAGCTGCCGCAGCTGCTGCCGATCCTGAGCGACACGCTGACCGAATGCGGCTACCCCTGGGAGCTGATCGTGGTCGACCACGGCAGCCGCGACGGCACCGATTCGCTGATGTCGGCCTGGGGCGAACTGCCCGGCTTTCGCTACCTCTCGACCGACGGCCCGGTGCCGCTCGAAGCGGCCTTCGAGGCCGGCATCCTGGCCGCGCGCGGCGACGCGGTGATCCTGCTCGACCCGGCGCTGCCGCACACGCCCGAGCTGATCCCGACGATGATCCTGCAATGGGAGGCCGATGCGCGCCTCGTCTACGCGGCGCGCGACGCCGCCGGCGCCAGCCAGCTGCGCCATTGGGACGAAGCGCTGACCGCCGCGCAGACCGCGCGGTCCGACATGCACCTGCCGCCCGAGTGCATGGGGCTGTCGCTGCTCGACCGGCGGCTGGTCGACTGGCTGATCCAGGCCGGCTAAGGCCCCGTGCGCGAACGCAGCGCGCGCAGCGTCTCCAGCGCGCGCTCGTGATCGAAGCGGCGCAGCGCCGCGTCGATCTCGTCGACGCGGCGGCCGTGGCGGCGCCGCAGCGCGGCGGCGAGCTGCAGGAACTGCGGCAGCGCCTCGTAGTCGGCCTCGGCGAGCAGCGCCTCCAGGCGGTCCAGCGCATCGGCATGCGGGTCGTCGCCGGCCAGCGGCGCCGGCTGCGTCTCGCCGGAAGCGAGGCCGGCGCGGATCGCGGCGCACAGCTGGTCGAGCGCGGCCAGCATCGCATCGAGCGCCGCCAGCACCTCGGCCTCGGGCCGCCGCGCGGCGAGCGCCGCTTCCAGCTCGGCGGCGCAGCGCGGCAGCTCGCGCGCACCGATCGACGCCGCCGAGCCTTTCAGCGAATGCGCCAGGTCGCGCATCGCCGCGGCGCCCTCGCGGCGCAGCCGTGCGCGCAGCGCCTCGACGTCTTCGCCGTGGTGCTGCACGAACTGGCGCAGCACGCGCTCGTAGAGCGCGGCGTTGCCGCCCAGGTAGCGCATCGCGACCGCGGCGTCCAGCCCTTCGATCGCCGGCAGCTCGCCCCCTGCCGCGACCGCCGCCGCCGCGCCGGCCGCAATGTGCCCGCCCACGCCGGCGTGGGTGAGCCAGCGCAGCAGCGTGGCGTGCAGGCGCGGCGGGTCGACCGGCTTGGCGAGGTGGTCGTCCATGCCGGCGGCCAGGCACGCGAGGCGGTCCTCGCCGTAGGCGTTGGCGGTCATCGCGATGATCGGGATCTCGGCGCAGCCGGGCAGCGCGCGCAGGCGGCGCGTCGCCTCCAGGCCGTCCATGCGCGGCATCTGCACGTCCATCAGCACGATGTCGCAGGGCGCGGCGCGCTCGCGCGCGGCCTTCTCGACCGCCTCGATGGCTTCGACGCCGTCGGCCGCCAGCTCGACGTGCAGCCCGACGCTGCGCAGCAGCTCGAGCATCACCTCCTGGTTGACCTCGTTGTCCTCGACCAGCAGCACGCGCGCGCCCCCGAAGTGGCGGCGCAGCAGCACGCCGGCGTGCTGCGCGTCCTGCTCCTCGGCGGCGAGCGGTTCGCCGACGCCTTCGAGCAGCCGCGCGCTGAACCAGAACTCGCTGCCGCGGCCGGGCTCGCTCGTCACGCCGACCTCGCCGCCCATCATCGTGGCCAGCCGCTGCGTGATCGCCAGCCCGAGGCCGGTGCCGCCGAAACGCCGCGTCGTCGACGCATCGGCCTGCACGAAGGCCGAGAACAGCTGCGGCAGCTTGTCGGGCGCGATGCCGATGCCGCTGTCGCGCACCGCGAAGCGCAGGTGCAGCACGTCGCCCTCGCGCGCCAGCAGCGACACCTTCAACTCGACCGAGCCGCGCTCGGTGAACTTGACCGCGTTGCTCAGCAGGTTGAGCAGGGCCTGCGACAGCCGCGTCGGGTCGCCGCGCAGCGTGTCGGGCAGCGCCGCGTCGGCGCTGACGGCCAGCGCCAGCCCCTTGGCCTGCACGCGCTCGAGCACCAGCGCGCGCGAGCGCTCGAGCAGCCGCGCCAGCGAGAAGTCGGTGCTCTCGATCTCGAGCTTGCCGGCCTCGATCTTCGACAGGTCGAGGATGTCGTTGATGATCTGCAGCAGCAGCGCCGCGGCATCCGACACCTTGCGCAGCCGCTCGCCGGCCACCGGGTCGTCGGCGTCGCGGCGCAGCAGGTGCGTCAGGCCGATGATGGCGTTCATCGGCGTGCGGATCTCGTGGCTCATGTTGGCGAGGAACACGCTCTTGGCGCGGTTCGCCGCCTCGGCCCGGTCGCGCGCCTCGACCAGCGCGCGGTTCGCCGCGCTGAGCTGCGCGGTGCGCTCGTCGACCAGTTCCTGCAGGCGGTGGCGGTGGCGGTCGAGCTGCTCGAGCGCGACGTGGCGTTCGGTGATGTCGCCGAAGGACACCACCACCGCGCCGAGCGCGCCGGCGTCGTCGAGCACCGGCTGCGCGTGCGTCAGCAGCCAGCGCAGCCCGCCCCAGGGCGGCTGCACGCCGATCACCACGTCGCGGCAGGGCTGGCCGGTCTTCAGCACGCGCGACGCGGGCAGATCGGAATAGTCGAAGCGCGAGCCGTCGGGGCGCAGCGGGCGCCAGGCGCGCAGCGCCCGCGCGTCGCGCAGCGCCTCGAAGTCGAGGCGGAAGAACTGCTCGGCCTGCGGGTTGCAGGCCGTCAGCGCGCCGTCGCGGCCGAAGACGAGGATGCCTTCGTCGAGCGCCAGCACCATCGAGCGGTAGCGCGCCTCGCTCTCGCGCAGCGCCTGCGCGGCGCGGCGGCGCTCGGTGATGTCGCGCGAGATGCCGAACATGCCGGCGAGGCGGCCGTCGGGCCCGTGCAGCGGCCCCTTGGTGGCGAGGAAGGTGCGCATGCCCTGCGGCGTCAGCAGCTCCTCCTCGTAGGTGAGGGTGCGGTTTTCGGCCATCACCTGCGCGTCGTTGCGCATCACCTCGGCGGCGTGCTCGGGCGGGAACAGCGCGCGGTCGTCGTGGCCCAGCACGGCCTCGGTCGGCCGGCCGACGAAGCGGCTGGCGGCCTCGTTGAGGAGCAGATAGCGGCCTTGCAGGTCCTTGGCGAAGATCGCATCGTCGGAGCCGGCGGCGACCGACTGCACCAAGGACAGCGCGCGCAGCCGCTCGCCCTGCTCGGCCTGCTCGCGGCGCGCCAGCTCGAGCGCGCGGCGCTCGCGCCTCAGATGCTCGGCGGCGAACAGCGCCAGCAGCGCGAGCACGCCGGCGGCGATGGTCCACAGCCCGGAGCGCAGCGCCTCGGCCTGCAATTCGGCGCGTTCGACGTGCGCCACCAGGAACCAGCCGCTGCCCGGCACCGGCCGCACCGTGCCGAGCACCTCGCGGCCCTCGACGCTGCGGCCCTCGCCCAGCTCGCCCATCGTCAGCTCGCCGCGCACGAAGCGCGCCGCCAGCAGCTCGGGGCTGTCCAGCGGCATGCTGCGCCGCCCGTACATGCCGACGAGGCGTCCGCCCTCGAGCTGCACCAGCCGCAGGCGGCCGTGGGCGCGCGTGCCGGGCCAGCTCTCCAGGCGCGGCAGCAGGAAGGCTTGCGGGTCGACGCGCAGCACGATCGCGGCGCGGGCCGGCATGCCGGCGCCGACCAGCGGCGCGACGACGTCGAACCAATATGCATCGCCTTCGGCACCCGGCGTGAAGCGCCGCGTGTACTGCACCTCGCCGCTGTCGATGGCGCGCGCCAGCGCGTCGGCCAGCGCCGGGCCGAGGCTGGTGTCCAGCCCGGGCTCGGCCCAGGCCAGCGCGCCGCCGGCGTCGAGCACCATCGCGCCGCGGTCGCCGAAGGCGCGCCGCATCTCGCTCAGGCGCTCGGCCAGTTCGTCGCGCACCGCCGTGTCGCCGCCGCGCTGCCAGCGCTCGTAGAGCGCCGCCCACAGGCGGCTGTTGCCGGCGAAGCGCGCCTGCGCGCGCTGCTCCTGCAGCCAGCGGCCGATCTCGTCGGCGCGCATCGCCGAGACGGCCTGCAATTGCGAGCTCTCGCGGCGCACCAGGTCGCGGTAGTCGAGCCACAGCAGCAGCGCGACCGCCGCCGCGATGGCCGCCGAGCCCAGCGCCAGCCGGCCGCGCCGCAGGGCGGCCGCCTCGAAGGACGGCGCCGGCGCGGCGCGCAGCCGCCGCACCAGCTCGTACAGCATCAGCGCCGTCACCGCGACGAAAGCCCAGCCCTTGAGCGCCTGCGCTCGCACCAGCCAGTCGGCGTCGTGCACCAGGCGCGCCAGCGCCCAGTCGGAGCCGAGGATCCACAGCGCCGCGACCAGCGCGTAGCTCAGCGCGATGCGCAGCGCCGGGCCGTTCACGCCGGCGGCCCCGCGTCGGCATAGCGCCGCGCCAGCGCGCAGAACTCGTCGAAGCCGGCGAGGAAGAGGTCGAGCAGGTCCGGGTCGAAATGCCTGCCGCGCTGCCCGGCCATCGTCGCGCGCGCCAGCTCGTGGTCCATCGCGGCCTTGTAGGCGCGCGGCGAGGTCAGCGCGTCGAACACGTCGGCCAGCGCCATCAGCCGCGCCGGCAGCGGGATCGCCTCGCCGGCCAGCCCGGCCGGGTAGCCGCCGCCGTCCCAGCGCTCGTGGTGGTGCAGCGCGATCTGGCGCGCGCAGGCGAGGAATTCGACCGGCTGGTGCGTGTCTTCCACCGCGCGCGCGATCGCGTCGGCGCCGAGCTGCGCGTGGGTCTTCATCACCGCCCATTCCTCGGGCGTCAGCTTGCCGGGCTTGAGCAGCACCTGGTCGGGGATGCCGACCTTGCCGATGTCGTGCAGCGCCGCCGACTTGGCGATCAGCGCGACGGCGCGCTCGTCGAGCGCCGCGGCGAAGCGCGGGTGCGCGCTGGCGCGGCGTGCCAGCGCCTCCACGTAGGCCTGCGTGCGCAGGATGTGGTTGCCGGTCTCGTTGTCGCGCGTCTCGGCCAGGCGCGCCAGCGCGCGGATCGTCACGTCCTGCACCACCTGGTTCTCGTGCATGCGCCGCGCGATCTCGGCCTCCAGCGCGGCGTTGTCGCGGCGCAGCCGGTCGCGCGCCGACTTCAGTTCGAGGTGCGTGTGCACGCGCGCCAGCACCACCGCCGGCCTGAGCGGCTTGGTCAGGTAGTCGACCGCGCCCAGCACCAGGCCGTGCAGCTCGTCGTCCTCGCCGTTCATCGCGGTCGTGATGATCACCGGAATGTCGCGCGTCGCCGGCGCGGCGCGCAGCTGCTCCAGCACGTCGAATCCGCTCATGCCGGGCATCATGATGTCGAGCAGGATCAGGTCGGGCGCCGGCGCCTGCGCGGCCAATTGCAGCGCGCGCGGCCCGGAGTTGGCGGCGCGCACGCGGTAGCGCTCGCTGAGCAGTTCGCCGAGCAAGGTCAGGTTGCCCGGGTTGTCGTCGACGATCAGGATGGTGCGGTTCGGCAAGGCAGCCCCTGGCGCCCGGGAAGGGCGCGTGCTCGGGATTTCGGCCGCGCCGCGGCGGCGTTGAGCCGGTGCGGGCGCAGTCTCGGCCGCAGCGCACGCCGGACGCTTGACAAACCGCAATGCACCGTCCCGGCGGCGAGAATGGCGTGAATTCGGCCGCCCTGCCCATGACCCGCCCCGCCAGCCGCGTGCTCGCCGTCATCCCGCCGATGACGCAGCTGAACACGCCCTACCCCTCCACCGCCTATCTGACCGGCTTCCTGCGCTCGCGCGGCATCGCCGCGGCGCAGGAAGACCTGGCGCTCGCGCTGGTGCTGGAACTGCTCGGGCGCGACGGACTGCATGCGCTGCGCGAAGAGATCGACGCGCTGCCGGCCGCGCGGCGCAGTGCGCGTGTGCAGGCCTTCGTCGGCGCTTTCGAGCGCTACGCCAGCACCATCGACGGCGTGATCGCCTTCCTGCAGGGCCGCGACGCGACGCTGATGCACCGCATCGCGAGCCGCGCCTTCCTGCCCGAGGGCGAACGCTTCGGTGCGCTCGACGCCTACGTGGCCGACGAGGAAGGCGGCGACCCGATGGCCTGGGCCTTCGGCGCGCTCGGCACGCAGGATCGCGCGCGGCACCTCGCGACGCTCTACCTCAACGACCTCGCCGACGTGCTGCGCGACGCGGTCGACGAACGCTTCGAGTTCGTGCGCTACGCCGAGCAGCTCGCCACCAGCCAGCCGAGCTTCGAGCCGCTCGCGCAGGCGCTGGCCGCGCCGCCGAATCTGATCGACCGCACGCTGCGGCGCCTGGCCGTCGAAGCGATCGAGCGGCACCGCCCCACGCTGCTGCTGCTCTCGGTGCCCTTCCCCGGCGCGCTGTACGGCGCGCTGCGCATCGCGCAGGCGGCGCGCGCGCACGATCCCGGCATCGCCATCGCGCTGGGCGGCGGCTTCGTCAACACCGAGCTGCGCGAACTCGCCGAACCGCGCCTGTTCGACGTCGTCGACGTGGTCACGCTCGACGGCGGCGAGCGACCGCTGCTGGCGCTGATCGAGCATCTCGAAGGCCGGCGCTCGAAAGAGCGCCTGGTGCGCAGCTTCGTGCGCGAAGACGGCGCGGTGCGCTTCATCGACTTCCCCGAGCCCGACGTGCCGCTCGCCGAGACCGGCACGCCGACCTGGGACGGCCTGCCGCTGGCGCGCTACCTCTCGCTGCTGGACATGCTCAACCCGATGCACCGGCTGTGGAGCGACGGGCGCTGGAACAAGCTCACCGTGGCGCACGGCTGCTACTGGAAGAAGTGCAGCTTCTGCGACACCAGCCTCGACTACATCTCGCGCTACGAGGCCACCAACGCCGCGACGCTGGTCGACCGCATCGAGGCCATCGTCGCCGAGACCGGGCAGACCGGCTTCCACTTCGTCGACGAGGCCGCGCCGCCCAAGGCGCTGCGCGCGCTGGCCGCCGAGCTGAAGCGGCGGCGCCTGGCGATCTCGTGGTGGGGCAACATCCGCTTCGAGAAGAGCTTCACGCCGCAGCTGTGCGAAGAGCTGGCCGACAGCGGCTGCATCGCCGTGACCGGCGGGCTGGAAGTGGCCTCCGACCGCCTGCTGGCGCTGATGAAGAAAGGCGTGTCGGTCGAGCAGGTGGCGCGCGTGACGCGCGGCTTCGCCGACGCCGGCATCCTGGTGCACGCCTACCTGATGTACGGCTTCCCGACGCAGACGGTGCAGGACACCGTCGACGCGCTCGAATACGTGCGGCAACTCTTCGCCGCCGGCTGCATCCACAGCGGCTTCTTCCACCGCTTCGCCTGCACGGTGCACTCGCCGGTGGGCCGCGACCCGGCCGCCTACGGCATCCGGCTGCTGCCGCTGCCCGAAGGGCGCTTCGCCAAGAACGACGTCGGCTTCGTCGACCCGAGCGGCGTCGACCACGATGCGCTCGGCGTCGCCCTGAAGAAGGCGATCTACAACTTCATGCACGGCGTCGCGCTGGAGCAGGACGTGCGCCGCTGGTTCGACATGCCGGTGCCGAAGGCGCGCGTGGCGCGGGGGTTCGTGGAGCGGGCGTTGGCGTTGGAATGAAGCTGCTCATCGGTCTGCGCGGCAAAGGTCCGTCCGGGCCGCCCGCGGCGCTTCGATGAGGCGGTCGGCTTCGCCGACTGCCCTGCGGTGCTCGGGCTTGCGGCCCGCCGCCTAACTCGCTTCACTCACTGACGTTCGTTGCGCTCAGACACGAGGCGGCAAGTCAGTTCACGAAGCGCGCGAGTACGCGCGCGGGCCGCAAGCCCTGTGCTCCTCGGCGCCTCATAGGCGCGCCGCGTGCGGCCCGGACGGGCCTTTGCTGAACCACCGGTGGCAGTCCACCTGATTGCATGCCGCCAATGGTTCAGCGCGGCAGGCGCCCCCACGGGGCCGCGCCTGCCGCGCCGCTCCGCCTCAGCACCGAATCAACGCCGCAAATGCCGAATCATCGTGAACGCAAACGTGATGATCGCCGCCGCCTGCAGCGCGCCCGCACCGGCGCGCACGCCGCCGCTGCCGATCATGTCGCCGATCGCGCGCAGCGCGACGCCCAGCGTCATCAGCCCGACCGGCACGAAGGCGAACGGCCCGGGCGCCGAGATCGGCGTGCGCAGCAGCGCCGGCAGCATGATGGGCGCGTGGCCGAACACCATCGAGAACACGAAGCCCAGCAGCAGCATGTGCAGCGGGCCGGGCGAGTCGAGCGGCATGCCGCGCAGCGCGTTGACCGCGCCCCACAGCCCGGCCAGCAGCATCCACGTGTAGCCCAGGCGCAGCGAGCGCGCGGTGTGCAGCGTCCACGCCAGGCGCTGCACCTTGGGGCGGCAGGCCATGTCGTAGCGCAGCAGCCAGCCGGCGAAAAGCGACATCGACAGCCACCACAGCCCGCCGGCCAGCGGATGCTCCAGCCCCGGCAGCGCCAGCAGCACCAGCGCCGCGCCCTGCACCACGGCCATCGCGATGTAGCTGCGCCGCGCCTTCTCCGACAGCGGCACGAAGCGCGCCAGCTCGCGGCGCTCGCCGACGATGGTCAAAACCAGGAACGAGGCCCACCACGCCACCACGGTGGAGAACGGCCGCGCCAGCAGCCACCACAGCGTGCCGCCCGCCCAGGCGAGCGCGCCGGCGCCTTCGATCGCGGTGAAGAGCGCCGGCGCGCGGCGCATCACCTCGGCATACACCACCACCAGCGCCAGCGCGGCGATCAGCCAGAAGAGGCTCGCGAGCCCCGGCTGCAAGGCCAGCGCCGCGACGGTGCCGCAGGCGGCCAGCGCCGGCGCGGCCCAGGCGATCGGCTTCTTCAGCGCGGCGGCGCGCTCCAGCGCGATGCCGAAGCCGAAGAAGCCGCACACCATCAGCGCGCTGTGCAGCGCCACCGGCGCGACGAAGTGCTCGGGCAGCAGGTGGGTCCAGCCAATGCGCACCAGCCCGCCGGCGATGCCGGTGAGCATCGCCAAGCCGGCGGCGGCAGCGATCACCGCCACCAGGATCGAAGCGCGCGGGAAGCCCCGCGAAGGCATGCCGGCGCCGGCTCGTTTGATCGTCATGGTTGTTGTTCGTCGTTCCAGCCCAGGCGCTCGCGCGCGCCGGGGCTCAATCGGGAAGGCTCCCACTGCGCTCCCTCGGCCTCGAAGACGTCCACTTCGCGGCCGGGGAAGGCCGATTGCAGTGCCTGCCAGGCCTCGTCGGCGATGGCGTCGCCCATCGGGCAGGTCGGGCTGGTGAACACCAGCGCCAGCTCGATGCGCGCGGGCGTGATCTCCAGCTTCTCCACCAGGCCCAGCTCGACGATGCTCTCGCCGATCTCGGGGTCGCTCACCCGGCCCAGCGCTTCGAGCGCGAGGCGGCGTTCGGCATCGCTCGTGTCCATAGGCCGCGATGGTGGCCCGAGCACGCGGCAGTGCTTTGATGAGGGTCAATCGAAACGGGCCTGAAGATGCATTTTGAATATTGCTTATGGCGCGGCGCGCCCGTAGCATAGATGCATCGTCAATGCATCTTATGGAGCGCATCCCCATGTCCGCCAACACCACCACCGTCGACGTGCGCAGCCTGCCGCCCGCCGAGCGCCACCCGCTGATCTTCTCGACGCTGGGCTCGCTGCTGCCGGGCGCGGCGATGGAACTGGTCAACGACCACGATCCGCGCCCGCTGTACCAGCAGCTGCAGGCGCAGATCCCCGGCGGCTTCGACTGGGCCTACCTGGAAGCCGGCCCCGACACCTGGCGCGTGCAGATCACCCGCAAGGAAGCCGCCGGCTCCTGCTGCGGCGGTTGCTGCGGAAGCCGCTGACCGCCCGTTCGGGCTGAGCCCCTCGACAAGCTCAGGACAGGCTCCGTCGAAGCCCCACAGTAGTTCATGCGCCTGACCCGCTTCACCGACTACGCGCTGCGCGTGCTGATCTACCTGGCCTGCGAGCCGGGGCGGCGTGCCACGATCGCCGAGATCGCGCGGGCCTTCGACGTGTCGGAGAACCACCTGACCAAGGTCGTGCACTTCCTCGGCCAGCAGGGCTGGGTGGCCACGGTGCGCGGCAAGGGCGGCGGGCTGGCGCTGGGCTGCGACGCGGCCACGCTGCGCGTCGGCGAGGTGGTGCGGCGCACCGAGGGCGGCGCGACGCCGGCCGAATGCCTCGAAGGCGATCCGCGCCGCTGCACCATCGCGCGGGTCTGCCGTTTGCACGGCGCGCTGCGCGAAGCCACCGAGGCCTTCCACGCCGTGCTCGACGGCTATACGCTGGCCGACCTCGTGCAGCCGCGCGCGGCGATCTCGCGCATGCTCTTCATCGGTCGCGCGCGCCCCGGCGCGCTCGCACGGACATGACCTCCACCATGCTGTTGCACATCGAAGAACCCAAGCCCCGGCCGGCGCGCGGCATCGCGCTCTGGCAGCTCGGCTTTCGCCCGTTCTACCTGCTGGCCGCCGGCTTCGCCGCGCTGTCGGTGCTGCTGTGGGCGCTGCAGTTCGCCGGCTGGCTGGGCCGGCCCTACCTCGCCGGGCCGCTGTGGCACGCGCACGAGATGCTGTTCGGCTATGCGCTGGCGGTGGTGGTGGGATTCCTCTTCACCGCCGGGCGCAACTGGTCGGGGCAGGCGACGCCTTCGGGCGTGCCGCTGATGCTGCTGGCGCTGCTGTGGGTGGCCGGCCGCGTGCTGGTGCTCACGCCCTTCGGCTGGGTCGCGGCGATCGTCAACGCCGCCTTTCCGGTGGCCGCGGCCGCCGGGCTGGGCCTGGCGCTCTACCGCGGGCGCAATACGCGCAACTACTTCTTCGTCGCGGTGCTGCTGGCCTTCGGCGCGGCGCAGTTCGTGCTGCACCTCGCGCAGCTGGGCGTGCTGACGCTGCCCGGCTGGGTCGGCGTGCAGCTGGCGCTCGACCTGATGCTGTTCGTGATGGTGGTGATGGGCGGGCGCGTGATCCCGATGTTCACCAACAACGGCGTGCCGGGCGTGCAGGCGCGCCGCCAGCCCACGCTCGAAAAGGCTGCGCTCGGCGCGGTGCTGGCGCTGATCGCGGCCGACCTGTTCAACCTGCAGGGCGCGACCATGGCCGTGCTGCTCGCGCTCGCCGCCGTGCTGCACGGCGCGCGGCTGTATCTCTGGCAGCCCTGGCGCACGCTGCGCACGCCGCTGGTGTGGGTGCTGCACGCGGCCTATGCCTTCATCGTGCTGCATCTGCTGCTGCGCGCCGGCGCGGCGGCGGGCTGGATCGTGCCCTCGGTCGCCACGCACGCGCTGACCGCCGGCGCGATCGGCACGATGACCATCGGCATGATGACGCGCACCGCGCGCGGCCACACCGCGCGGCCGCTGCGCGCCGACCGCTTCGACGTGGCCTGCTACCTGTGCGTGTTCGCCTCGGCGCTGGTGCGCGTGGGCATGCCGCTGGCGGCGCCGCAGTTCACCGTCGGGGCGGCGCTGGTGTCGGGCTGGCTGTGGGCTTGCGGCTTCGGTCTGTACGCGATCCGCTACGCGCCCTTCCTGATCCGCCCGCGACTGGACGGCAAGCCCGGCTGATCGCGGCGATCATCGCCGCATGGACTACTTCGCCCTCAAGCTGATCCACCAGAGCGCGGTGACGCTCTCGATCGCCGGCTTCATCGCGCGCGGCGCGGCCTCGCTCTCCGGCGCCGCCTGGGTGCGCGGCCGCGCGGCGCGCACGCTGCCGCACATCGTCGACACCGTGCTGCTCGCCTCGGCGATCATGCTGGCCTGGATGCTGCGGCTGAACCCGCTCGCCACGCCCTGGCTGGCCGCCAAGATCGTCGGGCTGCTGCTCTACATCGCCCTGGGCATGGTGGCGCTGAAGCCGGCGCGGCCGCGCGGCGTGCGCCTCGCGGCCGGCGCGGCGGCGCTGCTCGTCTTCGCGCAGATCGTCGCGACGGCGCTGACCAAGAACCCGCTCGGGCTGCTCGCTCTCGTTTGATCAGCGCGCGCGCCGCGCGCCGCGCCGCAGCTGCGCGAGCGGGCGCTTGCCGCCGAGCTGGCGCTCGATGCCGTCGTTGAGCGCGGCGCGCAGCGCCAGCACTTCCTCGACGTGGCCATAGGCGCCTTCGAAGCGCAAGTCCAGCCACAGCCACAGCGTGCAGGCGCGCAGCGCCATCTCCATGCGGTCCAGCCGGCTGTGGACGTCGACCTCGTCGAGGAACCACGGCCGCCCGGCCTTGCCGCTGGCCGCATGCGAACTCGCCCAGTCGAGGAAGGCCTGCAGCTGCGTGTCGGTGCGCGTGTCCACCGGCGCCTGCGCGTAGCGGAAGCGCTGCTGCAAGGTCAGCGCCGCGGCGCAGGCGTCGAGCTGCTCGGCCAGCAGCAGCATCTGGTCGAGTTCGGCGACCTCGAAGTGCGCATCGTCCAGGCGCAGCTGGTCGACGAACACGCCCAGCACCTCGCGCAGCGAGCGCCGTCCGAGCCGGCTGGCGATGGTCTCCACGTGCCAGGGATTCGGCGCCACCGGCGCCTTGAACTCCGGCGGCGCCTCGGCGTGCTCGGCCATCAGCGTGCGCAGCTCGCGCAAGGCCTCGGGTTCGGCCGTGTCGAGCACGCCGGCGAAGCCTTCTTCGTGCAATCCGTAGCGGCCGGCGCGGCCGGCGATCTGGTGCACCTCGCTGGCCTCCAGCGGGCGATCGGCCTCGCCGTCGAACTTCTCCAGCGTGCTGAACAGCACGCGCCGGATCGGCAGGTTCAGCCCCATGCCGATCGCGTCGGTGGCGACGAGGATGTGCGCCTCGCCGCTGGCGAAGCGCTCGGCCTCGCGGCGCCGCACCTCGGGCGGCAGCGCGCCGTAGATCACCGACACCGGGTGGCCGGCGGCGGCGATCTGGTCGCGCAGCAGCAGCACGTCGCGCCGGCTGAAGGCCACCACCGCGTCGCCAAGCACGAGGCTGGACAGCGCCACCGGCCGCGCGAGCAGCTGCACATGCTGCTTGCGCTCGAAGCGGCGCACGTCGCACTGCTCGCCGCACAGCGCGATCAGGCGCTCGATCGCGTGCACCGCGAAGTCGGAGCAGATCACGATCAGCTCGCGCGCCGGCACGCCGACGATGGCCTGCGTCCAGGCCCAGCCGCGCGAGACGTCGAACAGCATCTGCGCCTCGTCGATCACCGCCACGTCGATGGGCCGGCCCGTGTTGACCATCTCGATGGTGCTCGACACCACGCGCGCATCGGCCGCCGGCACGTTCTCCTCGCCGGTCAGCAGCGAACACGGCACGCCGCGCGCGACGAGGCGGTCGCGCCCCTCGAGCGCGAGCAGGCGCAGCGGCGCGAGGTAGGCGCCGTCCAGCGCCTGCGCGAGCCGCTCGAAGGCGGCGTGCGTCTTGCCGCTGTTGGGCGGGCCGACATACAGCGTGATGCGCCGCGCGAGCTGCCGCGCGGCGGCGAAGCTGTCGGGGTAGCGCTGGAAGGCGAGATCGGCGGTCAGCCCTTCGAGCGCCACCAGCTCGGTGACGCGCTGTTCCCAGCGGTCCTGCGCGCGCGTCAGCGCGGCTTTCAAGGCTTCCAGCGACCGCGGCTGCGCGCACTCGGCGGCCAGGCGCGGCAGCAGCGAATCGAGCCGCTTCGGCTGGTAGGCGTGGCTGCGCGCGACGAGGTGCTCGATGTGCGCGCGGATCGCCTCGGCGTGCGGATGCGGCGGTGGATGCGCGCCGCCGAGCGCGGCGCGCAGCGCATCGAGGTCGCCCTCGCGGTGGAAGGCCCAGGCGACCTCGGCGGCGATCGGCACGAGGTGCGCGAGCGCGATGCGCCACGGCGCGGCCTCGGGCACGGCGACCTGCAGGCTCTGCGTCACCTGCCGCACGAAGCGCCCGGCGATGCGCTGCACGCCCTGCGCGATCAGCGCGGCACGGCGCTCCAGCATCTGCGGCAGCGCGCCCTGCGCGGCACCGCCGGTGGCGTCGAGATGCGCGAGCGCCGCGCTCACGTCGCCCGGCGCGATCCAGCGGCTCGGCCGCGCGCCGGACGCCGCCTTCTGCAGCATCAGGCAGCCGGCGCGCTGCAGGGCGGCCTCGCCCTCGGCGGGCGCGCCGTCGTGGAACTCGGCGGGTGTCAGGGCCTGCGGCAGCAGGTAGGCGGCGCGGCGCAGGCGGTCGAGCTGCGCGCGGGTGGGAGGGTCGGCCGGTGGGGAGTGCACCGGCGCGACTCTAACCGGCACCCGCGCCGCCGGCGGGCTTCAGCAGCCGGTCGAGCTCGGCGTCCTTCTCCGCCCACAGCATCTCGATCCACGCCGACAGGCGCTGCCGGTAGGCCTTGTCGCCCACCGGGTCGCCGCCCAGCACCTCGGCGGGAATCGCGCGCGGCTGCACGCGCACCGCCACCGCGTCGAGCCGGCCCGACAGCAAGTCCCAGAACGTCGGCGTGCCCTGCGGATAGGCGATGGTGATGTCGAGCAGCGACTCGAACTGCTCGCCCATCGTCGCCAGCGCGATGCCCAGGCCGCCGATCTTGGGCTTGAGCAGGTGGCGGTACGGGCTGCGCTGCGCCGCGTGTTTGGCCTTCGTGAAGCGCGTGCCCTCGACGAAGTTCATCACCGCCGTCGGGATGCGCTTGAACTTCTCGCAGGCCTCGCGCGTGGTCTTCAGGTCGCTGGAGCGCGCGCCGTGGCCGCGGCCGCGCTTCATGAACGGGAAGTCGAGCGCCCACCAGGCCAGCCCGATCACCGGCACCCAGATCAGCTCGGCCTTGAGGAAGAACTTCAGCATCGGCACGCGGCCGTGCAGCACGCGCTGCAGCACCAGGATGTCGACCCAGCTCTGGTGGTTGCTCGATACCAGGTACCAGCCGCGCCGGTGCAGGCCGTCGGCGCCCTGCACGTCCCAGCGCGCGCGGTTCACCGCGGCGATCCAGGCGTTGTTGTTGGCCACCCAGCGGTTGGCGATCGCGTTGAGCAGCCGCGTGCAGGCGTTGCGCACCGCATCCAGCGGCACCAGCAGCTTGACCAGCGCGGGCGGGATCATCGCCGTGACGCCGAGGACGGTGTTCAGGCCGAGCAGCACGGCGGTGATCACGCCGCGCAGGAAATGAGGCAGGTGGACGAGCATCGCGTGATTCTCGGCGCAGCCTGCTAGTGTGGCCTGACCTGCCGCAAGGCGCCGGGCGATCCCGCCAGGCCGGCGGCGCGCCAGGCGCGGCGCAGCTGCAGGTCGGAGTGGAAGCCCGCCGCCTCCGCCGCCGCGCCGACGCTGCTGCCCGCCTCCAGCGCCGTGCGCGCCAGCGCGAGGCGGATGCCGCGCAGATAGGCCAGCGGCGTGATGCCGGCGTGCGCGCCGAACAGCCGCGTCAGCGTGCGCGGCGTGGTGTGCGCCAGCGCGGCCATGCGCTCCACGCTCCAGGCCTCGCGCGGCGCGCCCGACAGCGCATCCTGCACGCGGTGCAGCCGCGCGTTGAAATGCTGGCGGTGCGCGAGGAAGGGCGAGAGCTGCGGATCGTCCGGCCCGCGCCGCAGCGCCACCGCCATGCGCTGCGCGACGCGCGCCGCCACGAGCGGCCCGCACTGCTCGGCCACCAGGTGCAGCGCGAGGTCGATGCCGGCGGTGACGCCGGCGCTGCTCCACACCTCGCCGTCCTGGACGAAGACGCGGTCGGGCACGACGATCGCATCGGGCGCGCGCCGCGCCAGCTCGTCCAGATCGCCGTGGTGCGTGGTGGCGCGCCGCTTCGCGAGCAGCCCGGCCGAGGCGGCCAGCAGCGCGCCCGAACACACCGTCACGAGGCGCACGCCGTGCCCGCCGCCCTGGCCGGGTCTCACGCGGCGCAGCCAGTCGATCACGAGGCGGTCTTCGCGGTCGCTCTGGCCGTCGCCGCGGCGCTGGCCGACGGAGGTGCGCCCGACCAGCATCACCCAGGCCGGCGCGTCGATACGCTCGGGCAGCGGCGCCAGGCCGGCGATGCAGGCGCCGACCGAGCTTTGCGACTGCGCCTGCGGCGCGACGAAATGCAGGCGGAACGCCGGCGCCGGCAGCTCGGTGTTGGCGAAGCGCAGCGCCTCGGCCGGGCCGGCCCAGTCGAGGATCAGGCTGCCGCGCGGCAGAACAAAAAAGACATCAATCGGCGCTGCGGACATGCGCCAGAGTCTGCGCCACGTCCAGCACGCGCGCAAAGCGCCCGTCCAGCACGGCCGCGGTGCGCGCGACGATGTCGTCGGCGCGCAGCGGCGTGCCGTCGGGCAGCGCCATGTCGAAGGTGAGCGTCGCCTCGGGCACGAACACCACCTGCCAGCCCAGATCGCTGGCGTGGCGCGTGGTGGTCTCGCAGCATTGCTCGGTGCGGATGCCGCTGACGACGACCTGCCGGATCCCCTGCTCGGTGAGCCAGACGTCCAGCCCGGTGCCGACCAGCGCGCTGTGGCGCGTCTTGCGCACTTCGAGCGCGGCGCTGAAGTCGCGCAGGCCTTCGAGCGGCTTGACCAGCCCGCTGGCCGGCGCGAAGGGGTCGCCGGCATCGCCGCCGGGCGAGGCGTGCAAGACGCGCACGATCGGCAGGCCCTGCGCCTGGAAGCCTTCGATCAGCCGGTTCTGCGCGGCGAGGAAGGCCGGCACGCGCTCGGCGCTGAAATACGGACGGCGGGTGAAGGATTGCTGGACGTCGACGACGATCAGGGCGCTGCGCATGAGAGGCTCCGTGGTGCAAGGGCTGCGATGCCCTCACTGTGCCCGCCGCGGCCCCGGCGCGCCACGCGCCCGGCGACGCCGGCCGATCACTTCCGGACAGGCGGCAGCTCGACCAGCGGGGCGAAGGACGAGCGCAGATGCAGCAGCAGTTCGTCGCGCGTGCCGGTGCGCCCCGCCGGGCGCCAGCCCGAGGGCAGCGGCCTGGCGCTGGGCCACACCGCGAACTCGCGGGCATCGTTGACGACGATCTGGTGCAGGACGGAGCGTTTCGTGGGGCTCATGCAGCGCCAGTGTGGCAAGCCGCGCGCCGCGCGCCATCGGGACAGCCCGCGCGAGCGCGAACTTTCGCACGCCGCCATCGCGTGCCGGCCACGCGCCCGGGCCGCCGGCGCGCCCTGTTAGGCTTGGGCGCGATGACTCTGGACGACCTGCTGCTCGCCGAGGCGGTCAAAGACCTCGAGGCCGACACGCCCTTGCGCGACGACGCCGCGCTGGCCGAGGCCGCCGCCGCGAGCGACGAGCGCCAGCAGCGCATCGTGCTGCGCGCGCGCCGCCTGGCCGCCAACACCGGGCTCGACCGCGACGTGCGCACGCTGCGCGACCGCGCCACCGGCGTCGGCCTGCTGCTCGCCGGCGCGGTGCTGCTGCTCGGGCTGCTGGTGGCGCTGGGGCTGCTCGGCAGCCAGCGCCAGATCAACGCGCTGGCGGTGATGCTCTCGCTGATCTTCTTCAACCTCGCCGGCATCGTGCTGTGGGCGCTGTTCGCGCTGGCCGGCGCGCGCGGCGGCAGCGGCGGGAGCGGCTTCTGGGGCGGCGCGATCAGCGCGCTGGCGCGGCACCGCCGGCTGCCGGCCTCGCTGCGGCGCGTCTGGCCGGCGGCGCTGCGCGTGCTGGCGGCGCGCCGGCTGATGGCCTGGGCGCTGGGCGGGCTCAACCACCTGCTGTGGGCGCTGGTGTACGGCGCCGCCGCGCTGATCCTGGCGGCGGTGTTCGCGTTCAGCGCCTACCGGCTCGGCTGGGAGACCACCATCCTCGCGCCGCGCACGCTCGGCCGCGTCGCCGAGGCGATCGCCTGGCTGCCCGAGCGCATCGGCCTGCCGGCGCCGGTGCCCGAGTACCCCGACGACGAAGGCGCCTCGCGCGCGCTCGGCCAATGGCTGATCACCGGCACGCTGGTCTACGGCGTGCTGCCGCGCGCGCTGCTGGTGGCGCTGTGCGGCGCGGTGCTGTGGCGGCGCCGGCGCGGCGGCGCGCTCGACCTCGACGACCCCTACTACCGCCGCCTGATCGCGCGCTTCGAGGCGCTCGCGCCGACGCGCGTGATCGACGGCGAACACGCGCACGGCGCTGCGCCGCGCGGCGGCGCGGCGGTGGATGCCGAGCCCGGCACGCGCGTGCTGCTGGGCTTCGAGCTGCCGGGCGAGGTCGAGCTGCCGGCCGCGCTGGCCGAAGCCGCGAGCTGGCATGCGCGCGTCGACGGCGGGCTCGACGAGCGCCGCGAGCTGCTGCGCCGGCTCGCCGAGCGCCCGCCCGAGCGGCTGCTGCTCGCCTGCCACGCGCCCTCGACGCCGGACCGCGGCACGCTGCGCTTCATCGAGGCGGCGCACGCCGGCCGCATCGAACTGCTGCTGCTGCCCCCGCCCGACGCCGCGCAGCGCGCGCGCTGGCGCGACTGGCTGGATGCCGCCGGGCGCGCCGACATCACGATCGCCGACCATGGCTGAGCGCCTCACCATCGCCGTCGTCGGCCACACCAACGCCGGCAAGACCTCGCTGCTGCGCACGCTGGCGCGGCGGCGCGATTTCGGCGAGGTGTCGGACCGGCCCGGCACGACGCGCCACGTCGAGGCGCTCGAGCTCGCGAGCGACGACGGCGTGCGCCTGCGCCTGCTCGACACGCCGGGGCTGGAGGATCCGATCGGCCTGCTGGCCGCGCTCGGCCCGCTGCGCGCCGACATGACGCCGCCGCAGCGCATCCGCGCCTTCCTCGCGACGCGCGCCGCCGACGAAACCTTCGAGCAGGAGGCCAAGGTGCTGCGCGCGCTGCTCGACGCCGACGCGGCGCTGTTCGTGATCGACGTGCGCGAGCCGGTGCTCGCCAAGTTCCGCTGCGAGGTCGAGATCCTCGCCGCCTGCGGCCGGCCGGTGCTGCCGGTGCTGAACTTCGTGCGCGACGCGGGCGCGCGCGAAGCCGAGTGGCGCACGCTGCTCGCCGACTTCGCGCTGCACGCGCAGCAGCGCTTCGACGCGGTGGCGCCCTTCGACGGCGGCGAGCAGCAGCTCTACGACAGCCTGCGCACGCTGCTGCCCCTGCGCGAGCAGCCGCTGCGCGCGCTGGCGGCCTTCGTCGAGCGCGAGCGCGCGGCGCGCGACGAGGCCGGGCTGCGCCTCGTGGCCGACGCGCTGCTCGCGCTCGCGGCGATGCGCCGCACGCTGGCGCGCGACGAACTCGCCGATGCGGCACGCAAGCGTTCGGCGCTCGACGCCTTCCGCGCCGAGGCGCTGCAACGCGCGCGGCGCGCCGTGCGCGAACTGCTGGACCTGCACGCCTTCGCGCGCGGCGACGCCGAGCTGGCGATGCTGCCGTGGCTCGACGGCCGATGGGCGGCCGACCTGTTCCACCCCGAGACGCTGCGCGACGCCGGCGTACGGCTCGGCAAGGGCGCGGCGATCGGCGCCGGCGTCGGCCTGGTGGCCGATGCGGCGATGGCCGGGCTGTCGCTGGGCGCGGCGACGGCGATCGGCGCGACCGTCGGCGGCGCGATCAGCCAGGGCTTCGGCACGCTGGCCCGGCGCATTGCCGATGCCGCGCAGGGGCGCGAATCGCTGTCGCTGGAAGACGCGCTGATCCTGGTGGTCGCGCAGCGCCTGCTCGGGCTGCATGCCGCGCTGCGCGCGCGCGGCCATGCGGCGCAGGACCGCATCGACCTCGAAGCCGGCGCCGTGCCGATGGATCGCCTGCGCGCGCTGCCCGGCGCGTGGCGGCCGGCGCGCGCGCACCCCGAGTGGGTCGATGCCGACTCGCCGCGGCGCGAGGCGGCGCGGCGCGAGCTGCTGGCGCTGCTGCGGCGTCAGTCGAGCAGGTCGGAGTAGTCGCCGCGCTCGAACGACTCGCTGGCCTTCCACGGCGGCACGGCCGGGGTGCTCAGGCGCGTCACGCTGACGTCGGTCGATGCCGTGCCGTGTGCGTCGCTGCGTACGATGCGCCGCGGGTACTGCAGCGCCACGTCCCAGTCCACCGTGGTGGTCAGCTCGCCATTGACGCTGCGGTAGCGCTGCACCCCGGCCTGGACGGCCCCCACGCGCTGCATCTTTTCCAGCGCCGCGGGCGGCACCAGCCAATAGGCAGCCGCCCAGGAGCCGGCATAGCCGACGTTGCCGTAATGGGCACGATCCACCTCGATCACGCGGCGCGTCTTGGCGAGGATCACTTCCACCCTCTCGCGCCCCTCGGCGTCGCGGCTGACGCGCAGCGGCGCACCGCGCGCCTCGTCGTGCGCGTGGCCGGCGTGCGGGCCGTCGTGGGCGTCGGGCGGATGGCCGTGCGCCAGGCTCTTCGCCAGCGCCGCCGGCAACTCGCGCTCGGTCCACACCATGCCGGCGCGCCGGTACATGCGGTTGACGTGACGCGTCTCGCGCTGCACGCCCTCGTTGTCGATCTCGCGCGTGTGGTAGCTGACGCGCAGGTCCACCGCCGGCGCCGCGTCGACGGCGGGCGCGGCGCCGTCGCCGGCCAGCGCGGGCAGGGCGATCAGTGCGCCCAGCGCGATGGCGAGGCGGTGCGGCGCGAGGATGCGGATCATGGTGCTGCTCGAGGTGTTCACAGGCCCGCGGCTTCCTTGACCTTGGAGAACACCTTGGTGTTGTCCATCGTGCCCTTGAAGATGCGCGCGCCGGCGCCGCCCGCGAACAGCATCACGTCGCCGCCGCCGTGCGTCTCGGCGCCGGGGGTGCCGAGGTTGATTCCCACTTCCTGCAGGAAGTTGTCCTGCGTGGTGTCCACGTCGGTCAGGTCTTCGCGGCTGGCGCCGCGCGCCGGTGCGACCCAGGGCTTGTTGCCGTCCTCGGCGTTGACGAGGCTGGCGGCGCTGGCGTCGGGGCGGCCGCCGTTGCCGAACACCAGCGTGGTGTAGGGCTTGCCGTCGGCGGCCAGGGCCAGCTTGCCGCTGTCGTAGCTCACCACCTTGCCCAGGATCGGGTTGCCGATCCTGGCGTAGCCGTTGAACGCGATGGCGTGGTCATGGTCGGCGGTCACCACGATCAGCGTGTTCTTCAGCCCCGGATCCTTCTTCTCCATGTAGGCCAGCGCCGACTCGATGGCCTTGTCCATCGCCAGCGTGTCCTCCAGCGCGCGCTTGGCGTTGCTGCCGTGCAGCGCGTGGTCGATGCGGCCGCCTTCGACCATCAGGAAGAAGCCGGCGCTGTTGCGGCTCAGCACGTCGAGCGCCTTTTCCGTCATCTGCGCCAGGCTGGGCTGGTTCAGATTCTGGTTCACGCGGTCCAGCTCGTAGGCCATCTCGCTCTGCGAGAACAGCCCCAGCAGCTTGCTCGTCCGGGTGGCGTCCAGCGCGCTCAGGGCCGTGCCGGTGTCCACGTAGGTGTAGCCGCCGGCCTGCATGGCGCTCACCAGGTTCACCCCGTCGGTGCGCTTGCTGCTCGGGTTGACCGCCTTGGGTAGGTAGTTTCGCTGGCCGCCGCCCATCAGCACGTCCACGCCGTCGCCCAGCCGGGTGTTGTAGTTGGCATGGCTGGGCACCGACTGCTCGGCGATGGTGTTGTAGGCGTTGCGGTTGCAGATGTGCGCATAGGTGGCCGCCGGCGTGGCGTGGCCGACGCGGGTGGTGGACACCGCGCCGACCGAGCGGCCCTTGGCCTTGGACAGCTCCAGCAGCGTGATCGCCGGCTGGCCGTTGGCCGCGGTGCAGGTGGTGTCCTCGCCCCTGATGTACTGCGAGCCGTCCGGCGCATAGGCCAGCGTGTCGGCGGACATCGAGATGACCTCGTTGTTCATCTTCACGCCGGTCATGTAGGCCGACATCGACGGGGCGCTGTCGGTGGTCTGCCCGTCCTTCGAGAAGGTCTTGATGCGCGCCGCGTAGGGCAGCGACTGCATGGCCAGCTTGGCGCGCTCGCTGCTCGCCAGCGAGCCGGGCTTGGCCGCCAGCTCCTTTTCGCCCTTGTAGATGCGCGCGGCGGTGACGGTGACGGGGCCCATGCCGTCGCCCAGGAAGAAGATCACGTTGCGGGCCTCGCCGGCGGCATGCGCAGCGGTGCCTAGGCCGGCCAGCACGCCGGACAGCGCCAGGGCCAGGGAAGCGGAGCGAAGTGCGGTGGTCATGATGTGGTGTTCCTCGTTCGATGGCCTGCGCATCACAGCCCGATGGATTTCTTGATGAGGCCGAACACCTCGTTGTTGGTCAGCACGCCCGAGAAGTTCTCGGCGCCCAGGCCCTGCGCGCCCAGGAAGACATCGCCGCCGCCGTGCGTTTCGCTGCTCAGCGGCACCACCGCTTCCTGGAGGAAGTCGGTGCCTTCCAGCGACGCCGCGTCGATCGGGCCGCGCGTGGCCAGCCGGCGCGGGCCGTTGCCGAAGCCCAGGATGGTGTACGGGTTGCCGTCCACGTCGGTGGAAGGCTTGCCGTTCACGTAGTTGTTCACCAGCCCGAGCACGCCCGGCTTGCCCGGCTCGGTCTTGCCGGTGCGCGCGGCGTAGCCGTTCATCTGCAGCGCGTGGTCGTGGTCGGCGGTGACGACGACGAGGGTGTTCTTCAGCCCCGGGTCGAGCGCCTGCATGCGGGTCAGCGCCGCCGCGATGGCGGCGTCGAAAGCCACCGTGTCCTGCAGCGCGCGGCGCGCGTTGGTCGCGTGCAGCGCGTGGTCGATGCGGCCGCCCTCGACCATCAGGAAGAAGCCCTTCTTCTTGGCCGACAGCACGTCGATGGCCTTGAGGGTCATCTCGGCCAGGCTCGGCTCCTTGGCCGGGTCACGGTCCAGGTCGTAGGCCATGTGGCTCTTGGTGAACAGCCCGACGATCCGGCTGCCGTCCACCGGCAGCTTGTCGAACGCGGCCTTGTCGGCCGCGTAGCTGTAGCTCTTGGCCTTCAGTTCGTCGATCAGGTTGCGCTTGTCGTTGCGCGTGCCGCCGTCTTCCTTGGGCATGAAGTAGCTGGTGCCGCCGCCCAGGATCACGTCCACGCCGTCGCCGAGCTTGGCGTTGTAGCCCGCCCCGCCGGGCACCAGGGCCGCGGCAATGGTGTTCTCGGCGTCGCGGTGGCACACGTGCGAGTAGGTGGCGGCCGGCGTGGCATGCGTGATGCGCGTCGTGGTCACCACGCCGGTGCCGTAGCCGGCGGCCTTCATCTGCTCCAGCAGCGTTTCCGCCGGCGTGCCGTTGCCCGCCGGGCAGGTGCTGTCGTAGCGGGTGTGGTAAGGCGCGCCGGAAGCGTCGGTGGCGACCGTCTCGGCCGACATCGCGATCACTTCGTTGTTCATCTTCACGCCGGTCATGTAGGCCGACATCGACGGGGCGCTGTCGGTCACCTGGCCGTCGGCCGAATAGGTGTGCACGAACGCGGTCTCGGGCAGCTGGTCGATGGTCAGCTCGCCGTCCTCGCCGACGTGGTAGATGCGTGCCGCGGTCAGCGTGGTAATGCCCATGCCATCGCCCAGGAAGAACAGCACGTTTTTGGTCGGGGTGACGGCCGCCGGGGTGTCGTCGCCGCCGCTGCCGCAGGCAGCCACCAGCACGGTCGCGCCCGCCAGCGCCGCGCAAAGCATCTTCAGTCTCATTGGATTTCCCTCGAATGATTCGCCGAATCGGTCGGAGGGGAACCATAGAAAAAGACCGTGACACCGCTGTGACGCGACCTGGAACCGAGACTCGCTCAGGGCGAACGGAGGTCCATCAGCCACCACGGCGCCGGCGAGGTCGTGCCATCGGTCGATGGGAAAACGAAACCGGCCTGATGCGCGCTAGCATGCCGGAGCATCGCCGCCGCCAGGGAGGACCGCCATGCTGGAACTGCTCGCCTCGCCCGAGGCCTGGATCGCGCTGGCCACGCTCACCGCGCTCGAGCTGGTGCTGGGCATCGACAACATCATCTTCATCTCGATCCTGGTCGACAAACTGCCGGCCGTGCAGCGCGAACGCGCGCGGCGCATCGGCCTGTTCATGGCGATGTTCATGCGCATCGGGCTGCTGCTGGTGCTGGCCTGGATCGTCGGGCTGGTGGCGCCCCTGTTCACCGTGTTCGCGCAGGAGATCTCCGGGCGCGACCTGATCCTGATCGCCGGCGGGCTGTTCCTGGTCTGGAAGGCGACGCACGAGATCCACGGCTCGCTCGAGGGCGAGGAAGGCGAGGCGAGCGCCGCGGTGAAGGGCAGCTTCATGGCGGTGATCGTGCAGATCATGCTGATCGACATCGTCTTCTCGCTCGACTCGATCATCACCGCCGTCGGCATGGTCGACGACGTGCGCATCATGATCGCCGCGGTGGTGCTCTCGGTGGCGCTGATGATGCTGTTCGCGCGGCCGATCGGCGTGTTCGTCTCCGACCACCCGAGCATCAAGATGCTGGCGCTGTCCTTCCTCGTCGTCGTCGGCGTGGTGCTGATCGCCGAGGGCTTCGACCACCACGTGCCCAAGGGCTACGTCTACTTCGCGATGGCCTTCTCGGTGGCGGTGGAGATGCTCAACATCCACGCGCGCAAGCGCCGCGCCAAGCCGGTGGCGCTGCACAGCCCGTACCGCGCCGAGACGACGGCGCGCGACTGATCAGCGCCAGCCGCCGCCCAGCACCTTGTAGAGCGTCGCGAGGTTCTGCGCCGACTGCGCCTGCAGCTGCAGCAGCGACTGCTGCGCGGTGAACAGCGAGCGCTGCGCGTCGAGCAGCTCCAGCGAACTGGCCGCGCCGTTGCGCCAGCGCAGCTCGACGAGGCGGCTGCGCGCCTGCTCCGCCTCCAGCTGCCTGCGCTGCGCGCTCAATTGTTCGCCCAGCGTCGCGCGGCCGGCGAGCGCGTCGGCCACCTCGCGGAACGAGGCCTGGATCGCGCGCTCGTACTGCGCCACCGCGATGTCGCGGTTGGCCTTGGCGAGATCGAGGTTGCCCTGGTTGCGGCCGGCGTCGAAGAGGGGCTGGATCAGCGCCGGCGCGAAGCTCCACGCCGAGTGGCCCGACTTGAACAGGTCGCTGAGGTGGCCGCTGGCCACGCCGGCGCTGCCGGTCAGCGAGATGCGCGGGAAGAAGGCCGCGCGCGCCGCGCCGATGCTGGCGTTGGCCGCGATCAGCTGCTGCTCGGCCTGGCGCACGTCGGGGCGGCGCAGCAGCACCTCCGAGGGCAGGCCCACCGGCAGTTCGGCCAGGCCCGCCGAGGTTTCCACCGGCAGCGCCGCCGGCAGGTCGGCCGGCAGCGGCTGGCCGAGCAGCAGCACCAGCGCGTTCTCGTCGAGCGCGCGCTGGCGCGTCGCGAGCGCGAGGCTGGCGCGCGCCGCTTCGAGCAGCGATTCGGCCTGGCGCCAGTCCAGCTCGGAACTCGCGCCGTTGTCGAAGCGCAGCTTGACCAGGCGCGCCGATTCCTCGCGCGTGGCCAGCGTCTGGCGCGTCACCTCCAGCAGCGCGTCGTCGGCGGCCAGCGCGATGTGCGCGTTCGCCAGCGCCGCCACCAGGCTGATCTGCACCGCCTTGCGCGCTTCTTCGCTGGCGAGCACCTGCGCGGCCGCGGCGTCGCTGAGGTTGCGCAGGCGGCCGAACAGGTCCAGCTCGTAGGCCGTCACCTGCAGCCCGGCGGTGTAGATCGAATTGATGCCGCCGGCCGCGGTGGGCGTGCGCGAGCCGGTCAGCCCGGCGTTCAGCGTCGGCCAGCGGTCGGCGTCGCGCACCGCGGCCTGCGCGCGCGTGGCCTCGATGTTCAGCGCGGCGATGCGCAGGTCGCGGTTGTTCGCCAGCGCGATGGCGATCAGGCGCTTCAGGCGCTCGTCGCCGAAGAAGGCCTGCCAGTCGAGATCGGCGGCGGCCGGCGCGCTGGCGGCGCTCTCGGGCGCGAGCGGAAAGCGCTCGGCCACCGGCGCGGCCGGGCGCTCGTAGCGCGGCGCGAGGTTCATGCAGCCGGCCAGCAGCGCGGCCGCGGCGAGGGTGGTCAGACGCGGCGCGTTCATGCACCCTCCTTGTGGTCGGCCGCCGGCTCCGCGCCGATCGCATGCCCGTGCGCGCGGTCGAACTGCCGCTGCCGCTCGCTGCCCTTGAAGATGCCGCGCACCACGACGAAGAACACCGGCACGAAGAACACTGCCAGCGAGGTGGCGCTGATCATGCCGCCGAGCACGCCGGTGCCGATGCTGTGCTGGCTGGCCGAGCCGGCGCCGCTGGCCAGCACCAGCGGCAGCACGCCCAGCATGAAAGCCATCGAGGTCATCACGATCGGGCGGAAGCGCAGGTGCGCCGCCTCCAGCACCGCGTCGACCAGGCTGCGGCCCTGCGCTGCGAGGTCTTTCGCGAACTCGATGATCAGCACCGCGTTCTTGGCCGACAGGCCGATGATGGTGATCAGGCCGACCTTGAAGAACACGTCGTTCTCCAGCCCGCGCACATTGGCGCCCAGGATCACGCCCAGCACGCCGAGCGGCACGACGAGGATCACCGACAGCGGGATCGACCAGCTCTCGTACAGCGCCGCCAGGCACAGGAACACCGACAGCAGCGAGAACGCGAACAGGATCAGCGCGGTCGAGCCCGACAGCTTCTCCTCGCGCGACAGGCCGGTCCACTCGTAGGCGAAGCCGGCCGGCAATTGCGCCGCCAGGCGCTCCATCTCGGCGATCGCCGCGCCGCTGCTGACGCCCGGCGCCGGCTTGCCGGCGATGCGCATCGTCGGGTAGCCGTTGTAGCGCACCGTCTGCACCGGGCCGGTGATCCAGCGCGTGCTCGCGAAGGCCGAGAAGGGCACCGGGTTGCCGGCGCCGTTGATCGCGTTGATGCGCAGCAGGTCGTCGGGCTGCATGCGCGCCGGCGCGTCGGCCTGCACCACCACGCGCTGCAGCCGGCCGGCGTTGGTGAAGTCGTTGACGTAGCTCGAGCCCAGCGCGGTGGACAGCGCCGTGCCGATCGCCGAGAAGCCCACGCCCAGCGCCTGCGCCTTGTCGCGGTCGATGTCGAGCTGCAGTTGCGCCGCGTCTTCCAGGCCGTCGGGACGCACCAGCGTGAGCAGCGGGCTTTGCGCCGCCATGCCGAGCAGCTGGTTGCGCGCCGCCAGCAGCGCCTCGTGGCCGTTGCTGCCGCGGTCCTGCAATCGCATCGCGAAGCCGTTGGCGCGGCCGAGGTCGCGGATCGCCGGCGGGCTGATCGGGAAGATGATCGCGTCGCGCACCTGGCTGAGCGCGCCGTAGGCGCGCCCCACCAGACCCTGCGCGGAATGTTCGACGCCGCTGCGCTCCTTCCAGTCCTTCAGCGTCACGAAGGCGAGGCCGGCGTTCTGCCCGCTGCCCGAGAAGCTGAAGCCCAGCACCGAGACCATGTCCTGCACCTCGCTCTGCTGCAGCATGTACTGCTCCACGCGCTGCATCACGCCGAGCGTGCGGTTCAGCGCCGCGCCCGGCGGCAATTGCACGTTGACGATGATGTTGCCCTGGTCTTCGTTGGGCACGAAGGAAGTCGGCAGGCGGCCGAACAGCAGCACCACCGCGGCGATGATCGCCGCATAGATGATCATGAAGCGCCAGGCGCGGCGCAGGATGCGCGCCACCAGCCCCTCGTAGCCCTTGGCGGTGCGGCTGAAGCCGCGGTTGAACCAGCCGAAGAAGCCGCCCTTGGCGTGGTGGTGGCCGGCCTCCACCGGCTTGAGCAGCGTGGCGCACAGCGCGGGCGTGAACGACAGCGCGAGGAAGGCCGAGAACGCCACCGAGGTCACCATCACCGCGGCGAACTGGCGGTAGATGTTGCCGACCGCGCCGCTGAAGAACGCCAGCGGCACGAACACCGAGATCAGCACCACCGTCACGCCGATGATGGCGCCGGAGATCTGCCCCATCGCCTTGCGCGTGGCCTGCAGCGGCGGCAGGCCCTCGGTGCTCATGATGCGCTCGACGTTCTCGACCACCACGATCGCGTCGTCCACCACGATGCCGATCACGAGAACCATGCCGAACATCGTCAGCACGTTGATCGAGAAGCCCATCGCCAGCAGCGCGGCGAAGCTGCCCAGCAGCGCGATCGGCACCACCAGCGTCGGGATGATGGTGTAGCGGATGTTCTGCAGGAACAGGAACATCACCAGGAACACCAGCGCCACCGCCTCGACCAGCGTCTCCACCACCTGGCGGATCGAGATGTCGATGAAGGTCGAGCTGTCGTAGGGAATCGTCGCCTTCACGCCGGCCGGGAAGAAGGGCTGCAGCTCGGCCAGGCGCTGCTTGACGGCCTTGGCGGTCTGCAGCGCGTTGGCGGTGGGCGAGAGCTGGATGCCGATGCCGGTGGAGGGCTGGCCGTTCAGGCGCGCCTGCACCGCGTAGCTCTGCCCGCCCAGCTCGACGCGCGCCACGTCGCGCAGCCGCACCGTCGAGCCGTCGGCGTTGGCGCGCAGCACGATGTTGCCGAACTCCTCGACCGTCTCGCGCTGCCCTTTGACCACCACCGTCGCGAAGATGCCCTGGTCGGGCGTGTTGGGCAGGTCGCCGATGGTGCCGGAAGAAACCTGCACGTTCTGCGCCGCGATCGCCGCGTTGACGTCGGCCGTCGAGAGCTTGTAGCCCACCAGCTTGGCCGGGTCGATCCAGATGCGCATCGCGCGCTCGGTGCCGAACAGCTGCGCCTGGCCGACGCCGGGCACGCGCTGCATCTCGGGCAGCACGTTGCGCGCGGCGTAGTCGCCCAGCGCCACCGGATCGAGCGTGCCCTTCTCGCTGGACAGGATGATGAACAGCAGGAAGTTCGGGTTCGCCTTGTCGACGCGCACGCCCTGCTGCGTGACGGCCTGCGGCAGCCGCGGCGTGGCGCGGGACAGGCGGTTCTGCACGTCGACCTGCGCGAGGTCGGGGTTGGTGCCGGGCTCGAAGCTCAGCGTGATCGAGCCGGTGCCGTCGGCCTGCGACACCGATTCGAAGTAGGCCAGGCCGGGCGAGCCGTTCATCTCGCGCTCGATCACCGAGACGACGCTGTCCTCCAGCGTCTTGGCCGAGGCGCCCGGGTAGGCGACGTTGACGACGATCGACGGCGGCGCCACCGGCGGGTACTGCGCCACCGGCAGCTGCGTGATCGAGACGGCGCCGATGACGAGGATGAACAGCGCGATGACCCACGCGAAGATGGGTCGGTCGATGAAGAACTGGGCCATGGGTGCGCCCCTCTCAGCGCGAAGCCGCCGAGGCGGGCGCGGCTGCGGGTGCGGAGGCCGCCGCCGGCGCCCACGGCACCGCCTTGACCGGCGCGTTCGGGCGGATCTTCTGGAAGCCGTCGACCACCACCTGCTCGCCGCCCTTCAGGCCGTCGAGCACCACCCACTGGCGGTTCGGACCCTGGCTGACCTTGACCGGGCGCGCCGCCGCCTTGCCCTCGGCATCGACCACCGTCACGGTGTCGCCGGCGCTGCCGCGCTGCACCGCCTGCTGCGGCAGCGCGATGCCGGCCGGCAGCTCCGCCTGCGCGAGCCGCACGCGCACGTACAGCCCGGGCAGCAGCGTGCCCTTGGAGTTGGGCACCTCGGCACGCAGCGAGATCTGGCCGGTGGCCGGGTCGACCGAGAGGTCGGAGAACAGCAGCCGGCCGCGCTGCGGATGCACGCTGCCGTCGTCGAGCACCAGGCTCACCGCCACCGAGCCGCTCGCGCCGGCGCTCTGGTAGCGGCCGCTGGCGATGTCGGCGCGCAGGCGCAGCACCTCGTCGGCGCTTTGCGTGAAGTTCACGTACAGCGGGTCGATCTGCTGCACCAGCGCGAGCTGCGTCGCCTCGCCCTGCCCGACCAGCGCGCCTTCGGTGACCAGCGCGCGGCCGATGCGCCCGGCGATCGGCGAGGTGACGCTGGTGTAGCCGAGGTTGATCTGCGCGGTCTGCACGGCAGCCTTGGCCGAAGCGACGTCGGCCTCGGCCTGCTTCCAGGCGGCCTGCGCGGCGATGTATTCCTGCTGGCTCACCGCGTTCGCCTCGGCCAGCGGCTTGTAGCGCTCGGCCTGCGCGCGCGTCTGCAGCACGTTGGCCTCGGCGCGCGCCAGCGCGGCCTGCGCGGAGGCGAGCGCGGCGCGGTAGGGCGCGTCGTCGATGCGGAACAGCGGCTGGCCGGCCTTGACCTCGCTGCCCTCGGCGAACAGGCGCTTCTGCACGATGCCGGCGGCGCGCGCGCGCACCTGCGCGACGCGCGAGGCCTCGGTGCGCCCCGGCAGCTCGCTGACCACACCGACCTTGGCCGGCGTCGCGGTGACCACGCCCACTTCGGGCGGCGGCGGCGCCGCGCCGGCGGCAGCGTCCGGCTTGGGGCCGCAGGCGGCCAGCGGCAGCGCGAGCGCGACGGACAGGAGCTGGAGACGACGGCGGATCCGCTGGCTAATCACGGCGATCATGAACTTCCCTTGTGGCGCCAGGCACCTCCCGGCGCTCCAGCGAAAGACGCTACTATACATACATGTCTGAATGTATGTTGTCCGCGAGGTAAATCCGGCCGTGGCCCGCCGCACCAAGGAAGACGCCGAGCGCACCCGCGAGCGCATCCTCGACATGGCGGAACGCGAGTTCCACCGCCGCGGGGTGTCGCGCACCTCCTTGGAGCAGGTGGCGCGCGCGGCCGGCGTGACGCGCGGCGCGGTGTACTGGCACTTCCGCGGCAAGGCGGACCTGTTCAACGCGATGATGAACCGCGTCACCTTGCCGCTGGACTGCGAGATGCTGCGCATCGGCGAACCCGAGACGGATGACCCGATCGCGCAAATCCGCGACAGCTATCTCGCCGCGCTGCGCGCCACGGTGGCCGAGCCGCGCATGCGGCGCGTCTTCGAGATCGCCTTGTTCAAGGTCGAGCACGGCGACCCGGCCCTGCGCGACGTGCACCAGCGGCGGCTGGAGGGCCAGCGCGAGCGCGTGGCCAGCATCGAGCGCGGCTTGCGCCGCGCCGCGCGCCGGGGCCTGTGGCGCTCGGCGCTGCCGCCGCGCGTCGCAGCGCTCGGCCTGGTGTCGCTGGTCGAGGGCCTGTTCACGAACTGGATGACGGACCCCGGCGCCTTCGACCTGGTGCGCGTCGGCGCGCAGGCGATCGACGCCTACCTGCGCGGCTTGCAGGCGCCGGCCGGCGCCTGACCCGCTGCACCGCGCGGCGCGGCGCGGCACACTGCGCGCATGCGGTGGTTCGCCCTCGTCCTGCTGCTCGGCGCCGGCGCGGCCCGCGCCGAGGCGCTGCCCGGCTTCGCCGAGCTGGGGGCGCGCGGCGCGCGCATCGGCACGATCACGGTGCGCGCCGGGCCGATCTTCGATGCGGCCGACCCCGACGAGGACAACGCCCTGTTCCGCCTCGCCAACCGGCTGCACGTGACGACGCGGCCGAGCGTGGTGACGCGCGCGCTGCTGTTCCGCAGCGGCGAGCCGGTGTCGGCGCGGCTGATCGAGGAGAGCGAGCGGCTGCTGCGCGCCGACCGCCAGTTCTACGACGTGGCCATCCGGCCGGTGGCGCTGCACGACGACGGCGTGGTCGACATCGAGGTGGCGACGCGCGACACCTGGTCGTTCGACCCCGGCCTGAGCGTCGGGCACAGCGGCGGCCGCACGACCGGCGGCTTCGACGTGCGCGACTACAACGTGTTCGGCACCGGCACGATGATCTCGCTCGGCCGCGCGAAGGACGTCGACCGCACCAGCACGGCGTTCGAGTTCTCCAACGAGCGCGCCTTCGGCACGCGCGCCGCCTTCGACCTGCAGCACGCCACCAGCAGCGACGGGCGGCGCGACGCGATCTCGCTGGTGCGGCCGTTCTACGCGCTGGATGCGCGCTGGTCGGCCGGCGCCTCGGCGCTCGACGAGACGCGCGTCGACAGCGTCTACGAAGCCGGCGAGGCGGTGGCGCGCTACCGCCGCGGCGAGCGCCGCGCCGAGCTGTTCGGCGCGCTCTCGCCGGGCCTGCGCGACGGCTGGGTGCAGCGCTGGGCGCTCGGGCTGAGCCTGCGCGACGACGCCTACGCGCTCGATCCGGCACTGCAGGCGCCGGCCGCGCCGCTGCCGGAAGACCGGCGGCTGCGCACGCCCTTCGTGCGCTTCGAGCTGGTGGAAGACCGCTTCGAGCGCGAGGTGAACCGCAACCTCGTCGGCCGGCCCGAGTTCTTCGCGCTCGGGCTGGCGGCCAAGGTGCAGATCGGCAAGGCCCTGCCGGGGCTGGGCTCGACGCGCCGGCCCTGGCTCTACGACGCCGGCGTCGCGCGCGGCTTCGAGCCCGGGCCGGCCCAGCGCCTGATGGTGCAGGCGCAGCTGGCCGGCGAACTCGACGGCGGCCGCGTGCAGCGCCAGCGCGCCGGCGTCAAGGCGCAGTACTACCTGCCGCAGGACCGCCGGCGCCTCTTCTACGCCGCGCTGGCGTTCGACCGGCTGACGCGCCCCGAGCTGCCCGACACGCTGGTGCTCGGCGCCGACGAGGGCCTGCGCGGCTACCCGCTGCGCTACCAGGGCGGCGCGCGGCGCGCGCTCTTCAGCGTCGAGCAGCGCTTCTACACCGACCTGTACGTGTGGCAGCTGTTCCGCGTCGGCGGCGCGCTGTTCTTCGACGCCGGCCGCGCCTGGGGCGGCGCGAACGGCCTCAACGCGGCCGACCCCGGCTGGCTGCGCGACGCCGGCGCGGGCCTGCGCATCGTCAGCGTGCGCTCGGCCTTCAGCAACGTGCTGCACATCGACCTGGCGGTGCCGATCGGCGCGGCCTCGAACATCCGGAAGGTGCAGCTCAACCTGAAGACCAAGGCGAGCTTCTGACACGCGCCCGCTCAACCGGGCTTGCGGCGCAGCAGCTCTTCCTCGAGCGCGCCCCACTCGGAGGGCGTGATCTCGACCTCGGTGATCTCCGGCTTGCGCGGCTCGACGCTGATGCGGCGCTCGCGCCCGACCGGCGAACCCTTGTCGAGCTTGCGCCGGTCGCGCCCCGAGCGGCGCTCGGTGCTCGGCATGGCGGGTGATTTCTTGCCGGGGTTCACGGCGGCGATTGTCCCACTACGATGGCCTGCAGGAAGGAGTTCCCACGACCTGTGGCGGCGGTGCAGACCACCGAGGACGGGCTCGCGCACCTGGCTTGCCTGTCGCCGCGGCCGTTCACCAAGGCCGCGATGCAGGAGTTCATGGCGCCGGCCTGGGCGCCGTGCAAGTCGTCTTTTGCCGCAACGGCAAATGTTGCCGGTTCGGCAGGCTCGGATCGGTTAGTTGATTGGGGTGATGTCCGCCGGTTTTTCCAGGCATCAGGCGGTACAGAACGAGGCAGGATCAAACTTGTTTCTCAGACTTGGCGATGCCAACGCTCTGGCCCAAAGTTTGCAAGTGGTTCCAAAGCGCAAGGAGAGGGAAATGCGAGTCGAGGCGGGAGTCAACAGTCTCTATGGAACCCAGCGTTCGCAGGCCACAGTCGGCCGTTCGGCCAGTAGCACGTCCTTTTCAGCGGTGCTGAGCGCCAGCCAAGCCGGCGCGAGTCAGCCGAACAGTACCAAGCAGGCCGACTTCACTTCGATGAGTCGCCAAGAACTGCGCGATTGGACTAATTCTCAAATCCGCAGCGGTGAGATGTCTCTCGATGACAGTCGGCCCTTCATGGCTATGTCCATGAAAATCCCGATAAGCGGTGGGCTGGGAGGAGAGTTGTCCGCTGGCAGTGACGACACGCAATACAACTTCACGCAGAAGGTTCGTGACGGTATCCAGGGTGCGCTGTCGCGTGGTGACGGAACAACCTTGAAGATGCTGGAGTCTGCCATGCAGATCATGCAAAAGCACCAAGGCCAGACCATCGGCGTTGATGTGCGGGCCTAAAATACAAAAGGCCGGTTGTCAGCGGCAGCTTGCTGGCCTCGAAGACCGTGGCGCTGCACTGGCGCTGGCGGTTTTTCGCTAATCAGATCCCACGATGAAGATCGGAGAACTCGCCGCGGCCACCGACACGCCGGTGGAGACCATCCGCTACTACGAGAAGCAGGGCCTGCTGCCCGCGCCGGCGCGCAGCGCGAGCAACTACCGCGTCTACGGGCCGGCGCACGTCGAGCGGCTGCAGTTCATCCGCCAGGGGCGCAGCCTCGACATGTCGCTCGACGAGGTGCGCGTGCTGCTGCACTACAAGGATTCGCCGGGCAGCGACTGCGGCGACGTCAACGCGCTGCTGGACGAGCACATCGGCCACGTCAGCCAGCGCATCCGCGAGCTGAAGCGGCTCGAGAAGCACCTGCGCGAGTTGCGCGCGCAGTGCGCCAGCAGCCGCGACGCCGCGCACTGCGGCATCCTGACCGAGATCGCGCAGGCCTCGCGCACGCGCCGCAAACCGGCGCCGGGCAAGGCGACGCGCCACCTCGGCTCGGTGCACGGTTGAGGGGCGCGCGGACTTACTTGCGCTTGGCGTTCTCGTTGCCGATCACGCCGCCGACCACGGCGCCACCGACGGTGCCGGCGGTGCTGCCGCCGGTCAGCACCGAGCCGGCCACGCCGCCAACGGCCGCGCCGATGGCGGTGTCGCGGGTGTCGCGGTCCATGCTGCCGCAGGCGGCCAGCGCGGCGGCGAGGGAGGCCAGCGCGGCGAGACGGGCGATGCGCTTGTTCATGTCGATCTCCTGGAAGTGACGCTTCCAGCATCGGCGAAGCGCCCGCCCCCGGCCATCGGCGTGCCGCCCGAACCCGCGTCGGACGGCTCCGACCCCGCCCCGCGCGGCCTCATACGACGTTGCGATCAATGGCATCAAAGCGCAGCTCGGGGCGGGCGTGTTCTTGTCGGGGATGCGCTGCAGCGGCGCGGCAGGCACGGCCCCGTGGGGGCTCCCGCGGTGGCGGTCGGCGCTGCGCGCCGACTGCGCTGCGATGCTCGACGCCGGGGTCGCGTCGCCGAACTCGCGCCACTCACTTCGTTCGTTCTGCTCAGACACCGGCGACGAGCATGAGGACGAAGCGCGCGGGTACGCGCGCCGACCCCGGCGCCTGCGCTTCTCGCCGCCACCCAAGTCGCCCCCACGGGGCCGCGCCTGCCGCGCTGAACCTACGGTGGCATGCAGTCAAGTGGCATGCCACCTCTGGTTCAGCAAAGGGCCGTGCGGGCCGCCCGCGGCGCGCCTATGAGACGCTGAGCAGCGCAGGGCTCGTGGCCCGCGCGCGTACCCGCGCGCCTCGTCCTCATGCTCGCCGCGGGTGATCGAGCGCAGCGGGCGATAGCCCGCGAAGCGAGTTCCGCGGCGGGGCCGCGAGACCGAGCAGCGCAAGGTAGTCGGCCCGCAGGGCCGACCGTCTCATCGAAGCGCCGCGGGCGGCCCGCACGGCCCTTTGCCGCTTGGACCACGCTGCCGGCTTTCTGAACGATTGATCGCTGGTCGGTATCAGGCCGTCGCCGGCACCGGCTCCTCCGAAGGCAGCCACATCACCGTGAGCACCGTGCACAGCGCCACGCCCGCCAGCACCAGCAGCAGCCGCTCGAAGCCCATGCCCTTGACCAGCGGGCCGAGCAGCCACACGGCCAGCGAGCTGATGCCCAGCGACACCGCCAGGCGCATGCCGGCCACGCGCGAGCGCATGTGGTCGTCGACGTAGCGGGCGATCATCGCGTCGGTGAACGGGATCGCGCCGAACACGAAGATCATCGTGCCCAGCAGGCCGGCGTACAGCCACCAGCCCTGCGCCTGCGACGAGAACAGCAGCACCGGCACCTGCAGCAGCGCGATGCCCAGGTACAGCGGCTTGAGCGCGACGCGGTCGATCAGCCGGCCCACCACCACCTGCGCCAGCGACGCGACGGCGTAGACGCCGGCCAGCAGCAGGCCCAGCGTGGCCGGATCGTTCATCACGCCGCGAAAGCGTTCGGCCAGCAGCTGCGCGTTGCCGTTGGTGGTCAGGTTGAAGAGGATGCCGCCGGTGGCCGAGGCGACGGTCATCACCGCCAGCACGCGCGCCACCTGCGCGCGCGACAGCCTCGTCGCCGCGCCGCCCTTGCGCCGCGCCGGCGCTTCGGCTTCCGGCGGCACCACGCGCATGAACAGCGCGCCCAGCGCGATGCACAGCACGCCGGGCACGGCGAAGGCGGCGCGCCAGCCCGCCCACTGCACCAGCAGCCCGGTCAGCGCCGCGGCCGCGGCGATGCCGAGGTTGCCGGCCAGCCCGTTGACGCCGATGGTGGCGCCCGGCCGCGCCGCGCCCTGCAGCAGCATCGGGATGCCCACCGGGTGGTAGATCGACGCGAAGCTGCCCACCAGCGTGAGCGCCGCCGCCAGCTGCCACGGGCCCTGCGCGAGCGCGGCGAGCAGCGCAGCCGCGCCGATGCCGAAGAAGAACACGATCATCATCGCGCGGCGCCCCCACAGGTCGCCGAGCCGGCCCGAGGGCAGCGAGCCGAGGCCGAACATCACGAAGGCGCCCACGCCGAAGGGCATCAGGTCTTCCCAGCGCGCGAAGCCGAAGTCCGCCGCGATCGCCGCCACCGCGGTGGCGAAGATCAGCAGGAACATGTGGTCGGCCGCGTGGGCCACGTTCAGGAGAAGGATTGCGCTGCGCTTGTGCATGGGCGCCAAGCGTAAGCGCAAGCGGCTACTTTGCGTGCAGCATCGCGTTGAGCTGGTCCACCACCTCGGCCCAGTCGGCGTCCTCGAGGATCTGCTCGCGCAGGAAGCGCGCCTGCGCCTCGCTCCAGAAGGGCGCCTCGGACAGCCGCTGGCCGCCGGCCAGCGGCGGGTGCGCGGCGATGAAGTCGGCGATGTCGCCTTCGGCGTTGGGCAGGCCGAGCTGCGCGAACAGCTCGCTCAGGCTGTGGCTGGTGCTCGGCGTCATCGCGGGCCTCCGTCGGTGGGCATGCCTTCTTCGTCGATCGAGTGTCGCTCCTTGCCGCATTCGCCGCGCTTGGCGCGCTCGGCCAGGCGCACGTAGAACTCGGCGACGTCGCGCAGGTCCTGCTCGTCCAGGTCCTCGATGCCGACCATGCGGTTGCTCGCCTGCTTGGAGGCGGCGATCAGCTCGTCGAGCTTCAGGTGCAGCGCGATGCTGTCCTTGTTGTGGCTCTGCTGCATCAGGAAAACCATCAGGAAGGTGACCACCGTCGTGCCGGTGTTGACCACCAGCTGCCAGTTCTCCGAGTAGCGGAAGAAGTGGCCGGACGCCGCCCACAGCACGACCGATGCCAGCGCCAGCGCGAAGGCCAGCGGCGAGCCGGTCCAGCGCGTGACGCGCGCGGCGAGGTGGTCGAAGACCGTCAGCACGGCCGAGTGGCGCGCGTAGGCGGTGGTATTGGTCGGCGGCATCGCGCCGAGCGTGCCGCGGGCAGGGGGTTGCGACGGTTCCATGTCGATCTCGCGGCGCATGGTGCGGCCGCGCCGCCGCCCGCGGCTGTCGGCGGCGGCGACGCCGCGCTGTAGGACGCCGTCGCGCCGCGCGCAACGCGGGCCCGTCCTACGGCATCAAGGCCTGCCGGATGGCGCGGCCGGCGCGCCGCGCGGCCTACAACGCATGCAAGCCCTGTCAGAAGGAGAGGCCATGAACACCTCCACCCGCCCGCCGAACACGTCCGCCCCGGTCGACGAAGACCTGGCCGAACAGCAGGCCCGCCCCGGCTACGGCATCCCGTCGCAAGACCCGCGCCCCGCGGCGCAGACGCCCTTGCCGCCCGGCGAAGCCGAGCGCGAGGCCCGGTCGGTGCTGGTGGGCGGCGGCATGGTGGCCGGCGCCGCCACCGGCGCGGGCATCGGCGCCGCGGTGGGCGGCCCGGTGGGCGTGCTGGTCGGCGGCACGCTGGGCGCCGTGGCCGGCGCGCTCGGCGGCGCCGCCACCGGCGCGGCGATGGAGGCCGCCGAGGCCGGCGAGGTGCGCCTGCACGTCGAGGACAGCGGCGGCGAGGGCCGCCCCGTGCTGCTGATCCACGGCTGGCCGCTGTCCGGCCAGGCCTGGGCGCCGCAGCTGCCGGCGCTGCGCGCCGCCGGCTACCGGACGGTGGTCTACGACCGCCGCGGCTTTGGCCGCTCCGACAAGCCCGACGCCGGCTACGGCTACGACACGCTGGCCGACAACCTGCAGCGCGTGATCGAGCACTGCGGGCTGCACGACGTGACGCTGGTCGGCTTCTCGATGGGCGGCGGCGAGGTGGCGCGCTACGTCGCGCGGCACGGCGAATCGCGCCTGCGCGGCGTGGTGTTCGCCGCCGCGGTGCTGCCCTTCCTGATGAAGACGGCCGGCAACCCCGAGGGCCCGCTGACGCCCGAGAAGGCGCAGCAGATGAAGCAGGCGCTCGAGCGCGACCGCGAGGCCTTCTTCGAGCGGTTCACGCGCGACTTCTTCTCGGCCGGCGGCGTGTTGAAGGTCAGCGAGGCCCAGCGCGCCGACGCCGTCGCGCTGTGCCGCCAGTCGGCGCAGCCGGCCGCGCTGGCCTGCATGGATTCGTTGGTCGGCACCGACTTCCGGGCCGACCTGGAGCGCATCGGCGTGCCCACGCTGGTGATCCACGGCGACGCCGACGCGATCGTGCCGCTCGAAGGCTCGGGCCTGCGCACGCACCGCGCCGTGCCGCACAGCCGCCTGGTGGTGATCAACGGCGCGCCGCACGGGCTCAACGTGTCGCACGCGCAGGAATTCAACGAGGCGCTGCTGTCTTTCCTGCGCGCGTCTGCAACTGCTGCCTGAAGGCGCGCGGCGAGCAACCCGCCACGCGCGTGAAGACGCGGCTGAACAGGGCCGGGTCGCCGAAGCCCAGCGTGTAGCCGATCGAGGCCACGCTCAGGTGCGTGAAGGCGAGCTGGCGGCGCGCCTCGCGGATCACGCGCGCATCGATCAGCCGCGAGGCCGGCGCGCCGCTGGCCGCGCGCAGCACGCGGCTCAGGTGCGTGGGCGTGACCGCCAGCGCGCGCGCATGCTCGGCCACCGAACGGTGCTCGAGCAGGTGCGCGTCCACCTGCCGCTCGAAGCGGCGCAGCAGCGCCGAGCCGGGCGCGTCGCGCGGCGGCGGCACG
>JAKOZT010000015.1 GCA_029779845.1 Pseudomonadota bacterium | reverse complement strand
GCGGTATTGACGGCGCGGGCTTCGGTTTGGGTGATGGCGTTCATGGTGAATCTCCAATCGTGTGAAACAAGGGAATGGAGGGGAACCGCCCCTCCGGCGGGGGAGCGGTTCAGGCTTTCAACTGGCGCAGGCCATCGGCCAGCATCCAGAGAGCGCGATTGAGGCGCACATCGGAATCAATGCCCTGCACAGGTAGGGTTTGCTGGCGGCGTCCGTTGGCGCTGCGGCCATGCAATCCGCCTTTGGTCAGGTTTTCTTGCGTGCGGTTAAACACGCTCCACAAGTCCGGGCGGCGGTCGTCAAAGCGGCGCGGCATTAGGATTTGTGATTCGGTGATGGGCGCGGGCTTGTCCGGGTCGTCGTACTTGAGGGAAAGCGCGGCGCGGGCGAAAACTTCGGATTCGCCATCGTCCAAGGTGATGCCGCGCATCAGGTCGCGGGATTCCTTCACGCGCTCGAAGCCGCTCAACACCTCGAAAGCGCCTTCGATAACGGAACCGGCCACGTCGCCTTTGTGGGGTACGCGCACGTCCGCCACGGTGTCGCCGCAAACAAGGCCATTGCTGCACACGAAGCGGAACATTCCGGCCAGCATCTGATAGCTGCTGGTGCCGTCATGGGAGTTCAGCAGCACGATTTCGTTAGCCTCCGCGCCGTTGATCTGGCTGGCGTGGCGCAGGCGCAGCATGTGTTTCGTGTGCTCTCGCTTGCCTTCATCGCGTACGCGGGTTTGCGTCACCATGAAGGGCTGGAAGCCTTCTTTGCGAAGCTCGGTCAGTACGGCAGCCGTGGGGATATAGGCGTACCGCTCGGAACGGCTCTCATGCGGGGCATCCGCGAAGATGGACGGGGCCACCCTGCGAATCTGGTCATCGGACAGCGGGTAATCGCTGCGCAGCGAGGGGGAACGGGAAGCGAAACGGGATGCGAGTTGCATGTCTTTCTCCTGAACAAAAAAGGCTGTTGAAGAAAACCGCACACCGGATTCCAAGATTCGGAGCCCAGCCTTTCGGCTGTTGGTGCGGTCGGCACGAAGAACCCGGTTGGCCTCGTTGCCACCGTCTTTCCTGAGTTCATCGCCCGCGACGGTCAGGAGCGCGCGGACGGGGGCCGTCAAGGAGACAAGCGCAGGGTTGGTGCGGCCCGCAGGCGAAGCCGAGGACACGGCCCTGCGCGCCTTGACGGCACACGGCCGCGGGCTACAGTCGCGGACAAGGTGATGAAGTCAGGGAAGACGGCTGGACATGGCAACGGCCATCCCTGTGTGCCGACCGCACGCAAGCGAAGCGCGCAGGCCCGGATCTGGAATCCGGGCCGGAGGCGTCAGCCGAGCGGAGCGAGGGAACGATGGAAGCCCGTCAGGGGCGAGACGCCGCAGGCGGCTCGATGCGCCACGCGCACGACAGCGCGACCGGCCATGTTTCTTGGCCGGGGACGCACAGCCTTCAATGCTTGATGCACAAGCTCATGCGCCCGTCATCGGGAAACAGGTTCGACAGCGACTGCCGTGGTCTGGCCGATCCGGCGCAGCCGGTTCGGCGGTCTTTGAGGGGCGCCAAGCATCGCGCGGCGGGGATAGCCCGCAGGGCTTTCCCCTGGAGGCAAGCGAAGCGCGCAGCGCACCAGGCGCGAAGGTATCGGCAACGAGCGCAGCAGAAAAAAGGTGCGCCGCCCCCGCAGGGACGACGCACCGAAGGCAGCGCGGCGCGATCAGTTCGCCGCCGGCGCCGCCATCGACTGCAACTGGTCGATCACGCCAGGCTCAACGAACACGCAAGCCTGCTCGTCCGCGATCGGCACGTTGAACACCTGCGCGAACACCGTGCGTCGCAGATGGGCCAGGCGGCCCGTGCGATATGCCTGCTCGGGCTTCATGCGCCCGCCGGCCTGCGAGCCGCTGCGCTGCGGATCGCATTCGACCAGCGCGACAAAGCCGTCGTCGGACAGTTTCTGATGCTCGGGGCAAAGCCCCCAGCCGGTTGCCGTATGGCGCTCCATGCTCGCGCGCAGGCGCTTGTCCAACAGGACGGCGCCGGTATCGAACGCCGTGCCGCAAACGAGGCAAACATGCTGTTCGAGGGAAATGTGTGATTTGTCGTTCATGACGATCTCCGGTTGCACGGGCGGAATTGCCCGGAACCGTCGCCAGCACGGCGTAGCGCAGCAGTCAGGGGTCGGAGACGGCCACGGGCCGCAAGCGTGCTGGCACGCGCCGCCCTTGACGGCGAGAACGCCGTGATACGGTGAAGGGACACAGCAAGACCGCCCCCTCACACCACCCCACGCATGCGGGGTTTCCGGTAAGCGGAGCGCGCAGGCCCGGGAGGGCCGGAGGCGTCAGGGGTCAAAGCCGAATGGCCGCGATTCGGCACGAAGCGCAGCCCGCCAGCCCGCCAGCCCGCCGACGGAACGCCGTGACGCCCGACAGGGGGCTCGGCATGGGCTGTAGGCTGCCGTCGCTCTTTCACTGCACAGTAAAAATTGCCATTCGGCTGAATTTTCGGTAGAGTTCGCATATTTACTGAACAGTGAACAAGGCTCCACGCCGCATGTTTGAGTCCACCCTGACTGAACGAGAGTTGATCGCGCGCTTGGTTGACGCCCTGCGGGAGCTACCCGAGGTAGAGGCCGACCTCGCCCAGGAGCCAGCCGCCCAGCACAGCGATCGCGGGTACGACGCCCAGGTCGATTTGCACGTTGCTGGGAAGCCCTTCGTCCTGTTGCTTGAAGCCAAGAAGGTCGTCTTTCCGCGAGATGTCCGCCAAGTAATCTGGCAACTCCGGGCGGCGAGCCACGGGAGGCCCACCGGGCAGCGGGAGAACCCCTTGCCACTCCTCGTCGCCGAGTCCATCTCCCCCGGCGCGAAGGAACTGCTCAGAAGCGAGCGCGTCGGCTACTACGACAGCGGCGGCAGCCTGTACCTACCCGCCCCCGGTGCGTACCTCTATATCGACAAGCCGCCCCCCAAAGCCCTGGCGAAGTCGGTGCGGACGCTGTTCACCGGGCGACGTGCCCAGGTGCTTCACGCCCTGCTGGTGCGGCATCAGAAGTGGTTCGGCGTCACCGAGTTGGCACAGCAGGCGACGGTGTCGCCCGCCACCGCCTCCCAAGTGCTGACCGAACTGGAGCGCTTCGACTGGCTGGTAGCGCGTGGGCAAGGCCCGGGGAAGGAGCGCCACCTTCGCGAGCCGGCGGCCTTGCTGGACGCATGGGCCAAGCAGCTCGCCACCATCCGTCCGTCACCTGTGCGGCGGTACTACGTGCCGGGCACGAAGGCAGACACGCTGGCGACGCGAATCGGCCAGGTCTTCGACGCGCACGAGGTCCAGTACGCGATCAGCCACGAAGCCGCCGCGCAGCGCTATGCGCCGTTCATTTCTCATGTCTCCCAAGTGCGGGTGCGCGTGCTGATCGGCGCGAACGCCGATGCCGCGATCGGTGACCTGGACGCGCGTGTCGTCAATGAGGGCGCCAATTTGGGGGTCATCGAAGCCAAGTCGTCAGGCGAACTGCTGTTTCGCGAGCAGATCGACGGCCTATGGCTGGCGAGCCCAATTCAGATCTATCTCGACCTGCTGCGTGGCGAAGGCCGCTCCAAGGAAATGGCCGAGCACTTCCGCAAAGAAAGGATCGGCTTCTGATGGCCAAGCCCGCAACGCTCGACGGCTACAGCGACCAGTACACCGTGGACTGCGAACGTGTCCTCGTGACGCTGCTGCGCGGTCTCGGACCGTGGAAGGATTCGGTCTACCTGGTCGGCGGGCTCACGCCGCGGTATCTCGTCGCCGCACGGCCACCCGCGGTGCCGGCGCACGCCGGCACGCTGGATGTGGACATCGTGATCGATTTGCAAATCCTGGCCGACACCGAGGCCTATCACACGCTGGAGGACAACCTCAAGAAGATGGGCTTCGAGCGTGCCGAGAACGAAGCCGGGAAGAAGCTCTCGTGGCGTTGGCAGACCCGCACCGAGCATGGTGCGCTGATGGTGCTGGAACTGCTGGCGGATGCGCCGGACCTCGTTGGCGGCAAGGTACAACCGCTGCCGACCGAAGGGACGATCTCGGCCCTGAACATCCCGCACTCGTCCATCGTCTTCGACCTGTACCAAGTCACCGAGATCCAGGCCGAACTGCTGGGCGGCAACGGCATCGCCACCGAGAAGATCAAGCACGCCAATCTCGTCAGCTTCACCTGCTTGAAGTCCTTCGCGTTCGATCAGCGCTTCGAGCGCAAGGACGCGCACGACCTGGTCTATTGCATCGAGCACGCGCCCGAGGGCATGGCCGCCGTGGCCGAAGCCTTCCGCAACGAGCGGCGCGGCAAGCACGGTGCCGTCATCGAGGCCTCGCTGGTGATCCTGCGCAGCCGTTTCACGGGCGACGAGAAAACCGAGGGCTATCGCAAGGATGGCCCCGTATCGGTCGCCAGGTTCGAGCTCGGTGAAAGCGACGAGCCAGATCTGCGCGAAGCACGGGCACTGCGGCAGCGGCAGGCCAGTGACGTGATAGAGCAACTGCTGGCCAGGATCGATCAAGGGTCAGCGACATGAGCTTTCCCGCTGACATCAAAGGCTGTATGAAGGACTGCATCCTGTCCCTGTTCTGGCCACGCAAGGATATCGTGGGCTTCTTCGAGAAGCACGGATGCACGAAGGCGGAGATCGCGCCTTTGCAGCTCGAGGGCGAGCATGCGCTCAAGCGGCATGAAGTGGTCGATGCTCTGTTCTCCGCACTCGCAGCACGTTCTGACAACGGCCTTGGCCCGTTCCGGGCGATGCTGCAATCGCTACTGAGCTGGTCGCATTTCGACCCGTACTACTTCGACAAGCTACGCAAGCTGGACCGCAACACAGCCAACAAGAATCTGGAGCATCTCCGCCAACTGCAGGAAATTCGAGACGCCAAGATCAAGGCCGATCGCGAGCGCAGAGCTGCACAGGAGGCAGCTCGCCAGCAACCCACGGCGTCGCTCGATCAACTGCGCGCCGAATACCTCGATCTCCTCGCCGACAAGACCTCACGGCAGCAGCGCGGGTACGCGCTGGAACGGATCTTGGCCGAGTTGTCACGCCTCTCTCATCTGGAGGCCACCGAGGCTTTCCGCGTAAACGGAGAGCAGGTCGATGGCGCAGTGAAGTTCGACGGGGAACACTATCTGATTGAAGCGAAGTGGCAGGAACGGTCTGCAAGCAACGAGCCCGTCTACCAGTTTGCCGGCAAAGTGGCGGGCAAACTATACGGACGCGGCCTGTTCATTTCAGTGAATGGCTTTAGTTCAGAGGTTATTCGCAGCCTCGTAATGGGCAAGGAAATTCAAACGCTATTCATCGACGGCGAGGATCTGATCTTGGTACTGGAAGGGCACCTGAGTTTGCGGGAGATGATCGATCGCAAAGTCAAGGCGGCACAAACCAAAGGGCTCATCTACGTCCATCCCATATCCGGTGCCGAGAAGAAGCTCTGAGATGCAGGCGATCGCTATGTCACCCAAGAACCTGTCAAAGATCCACTGGAATCAAGAATGAGCAGCCTCGCCTCCAGCTATAGGGGCTATGCCGATCTAGCCAAAGCCCAAGCCGAAGGTGAGGACTACAGAGTGCTTGTGCGTCCGGTCGCGGCGTCGTCGATCGCTGTCATTGCGCCACATGGAGGAAGGATCGAGCAGTACACGTCGGACATCGCCTGCGGCGTTGCTGGAGGAGACTTCAATCTCTACTCCTTTGAAGGAATTAGGCAGTCCGGCAACTATTCAACGTTGCATCTGACAAGCCATCGGTTCGACGAGCCGCGTTGTTTGGAACTCCTGTCCAAGTGCGATTACGTCGTTGCGATTCACGGATGCGGCGGCGATGATCAACGAGTTCTTCTCGGCGGGCTTGATGGACCTTTGAAGCTGGCGATCAGAGAAGCGATGCATGGGATCGGAGTCGATGCCCAAAGCGAGGATCACCCGTTTCCCGCCACAGACCCGAAGAACATTTGCAATCGGGGACGACGCGGCATCGGTGTGCAGCTCGAACTGACAATAGGACTCAGGCTGCACGGACCACGCGACGCGATATGCAAGGCGATCCGCTCGGTGCTGATGGCGTTGCCGAACGCGGACCGAGGAAGAGGACAAGGGAAATGATCCTGACCGACAACGAAACCAAAGTCGACCTGCTGAACAACGAGGCCATCGCTGCCACGATCGTCGGGCTGCTTCGTGCCAAGCCCGATCATCCGGTGACGATCGGCGTGCACGGCGACTGGGGGGCGGGCAAGTCCAGCGTGCTCGAAATGATCGAGGCGGGCTTTGCAGACAAGAACGATGTCCTGTGCCTCAAATTCAATGGGTGGCGTTTTCAAGGCTTTGAGGACGCGAAGATAGCTCTGATCGAAGGGATCGTCACGGGCCTGGTCGAGAAACGACCAGCGTTGAACAAGGCGGCTGTGGCCGTCAAGGATGTCTTCCGCCGCATCGACTGGCTGAAGGTCGCCAAGAGAGCCGGTGGTTTGGCCTTGACCGCCTTCACGGGAATCCCGACGCCCGAGCAAATCGGAGCCGTCGTCGGCTCGCTCGAAGCGCTGGTGGCAGACCCCGCCAAGCTCGTGACAAAAGAGAACATCTCGACGGCCATCGATGAGGCCAAGGCCCTGCTGAAGCCGGACGAGTCCAAGAATGTGCCGGAGGAAGTGGAGGCGTTCCGCAAGGCGTTCGACCAGCTCTTGAAAGACGCAGGCATCAAGCAGCTCGTTGTCCTGATCGATGACCTCGACCGTTGCCTGCCCGACACCGCCATTGAAACGCTCGAAGCCATCCGGCTGTTCGTGTTCACGGCGCGGACGGCGTTCGTCGTCGCGGCCGACGAGGCGATGATCGAGTACGCGGTGCGCAAACACTTCCCCGATCTGCCCGACAGCACCGGCCCGCGCGACTACGCCCGCAACTATCTCGAAAAGCTCATCCAGGTTCCGTTCCGCATCCCGGCTTTGGGAGAGGCCGAGACGCGGATCTACGTCACGCTGTTGCTAACCGGCGCCGAGATCGGCGAGAACGACGCAGACTATGGGAAGCTGATCGCCGTCGCTAGGGAAAAGCTGAAGCGGCCTTGGACCAGCGGCGGTCTGGACGTAGCGACTGTCAAGGCGACACTCGGCAAGCAGGCCGAGAAGGCGAACAATGCGCTTGCGCTCAGCGACCAGATCGGTCCCATCCTGGCCAGTGGTACGAAGGGCAACCCGAGACAGATCAAGCGCTTTCTCAACACGCTGTTGTTGCGCGAGCGCACCGCGATCGCACGCGGTTTCGGCGACGACATCAAGCTCCCCGTGCTTGCGAAGCTCATGCTCGCGGAGCGCTTCATCCCGAGGTTGTTCGAGCAGATCGCGTTCGTTGCGGCGGTCCATCCGCAAGGGCTGTGCGAAGACCTGGAAGCGCTGGAAACGGGTTTGGCGACGGCTGGTGACAAAGAGAGTGAGCCCAAGGGACATAAGACCAGCGAGCCCCCGCCCGCACCCGACAGCGCCGTGTTGACCGAGTGGAAGTCGCTGGAGACGGTGCGCGACTGGGCGCACCTTTCGCCGAAGCTGTCGGGGCTCGATCTGCGCCCCTACCTGTTCGTGACAAAGGACAAGAAGGACTACTTCGGCCCGGTGTCTGTGTTGGGTCACTTGGCTGGCGTGGTGGAGAAGCTGTTCGGGGGCAAGATGACCGTCCAAGGCTACGACGCCGAGTTGAAGCAGCTCGTGCAGCCCGAAGCCGAGAAGGTGTTTGAGGCCGTGCGCAGCAAGATCATGAGCACGGGAGCCTTCGACACCAGGCCGGCGGGTGTCGAAGGCCTCGTTGTCCTCGTAAAGGCCCAGCCCGGCCTTCAGACCCGCTTGATGGATTTCCTGGAGGCACTGCCAAGCGGCAAGTGCGGGCCTTGGGCGGTCAGCGGCTGGCAGGGTGTCATCAAAGACACCGAATGTGCCACGCGCCTGACGAAGCTGCTGGGAGACTGGGGCAAGGTCACCAACAACCCCGGCCTCAAGGCAAGCGCCGAAGCAGTGCTCAGGGATCTGAAGGGAGGCCGTTGATGGGAACCTCGACAGCTTACGGCGGCCCTGGCGGCGGAACACCGCTTGTTCCTTCATGGCTGGGCGACGCCGGTGGCGGTGACGCTCCTGCTGCCCCTCCGGGCAATGGGGCAGGTCCGGACGGCCAGGCGCCCGCGGATGGTACTGCGCCACCGGTGCCGCCGAACCGCCCGCCCATTCCCCGGACTGCGGACCCGCAACGCTTCGCCGGTGCTCGCTCTAACCTCACACGATTCGCGGGCTCCGGCGGTAGCGACCGGGCCAGCCTGGGCCGCGCCGTCTCAAGGTACGTCTCGACGTCCGCCGGGGGCGCGCGCCAGGCTGCCCAACGCATGGGCGCCTCTCGGGGTTCCGGCGCGCGGCTCCTCGGCTTCCTGACCGATGCGCAAACGCGGGGTGTGCGCGAGGCGTTGCGAGCGCTGGACCTGGAATCGTTGGCGGGTCGCCCGATCACCGAAATTTTCGTGGGCCTGGCCGACTACATCTGTCCGGGCGCGGGAACGGTTGACGAAGGCATCGCCCGCGAGGCCTACATCGAAACCATCGTTGAACTGGCGAGTGAAGGTCTCACCGACCTTGCCACGTTCACCCCGGATCAGATGCAGACGGTTTTCGAGCTGTATGCCACCCATGCGATCGAGGCGCGCATCTGCAACGACATCGGCACCAAGGCCGTGACCATGCCAGCGGACGCGCAGGCTGCACACCGCGTCGAGCAGCAGTTGCGCGACTTCATCCGAGGCGGGGTAAGCGACGCGGTCACTCGTGCCAGGGCAGAGACACCCAATCTCACGCCCGAACGAATTCAGGGCTTCGTGGACGCAGTGTACGAGTCCGCATTCGCGATCTTGCAGACCTTGGGTGATGCGGAGGCCAATCAATGAAGCGGCAACTCCTGGCTGGCCGTTTCGGCCCTGACGACCACGTTGATGTAACGGTAGGCGCCGATGAGCAGCGAACCTACCTGCAATTGGTCATCGGCGAAAAGTCCTTGGACCACGGTCTCGGTGGCGCGCTCACCAGCCTGAAGAAGATCGGCGTATTCCCCTCGGAGATCGGCATCGACCTGCTGGTGCTGGCAGCTCATGTCCATGCGGCCGACACACGCATCTCTCGTGCCGAGCAGTCACAGGATTCGTGGACGCGCGAAATACGGCTGGTTGTTCCAGTCAGCGATCCAGCTCGCTGGAGCGCAGCAGCACCGACGCTGAAGAAGTCGCTTGACTTCTTGACAGGCGATCGCTGGACGATTGGCTTCAGAGCACGTCCGGCTCGCTTCGCGACGATCGCCCAGACAGTTCCTCCGAGCCTGATCGCTCTCCCCTTTGATTCCGTCAGCCTGTTTTCCGGAGGACTGGACAGCCTGATTGGCGCCATCGACCTGTTGGAGGATGGTGCCACGCCGTTACTGATCAGTCACTTTGGTGAAGGTTCAATCAGCGACGCGCAAGGCAAATTGTTCACGGGTTTGAGAAAGCAGTATGTCAAGTCGTCTTTCGAGCGGCTGCGTGTCGGCATGACCTTCAAGAAAGGTTTGGTGGCCGACGTTGGCTCGGAAGACAGCACGCGCGGCAGGTCGTTCCTGTTCTTCGCACTCGGCGTGTTCGCGGGCACTGGGCTGGGGCACCGCTTTGTACTGCGCGTACCCGAGAATGGTCTGATCGCTCTGAATGTGCCATTGGACCCTTTGCGGCTGGGCTCGAACAGCACTCGAACTACGCATCCTTACTACATGGCAAGGTGGAACGACCTACTCGGCGAACTCGGCATCAACGGCGAAGTTCAGAATCCGTACTGGGACAAGACGAAGGGCGAGATGGCCGCAGCCTGCCGCAACCCGGCCCTCTTGAAGAAGCTGGCGCCAGATTCGTTGTCGTGCTCGTCCCCCGCCAAAGCCCGATGGCTAGGGCATGGCATCGAGCACTGCGGCTACTGTCTGCCATGTCTGATCCGCCGCGCAGCGTTGGAGGCAGCATGGGGTACGGGAAGCGATCCGACGACGTACACCGTATCCGACCTTCACGCCCAGCCGTTGGATACGCGCCAAGCGACCGGAGTACAGGTCAGGTCGTTTCAGTACGCGATCGAGCGCTTGAGGGAAAAACCGCAGCTCGCAAACCTCTTGATTCACAAACCGGGCTCGCTTGCTGAAGAAGCCGAGCATCTGGATGAGCTTGCCGATGTCTATCGGCGCGGCCTTGGCGAAGTTGCGCGGCTCATTGATGGCACCGAGGCGAAACCGAGTTGACGAGGATGCGTGCATGATCTCTTCAACCGGCCTCGTGGACTTCCACTGCCACCTCGATCTCTACCCGGACCATGCCGTGGCAGTTCGGGACGCGGAGGCGGCCGGCGTGTTCACGCTGGCGGTGACGACAACACCGCGCGCCTGGCCTCGCAATCACGAACTCGCGCAGCGAACGAAGCATGTTCGAGCGGCACTGGGGCTGCATCCGCAGTTGGTCGCGGAGCGTGAAAACGAAATCGAATTGTGGGATCGATACCTTGCGGAGACGCGCTACATCGGTGAGGTCGGATTGGACGCCGGCCCCCGGTTCTTCAAGTCACTCGATGCGCAGAAGCGCGTATTCCAGCATGTGTTGCAGCGCTGCGCTCAGGCCGGTGGGAAAGTGATCACGGTCCACAGCATCAGGTCAGCCAAGGCGGTGCTTGATCTTGTCGAGACGCATCTGCCACCCGAGCGCGGCAAGATCGTTCTTCATTGGTTCACCGGGACAAAGAGCGAGGCGAAGCGTGCGCTGGAGTTGGGCTGCTACTTCTCGATCAACGCAGGAATGCTTGGCAATGAGAAACACGCGCCAATGATGCAGACCATCCCGCTGGATCGGATGCTGACGGAAACCGACGGTCCCTTCACTCGCGCCGGCGACAGACCCTCGCAGCCGGCCGATGTGGCGGGCGTAGTGGAGTCGCTGGGCCGTTTGCATGGGCTGCCTGCGACCAATGTGGCCAACCTCGTTCGCGACAACCTACGCGCTTTGCTCGGATAGTTGGAGATCAATGGAGTAGTGGTGGTCGGCCGAACCACGTGTGCTCTCGGAAGCCAATTGTCGTGACACCGACACGACAATCTTGGCTGCCGACCGACTCACGAAACAGGCCGCAGGAGGACATCATCGGTGTATCTGGCACAACTGAGAATATCCAACTTCAGGAAACTACAGAAAGTTGATCTGAGCTTCCAGCCAGGACTGAACGTTCTGGTCGGCTCTAACAACGTCGGCAAGACCGCTGTCGTCGATGCACTGCGTGCGCTGCTTGCGGGGCATGATGAGCCGTACCCTCGCCTCGACAGCGAGGATATGCACCGGCCCAAGGGCGGTGCTCCGGCGGGCGACATCGAGTTCCAGTACGTCTTTCGTGATTTGGACCCGGATGACGAGGCCGATTTCCTGGCGGCGCTGAAGCCCGACGCACTCGGCAAGCTCGAAGCGCATATCACCATCCGTTACTCGGAAGCCGACAAGACGGGAAGGCTGCGTGCCAAGCGCTGGTGTGGCGACCACGAGGACATGGGCTTGACCGCAGACATGATGGAGAACTTGCGCGGTGTCTATCTGCCCCCGCTGCGGGACGCTTCGCAAGGACTCAAGCCCAGTCGCACCAGCCAATTGGCCCGGTTGTTTCAGCTCCTGGCTGACGACGCGGGACGCGATGGCATCAATGACGCGCTGAAGAAGCTCGACGAGGAGTTGAAGAAGCACGAGCCTGTCGTCAACACTCACACAGCCATCAAGAACCGGCACGGTACGATGCTTGGGCCGCAGCTTGCCCAAATTCTGGATCTTGGCCTGAGCGGTAGCGACTTTCAGCGGCTGGCGTCGCGCCTGTCGCTGGTGGTGGACACGTTCGAGATTGAGCAGAACGGGCTCGGCTTCAACAACTTGATCTTCATGGCCGTCGTGCTCAGTGAGCTGGCCAAGAACCCGGAAGCAAGCTATCGAGGCCTGATCATCGAGGAGCCGGAGGCGCACCTGCACCCGCAACTTCAGGCGGTACTGCTGGACTATCTGGGGACTATCAAGGCCGTCGAGGGCGAGAAGCCTGTCCAGTTGTTCGTTACAAGCCACTCCCCCAACTTCGCCAGCATCGCCGATCTCGACAGCCTTGCCTGCCTGGTCGATACGGGGAGCTCCGTGGAGACATTCTTTCCGCGTACGATCGCCTTCGGCAAGGGGAAGCGGGAGAAGCTGGAACGTTACCTCGACGTGACCCGTGCCGAGTTGTTCTTTGCCCGCCGTGTCATCTTCGTCGAAGGTGCGGCCGAGTTGATGCTGGTGAGCGTGTTGGCGGAGAAGTGCGGGCATAGGCTGCGCGAACACGGTGTCAGCCTGATCAGCGTCGAAGGATTGAACTTCGACTCGTTCCTGCCGCTGTTCGGCGAAAAGGCACTGAAGATCCCGGTCGCTGTCATAACAGACGCGGACCCGGTCGGCGAACCCGACGGCGACGGAGAACCGCAGGCGGCCTACCCCGCGCCCGGTACTGCTGTGAAGGTGTCGGACAACACCGCCAAGATGAAGGAAGGCGAGGATACCTTCGTCAAGGTATTCCACGGTCTCAAGACATTCGAATACGACTTGGCCCTGCATGCCGACAACCGTGTCGCGATGCTGGCGGCTCTCAAGGAACTGCATCCGAAGATCGGCGAAACCGTCGCAGTAGCGGTCGAAGCCGCGGAAGGCGATGCGGCCAAGGCGCGCGCCCTTTTCAGCGGCATGTTTGAGCGCCCGCAGAACAATGTGCAGAAAGGCCGCTTCGGCCAGGCACTCGCGCAGGTGATTGCCGATGGCGCCGCGTGCGTAGTGCCGGACTACATCCGCGAGGCAATCACCCACGCCTGTCAAGTCAAGGAGCCCGAGTAGTGACCCAGCCGTCCGACGAGCAGTTGCAGGTCATCGGCGCACCAATCGCACCGATGTCCGTAATTGCCTGCGCTGGCAGCGGCAAGACGTTCACCGCTGTACGCCGGCTGGCGCAGATGCGCCGACAGCTCGGTGACGACCGCGGTCGCGTCGCTCTCCTGTCGTTCTCCAATGTCGCCGTGGATACCTTTCGGCGCGAATACCAGAATATGGTCCAGGAGGTGCCCTCCAGAGTCGCCCACGGCCGCGTTGAGATCGACACGCTAGACACCTTCATCACCGGCAACGTGCTGCGCCCACACGCATATCGAACGATGGGTGCGCAGCAGGCCGCATTCCTTGTGATGGGCGGTGAAGCGTTCCTGGGCGGCTTCAGGTTCCAGACGAACACGTATCCTCGCGAGATCACGCAGATGCAGGTTGGCATCGACAACAACGGTGCCTATTTCTGCTACGCGGACAACGACCGGACGCTCAGGCTGGATACCATGCAAGCGACGCGCCTTGTGCATCGTCTTGGACAGGTAGGTGCCTATACACACAACCTCGGGCGCTACTGGTGCTACCGCACATTGGTAGAACAGCCCGGCATCCTGCGCGCCCTGGTCCGCCGCTATCCGCACATTCTGATCGACGAAGCGCAGGACATCGGTACGGCTCATCAGGCCATCATCGAGCAGCTTGTCGGTGCGGGCTGCCAGGTCTCGTTGATCGGTGATCCAAACCAAGGCATCTACGAGTTCGCCGGTGCCAATGGGGCGTTCCTGACACGGTACGGTCAGCGGGAAGGTGTCAACAGTCTCCACCTGACCAGGAACTTCCGGTCTGTGCCAGCGATTCTGGATTTGGCCAATATGCTGTCAACGCGGGCAGACACCGCGGACAGGTTAGTGCCCGATACGACGCATGGCGCTTTCTTCGTGCCCTACCGGAACGCCGAACGCGAGAACCTCATCGCTGCTTTCCAGGCGGCGGTGCTGGCGGCCGACCTGAAGCTGGAAAGCTCGGCCGTGCTGTGCCGCGCCCGGGACATGGCCAACAAGCTCGGCGGCAACGAAGGGGCGCCAGGCCAGGGAACCGTCAAGGCTCTCGCACAGGCCGCCATCCTGCGCGACCGGCACCAGGACTATCTCGCCGCGTTCAAGCTGGTGGCTTCCGGCATCGTCGGTCTACTTGCCAACCCGCCGCAGGGACTGGTGGCAAGGATCACGCAGCCCGCGCGCTACCCGGATGATCGAATGCTGCGACGGCTCGTTTGGGCATTCACACGCAATCGGGATTCGGGGCTGCCGGCCGCGACATTGACCGGGGACACGCAGTGGCATCCGCTGCTGCTGGAACGGACGAGGACATTGCTGGCGCAAATCGCACAAGACCACGGCTTGGCGAGCACCAACAACCTGGGCAACAAGCTCGCAAAAAGGGGGTTGCCCAATGCGCCGCTGATCACCGCCGCTGACTTGGCAGCGAACGACGACGCACCGCGCATCCGAGTGGACACAGTCCATCAGGCGAAGGGCGAAAGCCTTGATGCTGTGCTGTACTTGGCGAACCGGGAACACGCCAATGCGCTGCTGGCCGGCGTAGACACCGAAGTCGGGCGCATCGGCTATGTTGCCGTGACTCGCGCCCGCAATCTTCTGTGGCTCGGTGTACCGGCCAATGCGCTGGAGGAATTGAGACCCGTCTTGCTTGAACGGGGGTTTCAGGAAGCCGGCGCAGCGATAGCCCTAGCGTAGCAGCCGTCAGGCCGCTCGCAAGTCGCTCGAACTCCGAGACAGCGTCTCGGAAATCCTGATGCCTATGGTAAGGCAGGGATTGAAGCCGGATCGCCCAGCAGCGCCGACGGCGCTGCGGACGACGCAAATCCCTGGTGCCTGGTCATGCCGTCGCTTCGGCAGGCTGCTGCTTGGCGCCGGTGATCGCCTTGCGCCGACTCGCCACCAGTTCGGCGGCCTCCCGGACCGGCTTGTCCTCGGTGTGGACATAGCGCATGAACATCACCACGGTCTTGTGCGCCGTGAGTGCCATGCCGACCTTGACCGGAATGCCCGAGTTCGCAATGTCGGTCGCCGAGCGGTGTCGAATGCCGTGCGTCCCCACGTGCGTTGCCCCCGCAGCTTTGAGTGCACGGCTCCAGCCGCCGTAATACTCGCCTGTGGTCAGGTGTTGTCCCGGATGGCGCGGCGACGGTAGCACATAGCGAGCGCCTTCCTTGTGCGGCGCTGTCGAAAGCAGCCGGTAGGCTTCCTCGCTCATGGGCTTGGACATGCCGCCGGTCTTGCTGTCAGGCCAGACGACCCGCCGGTTCTCCAGATCGACCCATTCCCATTCGAGCGAGACGATTTCGCCACGGCGGCCAGCGAACTCGAACTGCAGGCGGATCGCCAACGGGACCACGTAGTTCTCCAGCCCTTCGGCCTCGATCTTGTCAAGCTGTCGGAACAGCTTGCCCATGTCCTCGTCGCTGATGAGATGGGTGGACTTGCCAGCCGGAAACAACTGGATATGCCGGCAGGGGTTGCTGCCATCGGGCCGGTAGCCCCACACCTCGGCCAGATTGAACATCTTGCGCAAGATGCTGAACGCCTTGTTCGCCTCGGTGGGCTTGTACGAAAACTTTTCCATCAGCCCGGCAATGTCGGGGCGCTTCACGTCCTGGACCTTCTTGCGGCCCAGCAGCGGGATGATGCAGCGGTCGATGACGCGCTGATAGCCGACCTGGGTGCTGGGCTTGTTGCGCTTCTTGGAGTGATCCTCCATGAACTTCTTGCACAGCTCCTCGACGGTAGGTGCTTTGCGCGCTTCGGCCTTGGCTGCGCCGGGATCACCGCCCCGACGTACCTGAGCCAGCCACTCCTGTGCCAAGGATCGGGCCTGTTCGACAGTCAGCTCTCCGTACTGACCGAGCGCGGGCTTGCGGCGCTCGCCGGCGTTCGTCCGGTACTGGAGCATGAACACCTTGCGACCCGATGGGGTAATCTTGCACAAGAAGCCGGGCACCAACGTGTCCCGGAGTTCGACGGCCTGCGCCTGGGGTTGTGCCGCATCGACAGCGGACTTGGTGAGCTTGATCTTTGCCATGATGACTCCTCGGAGAGACCCGGTTCCCAGGAGCCTTCTAGGGGCCAACAGAGGGGAAGTCGGGTCAAGTTTCGGAAAGCACCGGCATATGTTGAACTCGCCTAAGTCCTTGATAAACCTGCTGTATCTGGCTGTGGCGTAGTCCAGCGAAGTCCGGTGCTGGAGGCATCCTGAAATGAAAAAGGCCCCGCGCTGCGGGGCCTTCGCTGCCCGATCCGGGCCGGTCAGAGCTTCTGCGACTGCATGAAGTCGTCGAAGCCCGCTTCGGTGAAGCGGAACCACAGGTTCGAGTCGCGCCGGAACACCGCGTAGTCCTCGTAGATCTTCTTCCACGCCGGGTTGCTGGCGTTCAGCTCGCTGTAGACCTCCAGCGCCGCCTTGAAGGCGCCTTCCATCATGTCCTTCGGGAAGCGGAACAGCTTGGTGCCCTGGCCGACCAGCGTCTTCAGCGCCGCCGGGTTGCGCGCGTCGTAGCGCGCCTGCATGTCGATGTGGGCCACCGCGGCGGCGCTCTCGACGATCGCCTTGTATTCCGCCGACAGGCCCTCGTAGGCCTTGGTGTTGACGTACAGCGTCAGCTGCGGGCCGCCTTCCCACCAGCCGGGGTAGTAGTAGTTCGGCGCCACCTTGTTGAAGCCGAGCTTGAGGTCGTCGTAGGGGCCCACCCACTCGGCCGCGTCGATCGTGCCCTTCTCCAGGGCCGAGTAGATCTCGCCGCCCGGGATGTTCTGCGGCACCGCGCCGATGCGCTCGAGCACCTTGCCGCCGAAGCCGCCGATGCGCATCTTCAGGCCCTTGATGTCGGCCAGCGACTTGATCTCCTTGCGGAACCAGCCGCCCATCTGCGCGCCGGTGTTGCCCATCGGGAAGTTGACGATGTTGTAGCTCTTGTAGAACTCGCGCATCAGCTTCAGGCCGTTGCCCTCGACCATCCAGGCGGTCATCTGGCGGCTGTTCAGGCCAAACGGGATCGCGCAGTCGAGCGCGAAGGTCGGATCCTTGCCGAAGAAGTAGTACGGCGCGGTGTGCGCCATCTCGACCGAGCCGCCCTGCACGCCGTCGACCACGCCGAAGGCCGGCATCAGCTCGCCGGCGGCGTGCACCGAGATCTGGAACTTGCCGCTGGTCATGTCGCTGACCTTCTTGGCCATCACCTCGGCCGCGCCGTAGATGGTGTCGAGCGACTTCGGGAAGCTGGAGGCCAGCCGCCAGCGGATCGTGGCCTGGGCATGCACGATGGCCGGCGCGGTGCCGGCCGCCAGCACGCCGGCAATGCCGGCGCCTTGGATGAACGAGCGACGTTCCATGCGGATTCTCCTGTGGGGTGATGCGCGGAAAGGGGGATGAGCGCAGAAATTCTAGGAGGGGGTTTCAGCCCCCCGCCCGGTGTTTTCCCCTCCGCAAAACTACGCGGTCGAGCGTGTCAGCTGCCGGCGAGCTTCATGCGCTCGACGAGGATCGAGCCGGTGGTCTTGGCACCGCTGGTGTAGGCGTCGGCGCCCACCGCGACGATGCCCTGCAGCATCTGTTTCAGATTGCCGGCGATCGTGACCTCGTGCACCGGGTGCGCGATGCGCCCGCCCTCGACCCAGAAACCGGCCGCCCCGCGCGAGTAGTCGCCGGTGACCGGGTTGACGCCCTGGCCCATCAGCTCGATGACGAACAGGCCTCGATCGAGCTTCTTCAGCATCGCGTCGAGATCGTCGCCGGGCCGGGTGAGCCGGCTGGTCAGCAGCAGGTTCTGCGAGCCGCCGGCGTGGCCGGTGGTGCGCATGCCGAGCTTGCGCGCCGAGTAGCTCGACAGGAAGTAGCCCTGCAGCACGCCGCCCTTGACCACCTCGCGCGCGCGCGTGACCACGCCTTCGTCGTCGAAGGGCGCGCTGCCCTTGCCGCGCGGGATGTGCGGGTCCTCGTGCAGGTCGAGGTGCGGCGCGAGCACCGGCTTGCCCAGGCTGTCGAGCAGGAAGCTCGACTTGCGGTACAGCGCGCCGCCGCTGGTGGCCTGCACCAGCGCGCCGATCAGCCCGGCCGCGAGGCTGGACTCGAACAGCACCGGCACCTCGGCGGTGGCCACCTTGCGCGCGCGCAGCCGCGACAGCGCGCGCTCGGCGGCGTAGCGGCCCACCGCCTCGGGCGCGGCCAGGTCGTCGGCCGAGCGCATCGAGCTGTACCAGGCGTCGCGCTGCATGTCGCCGCCGCCGTGAGCCGAATTCGCCGGCTCGGAGGCGATGGGCGCCACCGAGATCGAATGGCGCGAACTGGCGTAGCCGCCGCGAAAGCCGCGGCTGTTGGCCATGAAGAAGTGCGACTGCTGCGCCGACACGCCGGCACCGTCGGAGTTGGTGATGCGGCGATCGGTCTCGAGCGCCGCGGCCTCGCAGCGCTGCGCGATCTCCACCGCCTGCCCGGCGACGATGGGCCAGGCGTGGTACAGGTCGAGATCGCGCTCGGCGGCGGCGCCGAAGGCGAGGTCTTCGACGTCGGGCAGGCCGGCGGCCGGGTCTTCGGCGGTGAAGCGCGCGATGTCGTGCGCGGCGCGCACCGTCTGCTCGAGCGCGGCGCGCGAGAAATCGGAGGTGCTGGCGTTGCCGCGCCGCTTGCCGACATAGACCGTGATGCCCAGCGACTTGTCGCGGTTGCGCTCGACGTTCTCGACCTCGCCCTTGCGCACGCTGACCGACAGGCCCACGCCTTCGGACACCTCGACGCCCGCCTCGCCGGCGCCGAGCGTGCGGGCCAGCGCCAGCGCATCCTCGGCGAGCTGCTGGAACTGCGCGCGGCTGTGGGCGAAGCCGCGGTGGAGTGTGTCGGTCATGAAGGGTGCTCGGCAGGGGCGCGGGCTATCATACCCAGCCGCCTGTGCTGCTCGACCTCCCGAGCAGTTTGCCCGCACGATGCACCACCCCGATCCGACCCCGCCCGACGCCGACGAGCGCCCCAGCAAGACGCAACGCAAGAAGGCCTCGCACGAGCTGCAGGATCTCGGCGAAGCGCTGGTGGCGCTGCCCGCATCGCGCGTGGCCGCGCTGGACATTACCGAAGGCCTGCGCGACGCGGTGCACGAGTACCTGCGCACGCGCTCGCACGAGGGCCGGCGGCGCCAGATGCAGTACATCGGCAAGCTGATGCGCGGCGTGGACACCGCGCCGATCCGCCAGGCGGTGCTCGACATGCAGCTCGGCCGCGCCAAGGATTCGCTGGCGCTGCACGAGGCCGAGCGCTGGCGCGCCGAGCTGGTCGCCGACGATGCGGCGATCGGCGCCTTCGTGCAGCAGTTCCCGGCGGTCGACACGCAGCAGCTGCGCAGCCTGGTGCGCGCGGCGCGCAAGGATGCCGCGCTCGCGCCCGAGCAGCGCAGCGGGCGCGCCTACCGCGAGCTGTTCCAGTTCATCAAGCAGGCACGTGACGCAAACGATGAGTGATTCACTCGACCCCGTTCGCATCGGCCTGCTGTCCATCAGCGACCGCGCCTCGGCCGGCGTCTACGAGGACAAGGGCATCCCGGCCTTGCAGGACTGGCTGGGCCGCGCGCTGCGCAACCCGATCGTGTGGGAGACACGGCTGATCCCCGACGAGCAGGAGGGCATCAGCGCCGCGCTGCGCGAGCTGGTCGACAGCGCGAAGTGCGACCTGGTGCTGACCACCGGCGGCACCGGCCCCGCGCCGCGCGACGTGACGCCCGAAGCGACGCTGGCGGTGGCCGACAAGGTGATGCCCGGCTTCGGCGAGCAGATGCGCCAGATCGGCCTGGCCTTCGTGCCCACCGCGATCCTCTCGCGCCAGGTGGCGGTGATCCGCGCCAAGGCGCTGATCGTCAACCTGCCCGGCCAGCCCAAGGCCATCGCCGAGACGCTCGAAGGCCTGAAGGAGCGCGGCGTTCCCGGCATCTTCGCCGCCGTGCCGTACTGCATCGACCTGATCGGCGGCCCCTACCTGGAAACCGACGACGCGGTGTGCAAGGCCTTCCGGCCGAAGAACGCGATCCGCCCCCCCCGATGAACCGACACCCTGCCCTCGCGCTGGCCTTTGCCGCGCTGGTTTCGCTGGTCGCGGCCGCCGCGGCCCAGGAGCCGATGATCGACTACCGCGTCAGCGAACGCGACACGCTGATCGGCCTGTCCGAGACGGTGTTCGTCGGTCCGCAGGCCTGGCGCGAGATCGCGCGGCTGAACCGCCTGAGCGACCCGAACCGCATCCACCCCGGTCAGCTGCTGCGCGTGCCGGCGCGGCTGATGCGCATGCGGACGCTGCCGGTGGCGCTGACCAGCAGCGTCGGCGAGGTGCGCGTGGGCGGCGCGGCGGCACAGGCCGGCGCGGCGCTCGCCGAAGGGCAGCAGGTGGAGACCGGCGCCAACGGCTCGGCCGTGCTGGCGCTGGCCGACGGTTCGCGGGTCAAGCTGCCGCCGTCCAGCCTGGCCGAGATCGTGGCCAGCCGCGCGCCGGGCGCCAACGAGGCGCAGGCCGCGAAGCTGGCGACCGACGGCTGGTTCGCCGGCAGCATGCGCATGCTGCGCGGCTCGGTGGAGGTGCTGGCCGCCAAGCTCAAGCGCAGCCAGCCGCTCGAAGTGACGACGCCCACCGCGGTGGTGGGCGTGCGCGGCACGCAGTACCGCGTGGCGCTCGACGCCGAGCGCAGCGCCACGCGCAGCGAGGTGCTGGAAGGCCAGGTGCGCCTCGAATCGGCGCAGCGCAGCGCCGGCGCCGACATCCCGGCCGGCTTCGGCGCGGCGATCGACGCCAGCGCGAAGAAGCCCGAGCCGGTGAAGCTGCTGCCGGCGCCGGACCTCGCCGCGATGCCCGAGCGCTTCGAGCGCCCGCTGGTGCGCTTCGCGCTGCCGGCCGAGCAGGCCACGGTGCGCGTGCAGGTGGCGCAGGACGAAGCCTTCGAGCGCATCGTCAGCGACACGCGCGCGGCGCCGGGCAGCGACGTGCGCATCGGCGGCCTCGACGACGCGCGCTGGTTCCTGCGCGCGCGCCGCCTCGACGCCCAGGGCATCGAGGGCTACGACGCGGTACGCCCCTTCGTGCTGAAGGCGCGCCCCGAGCCGCCCGCGTCGAACACGCCGCGCGCCGGCGGCAAGCAGTCGCTGGCGCCGGTGGAGTTCAAGTGGTCCTCGAACCTCGAAGCGAAGACGGCGCGGCTGCAGGTGGCACGCGACGAGCGCTTCCAGGACATCGTCGCCGAGCGCGACGGCCTGGAAGGCAACAAGCTGACGCTGGATCTCGGCGGCGCCGGCGTGTACTACTGGCGCCTCGCGAGCACGCGCGCCGACGGCGACAAGGGCCCGTTCGGCGATGCGCAGCGCTTCGAGCTGCGCCCGCTGCCCGAACCGCCCCAGGGCGGGCTGGGCGGCGACGGCAAGACCCTCGCGCTGGCCTGGAGCGGGCGGCCGCAGGACACGCAGCACGTGGAGCTGGCGCGCGATGCGCAGTTCAAGGACATCGTCGCGCAGGCCGACCTGAACACGACGGAATGGAACCTGCCGCGCCCCTCGCAGGGCGGCACCTACTACTTCCGCTACCGCAGCATCGAACCCGACGGCTTCGTCGGGCCCTACAGCTCGCCGCTGGTGATTGAGGTGCCGCGCGACTGGCGCTTCCTGTGGCTGCTGGCGCCGCTGCTGCTGGCGCTCTGAAGCCGCGTCACTTCACCAGGCGGTTCAGCCCTTCGGCATCGAACTGCTCGGTGGTGTGCGCCTCGTCGGGCACGCAATCGGGCGTGGGCAGCTCGCGCGAACGCTGCGAGAGCTTCTCGATCGCCTGCCACAGCAGCGCGATCTGGTGCTCGTGGCCGGCGGCGTTGTCGATCAGGCCCTTCATCGCCTGCGCCACCGGGTCGTCGCCCTGCGTCACGCCGTAGGCCGAGAAGCCCATGCGCGCCGAGGCCTCCTCGCGCGCCGCGTCGGCACTGGCCTCGATGATGCGCGCCGGGTTGCCCACCGCGGTGGCGCCGGGCGGCACCGGCTTGGTGAGCACCGCGCCCGAGCCGACGCGCGCCCCCGCACCGACCGTGAAGCCGCCCAGGATGCAGGCATTGGCGCCGACGATCACGCCGCGCTCCAGCGTCGGATGCCGCTTGGCGCCGCGCACCAGCGAGGTGCCGCCGAGCGTCACGCCCTGGTAGATCGTGCATTCGTCGTGCACCTCGGCCATCTCGCCGATCACCACGCCCATGCCGTGGTCGATGAAGACGCGCCGGCCGATCGTCGCGCCGGGGTGGATCTCGATGCCGGTGAGCCAGCGGCCCATGTGCGACAGGAAACGGCCCAGCCAGTGCCACTGCGCCTTCCAGGCCGCATGCGCCCAGCGGTGGATCACCAGCGCGTGCAGGCCCGGATAACAGGTCAGCACCTCCCAGCGCGAGCGCGCCGCGGGGTCGCGCTCGCGGATGCAGGCGATGTCTTCGCGCAGGTGCTGGAACATGGGGTCAGTGTAGTGCTCAGCCGCGCGGCTTGCCGACGAAGCGCGCGATGCCGCGCAGGATGTCGACCTCCTCGCGGCTGAGCTGCGCGCGGTTGGCGAGCTGGTTCAGGCGAGGCAGCAGCTTCTTCGGCGCGGCCGGGTCGAGAAAGCCGATCTCGACCAGCGTGCGTTGCCAGTGTTCCAGCAGGCCTTGCACCGAGGCCGCATCGGCGAGCGTGGGCTCGGCCGTGCGCGGCTCGACCGCGAAGCCGCCCAGCGCCTCGCGCCAGTCGTAGGCGATCAGCTGCACCGCCTGCGCGAGGTTGAGCGAGCCGTAGTCGGCGCGCGTCGGGATGCTCAGGCAGGCGTGGCAGCGATAGACGTCGTCGTTGCCCATGCCGAAGCGCTCCGAGCCGAACAGGAAGGCGACGCGGTGTTGCGCCGGCGCGAGCGTCGCGAACAGCGCGCGCGGCGCGAAGGTCGGCGGGCCGAAATCGCGCGGCGTCATCGCGGTGGCGCAGAGGTAGTCCACGCCTTCCAGCGCCTCGGGCAGCGTGGCCACCACGCGCGCGGCGGCGAGCACGTCGGTGGCGCCGCTGGCCATCGCGATCGCTTCGTCGCGCGTGGGCGCATCGGCGTCGCGCGGCGCCACCAGCCACAGCTCGGAGAAGCCCATCACCTTGATCGCGCGCGCCGCCGCGCCGACGTTGCCGGGGTGGCTGGTGCCGATCAGGATGAAACGGGTCGGGTCCGGGGCGTGTGTCACGGGGGCGGCGCGAGGGGGCGGGATAAAATCGCGATTATCCGCAGCGGCTTGCAATGCCCTGCCCCGCTCTTTCCTCCCCGCCGGTCCCTCTCCCCTTCAGGTTGCCCCATGTCGCAAGCGCTCCACCCCATGCTCAACATCGCCATCAAGGCGGCACGCAGCGCCGGGGCCATCATCAACCGCGCCTCGCTCGACCTGGACCTCCTGAAGATCAGCACCAAGGGACCGAACGACTTCGTCAGCGAAGTCGACCAGGCCGCCGAGCAGGCCATCATCGAAACCCTCCTCGCGGCCTACCCGGGCCACGGCATCCTCGCCGAGGAGTCGGGCCGCGCGCACGGCGCGAAGGACAGCGACTACGTCTGGATCATCGACCCGCTGGACGGCACCACCAACTTCCTGCACGGCTTGCCGGTCTACGCGGTGTCGATCGCGCTGGCCTTCCGCGGCCAGGTGCAGCAGGCGGTGGTGTACGACCCGGCGCGCAACGACCTGTTCTACGCCAGCAAGGGCCGCGGCGCCTACCTGAACGACAAGCGCCTGCGCGCGTCCAAGCGCACGCGCCTGTCGGACGCGCTGATCGGCACCGGCTTCCCCTTCCGCAAGGGCGACAACTTCAAGCGCTACGTGCAGATGTTCGAGGAGGTGATGCAGCACTGCGCCGGCCTGCGCCGCCCGGGCGCCGCCGCGCTCGACCTGTGCTACGTGGCCGCGGGCTGGTACGACGGCTTCTTCGAGACCGGCCTGAGCCCCTGGGACATCGCCGCCGGCTCGCTGATGATCACCGAGGCCGGCGGCCTGATCGGCAACTTCACCGGCGAGGCCGACTACCTCTACCAGCGCGAGGTGGTGGCGGGCAATCCGAAGGTCTACGCGCAGCTGGTGCAGATCCTGGCGCCGTACACGCGCGTGATCAAGATGGACGAGCCGGCGGCGGCGTCCGCTTCCGCGACCGCCGAAGCGACGCCCGAGCAGGCGCTGGCGGCGGCGGTGGCCGCGCCGGCCGAGGCGCCGAGAAAGAAGGGAGTGGTGCGCATTCGCAAGGAAGACGCTTCCCGCTGATGCCCACGCAGGGAGAACGCGCAGTGGATCAGCTCACCGCGAAGGCTGCGTTCGACGGTCACACGCCCGTCATGCAGCAGTATCTTCGGATCAAGGCCGACTTCCCCGACACGCTCGTCTTCTACCGGATGGGCGATTTCTACGAGCTGTTCTACGAGGACGCTCGCCGCGCCAACCGCCTGCTCGACATCACGCTGACCACGCGCGGCCAGAGCGGCGGCGAGCCGGTGGTGATGGCCGGCGTGCCGGTGCATTCGGTGGACAGCTACCTCGCCAAGCTGATCAAGATGGGCGAGGCGGTGGCGATCTGCGAGCAGGTCGGCGACGTGGCCACCGCCAAGGGGCCGGTGGAGCGCAAGGTGGTGCGCGTGGTGACGCCCGGCACCGTCACCGACACCGAACTGCTCGCCGACAAGAGCGATGCGCTGCTGCTCGCGGTGGCGCGCCAGGGCAAGGCCTTCGGCCTCGCCTGGCTGGCGCTGACGCAGGGCGAGCTGGGGCTGGCCGAATGCGGCGAGCGCGAGCTCGCGAACTGGCTGGCGCGCCTGCAGCCGAGCGAGGTGCTGGTCGAGCGCGAGCACGGCAGCGCGGCGCTGGCCGCCGTTCTGGACAGTGCCCGCGTGCCGATCACCGCGCGCCCCGGCTGGCAGTTCGAGAGCGCGCTGGGCGCGCGTAAGCTGTGCGAGCAGCTGCGCGTGGCCACGCTCGCCGGCTTCAACGCGCAGGACCTGGCCGCCGCGCAGGCCGCCGCGGCGGCGCTGCTCGCCTTCGCCGAGCACACCCAGGGCCAGTCGCTCGCGCACGTGCGCACGCTGGCGGTGCGGCGCGGCAGCGAACTGCTCGAGCTGCCGCCCACCACGCACCGCAACCTCGAGCTGACGCAGACGCTGCGCGGCGAGGACTCGCCCACCCTCTTCTCGCTGATCGACACCTGCCGCACCGGCATGGGCAGCCGCGCGCTGCGCCAGTGGCTGACGCAGCCGTGGCGCGAGCGCCGCGTCGCCTCGCAGCGCCACGACGCGATCGAGACGCTGCTGCACACCGACATCGACGCGCTGCGCGATGCGCTGCGCGGCATCAGCGACGTCGAGCGCACCACCGCCCGCGTGGCGCTGCGCCAGGTGCGTCCGCGCGAACTGGCCGGGCTGCGCAGCACGCTCCTGGCGCTGCCGGCGCTGCTCGTGCGCGTGCCGCACGGCGCCACCGCGCTGCTCGACATGCTGTGGGACGCGCTGCATCCGCCCGAAGAGATCGGGGCGCTGCTGACCGCCGCGATCGCCGACGAGCCGGCCGTGCAGTTGCGCGACGGCGGCGTGATCGCGCCCGGCTTCGACGCCGCGCTCGACGAGCTGCGCGGCATCGGCGCCAACTGCGACGCCTTCCTGCTCGACCTGGAAGCGCGCGAGCGCAGCCGCACGGGCATCGCCAACCTGCGCGTGCAGTTCAACAAGGTGCACGGCTTCTACATCGAGGTCACCACCAGCGGCCTCGACCGCGTGCCGGGCGACTACCTGCGCCGCCAGACGCTGAAGAACGCCGAGCGCTTCATCACGCCCGAGCTGAAGGCCTTCGAGGACAAGGCGCTGTCCGCTCAGGACCGCGCGCTGGCGCGCGAGAAGCTGCTCTACGAGCAGGTGCTCGACCAGCTGCAGAGCCACCTGGAGCCGCTCGCCGCGCTGGCGCGCGCGCTGGCGAGCCTGGACGCGCTGGCCGCGCTGGCCGAGCGCGCGCGCACGCTGGGCTGGTGCCGGCCGGCGTTCGTCAAGGAGCCCTGCATCGACATCGAAGCCGGCCGCCACCCGGTGGTGGAAGCGCGCCTGGCCGAAACCGGCGCCGGCAACTTCATGGCCAACGACTGCCGGCTCGACGCCGCGCGCCGCATGCTGGTGATCACCGGCCCGAACATGGGCGGCAAGAGCACCTTCATGCGCCAGGTGGCGCTGATCGTGCTGCTCGCGGCGATGGGCTCCTACGTGCCGGCCAGGGCCTGCCGGCTCGGGCCGGTCGACGCGATCCACACCCGCATCGGCGCGGCCGACGACCTGGCCAACGCGCAATCGACCTTCATGCTCGAGATGACCGAGGCGGCGGCGATCGTGCACGGCGCCACCGAGCAGTCGCTGGTGCTGATGGACGAGATCGGCCGCGGCACCTCCACCTTCGACGGGCTGGCGCTGGCCGGCGCGATCGCCACGCAGCTGCACGAGCGCAACAAGTCCTTCACGCTGTTCGCCACGCACTACTTCGAGCTGACGGAGTTCCCGGCCAAGCACGAGCGCGCGATCAACGTGCACGTCTCGGCGGTGGAGAGCGGCGAGGACATCGTCTTCCTGCACGACATCCAGGCCGGCCCGGCGAGCCGCAGCTACGGCGTGCAGGTGGCGCGGCTGGCGGGCATGCCGGCCGGGCTGATCCGCCAGGCGCGCGCGACGCTGGAGTCGCTCGAAGCCAGCCAGCGCGCGCACGACTCGCAGTTCGACCTGTTCGCGCCGCCGCCGGCGCGCACCGAACTGCCGCCCTCCGAGGTGGAGGATGCGCTCGCGGCCATCGACCCCGACGCCCTGAGCCCGAAGGAGGCGCTGGACGCGCTCTACAAGCTCAAGGCCCTGCAGGATTCGCAGAAGGATTCGCCATGACGTATTGCGTGGGCATCAAGCTCGATGCCGGCCTCGTGTTCCTGTCCGACTCGCGCACCAACGCGGGCCTGGACCAGATCAGCACCTTCCGCAAGATGATGATCTACGAGCAGCCCGGCGAACGCTTCATGGTGATGCTGTCGGCGGGCAACCTGTCGATCAGCCAGTCGGTGCGCGAGATCCTGCAGGTCGAGAAGATCGACAACCCCGGCGGCGAGCCGATCACGATCTGGAACGCCACCAGCATGTTCGACGCGGTGCGCGTGCTCGGCTCCGCGGTGCGTCGCGTCTACGCGCAGGACGGCCCCGCGCTGAAGCAGAGCGGCATCGACTTCAACGCCTCGATGATCTTCGGCGGCCAGATCGCCGGCGAGGCGATGCGCCTGTTCCTCGTCTACTCGGCCGGCAACTTCATCGAGGCGACGCGCGAGACCTGCTTCTTCCAGATCGGCGAGAGCAAGTACGGCAAGCCGGTGCTCGACCGCATGGTGAATCCCGCCACGGGGCTCGACGAAGCCGCCAAGTGCGCGCTGGTGTCGATGGACTCGACGCTGAAGTCGAATCTCTCGGTGGGCCTGCCGCTGGACCTGCTGGTCTACGAGCGCGACCGCCTTGCCAGCGACAGGATCGCCTGCATCGACGAGCACAACCCGTACTTCCACATGATCCGCAGCACCTGGGGCCAGAAGCTGCGCCAGGTGTTCGAGGCCATCGAGGCCCCGCAATGGAACGGCGGCGCCACCGCGTACCCGCTGCGCGGCGCCGAGAGCCGCTACGAGACCATGCGCAAGATCACCCATCCCGGCGAGAAGATCGTTTGATGACGCCCCCCAAGCTCCCCATCGTCTTCAGCCACGCCAACGGCTTCCCGGCCGGCACCTACCGCGTGCTGTTCGAGGCCTGGCGCGCCGCCGGCCACGCGGTGCATGCGATCGAAAAGTTCGGCCACGACCCGGCCTACCCGGTCAGCGGCAACTGGCCCAAGCTGCGCGACCAGCTGATCCACTTCATCGAGCGCGAGGTCGGCGCGCCGGCGGTGCTGGTCGGCCATTCGCTCGGCGGCTTGCTGAGCCTGCTGGCCGCCTGCCGGCGGCCCGATCTGGCCGCCGGCCTGGTGATGATCGACTCGCCGGTGGTCACCGGCTGGCGCGCGCACAGCCTGCAAGTGGCCAAAGCCACCGGGCTGATCCGGCGCGTCTCGCCGGGCCGCGTGTCGCGCACGCGGCGCCACGAGTGGCCGTCGCGCGAGGCGGTGCAGCGGCATTTCGCCGCCAAGGCGCTGTTCGCGCGCTGGGATGCGCGCGTGCTGGCCGACTACGTGCAAAGCGGCTTCGAGGAGCGCGGCGGCAAGACCCACCTCGCCTTCGACCGCGCCATCGAGACGCGCATCTACGACACGCTGCCGCACCACCTCGGCACGCTGCTGCGCCGCCACCCGCCGAAGTGTCCGGTGGCCTTCCTGGCCGGCACGCAGTCGGTGGAGATGCGCCAGGGCGGCATCGCGGCGTCGAAGGCGCTGGCGCACGGCCGCTTCGCGCTGATCGAGGGCGGCCACCTGTTCCCGATGGAGAAGCCCGACGAGACCGCGGCGGCCGTGCTGCAGTGGGTGGAAGGAATGGCCTAGCGGGCCGAGCGCCGGGCCGCTCCCAAGCCGGCCCGCATGCCCTCGGGGGATCGTCCGGCGTACCCGTCGGACGAGGGGCGGTCATGACGTGGCGCCTATAATCGCGCTTTACCACCAAGGCATTCGTGATGCGAGTGCCGCCCTCCATGACCAAGTTCGTCTTCGTCACCGGCGGCGTGGTGTCCTCGCTGGGCAAGGGCATCGCTTCTGCAAGCCTCGCCGCGATCCTCGAATCGCGCGGCCTCAAAGTCACCCTCATCAAGCTGGATCCGTACCTCAACGTCGATCCGGGCACGATGTCGCCGTTCCAGCACGGCGAGGTGTTCGTCACCGACGACGGCGCGGAAACCGACCTCGACCTCGGCCACTACGAGCGCTTCATCACGACGAAGATGCGCAAGGCCAACAACTTCACCACCGGCCAGATCTACAAGAGCGTGCTGGAGAAGGAGCGCCGCGGCGACTACCTCGGCAAGACGGTGCAGGTGATCCCGCACGTCACCAACGAGATCCAGGAGTTCGTGCAGCGCGGCGCCGGCATCGGCACCGATCATGAAGTCGACGTCGCGATCGTCGAGGTCGGCGGCACGGTGGGCGACATCGAGTCGCTGCCCTTCCTCGAAGCGGCGCGCCAGTTGAGCCTGAAGGCCGGCCCCAACCAGTGCGCCTTCGTGCACCTCACGTATGTACCCTGGATCGCCGCGGCCGGCGAGCTGAAGACCAAGCCGACGCAGCACACCGTGCAGAAGCTGCGCGAGATCGGCGTGCAGCCCGACGCGCTGCTGTGCCGCGCCGACCGCCCGGTGCCCGACGAGGAGCGCGACAAGATCTCGCTGTTCACCAACGTGCCGCGCTGGGGCGTGATCTCGATGTGGGACGTGGACACCATCTACAAGGTGCCGCGCATGCTGCACGAGCAGGGCCTCGACGGCCTCATCTGCGACAAGCTGCGCCTGGCGACGCCGCCGGCCAACCTGCGCCGCTGGGACGATCTCGTCGACGAGGTCGCGCACCCGAAGGGCGAGGTGAAGATCGCGATGGTCGGCAAGTACACCGACCTGTCGGATTCCTACAAGTCGCTCAACGAGGCGCTGCGCCACGCCGGCATTCACAACCATGCGAAGGTCGTGATCGACTACGTCGACTCCGAGACGCTGACGCCGGAGAACGTCGAGCGCCTCGCCGAGTTCGACGCCATCCTGGTGCCGGGCGGCTTCGGCAAGCGCGGCATCGAGGGCAAGATCTGCGCGGCGCGGCTGGCGCGCGAGCAGAAGATCCCCTACCTGGGCATCTGCCTGGGCATGCAGGTGGCGACCATCGAGTACGCGCGCCACAAGGCCAACCTCGCCAACGCCAACAGCACCGAGTTCGACCCGGCGACGCCGCACCCGGTGATCGCGCTGATCGACGAATGGCAGGACCGCGACGGCTCGATCCAGAAGCGCAGCGCGAATTCCGACCTCGGCGGCACGATGCGCCTGGGCGCGCAAAGCTCCGACGTCAAGCCCGGCACGCTGGCGCACCAGATCTACGGCAGCGTGGTCACCGAGCGGCACCGGCACCGCTACGAGGCCAACGTCAACTACCTCGACGCCTTGCAGCAGGCCGGCCTGGTGATCTCGGCGATCACGCAGCGCGAGAAGCTCACCGAGATCGTCGAGCTGCCGCGCTCCGTGCATCCGTGGTTCATGGGCGTGCAGTTCCACCCCGAATTCAAGTCGACGCCCTGGGGCGGGCATCCGCTGTTCACGTCCTACATCCAGGCCGCGCTGGCGCACCAGGCGGCGCGCGCCGGCAACGACAAGATCAAGGCGGTGGCATGAAGCTGTGCGGTTTCGAGGTCGGCCTGGACAGGCCCTTCTTCCTGATCGCCGGCCCCTGCGTGGTCGAGAGCGAGCAGCTGCAGATGGACGTGGCCGGGCGCTTGAAGGAAATCACCGCCGCGCTGGGCATCCCGTTCATCTTCAAGTCGAGCTACGACAAGGCGAACCGCTCCAGCGGCAGTTCGTTCCGCGGCCCCGGCATGGACAAGGGGCTGGAGATCCTCGCCAAGGTCAAGCGCGAGCTGCAACTGCCGGTGCTGACCGACGTGCACGCCGAAGGCGAGATCGAGGCGGTGGCGAAAGTGGTCGACGTGCTGCAGACGCCGGCGTTCCTGTGCCGCCAGACCGACTTCATCCGCGCGGTCGCGCAAAGCGGCAGGCCCGTCAACATCAAGAAGGGCCAGTTCCTCGCGCCGCACGACATGAAGAACGTGATCGACAAGGCGCGCGCAGCCGCGAAGGAAAAGGGCCTGCCGGAAGACAGCTTCCTCGCCTGCGAACGCGGCGCGAGCTTCGGCTACAACAACCTCGTCTCCGACATGCGCAGCCTGGCGATCATGCGCGAGACCGGCGCGCCGGTGGTGTTCGACGCCACGCACTCGGTGCAGCTGCCCGGCGGGCAAGGCACCAGCTCGGGCGGCCAGCGCGAGTTCGTGCCGGTGCTGTCGCGCGCCGCGGTGGCGGTGGGCGTGGCGGGCCTCTTCATGGAGACGCACCCCGACCCGGCCAAGGCGATGTCCGACGGCCCGAACGCCGTGCCGCTCAAGCACATGAAGGCGCTGCTCGAACAGCTCGTCGCGCTCGACCGCGTGATCAAGACCCAGCCGCTGCTGGAGAACGACTTCTCGTGCTGAGCTTCTCCCGAATTCCAACAACGTCCTGCTGAAAGACCAGACCATGAGCGCCATCGTCGACATCGTCGGAAGAGAAATCCTCGACAGCCGCGGCAACCCCACCGTCGAGTGCGACGTGCTGCTGGAAAGCGGCACGATGGGCCGCGCGGCGGTGCCCTCGGGCGCCTCGACCGGCTCGCGCGAGGCGATCGAGCTGCGCGACGGCGACAAGAAGCGCTACCTCGGCAAGGGCGTGCTCAAGGCGGTGGAGCACGTCAACACCGAGATCAGCGAAGCGGTGCTGGGGCTGGACGCCTCCGAGCAGGCCTTCCTCGACAAGACGCTGCTGGACCTGGACGGCACCGACAACAAGAGCCGCCTGGGCGCCAACGCGACGCTGGCGGTGAGCATGGCGGTGGCGCGCGCGGCGGCCGAGGAATCGGGCCTGCCGCTGTACCGCTACTTCGGCGGCGCGGGCGGCATGCAGATGCCGGTGCCGATGATGAACGTCATCAACGGCGGCGCGCATGCCAACAACAACCTCGACCTGCAGGAGCTGATGATCATCCCGGTGGGCGCGCCGAGCTTCCGCGAGGCGGTGCGCTACGGCGCCGAGGTGTTCCACGCGCTGAAGAAGATCATCGACGCCAAGGGCATGAGCACCGCCGTCGGCGACGAAGGCGGCTTCGCGCCCAGCGTGGCGAGCCATGAGGCGGCCATCCAGCTGATCCTCGAGGCGATCGACAAGGCGGGCTTCGACGCGGGCTCGCAGATCGCGATCGGCCTCGATTGCGCCGCCAGCGAGTTCTACAAGGACGGCAAGTACCACCTCGAAGGCGAGGGCCTGACGCTGAGCGCGCCGGAGTGGACCGACATCCTCGCCACCTGGGTCGACAAGTACCCGATCATCTCGATCGAGGACGGCATGCACGAGGGCGACTGGGACGGCTGGAAGCACCTGACCGAGCGCCTCGGCCAGAAGGTGCAGCTGGTCGGCGACGACCTGTTCGTCACCAACACGAAGATCCTCAAGGAAGGCATCGACAAGCGCATCGCCAACTCGATCCTCATCAAGATCAACCAGATCGGCACGCTGACCGAGACCTTCGCCGCCATCGAGATGGCCAAGCGCGCCGGCTACACCGCGGTGATCTCGCACCGCTCCGGCGAGACCGAAGACAGCACCATCGCCGACATCGCGGTGGGCACGAACGCCGGCCAGATCAAGACCGGCTCGATGAGCCGCTCCGACCGCATCGCCAAGTACAACCAGCTGCTGCGCATCGAGGAGGATCTCGGCGACGTGGCGAGCTACCCCGGCCGCGCGGCGTTCTACAACCTGCGCTGAGAGCGAGGCACGGCCATGCGCCTGGTCACGATCGCCCTGCTGGCGCTGCTCGCGCTGGTGCATGCCGAGCTGTGGTTCGGCAAGGGCGGCGTGCCGCGCGTGATCGAGCTGTCGGGCAAGCTGGCCGCGCAGAAGAAGCTCAACGAAGCGGGCAGGCAGCGCAACGCGCAATTGCTCGCCGAGGTCAGCGACCTGAAGGAAGGACTGGAGATGGTCGAGGAGAAGGCGCGCTTCGACCTCGGCATGGTCAAGCCCGACGAGATCTTCGTGCAGATCGCCCCGGCGCCGCGTTAGCGCAGCGCCCTCGCCGCTTCATGGATTCGCTGCTGCACGCGCTGCGGCCGCTGTTCGCGAGCGCCTTCACGCTGTGGGGCGCGCCGGCGAGCTGGCTGGAGCTGATCGCCCTGGTGCTCTCGCTCGCGATGGTGGCGCTGAACATGCGCGTCAACCCGCTCGCCTGGCCGCTGGCGATCGCCTCCTCGCTGCTGTACTTCCTGGTGTTCTGGGACGCGCGCCTGTACGGCGAAGGCTCGCTGCAGATCTTCTTCGCCGCCGTCGCGCTGTGGGGCTGGTGGCAGTGGCTGCGCGGCACGATGGACGACGGCCGCGCCTTGCGCGTGCGCGCGCTGTCGCGGCGCGCGGCGCTGGGCTGCATCGCCGCACTGGCGATCGCCTGGCCGGCGCTGGCGCTGTTCCTGGCCCACCGCACCGATTCCGACGTGCCCTGGCTCGACGCCTTCCCGACCGCCGGAAGCCTCGTGGGCCAATGGCTGCTCGGGCGCAAGTACGTCGAGAACTGGCTGGCCTGGCTGGTGGTCAACGTGGCCAGCGTGCTGCTCTTCGCGTTCAAGGGGCTGTGGCTGACGGTGATGCTGTACGTGGTGTTCGCGCTGTTGTCGGTGGTCGGCTGGCGTGCGTGGCGGCGGCTGGCGGTGGCGTCTTCATGAGTGCGTTCGTGATCACGCTGCTGGGTGCGGAGAGCACCGGCAAGACCACGCTCGCGCACCGGCTCGGCGCGGCGCTGGCGGCGCGCGGCGAGCGCGTCGCGGTGGTGGAGGAATATCTGCGCGAGTTCTGCGTGCGCGAGGCGCGCATGCCGCTGGTCCACGAACAGCGGCTCATCGCCGCCGAGCAGACGCGCCGCATCGCCGCGGCGGCGGCGTCGCACGACGTGGTGGTGGCCGACACCAGCGCGTTGATGATCGCGGTCTACAGCGACCACGTGTTCGGCGACACCAGCCTCTACGAGGAGGCGCTCGCCGCGCACGCGCGCGCCGACCTGACGCTGCTGACCGCGCTCGACCTGCCCTGGCAGGCCGACGGCCCGATCCGCGACGGCCCGCATGTGCGCGAGCCGGTGGACGCGAAGGTCCGCGCCGCGCTGGCACGCGCCGCGCTTGCCTGGGCGGTGCTGTTCGGCCAGGGCGAGGCGCGGCTGGACAATGCGCTGGCGGCCGTCGAGCGCGCGCGCAACCCGGCCGATCGTGACGACGGCCGGCCGCGCTGGCAGTGGGTCTGCGAGCGCTGCGGCGAGGCCGGCTGCGAGCGCCATCGCCTGCCGCCGCTCTGATATCGTTCGCCGCCGATGGCCACGCGCTCGCTGCTTCCCGAAGACGACAACTTCGATCCGTTGTCGGCGCCGACGCTGGTGATGCACCACACGGTGCCCTCCGAGCTGCCGCCGCTGGAGAGCATCCTGATTCCGCCCGAGAACGAGCCGGCGCGCGGCGTGCCGAAGCGGCTGCTGGGCCTGGGGCTCGTCGCCGTGCTGATCGGCGGCGGCGTGTGGCTGATGCTGCGGCCGGCCGGTGAAACGGGCGCGCCGGCGGCGGCTCCGGCCGCGTCGGCAGCGTCGGCGGCCCCAGCACCCGCCGCTGCCGTGGCGCCGCCACCGCCCGCGCCGGCGGCATCGGAGGCGGTGATGTCCGCGCCTGCGGCCGAACCCGCCGTGGCCCCCGCGTCATCGCCCACCCCGGCCGCCAGCGCGCCCGAGCGCCGCAAACGCATTCCCGAGCCGGTCGCCCGCCCGCAGGCGCTGGAAGCCGCGCCCGCCCCCGCAGCCTCTCAGCCCGAAGCGGTCGTGGCCGCGCCGCCCCCGCCCGCCCCGGCATCCGAGCCGGTCATCGTCCCGCCCAAGTCCGTCACCGAGCTGTGCGGCGCCGGCAACCTGCTGACGCGCGGCTTCTGCGAGCACCGCGAGTGCGCCAAGGCCGAGCACATCGCCGATGCAGTGTGCCTGCGCCTCAAGGAGGCCGAGGAAGCGCGCCGCTTCCGTCAATAGCCCGCGGCGCTCAGTTGATCGCGCTGCTGCCCGGCGGCTGCGTGCCGGCCGGCAGGAACAGCCCCGCCGCGTCGACCGGATCGAAGTGGTACTTCTGGCCGCAGAAATCGCAGGCGATCTCGACGCGGCCCTGCTCGGCGAGGATGCCGTCGACCTCGGGACGCCCCAGGCCGCGCAGCATCGCGGCGACGCGCTCGCGCGAGCAGCCGCAGTGAAAGCGCGGCCCGTTCGCGCCGGCCTGCGGCACGAAGCGCAGCAGCTTCTCCTCCCAGAACAGGCGGCGCAGGATGGTGTCGGCGTCGAGCGTCAGCAACTCCTTGCGCGTCAGCGAGCCGGCCAGATGGGCGATGCGGTTGAAGGCCTCGTCCTGGCCGATGCGGTCTTCGTTGCGCTCGCCTTGCAGGTTGCCCGCGCCTTCCACCGGCAGGCGCTGGATCAGCAGCCCGGCGGCGATGCGCTCGTCGGCGGCCAGCACGAGGCGCGTGTCGAGCTGCTCCGACTGCAGCATGTAGTGCTCCAGCACCTGCGACAGCTCCTGCAAGGGCTCCTGATGGTCGCCGTGCAAGGGCACGATGCCCTGATACGGCTGCTGGCCGGGGCGCTTGTCCTTCGGGTCGAGCGTGATCGCGCAGCGGCCCTGGCCGTGCAGGTTGAGCATCGCCTCGAGGCGCGCATCGGGCGCCACCTCGCCGACCACCTTGGCGGTGGCGCGGAACGTCAGGTCGGGCTGCACCTCGGTGACGGCCAGCCGCACCGGCCCGTCGCCGAACACCTGCAGGATCAGCGCGCCGTTGAACTTGATGTTGGCCTGCATCAGCACGCCGGCCGCCGCCATCTCGCCGAGCAGCGTGCGCACCGGCAGCGGGAAGATGTCGGCGGCGCGCGTGCGGCGCGCCAGCAGCTCCTGCCACGACTCGGTCAGGCGCACCAGCATGCCGCGCACCGGCAGGCCTTCGAACAGGAACTTGTGGAGTTCCGACATCAGGCGATCTTCTTCAGGCCGCGCGCATAGCGTTCGGACTTCTCGGCGTAGTGCACCGCCCCCTGACGCAGCCGCTCGAACTGCTCCGGCGAGAGCTGCTTCACCACCCTGGCCGGCGCGCCCATGATCAGCGAGCCGTCGGGGAACTCCTTGCCCTCGGTGACCAGCGCGCCGGCGCCGACGAGGCAGTTGCGGCCGATCTTCGCGTTGTTCAGCACCACCGCCTGGATGCCGATCAGCGAGCCGTCGCCGATCGTGCAGCCGTGCAGCGTGACCTGGTGGCCCACCGTCACGTCTTCGCCGATCACCAGCGGGCAGCCGATGTCGGTGTGCAGCACGCTGCCGTCCTGCACGTTGGAGCCGCGGCCGACGCTGATCCACTCGTTGTCGCCGCGCAGCACCGCGCCGAACCAGACGCTCGCGCCCTCCTTCAGTTCGACGCGACCGATCACCTGGGCGCTGTCGGCCACCCAGGCGGTGCCGGCGATGCGGGGAATGTCCTCGTCCAGCTGGTAGATCGCCATGCGTTTCCTTCGATGAAGCCGCGAAGTTTAGGGCCTGTTCACACTACGGATGCCAGTGCGAACGGGCCCTGGTCAGAGCGCGCGGTTGGCGCGCTCCTCGGCCAGCGTCATCACCCGGATGCACGGCGTGTAGCCGTCGTGCACCACGCCGTGCAGGTCGGTGCGCTTGTGCGAGCGCATCAGCGAGAGCAGGAAGCGCACCGTCTCCCGCGTGATCACCTGCCCCGGCACCAGCGCCGGGATGCCGGGCGGGTACGGCACGATCTGGTCGGCGCAGACGCGGCCGTCGAGCGCGGCGTTGGCATGCTCGTCGTCGTCGAGCAGCGGCAGCAATTCGCCCTCGCAGTAGAAGGCGTCGCGCGGCAGGAACTTCAGCGAAGTGAAGCGCGCGATCTCGGGCGCCTTCACCAGCCGGCGCGGTGCCTTCGCCTCGCGCGCCAGGCGCAGCAGCGCGTCGTGCAGGCGCGAGACCTTGCTGCGCGTGGTGCCGATGGTCAGCAGCAGCGTCACGGTGTTGAAGGTCGACTTCTCCACCTGGATGTTGAAGCGCTCGAACAGCACCTGCTGGAATTCGTCGACGGTGAAGCCGGACTTCGAGATGTCGACGGTGATCTTGGTCGGATCGAGCGCGATGCCGTCGCCCTGCACTTCGGCGGGCAGCAGTTCGGCCAGCGTCAGCGCGCGGAACACGCCGGTGGCGTCGATGGCTTCGCGCAACTCCGCGGCGAGTTCGAGCGTGCGCGCGAGCAGCTTGTAGCCCTCCATCACCGCCTGCTGGCGGCCCACGTCGAGGCTGGCGATGATGCCGTACTGCGGGCTGGTCGACGCATGCATGTTGAAGTTCTCGCGGAACAGGTGCGCGTCGAAGTCCGGATCGTTCACGTGGATCATGCTGGCCTGGCTGAGCGCCGACAGCACCTTGTGGGTCGACTGCGTCGCGTAGTCGGCGCCGGCCTCCAGCGCGGTCGGGCGGAACGCCGGGTGGAAGCGCGCATGCGCGTACCAGGCCTCGTCGATGATCACCTTGATGCCCTTGGCATGGGCCGCTGCGATGATCGGCGGCAGGTCGTAGCGCAGCCCGTCGTAGGTGCAGGAGGTGAGGATCAGCGCTTTCGCTTCGGGATGCGCTTCGATGGCCGCGAACAGCGTCTTCTTGGCGACCGGGCCGAACAGCCCGTAGGTAGTGTTGATCGAGCTGTCGAGGTAGACCGGGCGCGCGCCCGACAGCACCACGCCGTGGTGCACCGACTTATGGCAGTTGCGGTCCAGCAGCAGCGTGTCGCCGGGCGCCAGCAGGGTCTGGAAGATCACCTTGTTGGCGGTGGACGTACCGTTGGTCGCGAAGAAGGTGCGCTGCGCGCCGAAGGCACGCGCCGCCATGTCCTGCGCCTGCGCGATCACGCCCTTGGGGTCGAGCAGCGAATCGAGCATGTCGACCGAGACGGACAGGTCGGCGCGCAGCAGGTTCTCGCCGACGAACTCGTGGAAGGCCGAGGCCCAGGGGCTGCCGCGCAGGCTGTCGCCCGAGGAATGCCCCGGCGTGTGCCAGGCGTCCTTGGCCATCAGCACGTATTCGCGCAGCGCGTCGAAGAAAGGCGTGCGCGACTTCTCCTGGATCTCGGCCTGGACGATGCGGAACCAGCCGCGCGGGTCGGCCTCGTCGCGGATGAAGAAGCCGTCGATCGCCTCGCGCGTCAGCGCGCCGACGGTCTCCTCGTCGTGCGCGCCGTCGACCAGCACGTACAGGTCGAGTTCGGGGCGCAGCGCGTAGAGCGACTGCACCAGGGGCTCGGCGCCGTTGCCGGCGCTGTCGCCGGTGTCGCCGTTGCCGCCGGTGTCGATCAACACGCTTTGCAGGTCGCCGTCCTCGCGTGCGATCTGCAAGGCCTCGGCCGCGCTCTCGACGCCCGAGAAGCTCAGCCCGCAGGGGTTGGGCAGGCTCTTGGCGGCGGCGTTCAGGCCTTTGAGCAGGTTGCGACGCAAGGTGGCGTCGGCGACGACGAGCAGGACGTGGCTGTGCGGGCGCGGCATGGGCGGGGATTATCGAGCGGCGCTGCGGATAATCCGCGCATGGAATTGCGGCAGCACGCCCTCGCCTTGTTGCAGATCGCCGACCCGGTGGAGAAGGCGGCGGCGGTGAGAGCGGCGTTCGAGGCCGGCATCGAGCGCATCGCCACCGATGCGAGCCTCGATGAGCCACCCGGCCTGCCCGGCCGCCCGGCGCGCCCGCGCCTCGTCGCGCCCAAGGACGTGGCGACGCGCTCGCCCTTCACGCCCGAAGGCCGCGCCGCGCTGCTGCACGCGATCGCACACATCGAGTTCAACGCGATCAACCTGGGGCTGGATGCGGTGTGGCGCTTCGCCGGCATGCCGGAGGACTTCTACCGCGACTGGTTCCGCGTCGCCGCCGAGGAGGCGATGCACTTCACGCTGCTGCGCGGGCACCTGCTGACGCTCGGCCACGACTACGGCGACTTCGACGCCCACGACGGCCTGTGGACCATGACCGCGCGCACCGCGCACGACATCCTCGCCCGCATGGCCCTGGTGCCACGCACGCTGGAAGCGCGCGGGCTCGACGCCACGCCGCCCTTGCAGGCCAAGCTCGCCAAGGCCGGCGATGCGAAGGCCGTGGCCATCCTCGACGTGATCCTGCGCGACGAGATCGGCCACGTCGCGATCGGCAACCGCTGGTACCGCTTCACCTGCGAGCGCGCCGGGCTGGATCCGGTGGAGATCTACCCCGGTCTGGTCGAACGCTATGCCGCGCCCAGGCTGCGCCCGCCCTTCAACGACGCCGCGCGCCGCGCCGCCGGCTTCAGCGACGAAGAGATCGCCTGGCTGACGCGCGCCGTCTGAGCCGCGCCCGCCGCCGCTTACACTTCGCGCCACATTTCCTTCACCGAGGATCTTCATGACCGCCATCACCACCCGTCGATTCCTGCAAACCGCCGGCCTGCTGTTCGCAGGCGCCCTGCTCGCCGCCTGCGGCAAGAAGGACGAAGCGCCCGCCCCGAGCGCCGCCGCCCCGGCGCCGGCCGCCTCGGTGGCCGCAGCGCCGCCGCCGGCCAAGGTCTACGTGGTCGGCACCGACGCCGCCTACGCGCCCTTCGAATCGCAGAACGAGAAGGGCGAGATCGTCGGCCTGACGGTCGACGTGCTCTCCGCCGTGGCGGCCAAGGCCGGCATCGAGATCAAGTTCGTCAACACGCCCTGGGAAGGCATCTTCAACTCGCTGCAGCAGGGCGACCGCGACATCCTCGCCTCGTCGATCACGATCACCGACGAGCGCAAGCAGACGATGGACTTCACCAACCCCTACTTCGACGCCTACCAGCTGATCGCGGTGAAGGCGACCTCCAAGGTGGCCAAGTTCGACGACCTGAAGAAGCTCAAGGTCGGCGTGCAGACCGGCACCACCGGCGACGAGGTCGTCACCAAGCAGCAGGGCAAGAACAGCACCAACATCAAGCGCTTCGAGTCGACCCCGCTGGCGCTCAAGGAGCTGGAGTCGGGCGGCGTCGACGCGGTGGTGGCCGACAACGGCGTGGTCGTCAACTACGTGACCAACAACCCCGATGCCAAGTTCAAGACCGTCAGCGACAAGGCCTTCGCGCCCGAGCAGTACGGCTTCGCGGTCAAGAAGGGCAACGCCGAGCTGCTGGAGAAGCTGAACAAGGGCCTGGCCGACATCAAGGCCGACGGCAGCTACGACACGATCTACGCCAAGTACTTCGGCGCCGCCCCGGCCGCCGCGGCGCCGGCGGCGTCGAAGTAAGCCTCGGCGCGGCGCGAGCGTCGTCGTGGGACTGCGCTGGGAGATCCTCGCCGGCTACGGGCCGCTGTTCGCCAGCGCCCTGTGGACGACGATCCAGCTGACCATCGTCGCGATCGGCGCAGGGCTGCTGCTGGGCGTGCTGCTCGGCCTGGTCAGCAGCTCGCGCGACGCGCCCGCGCCCAAGTCGCTCGCGCTCGCCTGGCTGATGAAGGCGGCGCGCGGCGTCACGCTCGCCTACGTGAGCTTCTTCCGCGGCACGCCGCTGTTCGTGCAGATCCTGCTGGTGCACTTCGCGCTGATGCCGATGCTGGTGCACCCCGACGGCGGGCTGCTGCTCTCGGGCGAGGCGGCGCGCGAGTTCCGCCAGAGCCACGGCGCCTTCTTCTCCGGCGCGCTGGCGATGACGCTCAACGCCGGCGCCTACATCTCGGAGATCTTCCGCGCCGGCATCCAGAGCATCCACCTCGGCCAGACGCAGGCCGCCTACAGCCTGGGGTTGACGCACGCGCAGTCGATGCGCTTCGTCGTGTTGCCGCAGGCCTTCCGGCGCATGATCCCGGCGCTGGTCAACGAAGGCGTCACCTTGATCAAGGATTCCTCGCTGGTGTCGGCCATCGGCCTGGCCGAGCTGGCGCTGGCCGCGCGCACCGTGGCGGGCGCCTACGCGCGCTACTGGGAACCCTACCTCGCGATCTCGGCGGTCTACCTGGTGCTGACGCTGGCCTTGTCGATGCTGGCCAAGCGCCTCGAAGCGCCCTCGCACCTGCGCGGCCGCTGACCGTTTGTCGCCTCGTTGTCGCTCCGGCGCAACGCTACTTCGGGTTTTCCGCAATCTGTCATCTACCATCTGGGCCTTGGTTCCGGGGAGCAAGTTTTCCCGGCTGTGTGTTTCAAATGAAGACAGGATCCACATGAAGCGCTCTCTCTTCCTGGCCGCCCTGGCCACCCTGACCAGCGGCGCCGCCCTGGCCCAAAGCAGCGTCACCGTCTATGGCCGCCTGAACGAGTCGGTCGAGCGTCAGAAGGTCGGCGACACCTCGGTCACCGCGCTGGTCGACAGCCAGTCGCGCATCGGCTTCAAGGGCACCGAAGACCTCGGCGGTGGCCTGAAGGCTTCGTTCCTGATCGAGCATGGCTTCAACGTCGACACCGGTTCGCAAGCCACCGGCGCGTTCTGGGGTCGCGAGAGCTGGGTCGCCCTGTCGGGCAACTTCGGCCGCGTGCGCCTGGGCAACATGGGCCCGTCGGCGGCGTACTTCGCCATCGCCGACTACATCAGCATGCACAACCACGACACCGGTTCGTCGGCGGATGCGTTCTACCTGTACCCCGGCGTGACGACCAACACGATCGCCTACAACTCGCCGAGCTTCGGCGGCCTGACGATCGACGCGCAACTGGGCCTCGCCGAGAACACCCAGCCCCGCAAGACCTACGTGCTGGCGGCCAACTACGTCGGCGGCCCGCTGCACCTGGGCGCCAGCTACGTGCAAGGCCCCGGCGGCCCGCTGGAAGACGACAAGCACAGCGAAATCGGCCTGCGTGGGCTGTACGAAATGGGTCCGGTCACGCTTGGTGCCTACTACGTTCGCAACGAGATCGAAGACGCCACCGGCACGTCCAAGCGTAACGCCTACCGCGTGTCGGCCATGTACGCCTTCGGCGCCAACGAACTGCACGCCAACGTCGGCGTCGCCAGCAAGTGGAAGGGCGGCGGCCAGTACTCGGGCAACGACACCGGCGCCAAGCAGTTCACGCTGGGCTACAACTACAACCTGAGCAAGCGCACCAAGCTGTACGCCTTCTACACGAAGGTCGACAACGACGCGGCTGCCGCCTACAACCCGGGTCGCTTCGTGACGGGCAACGCGCTCGGCGACGACCTCTCGTCCATCGCCTTCGGCGTGCGCCACAACTTCTGATACCGGAAGTTCACAGCGTTCAGAAGGGCCGGTCGAAAGACCGGCCCTTTTTTCATGGCCGCTCAACCGAGGAAGTAGCGCTTCAACCCCGCCAGGATCATCTCCACCGCGATCGCGGTGAGCACCAGGCCCATCAGCTTTTCGAGCGCCGCCACCACCGAGTCGCCGAGCAGGCGGCGGATGCGTTCGCAGGCCAGCAGCACGAAGCCCGACAGCGCCATCGCCACCGTCAGCGCGGCCACCCAGGTCATCACCCGATCGGGCTGGCGCGAGGCGAGCAGCAGCACGGTGGCCATCGCCGACGGCCCGGCCAGCAGCGGCACCGCGAGAGGGAAGATCAACGGCTCCTTGCCTTCGGGCGTGCCGTACACGCCGCCCTCGGCGCCGAAGATCATGCGGATCGCCACCATCAGCAGGATCACGCCGCCGGCCACTTCGAGCGAGCGCTCCGACAGGTGCATCACGCGCAGGAAGGCCTCGCCGGCGAACATGAAGCCCAGCAGCACCGCGAAGGCGATCGCCGCCTCGCGCAGCGCCACGCGGCGGCGGCGCTCGCGCGGCACGCCGTTCATGATCGGGATGTAGATCGGCAGGCTGCCCAGCGGGTCGAGCACCAGCAGCAGCAGGATCAGCGCGGAGAGGAAACTGTGGTCCATCGGCGCGCGCTCAGGCCTCGCCCGCCTTGCCGGCCGTCGGGTCGATGCCGACGTGGTGCATCACCCGCTGCGGGAACGGGATCTCGACGCCCTCGCGTTCCAGCACGTCGAGCACCGCGAGGTTGACGTCGGAGCGCACGCCGCCCTGGCCGTTCTCGGGGTCGGCGATCCAGAAGCCGATCGTCAGGTTCATGCCGTCGGCGGCGAATTCGGCGAGCTGGCACGAGGGTGCGGGCTGCGACAGCACGCGCGGCACCGCGGCCACCGCCTCGACGAGCTTGGCCCCCAGCGCGCGCACGTCGGTGCCGTAGGCCACCTGCACGGTAGTACTGAGCGACACGTTCATGTCGGCCAGCGAGAGGTTCTCGACGCGCTGCGTGATCAGCATCTCGTTGGGCACGATGGCCTTGCGGCCCGACAGCGCGCGGATCACGGTGTAGCGCGTGCGGATGTCGTTGACGCGGCCCTCGAAGTTGTCGATGCGCACCATGTCGCCGATGCGCAGCGAACGCTCGGCCAGGATCACGAAGCCGCTGACGTAGTTGGCCGCGATCTTCTGCAGCCCGAAGCCCAGGCCGACGCCGAGCGCGCCGCCCAGCACCGACAGCGCGGTCAGGTCGATGCCCACCGAGGAGAGCGCCAGCAGCAGTCCGATGAACAGCAGCAGCGCGCGCACCAGGTTGGCGGCGATCTTGCGGATCGAGAGGTCGTCGCCGGTACCGCGCAGCAGCTGGCGCTCGATCGCCGCCGAGATCCACAGCGCCACCACCAGCACCAGGCCGGCGGTCAGCGTGCCCTCGACGGCGTTGCGCAGCGAGATCTGCGCGCCGCCGACCTTCCAGCGGATCTCGTCCATCGCGTCGAGCAGCAGCGGCAGCACGCCGGTGACCCACAGCACCACCGCAAGCCAGGCGATCCACGACACGGTGCGCTCGATCACGCGCACCGCGTGGGCGGTCGGGAAGGTGACGCGCAGCACGCGCACTGCCAGGCGGATCACCACCAGCGACATCAGGATCGGGATCGCGACGCGGAACACCGCGATCGGCAGCGTGCCCGCGAGCAGCAGCCGCGCGGCGTAGGCGAGCGACAGCGCGAGCACCGGGAACAGCACGCCGTCGACGATGCGCTCGCCGAACCAGATCGAGCCGACCGCCGCGACGCGCCCGCGCAGCAGCCGCACCAGCACCCAGGCGAGCAGCAGGCAGCCGGTCAGCACGCCCAGTTCGGTGAGCGCGGCGGGGCGCGTCAGGTGCGCGAGCAGTTCGGAGAATTCGGTGGTGTCGAGTGTGCGGGTCATGGCGCTATCGTACGGGCATGCCCCAAGCCTTGCGCCACACCCTGCTGTCGGTGCGCGACCTGCTCGCCACCGCCGGCCCGTTCATCCTGCTCGCGCTCGCGCTGCTGCTGCTGGCCTACAAGGTGCTCGACCCGAACCCGCCGAACAAGGTGGTGCTGGCCACCGGCGCCGAACAAGGCGCGTATGCCGAGTTCGGCAAGCGCTACGCGGAGCTGCTGGCCCGGCACGGCATCCGCGTCGAGCTGCGCGGCACCGCCGGCGCGGCCGAGAACCTGCAGCTGCTGCGCGACGAGGATTCCGGCGTCGACCTCGCCTTCGTGCAAGGCGGCGCCGACGTCGCGCACGCCAGCCGCGCCGATGCCGACGAGGCCAACGCGAACCTGGTCTCGCTCGGCAGCCTGTTCTACGAACCGGTGTGGCTGTTCTACCGCGAGGCCTCGGCGCAGCGCGTTGCGGCCAAGCCGGCGCTCGAATCGTTCGCCGAGATGGCTCGCTCCGGCGACTGGAAGCTCAACATCGGCGCGCCCGGCAGCGGCGTGCCCAACCTGGTGAAGCGCCTGCTCGAGGCGAACCGCATCGACGCCGGCGCGCTGACGCTGGTGGAGCACCCCTCGACACCCGCGGCGGTGGCGCTGCTCGGCGGCGAGATCGACGCGCTGGTGTTCGCCTCGGCGCCCGAGTCGCCGCTGGTGCAGATGCTGCTGCAGACGCCGGGCATCCGGCTGTTCGACTTTCCGCAGGCCGAGGCCTACTCGCGCCGCTTTCCCTTCCTCAGCCCGGTGACGCTGCCGCGCGGCGTGGTCGACCTGGCGCGCGACCTGCCGCCGGCCAACATCCGCATGATCGCGCCGACCGCGACGCTGGTCGCCAAGGAATCGCTGCACCCGGCGCTGGTGCAGCTGTTCGTGCAGGCGGCGCGGCAGATCCACGGCGGGCCGGGCTGGTTCCAGCGCAAGGGCGCGTTCCCGTCGATCGAGAACACCGAGCGCGCGCTGGCGCCCGAGGCCGAGCGCTTCTACCGCAACGGCCCGCCCTTCCTGCAGCGCTACCTGCCGTTCTGGCTCGCTAATCTGATCGACCGCATGTGGGTGGTGCTGGTGTCCATCATCGCGATCCTGATCCCGCTGTCGCGCGTGGTGCCGCCGCTGTACGCCTTCCGCGTGCGCTCGCGCATCTTCCGCTGGTACGGGCAGCTGCGCAGGCTGGAGGAATCGGCGCCCGACCGCCCGGCCGGCGAGCTGCTCGCCGAGCTGGACAAGCTGGAGGAGCGCGCCGGGCGCATCAGCGTGCCGCTGTCGTATGCCGACGAGCTGTATGCGCTGCGCGCCAACATCCAGATGGTGCGCCGGCGTCTGCAGGGGTCATCCCCCCGAACCTAGAATTCGCGGATGGACACCCGCACCTCGCCGCACCGCGAGCGCATCGCGAAGACGCAGCAGGCCCTCGCCAAGCACGGCTTCGCGGCGCTGCTCGTGCCCTCGTCCGACCCGCACCTGTCGGAATACCTGCCCGAGCACTGGCAGGGGCGGCAGTGGCTGTCGGGCTTCAGCGGCTCGATGGGCACGCTGGTGGTGGCGCGCGACAAGGCGGCGCTGTTCGCCGACAGCCGCTACTGGGTGCAGGCCGAGACCGAGCTGGCCGGCAGCGGCATCACGCTGGTGAAGATCCCCACCGCCACCGCGACGCATCACGTCGAGTGGCTGGCGCGCGAGATGAAGGCCGGCGACAACGTCGCGGTCGACGGCGCGGTGCTCGGCCTGGCGGCGGCGCAGCAGCTGCGCGCCGCGCTGGACAAGGTCGGCGCTACGCTGCGCACCGACATCGACCTGCTCGCCGAAGTCTGGCCCGACCGCCCCGCCCTGCCGGCCGCGCCGGTGTACGAACACCGCGCGCCCGAGGCGCCGCTGGCGCGCGCGCCCAAGCTCGCGCAACTGCGCGAGGCGATGGCGCGCCACGGCGCGACGCACCACCTGATCAGCACGCTGGACGACATCGCCTGGGCGCTCAACCTGCGCGGCGCGGACGTGGACTACAACCCGGTCTTCCTCGCCCACCTGCTGATCGCGCCTTCGGGCGCGACGCTGTTCGTCGGCGCGGGCAAGGTCGATGCGGCGCTGAAGGCGGCGCTGGCGGCCGACGGCGTCGCGCTCGCGCCCTATGCCGACGCGGCGGCGGCGCTGGCCGCGCTGCCGGCCGGATCGACCCTGCTGCTCGATCCGAAGCGCGTGACCTTCGGGCTGCGCGAGCGGGTGAAGGTGCCCATCGTCGAAGCGATCAACCCCAGCACCTTGCTGAAGAGCCGCAAGAGCGAGGCCGAGGCGGCGCACATCCGCGAGGCGATGCGCCAGGACGGCGCCGCGATGTGCGAGTTCTACGCCTGGTTCGAAGCCGCGCTCGGCAAGGAGCGCATCACCGAGCTGAGCATCGACGAGAAGCTCAGCGCCGCGCGCGCCAGGCGGCCCGGCTTCGTGGGCCTGAGCTTTTCCACCATCGCCGGCTTCAACGCCAACGGCGCGATGCCGCACTACCGCGCCACGCCCGAATCGCACGCGGTGATCGAAGGCGACGGCCTGCTGCTGATCGACTCCGGCGGCCAGTACCTGGGCGGCACCACCGACATCACGCGCGTCTGGCCGATCGGCACCATCGGCGAGCAGCACAGGCGCGACTACACGCTGGTGCTCAAGGGCACGCTGGCGCTGTCGCGCACGAAGTTCCCGCGCGGCACGCTCGCGCCGATGCTCGATGCGATCGCGCGCGCACCGCTGTGGGCGCACGGCCTGGACTACGGCCACGGCACCGGCCACGGCGTGGGCTACTTCCTGGCGGTGCACGAAGGCCCGCAGAGCATCTCCAAGGCGCTGCCCGAGCCGCACATGGCGATGGAGCCCGGCATGGTCACCAGCATCGAGCCGGGCCTGTACCGGCCCGGGCAGTGGGGCATCCGCATCGAGAACCTGGTGCTCAACGTGCCGGCCGGCAGCAACGAGTTCGGCGAATTCCTCGAATTCGAGACGCTGACGCTGTGCCCGATCGACACCCGCTGCATCGAGAAGTCGCTGCTGCGCGAGGACGAGATCGCCTGGCTGAACGCCTACCACGCGACGGTGCGCGAGCGCATCGAGCCGCTGATCAGCGGCGCGGCGCGCGACTGGCTGCTCGAGCGCACCGCGCCGATCTGACGCAGACGCAGTTCGTCCGGCCTTTTGCGCAGTCCGTCGCAAGGCGCTCGCGGCGCGGCGCCCCGGTTCCTAGAGTCCCTTCCAACGCGACACGTCGTCGCGAGACTCGAAGGAGCCCACCATGATCGACCGCCTCTTCTGCGCCGCGCTGACCTTCTGCCTGCTGGCCGGCGGCACCGCCGCGATCGCCAGCACACTGTTCCTGGCCTGAATCGGGCGAATCAGCTGCGCACCATGCTCGCCGCCAGCGCCTGCTCCAGCTGCGCCAGGCTCTCCTGCAGATGCGCCCGCGCGTCGACATCCCAGCGCTTGCCCGCCAGCGCACGGCGGATGTCGTCGCGCAGCGCGGTGGCGTTGGCGCGCAGCAGGCTCTGCGCATCGGCCGGCAGCGGCGTGGCCACGCGCACCAGCAGCGCCTGCATGCGCTTCAGATGCTCGCGTTGCAGCGTGCGGCGCAGCCGGTCGATCTCGCCGCCCTTCTTCAACTCGCTCCACACCGCGCCTTGCAGCGTGGCGTAGACCTCGTTCAGCGAGATCAGCCCCTTGCGTTCCTTCTCGGGCACGAACAGCGGCAGGTCGAGCAGGCGCGACGCGGTGCCCGGGCTCATCAGCCGGTCGAGCGCGACGCTTTGCAACTGCTGCACCGCCGCCGGGATGCTGACCAGCCCGCCGCGCTCCCACTCGCGGTAGTCGGGCACGAGGCTGGCGAGGAACTCCGGCTTGAAGCGGAAGCTGTCGGCCGAGAACAGCCCGGTGGCGAGGAACTGCAGCGCCTCGCGCTGCTTGGCCGGCTCCACCGGTACGAAAGCCGGCGTCTTCGCGCCCGGCATCGCGCGCGTGGTGTACATGCCGCCGACGAACTTGCCCACCAGCGCGGGTGAATCGCGCAGCGCGGTGAAGCCCGAAATCAGCACGCGGCGCTGGCGGTTCGGGTCTTCGCCCGGCTGCGGCGTGCGCTCCTGCACGCGCTGCCACAGCTCGCGCGAGAGCTGCAATCGCTTGCGGTAGTAGGCCAGCGGGTCGTCGCCGAGGTCGAAGCGGTTCACCAGCGGGTCGATGCCGTCGTTGGCCGCGCTGCCGCCGGTGTCGGGGTCGTTGGCGAAGGCCAGCAGCGGGTCGCTCGCGCTGCGCCCGGCGATGCGCGCCAGCTCGGCCTTCTCGTCCGCCGGCGCGATCGGCTTGTAGGCGTATTCGATGGCCCAGTAGTCGTAGGGGCCGAGCGTGGTGTTGTTCAGGCTGCCCTGGCGCTCGCCGGCAACGGCGAGGTTGTAGGCGTTGTAGTCCATCACCGAGCCGGAGATGCCGTTCTTCTCGGTGAACTCCTTGTCCTGCAGCTGCGCGCGGGTGTAGACGGTGGAGGCCTTGAAGTTGTGCGTCAGCCCGAGCGTGTGGCCCACCTCGTGCATGATGGTGTCGCGCACCACCGACTTCGCGAAGGCCTCGGCCTCGGGGCCGTCGGTGGCGATCTCGCCGCGCGCATCGAGCAGGTCGAGCGCGAAGCCGAATTCGGCGGCGGCTTGGTCGGCGTAGTCGCAGGCCTGCGCGTCGTGCTGATGATCGTGCGGCGCCTCGGCCGCCGCGCCGCCCACGCTCTCGACGCGGAAGCGCCGCGCGCCGCGGCCGAACACGTCGCTCATCGCGATGTCGGCATCGATGATCTCGCCGCTGCGAGGATCGGTCTGGCTCGGGCCGCGCGCGAAGCCGACGTCCGAGCCGACGAACCAGCGGATCGAAGCGTGGCGCGCATCGAGGGTGTCGAAATCATCGTCCTCGCCCTGCTGCTTCGCGACGACCGCGCTCTTGAAGCCGATGCGCTCGAAGGCCTTGTTCCATTCCAGGATGCCTTCGGTCACCGCCTGGCGGTACAGCGGCGGGATGTTCTTGTCGAGCCAGAAGACGATGGGCTGCCTGGGCTCCGACAACGCGGCCGCCGGGTCGGCCTTCTCCAGCCGCCAGCGGTTGACGAGGAAGCGCTTCGGGTTGGGCTGGATGTCGGTGCTGAGGTCGGTCACCGTGTCGAAGAAGTGGCCGACGCGCGGGTCGGTCTCGCGCGCCGGCATGGTCTGCTCGGGCAGCTTCGTGAAGCTGTAGACCATGCCGACGAACATGCTGCGCGCATCGGGCAGCACCTTGGGCGGCGTGGGCACCGGCGTGTTCGGCGGCGGCGGCGCCAGCGGCGGCAGCGGCAGCCGCGCGGTCGAGAAATGCAGGCGCAGGTTCAGCGTCGTCATGTCGCCGAGCACGCGCGCTTTCTCGATCGAGGAATTGGCGCGGTCCAGCCCGTAGGTCATGCGGAAGGCGCGCTCGATGCTCATCGAGTAGTTGGGCAGGTCGGCGATCAGCATGCCCGCATCGACCAGCAGCGACTTGCGCTCCGGATGCGGCGCGCTCGCCAGCGGGCCAGCAGCGAGCAGGCTGGCGGAGAAGGCCTGCGCCACCGTCGTCTTCATCGCCGGCGTGGTGGCCGCGTACTCGGTGTTCAGCGCGACGAGCTGGACTTGGTTGTTGACGCGGCGGAACGCCGCCAGCCACGACGGCCCCATCTGGCTGCCGTACAGGCCGCGCTCGCCGATCGACTCGGCCACGTTGGCCGACAGCAGGAAGGGCTGGTCGAGCCGCTCGGCCGGGATCTCCAGCCAGACCTTCTCGTCCTTGCGCCAGACCGGGATGAAGCCGGGCTGCTGCTTCGCATCCTTGATCACCTCGGCGAAGGGCTTGGGCGCGGCCGGGTCAGGGCGCGGCGGCGTGGCGCCGGGTGCGGAGGCGGCGCCGGCCGGCGCGGAGGCCGCGCTCGCGGCGGGCATGGCGGCCTGGGCGACCGGTGCGGCGGCAGGCCCGGGTGTGGCGCAGGCGGCCAGCGCCGAGGCGATCGAGGTCAGTACGGCAAGACGAAGCGGAAGAGACATGGGCGGGCGCGGTAGCTGCGTCGCGCGATTCTGACGCAGCGCAGCTCTCAGCGCCCCTGCTGGCGATCCCGATCCGCCCAGCCCGCCAGCGACACCAGCAGCAGCGCGGCCGCGAGCGCGCCGAACAGGCGCAGCGCCCAGCCGACCGCTCGCGCCGCCTCGCTCCACGGCAGCGCGGCGGCGCTGCTCGCGGGCAGCCAGCGGCTCGCCTCGTGCAGGTCGATGCCGGGCAGCAGCAGGTCGAGCGCGTAGGCGAAGGGGCTGAACGATGCGGCCGGCGCCACCGCCGCCAGCGCGCCATGCGGCTGCGCCAGCGCGAAGAAGGCCCCGCCGCCCAGCCACGCCAGCAGCGCCCAGGCCGCCAGCCGCTGCGGCCGCCAGCCATAGCCGGCCAGCGCGCCGAAGCCGGCATGCGCGGCGCGCGCCAGCCAGCGCAAGGCACCCGGCAGCGATTCGCCGACGCGCCCGATGCGCCGCAGCCGCTGCTCGCGCCGCCAGGCCAGCGTGGCGGCGCTGGCGCCCCGGCCCATGCCGCGCAGCACGCGCATCGCACGCCGCCACGGCTGCATGCGGAAGTCGCCGTCCAGGTGCGCGGCCGGCTGGCATTCCAGCCAGGCGAGGCGGAAGCCCGAGTCCAGCGGCGCGCCCTCGCCGAAGTGCGAATACGCGAAGCCGTCGAGCACCAGGCGCTCGCCCCAGCTCGACGCATCGTCGACCAGCACCTTGGCGCGCGTGCCCGCGAACGACGCGCCCAGCAGCGGCGCCTGCAGGCGCGCGAGGCGCAGCGCACCGCCGATCTGGGCGCGGTCGAGCAGCAGCGACACGCCCTCGCCCCAGGCGGCGTCGCCGACGCGGTCGAAGGCCGCGCCGCTGCAATCGAGATCGCCGCCGATGCGCGCGCGCTTGGCGCTGACGCTGCCGGCGGCGGCGAAGCCCTGGTCGAGGCGCAGGTCGCCCTCGACCTCGATGCGATCGAGCACCAGCGCGCAGCGCCGCGCGCCGCTGGCGTCCAGCGGGCCGTGCACACGCGCGCCGCTGGCGATGAAGTCGCCGCGCACGCGCGCGCCGGCGAAACGCACCTGGCCCGAAGCGTCGAAGCCTTCGGCCATGCGCACGTCGCCGCCGACCTCGATGCCGTCGGCGGTCAGGCTGCGACGCGCCGGCAGCGAGGATTCATGCCCGCTCATCGCCAGCCGCGCGGCGTTGAAGTCGCCTTCGATGCGCGCCTGCTGCAGGCGCACCTCGCTGGCGATCGTGCAGCCGGCGTTCAGCGCCAGGTCCTGCGCGATGCGGCAGCGCTCGGCCAGCAGCCCCGGCAGCTCGCAATCGGGGAAGGCGAGCGCGCCGCGCAGGCGCGCACCGTCGAACAGCGGCGTGGTGTCGAACACGCAGCGGAAGAACCACAGGCTCGCCGGCACCTCGCATTCGCCGAAGTCGAGCCGCCCTTCGATCCAGGCGCCCAGCAGCTGCACGCGCCGGCTCTGGCGGTGCGAGCCGTCGCCGAGCGCCAGCGCGGCGAGAAAGGAGGCGCGCACCGTCAGCTCGGGCAGCGCTTCGCGCGGGCGGCGCAGCCCGATGCGGGCGATGTCGCCGTGCCGGCAGGCGCGCAGCAGCACCCGTTCGGCGGGCCGCAAGGGCTCGAAGCGCGCGAGGGGATGATCGGGAGGCAGGCTGGCGAGGGAGGCCGTCATGAGGCGGCGCTCCTTCGCATCTGCCGCGCCGGCCCAACTCCGGCGCGAGGGTTCTGGATCTGCGGCATGTTCCGTGTCCGGCGCATCGACGTGCGTTGGCGCGGATTCTGGAATGCCGGCGTCGTGCCGTGGGGCGCGCCCTCACCCATGATCGCGGGGCGCCGCCACGTTTTCGGCAGCGCGCCCCCCCGAGGTGGGGGCCGCGCCGGCCTTACTTCAGCGCCTTGAAGCGCAGCCGGTGCGGCTGCGCGCCCTCTTCGCCGAGGCGGCGCTTCTTATCGGCTTCGTACTCCTGGTAGTTGCCGTTGAAGAAGACCCATTGCGAGTCGCCCTCGGCAGCCAGGATGTGGGTGCAGATGCGGTCGAGGAACCAGCGGTCGTGCGAGATCACCAGCGCCGAGCCGGCAAATTCGAGCAGCGCTTCCTCGAGCGCGCGCAGCGTCTCGACGTCGAGATCGTTCGACGGTTCATCGAGCAGCAGCACGTTGCCGCCGCGCGCCAGCGTCTTGGCCAGGTGCAGCCGGCCGCGCTCGCCGCCGGAGAGCTGGCCGACCAGCTTCTGCTGGTCGTTGCCCTTGAAGTTGAAGCGGCCGAGGTAGGCGCGCGACGGCATCACGAACTGGCCGACGACGATGTTGTCGAGCCCGCCCGAGACGTCTTCCCACACCGTCTTCTCAGCCGCCAGGCTTTCGCGGCTCTGGTCGACGAAGGCCAGCCGCGCGGTCTGGCCGATGTGCACCTCGCCCGAATCGGGCTGCTCCACGCCCTGGATCATGCGGAACAGCGTCGACTTGCCGGCGCCGTTCGGGCCGATGATGCCGACGATCGCGCCGGCCGGGATCTTGAAGCTGAGCTTGTCGATCAAGAGACGGTCGCCGAAGCTCTTGCTGACCTCCTTGAACTCGATCACGTCGTTGCCGAGGCGCTCGGCGACGGGGATGAAGATCTCGTTGGTCTCGTTGCGGCGCTGGTAGTCGACGTCGCTCAGCTCCTCGAAGCGCGCCAGGCGCGCCTTCGACTTCGCCTGCCGGCCCTTGGCGTTGGAGCGAACCCACTTGAGTTCCTCCTTCATCGCCTTGATGCGCGCGTCTTCCTTCTTCTGCTCGACCTCCAGGCGCTTTTCCTTCTGGTCGAGCCAGTCGGAGTAGTTGCCCTTGTACGGGTGGCCGTAGCCGCGATCGAGTTCGAGGATCCACTCGGCGGCGTTGTCGAGGAAGTAGCGGTCGTGGGTGATCGCCACCACGGTGCCGGGGAAGCGCTGCAGGAAGTGCTCCAGCCACTCCACCGATTCGGCGTCCAAGTGGTTGGTGGGCTCGTCGAGCAGCAGCATGTCGGGCTTGGACAGCAGCAGCCGGCACAGCGCCACGCGGCGCTTCTCGCCGCCGGAGAGCACGCCGATCTTGGCGTCCCAGGGCGGCAGGCGCAGCGCGTCGGCGGCGATCTCGAGCTGGTGCTCGGTGTTCTCGCTGCCGGCCGCGGCGATCACCGCTTCCAGCTCGGCCTGCTCGGCGGCGAGCTTGTCGAAGTCGGCATCCGGCTCGGCGTATTCGGCGTACACCTGCTCGAGCCGCGCCTTGGCGGCCATCACGCCGCCCAGGCCCGACTCGACCGCCTCGCGCACGTTCTGCTCGGGGTCGAGCTGCGGCTCCTGCGGCAGGTAGCCGATCGACAGGCCGGGCATCGGCACGGCTTCGCCCTCGATGTCCTTGTCGATGCCGGCCATGATCTTCAGCAGCGTCGACTTGCCCGAGCCGTTCAGGCCGAGCACGCCGATCTTGGCGCCGGGGAAGAAGGACAGGCTGATGTCCTTCAGGATCTGCCGCTTCGGCGGCACGATCTTGCCGACGCGGTTCATGGTGTAGACGTACTGGGCCATTGGGGTCTCGCAGCTCTCGATTTCGGGGCAAAGGCGGGATTATCCCCGCCTCCGCCTCAGGCCCGTCGATGGCGCAGCTCGGCGAGCAGCCGCCCAGGCATCACCACGTCGGGGAGGATCCGGTCGACATGCTGCGAGCGAGCGAGCGATCTGCAAGGCGCGCTTGCCTATTGCGCAGCGATGGCATGATGGGCGCATGAGCACGACCGACATCACCACACTCGACGCCCCGCCCTCGCTGGTGAACATCGCGCACATCGTCTACGCGCTGCATGCGCTGGGCCTGGCGCTCGGCGCCTTCGGCGCGGCCAGCGTGCTGGGCTCCTTCCTGTTCGGCTGGCCGTCGATCATCGCGGTGATCCTCAACTACGTGAAGCGCAGCGAGGCACGCGGCACCTGGCTCGAATCGCACTTCGACTGGCAGATCCGCACCTTCTGGTGGGCGCTGCTGTGGGCGCTGCTGGTGGCCGCCGTGTCCATCCTGCTCGCGGTGGTGCTGGTGGGCTTCGCCACCTGGGCGATCGGCATGTTCGTGCTCGGCGTGTGGGCGATCTACCGCATCGCGCGCGGCTGGCTGAAGCTGAAAGACCGGCGGCCGATGCCTTCCGCATAAGGCGGATAGAATCCGCCCCGCGCCGCGAGACCAGTCGCCGCGGCGCGCGTCGACTCCCGACACATCTCTTCCCACGCACCCCGCGCCTTCCGACTGGTGCCGCCCTCGCGGGCGCAGCAGGTCGCGACAACGGCTCGCATCGAGCCCCTCCGAATGAAATTCACCGAACTCGGCCTGGCCGAGCCGCTGCTGCGCGCCGTGCGCGAACAGGGCTACGAAACCCCGACCCCGATCCAGGCGCAGGCCATCCCCGCCGTGCTGGCGGGCGGCGACCTGATGGCCGGCGCGCAGACCGGCACCGGCAAGACCGCCGGCTTCACGCTGCCGATGCTGCACCGCCTGGCCGCCAAGCCCGCCGCCAAGGATGCGCGCGGCCGCGTGCCGATTCGCGCGCTGATCCTGACGCCGACGCGCGAGCTCGCCGCGCAGGTGGAAGAAAGCGTGCGCGCCTACGGCAAGTACACCGGCCTGACCAGCATGGTGATGTTCGGCGGCGTCGGCATGCAGCCGCAGATCGACAAGCTGCGCCGCGGCGTCGACATCCTCGTCGCCACGCCCGGCCGGCTGCTCGACCACCACGGGCAGAAGACGCTGGACCTCAGCCACGTCGAGATCTTCGTGCTCGACGAAGCCGATCGCATGCTCGACATGGGCTTCATCCACGACATCAAGAAGGTGCTGGCGATCGTCCCGGCGAAGAAGCAGAGCCTGCTGTTCTCGGCCACCTTCAGCGACGAGATCAAGGCGCTGGCCGACCGGCTGCTGAACAGCCCGGCGCTGATCGAGGTGGCGCGCCGCAACCAGACCGCCGACACGATCGCGCAGAAGGTGCACCCGGTGGGCCGCGAGCTGAAGAAGGACCTGCTGACGCACCTGATCAAGACCAACGACTGGCACCAGGTGCTCGTGTTCACGCGCATGAAGCACGGCGCGAACCGCCTCGCCGAGCACCTGAACAAGCAGGGCATCACCGCGATGGCGATCCACGGCAACAAGAGCCAGGGCGCGCGCACCAAGGCGCTGGCCGACTTCAAGAGCGGCGAGCTGACCTGCCTGGTGGCCACCGACATCGCCGCGCGCGGCATCGACATCGACCAGCTGCCGCACGTCGTCAACTTCGAGCTGCCCAACGTGCCGGAGGACTACGTGCACCGCATCGGCCGCACCGGCCGCGCCGGCGCGCAGGGCGAGGCGGTGTCGCTGGTGTGCGTGGACGAGAACATCTTCCTGCGCGACATCGAGCGGCTGATCAAGCGCGAGATCCCGAAGGAAGTGGTGCCCGGCTTCGCGCCGCCATCAGGCGAGAAGCCCGAGCCCATCGTGCTGGGCCGCATGGTGATCGGCGAAGGCGCCGGGCGCGGCGGCAGCAGCCATCGGCACCATGCGCCGCAGCGTGGGGGCGGTGGCGGCGGCGGTGGTCACCGTGGCGGTGGGGGTGGCGGCGGCCAGCGTCCGCCGGCGCCGCGCGCCGCGCACGGCGGCCACGTGCCTGCGGCCAAGCCGAAGCAGGACGGCAGCCGCGCCGCGGCGCCGGCCCCTGCCCGCGCCGACGGCCAGCGTCAAGCCCAAAAGCCACAAGCGCGCCTGACGCAACCCAAGCCGCGCTGAGGGTAGATTCCGGGGCATGCCGAACCACCTGCCTCGCACCGTGCTGCTCGCCGGCGCCACCGGCCTGATGGGCCGCGCGCTGCTGGCGCAGCTGCTCGAACACCCGGCCATCGCCCATGTGCACGTGCTGCTGCGCCGCGCCGCGCCGGCCATCGCGGCGCATCCGAAGCTGGAACTGCACGTGGTCGACTTCGCGCACCTGCGCCGCGTGCCGCGCGTCGACGACGTCTACATCGCGCTGGGCACGACGATCAAGGTGGCCGGCTCCGAAGCCGCCTTCCGCCAGGTCGACCACGACCACGTGATCGCCGTCGCGCGCGCCGCGCGCGAAGCCGGCGCGCGCCGGCTGGCGATCGTCTCCGCGCTCGGCGCCGATGCCGGCTCGCGCGTCTTCTACAACCGCGTCAAGGGCGAGATGGAGGCCGACGCGGCCGCGCTCGGCTACGAGGAGGTGTGCTTCGCGCAGCCCTCGCTGCTGCTGGGCGACCGCGCCGCGCTCGGCCAGGCGGTGCGCCCCGCCGAAGCCTGGGCCGGCCGGTTGATGGGCCTGCTGACGCGGCTGCTGCCGCGCGGCGTGCGGCCGATCAAGGCTGACGACGTGGCCGCCGCACTGATCGCCGCCACGCTGGCCGGCAAGCCGGGCGTGCACCGCCTCGCCTCGGCGCGCATGCAGGGAGCCGCGCGCCGTTGAACGACTCGCTGCTGCGCCAGCGTGCCTTCATGCGCTTCTGGTTCGCGCGCCTGGCCGGCACCGCGGCGAACCAGATGCTGATGGTGGCGATCGGATGGCAGATGTACGACCTGACCGCCAGCGCCTGGGACCTCGGCCTGGTCGGGCTGATGCAGTTCCTGCCCTCGCTGGCGCTGGTGCTGGTGGCCGGCCATGCGCTGGATCGCCATCACCGCGCGCGCATCCTGGCCGCGTGCATGGCGCTGCAGGCGATCGTCGCGCTGCTGCTGATGCTGGGCGCCGCGCACGGCTTCGCCAGCCGTTCGCTGCTGCTCGCGCTGTCGATCGTGATCGGCAGCGCCAAGGCCTTCCAGTTGCCCGCTCAACAGTCGATCACGCCGCTGCTGGTGCCGCAGGCCTTGCTGCCGCGCGCGCTCGCCTTCAGCTCGGCAGGCATGCAGGCGGCCATCATCGCCGGGCCGGCGATCGGCGGCTTCGTCTACGTGGCCGGCGCCACCGCGGTCTACGCCAGCTGCGCCGCGCTGTTCGTCTTGGCCGCCGCGCTGGTGCTGGCGCTGCGCTACGAGCACACGCCCGGCCCGGCACAGCCCGCCACGCTGCAGACGCTGCTGGCCGGTGTGCGCTTCGTGTTCGAGCGGCGCGTGGTGCTGGGCGCGATCTCGCTGGACCTGTTCGCGGTGCTGCTCGGCGGCGCGACCGCGCTGCTGCCGATGTTCGCCAAGGACATCCTGCACACCGGCCCCTGGGGCCTGGGGCTGCTGCGCGCCGCGCCGGCGGTGGGCGCGCTGGCGATGGCGCTGGCCTTGTCGCGCTGGCCGATCCAGCGCCGCGCGGGCACGGTGCTGCTGGCCTCCGTCGCCGTGTACGGTGCGGCGACGGCGGGCTTCGCGTTGTCGACATGGCTGTGGCTGTCGATCGCGACGCTGGCCGTCTCGGGCGCGGCCGACATGATCAGCGTGGTGATCCGCCAGTCGCTGGTGCAGCTGGAGACGCCCGAGGCGATGCGCGGGCGGGTCAGCGCGGTCAACTCGGTGTTCATCGGCGCGTCGAACCAGCTCGGCGAGTTCGAATCGGGCGCCACCGCGGCGCTGCTCGGGCCGGTGGGCTCGGTGCTGCTGGGCGGCATCGGCTCGATCGCGATCGCGGTGCTGTGGGCGAAGTGGTTCCCGGCGCTGGCGCGGCGCAACCGGCTGGTCGAGAGCACCAAGCCGTGATCCTGCCGTGATCCTGCACGCCGACGACGCGCTGATCGTGGCCGACAAGCCCGCCGGCCTGCCCAGCGTGCCGGGCCGGCCGGCGGAACTGCACGACTGCCTGTGGCTGCGCGTGCGCGCGCAGTTCGCCGATGCGCTGGTGGTGCACCGGCTCGACATGGCGACCTCGGGGCTGATGCTGTTCGCACGCGGCAGCGAGGCGCAGCGCACGCTGAGCCGGGCGTTCGCGCAGCGCGAGGTCGAGAAGACCTACGAGGCGATCGTCGCCGGCGCCATCGAAGGCGACAGCGGCGAGATCGACCTGCCGCTGGCCGCCGACTGGCCGAACCGGCCGCGCCAGATCGTCGACCCTGAGCGCGGCAAGCCCTCGCTGACACGCTGGCGCGTGCTGGCCCGCGAAGCCGATCGCACCCGCCTCGCGCTCGAACCGCTCACCGGCCGCTCGCACCAGCTGCGCGTGCACCTCGCGGCGATCGGCCACCCCATCCTCGGCGATGCGCTGTACGCGCCCGAGCCGGCCGCGCGGGCCGCCGATCGACTGCTGCTGCACGCCAGCGCACTGCGGCTGGTGCACCCGATCGACGCTCGCGCGTTAGGCTTCACATCGCCCGTGCCGTTCTGACCCCAGGAAGCCCCGCCATGCTCAAACCCTGCCTCGTTGCGCTCGCCCTGCTGTTCGCCGCCTCCGCGCAAGCCGAGATCTACCGCTGCGAAACGGCCAAGGGCAAGGTCGAGTTCTCCGACGCGCCTTGCGCCAAGGGCGCCGCCGCGAGCGCCGTGAACGTGCGCGCCAACACGCTGAGCAGCGCCGAAAGCCGCGAGGCGACGCTGCGCACCGAAAACGACCAGCTGCGCGACAAGCTGGCCGCGCAGGCGGCGGCCTCGGTGCCGGCCGCGCGCACGCCCGCCGATGCCCAGGCCGACCTCGCCAGCAGCCCGTCCTGCAAGCAGGCCAAGCGCGAGCACGAGGTTTCGGCCTCGTCGATCAAGCCCAACAAGGCGCAGCTCGCAGCGCTGGCCTCGGCGATGCGCGCCGCCTGCGGCCTGCGCGAGCCCGACCGCATCGTCAACAAGACCACCGTCAACGTCGACACCGGCCCGCGCGCCGTGGCGCCGGCGCGTTAGCCGCGCGCGCTGTCGCGCTTGCGCGCGTACATGTCGTGGTCGGCCGCGCGGATCAGGTCCGCCGCGCTGCCGCCGTCGCGCGGGTACACCGCCAGGCCCACCGAGCCGAGCCTGCCCGGCAGCTCGCCGGGCAGGCCGGCGGTTTCGGCCAGCGCGCGCTCGACACCCTCGCGCACGCGCTCGGCGGCCTCGGCGTCGGCCACGCTGTCGAGCAGCACCACGAACTCGTCGCCGGCGTAACGCGCCACCAGATCGGTCTCGCGCGTGGCGCGGCGCAACCGCAGGCCCACTTCGACCAGCACCTGGTCGCCCACCTCGTGGCCGTAGCGGTCGTTGACCTGCTTGAAGCGGTCGAGGTCGATGAACAGCACCGCGAACGGCCGCTCGTCGCCGGCGCGGCGGTGGTGCGCGATGCGCTCGGCGATGCCGCCCACCACCACCTCGCGGTTCACCAGCCCGGTGAGCTGGTCGACGCGCAGGCGCTGCTGCATCCACTTGAAGCTGGCCGCCAGCGCGCCGATCTCGTCGCTGCGGCGCACGTCCAGCGGCACGTCGAGCTGGCCCTCGCCGATGCGGCGCGCCGCGTCGGCCACGCGCTTGAGGTCCCGGCCGATCCAGCCGAGGATGGTCAGGCCGATCACCAGCGCCAGCACCGCGGCGGCCACGCCGATCAGCGCGGTGCCGACCACGTTGCGCGTCACGCCGCCCATGAAGTCGGCGCGCGGCACCGCGACGACGGTGATCCAGTCGAGGCCGGCGTCGTCGCGCAGGCGGCTGTAGGCCAGGTGCACGGCCTCGCCCTGCGGGCCTTCGATGCGCAGCGTGTGCGGCCGGTCGCCGTTCTCGGCGCTGCCGCGCAGCGCCATGCTGACCGCGGCATACGCCGCTTCCTGCAAGGCATGGCCGCTGGCCGCGGCGGTGATGCGCTCGTTGCGGCCGTCGGCGCCAGGGCGCATGTTGGCGCTGCGCGACGACGCGATCAGCATGCCGTCGGGCTCGACGATGAAGGCCACCGCGTTTTCGCTCAGCGCCAGGCCGCGCACGAAGTCGTTGAGCTTGCGCAGCGACAGGTCGGTGGCCACCACGCCTTGCAGATCGCCGGCCGCGTCGAGCACGCGGCGTGCGCGCGTGGCCACCAGCTCCGCGGTGCGGAAGTCGATGTAGATCGCCGTCCAGGTCGCACTCGGGTTGTGCTCGCCGGCCTTGTACCAGGGGCGCTCGCGCGGCTCGAAGATGCGCTCTTCGCGCTTGGCCTCGCCGAGCGCGCCGTGGATGCCGGTAAAGCGCGCAATGCGGCGCGGCTCCTCGCCGTTCAGGCGCAGGCGCAGCTCGGCCTCGGCGAGCGAATCGCGCCAGAGTCCGAAGAACTGGCCCTGGCGCGAGCCGTAGTAGACGTAGTTGTTCGGGTCGATGTGCAGCGTGGTGGCGATCCAGAAGCGCATACGCAGCGTGTCCAGCTCGGTGTCGATGCGCTCGGGCGCGGCCATGCCGTTGGGGAAGGCCGCCTCCAGCACGGCCGCCGAGCCGACCACGTGGCGGTCCACCGCCTGGCCGATGCGGCCGACGGTTTCCAGCAGCAGGTGCTCGGCGACGGTGTCCACCGCGTGGCTGCCGGCGCGGTACGACAGCGCGCCGATCAGCACGGCGATGCCCAGCACCAACGCCACGTAGGGCAGCGTCAGCCACTGGCGGAGGGTCAGGCGCTTCAGAGGATTCATCGCGGCGCGCAGTATCGGCGATGCCGCCCAGCCCCCTGGCGCGCCTGCGTGACAGGCGCGGCGAGCGCGTGGCAGCGCCGCAACGCGCCCTTCGACAAGCTCAGGGCGAACGGAGATCCACGGTCGAGCGACCTCGACTCAGAGGATCGCGCCGCCGACGCGCTCGCCACGCTCGTAGACCACGTGCGCACGGCCCACCAGCAGCGGGTCGAGCTGGCGGATCTGCTCCAGGTTCTTCTTCGAATACGGCAGCTTGTGCAGCACGTAGCGCATCGCGTTCAGGCGCGCGCGCTTCTTGCAATCGCTCTTGATCACCGTCCACGGCGCATCGGCGGTGTCGGTCTCGAAGAACATCGCCTCCTTGGCCTTGGTGTAGTCGTCCCACTTGTCGAGCGAGGCCATGTCGATCGGGCTGAGCTTCCACTGCTTGAGCGGGTGCGCCTCGCGCTCCTTGAAGCGGCGGCGCTGCTCCTTGCGGCTGACCGAGAACCAGAACTTGATCAGGTGGATGCCGCTGCGCACCAGATGGCGCTCGAAGTCGGGGCACTGGCGCATGAACTCGGCGTACTCCTCCTGCGTGCAGAAGCCCATCACGCGCTCGACGCCTGCGCGGTTGTACCAGCTGCGGTCGAGCAGCACGATCTCGCCGGCGGTGGGCAGGTGCGACACGTAGCGCTGGAAGTACCACTGGCCGCGCTCCGTCTCGGTGGGCTTCTCCAGCGCGACGACGCGCGCGCCGCGCGGGTTCAGGTGCTCCATGAAGCGCTTGATCGCGCCGCCCTTGCCGGCCGCGTCGCGCCCTTCGAACAGGATCACGACACGCTGGCCGGTTTCCTTCACCCAGGCCTGCAGCTTGAGCAGTTCCACTTGCAGCAGGTACTTCTGCTGCTCGTAATTCTTGCGCGACATCAGGTTCTTGTACGGGTAGCCACCGCTGCGCCAGTCGGCCGCCAGCTCCTCGTCGGGGCGCACCAGCTTGCGGCGGCGCTTCTCGTCGCTGCCTTCGAGCAGCTCGCGGCGCAGCGCGTCGGCGTCGTCGGGCGAGGCGCCCTCGAAGATCGCGCGCAGTTGCTTGGCGGTTTCGGCCGGGTCTTCGGCGCGCGCCAGGATGTCGTCGAGCGCGGCGACCTTGGCGCCTTGCGCGGCCTGCACCGATTCGTCGACGACGATGCGGTCGAGGTCGGCGCGCTCGGCGGCGATCACGTCGCCGTCGGCGGCGCGGCGCACGGCGCGGCGCGGCGCGGGCTTCTTCGCGGCCGGCGGCGTGCCGTTGCCGCGCGCAGAGCTTGGTTTGTGGTTGGCGGTATGGGCGTTGCGGGAGGCCATGCGCGGTTCTTTCTCACTCGTGATCCAACCGATCACTTTGGAACCGCCGCCGGCCAACATCATTGACTTGACTCAAGGCAGCGCCATCACGCGCTGCCTAAGCTCGCGCGCAACCCCGTACCCCGAAGGCTGCCCCATGTCCCGACTCGAATGGTCCGATGCGCTGTCGCTGGATCTTCCCCCGATGGATGACACGCACCGCGAATTCGTCGAGTTGCTCGCCGTGGTCGACGCCGCGGCGGACGACGCCGTCATCCCGGCCTGGCGCACGCTGATCGCCCACACGCAGATCCACTTCGACCAGGAAGACCGCTGGATGCGCGAGACGCGCTTCGCGGCGAGCAACTGCCACACCGTGCAGCACAAGGTGGTGCTCGACGTGATGCGCGAGGGCCTGCGCCGCGCCGAGACCGGCGACATCGCCGTGGTGCGCCTGATGGCCGGCGAGCTGGCGCTGTGGTTCCCGCAGCACGCGCAGAGCATGGACGCGGGCCTGGCGCTGCACATGCGCCGCTGCGGGCTCGACCCGCTCAGCGGCGCGGTGCTCAATCCCGGCGCGCTGCCCGACGGCGAGATCAGCGGCTGCGGCTCGGTGGCCTGCACGCCCGAGACCAGCGGCGCGCCGGCCGCCGGCTGATCAGCCGCCTTCGCGCTTCGCCTTCGCGCGCGCCGCGCCCGCTCGGCCGCGCGCCTTCCACGCCGCCAGCTGGCGCTGGCGCTCCAGCGCGCTCATCGTGTCGCGCCTCGCCTCGCGCAGCAGCTTGTGGTAGTTGCGCAGGCGGTCGTCGTCGAGCGCGGCGCGCACCGCGCAGCCCGGCTCCTCGCGGTGGGTGCAGTTGCGGAAGCGGCACTGCGGCGCCAGCGCGGCGACATCGCCGAAGGTGGCCGCCACCCGCGCCGCGTCGGCATCCGGGCGCAGCGCGCGCAGCCCCGGCGTATCGATCACGCAGGCGCCGCCGGGCAGGCGCAGCAGCGTGCGCGCGGTCGTCGTGTGCTGGCCGCGGCCGTCGCTCTCGCGCACCGCGCCGGTGTCCTGCGCGACGCGCCCGAGCAGCGAGTTGGTCAGCGTCGACTTGCCGGCGCCCGAGGAACCCAGCAGCGCCAGCGTGCGCCCCGGCAGCGTGTGCTGCGCGAGGCACTGCGCCGCCTCGGCATCGCGCGCGTCGAGCGCGACGATCTCCACGCCCGAAGGCAGCCGCTCGCGCAGCGTCTGCATGCGCGCGAACAGAGCGCGCGCATCGGGCACGGTGTCGGCCTTGCTCAGCACGATCACCGGCGCGACGCCGCTGCCCTGCACCAGCGCGAGGAAGCGCTCCATGCGGCGCGGGTTGAAGTCGGCGTCCAGGCCCATCACCAGCAGCGCGGTGTCGACGTTGGCCACCACCGGGTGCCGGCGCCCGTCGGCGTCGCGGCGCACCAGGCGCGTGCCGGGCGGCACGCGCGCGTGCACCCACAGCGCGCCGTGCGCATCGGGCGCGGCCAGCACCCAGTCGCCGACGGCCAGCGCGTCTTCCTCTTCGGCGAGCAGGCGCGCGAGGCGCGGCAGCAAACGCGCGCCGTGCTCGCGCTCGCCGTCGTGCAACTGCAGCGTCTCGCGGTGCAGCACGGTCAGGCGCATCGGCGCGAGCGGCCAGGGGTGGTCATCGAACGGCGCCGCGCAGGCCATCGCCTGGTTCGCGAGCGCGGGAGTCATGCCCATCGAGCGCAGGCGCTCGAAGTCCAATTGCATCATGGTGACGTGTTTTCCGGATCGGTTGCCGGGCGTACGCGGGCACGCCGGCCGGCTCCGCGGGACGCGGAGTGCAAAAGCGAGCGGAAGCGGCCGCGATGCGCGCGGCTCAGGTCACGTGAGGGGGATGCCGGAAGGCGTGGGAAGCGAGACCCGAGGGCGCGTCAGGCGCCGGCCGCGAGAGGGGCAATGTCCGTCGTGTTCATGGGCACCTCCTGGGCTTCGGGTTGCGGGATCGGCCGCGCAGCGCCGCCGATGAACGGCGCGCAGTGTCGCGCAGGCGCGCGACACCGTCAACCGCGCCGTGAAGCAACTACTTCTGCGCGGCCGCCGCGGCACGCGCCGCCGCTTCGTCATCGCGCATGTGCTTGATGAAGTAGCGCGCATAGAACACGCCCATGCCCAGCATGAAGGCGATCACCGCGGCACTGAGCAGGCCGTAGTCGGTCGAGAAGAAATCGCGAAGCGCATGCATGGAGAGATCTCCTTCCTGTTGACAGGGAGAAGTCTCCACCTCATGCCCCGGGGGGTGTGTTGCGCTGCATCAACGAACGCTTCAGCGTGGCGCCGGCGGCGCGTCCTGGAAGCCGTGCGCGCGGTAGGTCAGCACCAGCGTGTCGCGGTGGCCGTGCGGTGCCGCCGGCTGGATCGGCGTGGTCTCGTGGATCACGCGCTCGTCGTCGAGCAGCAGCGTGGTCCACGGTTGCGTCAGCGTGAAGCGCTGGCCGTTCGGCCCGGCCGCATCGAAGACGCGGCTCTCGCCGCCCTTGACGCCTTCGCGCGCGGCCAGGATCACCGCGACGAAGTCGACGCCGTCGCGGTGCGCCCCTTCCGGCGTGGGACGGCCGATGCCATCGGTGGTGTCGATACGGAACTGGTGCGCCTCCACGTACCACGGCTGCGCGCCCTTGCGCGCCGAGCAGACGCGGCCGAGCGCGGCGAGCAGTTGCATGAACGCGGGGTCGCTCGCGAGCGCCGCTTCGAGCGGCTCGAACCAGCGCTCGATGCCGCCATGCAGCGCGTTGTACGACACCGGCTGCCAGTGCGCGCGGTGCGGCATGGGCGTGACCGCCTCGCCGCTGGCGACGAAGCTGCCGTGGCGGCGGCGCCGGTAGCGGCCGCCGTCGCGCAGGTAGGCGTCGGGCGGCAGGCGGTCCCATGCGGGCAGCCAGGCATCGAACGACGCGAGCGCGAGCCCGGCGAGCCGCGCCAGCGCCTCGGGCGCGAGCGCCGCGTGGCCGTCGCGCCGCAGCGCGTCGTCGAGGGAATCGGGGGCGGTGAAGGTCGGTGCGAGCAGCGCGGTCATGACGCGGATGATGCCTGCTTCGTGCCAGCGCCGGCCTTCGATGCCCCCGCATCGCGCGAGTTCCGCGCCCGCGGCGGCGCTGCAATGCCTTTCACCTGCCTTTACCCCGGCCTACACAACTTCATGGCGCGCTCGCATGCGCTTCACGATCGGCGCGCATCGTGCGAAACCGCTGCGGGCAACACAGCCCGCGGCCTTCACTGACAAAAGGAGTCTCTCCATGAAGAAGATCGCCAATGCTCTCGTGTCCGTCGCCCTGCTCGGCGCCGCGGCGGCGCATGCCGAAGGCCTGTCGGTCGGCGGCAGCCTGTCGTCCTCGCACTGGAAGGGCGACGACATCGGCGGCGTCTCCACCGACAAGTCGTCCACCGGCGGCAAGCTCTACGGCGGCTACTCGTTCACGCCGAACTTCGGCATCGAGGCCGGCTACGCCCGCCTGGGCAAGTTCGACAGCGCGGCCGGCAACGTCAAGGCCGACGGCTACTTCGCCGACGCCGTGGGCACGCTGCCGCTGGGCAATGGCTTCTCGGCGCTGGGCCGCGTGGGCGTGTTCAACGGCAAGCTCAAGAGCAGCCTGGACGGCAGCGACCGCGGCACCAGCTACAAGGTGGGCGCCGGCGTGCAGTACGACTTCGACCCGCGCCTGGGCATCCGCGGCGAGTGGGAGCGCTACCGCTTCGACGCGCTGGGCGACAAGTCGAACGCCGACATGTATTCGGTCGGCCTGAACTACAAGTTCTGATCGTCCGGCACCGCGTGGCCGACGCGCACCCGCGCGCCGGCCACAGCGACCACCTGGCCGGCGCGGATCTTCGCGGTCTTGCGCAGTTCCTCGCGGCCATCCACCTGGACGCGGCCCTCGGCGACCATCGCCTTGGCCGCGCCGCCGCTGTCGGCGAGGCCGGTGGCCTTCAGCAAGGCATCGAGCGCGATGTACTCGCCGCGCAGCGCGAAGGCCATCGTCTTCATGCGCCGACGCCTGGCAGGCCGAACTCGCGCGCCAGCAGCGCGTAGGAGCGCCGCCGCGCCTCGGGGTCGAAGGCCCAGGTGTTGATCACCAGTTCGTCGAGTTCGAGCGAGGCGGCGAGCGCGCGCAAGCGCTGCGCCACGTCGGCCGCATCGCCGACGAAGGCCTTGGCGCGCATCGCGTCGAGCGCCGGCATGTCCTCGGCGGCGAAGCCCTGCTCGGCGATGCGGTCCGGGTCCAGCAAGGGCCCGAGCCGCCCGCGCGCGCGGTCGAGGCGCCAGCGGTCGCGGCTGAGCGCATGGTGGTGCGCCTCGTCGGCGTGCTCGGCCGCCAGCGCCCAGACGCACACCGTGGCCTGCGGGCTCGGGTGGCGTTCGCTCGGACGGTACAGCGTGCGGTACAGCTCGAGCGCGCGCTCGACGCCCTGCCCGTCCATGAAGAAATACGCGAAGGCGTAGGGCAGCCCCAGGTGCGCGGCGAGCTGCGCGCCGTAGTCGGAGCTGCCCAGCACCCACAGCTGCGGCGCGTGCGCGGTCAGCGGATGCGCGGTCAGCCCGCGGTGCGCGCGCAGCGAGGTCCAGGCCTGCAGGTCGCGCAGCTGCTCGGGGAAGTGCTCGGCCGCGCCGTAGGCGTTCGGGTTGAGCGCCTGCGCGATGCGCATGTCGCCGCCCGGCGCGCGGCCGACGCCGAGGTCGATGCGCCCCGGCGCCAGCGCCTCCAGCACGCGGAACTGCTCGGCCACCTTCAGCGCGCTGTAGTGCGGCAGCATCACGCCGGCGCTGCCGATGCGGATGCGCCGCGTGCGCGCGGCCACCGCCGCCATCAGGATCTCGGGCGCGCTGCCGACGATGCTGGGCAGCCCGTGGTGTTCGCTGAGCCAGAAGCGCGCGTAGCCGAGCGATTCGGCGTGTTCGGCGAGCGCGAGGGTGTCGCGGATCGCCTCGTCTTCGCCGCGGCCCGCGAGCGCGACGGATTGATCGAGGATGGAAAGCAGCATGTTGCAAGCTTGGCACAACGCGCGCGCCGCGGCGCCGTCGTGTACATTAGCGCCCACAGTTCTACGCAAGTCACCGATCGTTCGTGATCTCCGCTCCATCCACTGCGCCCGTCGCAGTCGGCCTCGATCGAAATCCCCTGCTCGTTGCTTGAGTGTGCTGCTTTTGCGCCGCATCACGCGGTGCGTGTTCGTTCCATTGTTAGACAGATAGGATCCCGTCCATGACGACCCAGACCGGTACCGTGAAGTGGTTCAACGAAGCCAAGGGCTATGGCTTCATCGCGCAAGACGCCGGCGGCGCCGACCTCTTCGCCCACTTCCGCGACATCCAGGGCAACGGCTTCAAGACGCTGCAGGAAAACCAGCGCGTCGAATTCGAAGTCAAGCAAGGCCAGAAGGGCCTGCAGGCGGCCAACATCCGCCCGCTCTGACCCGCACGGCCTTCGGGCCTGCAGACAGCCAAGGCCGCGGCTCCGTCCGCGGCTTTTTGTTTTGTTTTCCAGGAGTGACGCCATGAGCACCGACCTCGCCAGCGCGATCAACCACCAGGTGCGCCTCGCCGCGCGCCCCGTCGGCCTGCCGAAAGACGGCGACTGGCGCTTCACCGACGAGCCGGTGGCGCTGCCCGCCGAGGGCGGCGTGCTGGTGCGCGCCACGCACCTGTCGCTCGACCCGGCGATGCGCGGCTGGATGAACGAGGGCAAGAGCTACATCGCACCGGTGGGCATCGGCGAGGTGATGCGCGCCGGCGGCATCGGCGTCGTCGCGGCCTCGAAGAACCCGGCCTTCGCGGTCGGCGACAAGGTCGGCGCCACGCTGGGCGTGCAGGAGTACTGCCTGATTCCGGCCGACCAGATCCGGCGCAGCGGCCTGGCGAAGATCGATGCTCGCCTGGGCAGCGACACGCAGTGGCTCAACGCGCTGGGCATGCCGGGCATGACCGGCTACTTCGGGCTGATGGACGTCGGCCAGCCGAAAGCCGGCGAGACCGTGGTGGTGTCGGGCGCGGCCGGTGCGGTGGGCCAGACGGTCGGCCAGCTCGCGAGGATCAAGGGCTGCCGCGCGGTCGGCATCGCGGGCGGCGCGGACAAGTGCCGCTTCGTGGTCGAGGAACTGGGCTTCGACGCCTGCATCGACTACAAGAGCGGCAGCGTGCGCGAGGGCCTCAAGCAGCACTGCCCGGACGGCGTCGACATCTACTTCGACAACGTCGGCGGCGAGATCCTCGACGCGGTGCTGGCGCGCATCAACCGCAAGGCGCGCATCGTCATCTGCGGCGCGATCAGCCAGTACAACAACACCACGCCGGTCGAAGGGCCGAAGAACTACCTCTCGCTGCTGGTCAACCGCGCGCGCATGGAAGGCATGGTGGTGTTCGACTACGCCGACCGCTATCCGCAGGCCATCGCCGAGCTGGCCGGCTACCTGAAGGACGGCCGCATGAAGAGCCGCGAAGACGTGGTCGAGGGCCTTGCCAACTTTCCCTCGGCATTGCTGCGACTCTTCGGCGGGCAGAACTTCGGCAAGCTGGTGCTCGCGGTCTAGACTTGCCGGGTGAGCGAAGCCGCGCAGCCCACCCCATCCGCACAGACCCTGGCCGGCTGGGCTGCCGCTTCCGGCGAGTTGCTCGCCATCACCGATGATGCCGGCGAGCTGCGCTGGTGCAACGAGGCCTTCCGCCAGCGCTTCGGCGCCTTCCTGCCCGCGCCGCTGCGCCTGGCACCGCCGGTGCACCCGGGCGAGCGAATCGTCATCGACGAGCGCTGGTTCGTGGTGCACGTGCAGCCCGTGCCCGAAGGCCTGGCCTGGCGGCTCGCCGACGAGACCGCGCAGCACGAGGCCAGGCACCTGGCCGAGCTGCTCGCCACCGCGCAGGAGTTCGGCCGCGTCGGCGTGTGGGAGCGCGACCTGCGCAGCGGCGAAGGCCACTGGGACCGCAACGTGCTCGAGTTCTGGGGCCTGGACCCGGCCGGCCCGACGCCCAGCCACGCCGACGCCTCGCTGAGCGTGCACCCGGAGGATCGCGCCGAGGTGCCGCGCGACGACCTGCATACGCCGCTGGGCCGCCATTCGCAGCGCTTTCGCGTCGTGCGGCCCGACGGCAGCGTGCGCTGGCTGCATTCGCACCGCGAGGTGCAGCCCGGGGCCGACGGCCGGCCCGCGCGCGCCATCGGCGTGATGATGGACGACACCGAGGTCTACGAGCTGGCGCGCTCGCTCGGCGACGCCAGCGCGCAGCTGCAGCTCGCCGTCGAGCTGGCCGACATCACCATCTGGCGCCACGACCTGCGCAGCGGCCGCATGCACTACAACGAGCGCGGCTACGCGACGCTGGGCATCCCGCCGCGCCCCGAGGGCCTGCCGATCGAGGAGGTGCGCGGCTACATCCACCCCGACGACCTGCCCGAGGTGCTGGCCTCGGCCGAGCGCGCGCTGGCCAGCGACCGCCCCACCGACATGCAGGCGCGCTACCGGCGCAGCGACGGCAGCTGGCGCCACGTGCTGACGCGCCGCGTGGTGCAGCGCGCCGCCGACGGCACGCCGCTGGCCTTCCTCGGCGTCGGGCTCGACCTCACCGAGCAGGTCGAGCAGCGCCGCCAGTCGGCCGAGCTGGAGCGCCGCCTCGATCTGGCGGCGGAGTCGGCGCAGGCCGGCATCTGGTGGCGCGACCCGCTCGGCGGCCAAGGCCAGTGGAACGCGCAGATGTTCGCGATGACCGGGCGCCACCCCTCGCTCGGCACGCCCTCGCTGCACGAGTGGGAGACCGGCATCCTGCACCCCGACGACCGCGAGCGCATGCGCCTGGCGCCGCGCATGATCAGGGCCGAGCCGGTGCCGATGCAGGAGCGCGAGTTCCGCATCGTGCGGCCCGACGGCAGCGTGCGCTGGCTGGTCAGCCGCGCGCGGCCGGAGGACATCGACGGCCGCCGCCTGGTGTTCGGCGTGACGCTCGACGTCACCGAGCGCCGCCTGGCCGAGCAGGCGCTGCGCAGCGCCGACGAACGCTCGGCGCTGGCCGCGCGCAGCGCCGGCATCGGCACCTGGGAGATGGATTTCGACAACGGCGTCGAACGCTGGGACGAGCAGATGTTCCGCCTGCGCGGCCTGGCGCCGGCGGCGCGCCCGCCCGCGCGGCTGGAGCGGCTCGCGCTGGTGCACCCCGACGACCGCGCGCGCACCATCGACGCCAGCCCCTGCGCCGCGGCCGGCGCGCAGCCGACGCAGTACGAGTTCCGCGTGCAGTTGCCCGACGGCCGGCTGCGCTGGCTGGCGTCGCGCTCGATCGCCTTCACCGACGAGCGCGGCCGCACGCAGCGCCGCATCGGCATCAACTGGGACGTGACCGACGCGCGCGAGGCCGCCGCCGCGCGCGAGGCGATCGTGGTCGCCGAGCGCGCCAGCCAGGCCAAGTCGCAGTTCCTCGCGCGCATGAGCCACGAGCTGCGCACGCCGCTGAACGCGGTGCTCGGCTTCACGCAGCTGCTGCAGTTCGAGGACGACGACCCCGCGCGCGCCGCCAAGCTCGGCCACATCCGCGCCGCCGGCGAGCACCTGCTGTCGCTGATCGACGGCGTGCTCGACCTCTCCAGCATGGAAGCCGGCAGCCTGCGCCTGCAGCCGCAGCCGCTCGATCTCGGCGCGCTGGCCGGCCAGGCGCTGCCGCTGGTGGCCGAGCTGGCGCGGCGCCAGGGCGTGCAGCTGGTGCGCGAAGACATCGAGGGCTGCGCGCTGGCCGATCGCACGCGCGCCCTGCAGGTGCTGGTGAACCTGCTGACCAACGCGATCAAGTACAACCGCCCGGGCGGCCAGGTGCGTCTCGCGGCGCGCGACGACGGCGACGCGGTGACGATCAGCGTCGAGGACACCGGCCGCGGCCTCAGCGCGGCGCAGCTCGAGCATCTGTTCGAACCCTTCAACCGCCTCGGCGCCGAGCGCGAGGGCATCGAGGGCACCGGCATCGGCCTGACCATCGTGAAGGCGCTGGTGGCCGGCATGGGCGGCCGCATCGCGGTGCAAAGCGAGCCCGGCCGCGGCACGCGCTTCGAGGTGACGCTGCCGGCCGCCGAGGCGCGCGCGCCGCTCGCGGCGCCGCCCGAGCCGGCGGCGAGCGCGCCCGCGCCGATCGGCACGCCGCGCGGCCAGCTGCTCTACATCGAGGACAACCCGGTCAACGTGATGCTGGTCGAGGAGATCGTGCGCAGCCTGTCGGGCCTGCGCATCCACAGCGAAGCCACCGGCGGCGACGGCGTGGCGCGCGCCGCGGCGCTGCGGCCCGACCTCGTGCTGGTCGACATGCAGCTGCCCGACTTCGACGGCTACGAGGTGCTGCGCCGCCTGCGCACGCAACCGGAGACGGCGGCAATCCCCTGCGTGGCGCTGTCGGCCAACGCGATGCCCGAGGACATCGCCCGCGCCCGCGCGGCCGGCTTCGACGACTACTGGACCAAGCCGATCGACTTCCGCAGATTCCTCGGCGCGCTGCAGGCGCGCTTTCCGCCGGCGTGAGCCGCGTTCACGCCGGCGCCACCAGCCCCTTCTTGCGCAGCATCGGCTCCAGCGAATCGCCGGCGGCGTAGATGAAGCGTTGCAGCCGCTGCGCCAGCGCCGCGTCGAACGGATCGCCGGCTTCGGCGAAGGCGTCGAAGCCGTCGGCGTCGAGCACCTCGGCCCACAGGTAGACGTAGTAGCCGGCCGCGTAGCTCGAGCCCGAGAACAGGTGCTGGAAGTGCGGCAGGCCGAAGGGGCCGTCCCAGGTTTGCGGCAGCGGATTGGACAGGGCGGTTCTCACCCGCGGGCTCCCTCAGCGCCCCTTGCGCAGCGCTTCGAGGTCGCCCTGGTCGAAGCGGCGGTTGTCGCAGCGCTGCTTGAACGCGGCGCGGTCGGTGTCGATCTCGCCGACGCGCGCGTTGAAGGCGTCGGTGCGCGCCTGGAAGGCCTCGATCGCCGCGTTGCGCGCCCTCTCGCGCGCGAGCAGCGCCTCGATCGCCTCGGCATTGCTGCGGTCGAGCGTCTCCACATCGGCCTTCAGCGCGTCGCCGGAGCGCAGCAGTTCGGCCTTCTCCTTTTCCAGCTGCTCACGCTCGCGCGCCGCGCCGGCGTTGGCGTCGACCACGCGCGTCTCGAGCGCCAGGCAGTCGCGCAGCTCGTTCCTGGTCAGCAGCGGGCCGCTGGCCTTGCCGCTGCCGAAGGCGCCGATGCGCAGCTTCTCGTTGTTGGCGGCGAGCGCGCCGCCCAGCGCGGCGACGAGGGTGAGCAGGCAGGCGGCGGTGCGCAGGATCATGGGCGGCAAGGCAGGTGATTCGAGCCGCGCATGATGCCACCGGGCGCCGCCCCCACAATCGGGCAATGACCCTCCCCGAGCTGCGCGTCGGCCTGATCGGCTACGGCTACGCCGGCCGCACCTTCCACGCCCCGCTGATCGCCGGCGTGCCGGGGCTGCGGCTGGCCGCGGTGGCGAGCCGCGACGCGGCGCGCGTGCACGCCGACTTCCCCGCCGCCGAGGTGCTGGCCGATGCGCACGCGCTGCTGCGCCGCGCCGATCTCGATCTGGTCGTCATCGCCAGCCCGAACGACAGCCACTACCCGCTGGCGCGCGCCGCGCTGGCGGCCGGCCGGCACGTCGTCGTCGACAAACCCTTCACGCTGACGCTCGCCGAGGCGCGCGAACTCGGCGCGCTGGCGCACGCGCGCGGCCGGCTGCTGGCGGTGTTCCACAACCGGCGCTGGGACGGCGACTTCCTGACGCTGCGCGAGCTGGTCGCGCGCGGCACGCTGGGCCGCGCGGTGCAGCTCGAATCGGCCTTCGACCGCTTCCGCCCCGCGGTGCGCGCGCGCTGGCGCGAAGCGGCGGCGCCCGGCGGCGGGCTGTGGTTCGACCTCGGCCCGCATCTGCTCGACCAGGCGCTGCAACTGTTCGGCTGGCCCGAGCGCATCACGCTGGACGCCGCCACGCTGCGCGACGGCGGGCTGTCGGACGACTGGTTCCAGGCGCTGCTCGCCTATCCGCGGTGCCGCGTGCTGCTGCGCGCCGGCATGCTGGCCGCCGCGCCGGCGCCGCGCTTCGTGCTGCACGGCACGGAAGGCTCCTGGGTGAAGCAGGGGCTCGATCCGCAGGAGGAGGCGCTGAAGGCCGGCGCACGCCCCACCTGGCCGCCGCAAGCCGGCTGGGGCGAAGACACGCAGGCCAGCACGCTGACCCGCCTGCACGGCGAGGCGCTGCGCAGCGAGCCGTGGCCGCTGCAACCCGGCCGCCAGGGTACCTTCTACGCCGGCGTGCGCGACGCGCTGCGCGGCATGGCACCCAACCCGGTGCCGCCCGACGAGGCGATCGCGGTGATGGCGCTGCTCGAACTCGGCCGGCGCAGCGCGCACGAGCAGTGCACGCTGGACGCTCTGCTCTAATCGCGCCTTCGCTTCGCGCGCGCTGCGCCGCCTGCTCATGGCACTCAAGGCCACCATCTTCAAAGCCCGGATCTCGCTCGCCGACATGGACCGCGGCGTCTACGCCGACCACGCGCTGACCCTGGCGCGCCACCCCTCCGAAACCGACGAGCGCATGCTGATGCGCGTGCTGGCCTTCGCGCTGAACGTGCCGGCCGACGACCGCGAAGGCACGCTGGAATTCGGCAAGGGCCTGTCGGACACCGACGAGCCCGATCTCTGGCACCGCGACCTCACCGGCCGCATCCGCCACTGGGTCGAGGTCGGCCAGCCCGACGACAAGCGCCTGCTGCGCGCCGCCGGCCGTGCCGACCAGGTGAGCGTCTACGCCTACGCGGCGAGCGCGCCGATCTGGTGGAGCGGCATCGCGAACAGGATCGCGCGCGCGGCGAACATCCGCGTCTGGCAGGTGGATGCTGCGCAGAGCCAGACGCTGGCCGCGCTCGCGCAACGTACGATGGCGCTGCAGGTGAGCGTGCAGGACGGCACCTGCTGGGTGGGCGACGGCGAGACATCGGTGGAGATCACGCCGCGCCGGCTTGAAACCTGAACCGCTTGCGAAAGGATCGCCGACGATGAGCATCACGATCGAGCACGACGAGAAGGCGGGGCGCTTTTCCGCCCTGGTGCACGGCCACCTGTGCCTGTGCGACTACCGGCTGCGCGACGGCGTCATGGCGATGACGCACACCGAGGTGGCGCCCGAGCTGGAAGGCCAGGGCATCGCCGGCGAGCTGGTGCGCGCCGCGCTGGCCCATGCGCGCGACCGCGGCTACAAGGTACGGCCGCTGTGCTCCTACGTGCAGGCCTACGTCCGCCGCCACCCCGAAGTGCAATCGCTGCTCGCCTGACGATGCGCCTGCGCCTTCTCGCCCGCGTGCTGACCTGCGCCGCGGCCGCCACCCTGCCCGTTCTCGCCATGCCTGCCGACACCGCCTCCGCCGACGACCCGAACCTCTGGCTCGAGGAGGTGCACGGCGACAAGGCGCTCGCCTGGGTGCGCGAGCGCAACGCCGAGACGCTCGAGCAACTCGGCGCGCGCGCGGACTTCGCGTCCACGCGCGCGAAGCTGCTCGACGTGCTGAACTCGCGCGACCGCATCCCGATGGTGAACCGCCGCGGCGACTGGCTCTACAACCTCTGGCAGGACGCCGATCACAAGCGCGGCCTGTGGCGCCGCACCACGCTGGCCGAGTACCGCAAGGCGGCGCCGCAGTGGGAGACGGTGATCGACCTCGACGCGCTCGGCGCGGCCGAGAAGGAGAACTGGGTCTGGGGCGGCGCCGACTGCCTCGGCCCCGACTACCGCCGCTGCCTGGTGTCGCTGTCGCGCGGCGGCGCCGACGCCAAGGTGGTGCGCGAGTTCGACACGGTGGACAAACGCTTCGTCGACGGCGGCTTCGCGCTGCCCGAGGCGAAGTCGCAGGTCGAATGGCAGGACGCCGACACGCTGATCGTCGGCACCGATTTCGGCCCCGGCTCGATGACGGACTCCGGCTATCCGCGCGTGCTCAAGCGCTGGAAGCGCGGCACGCCGCTGGCCGAGGCGACGCTGATCTTCGAAGGCCGCCAGCAAGACACCTGGGTCGGCGCCGGCGTCGACCACACGCCCGGCTTCGAGCGCACGCTGATCGTGCGCGCGCTCGATTTCTACCGGCAGGAGACCTTCCTGCTCGAAGGCGACAAACTCGTGCGCCTGGACGTGCCCGACGACGCGCGCATCAGCTTCATGCACAGCGCCGGCGCGGCCGGCGACACGCTGCTGATGGAGCTGCGCAGCGACTACCGCGCCGGCGATCGTGTCTACGCCAAGGGCGCGCTGCTGGTTGCCGACTTCGCCGCGTTCCGGCGCGGCGAGCGGCGCTTCCAGGCGCTCTTCGAGCCGACCGAAACGACCTCGCTGGCCGGCGTCGCGACGACGCGCAGCCGCGTGCTGATCAACGTCAACGACAACGTGATCGGCCGGCTGGAGGAGTGGCAGCGCCAGGCCGACGGCCGCTTCGTGCGCCGCGCGGTGGCCGCGCCCTCGCCCGGCAACCTCGGCGTGATCGCGCTGCACGACCCGCTGCTGCGCGACGACCCGCTGGCCGAGGCCTACCTGCTGAGCTACACCGACTTCCTCACCCCCGACTCGCTGCTGCTGGGCCGCGGCGGCAGCGATGCGCGCGAGACCTTGAAGACGCTGCCGGCCAGCTTCGACGCCAGCGGCATGCGCGCCGAGCAGCTGTTCGCCACCAGCCGCGACGGCACGCGCGTGCCCTACTTCGTGGTCTGGCCCAAGGGCGCGAAGGCCGACGGCAACAACCCGACGCTGCTGTACGGCTACGGCGGCTTCCAGATCTCGCTGGAGCCCTGGTACTCGCGCGGCATGGGCGCGGCCTGGTATCCGCGCGGCGGCGTGCTGGTGGTGGCCAACATCCGCGGCGGCGGCGAGTACGGCCCGCGCTGGCACCAGGCGGCGATCAAGGAACACAAGCAGCGCAGCTACGACGACTTCATCGCCGTGGCCGAAGACCTGATCCGCCGCAAGATCACCACGCCGCGCCACCTCGGCATCGAAGGCGGCAGCAACGGCGGGCTGCTGGTCGGCGCGGTGATGGTGCAGCGGCCCGAATTGTTCAACGCGGTGGTCTGCCAGGTGCCGCTGCTGGACATGAAGCGCTTCCACAAGCTGCTGGCCGGCGCGAGCTGGATGGCCGAGTACGGCAACCCCGACCTGCCGGACGACTGGGCCGTGATCTCGCGCTACAGCCCGTACCAGAACGTCAGGCGCGAGGCGACGTACCCGATGCCGCTGTTCACCACCTCGACGCGCGACGACCGCGTGCACCCCGGCCACGCGCGCAAGATGGTGGCGCGGCTGCGCGAGCAGGGCCACCCGGTGCTGTACTACGAGAACATCGAAGGCGGCCACGGCGGCGCGGCCGACAACGAACAGCGCGCCACCTTGCAGGCGGTGGAGTTCACCTACCTGTGGCAGCGGCTCGCGCGCGGCGACTGATCGGGCTCAGGCCTTCGGCGCCTCGCGGTCCTGCAGCAGCCGCCACATCACCTTGCCCGAGCCCGACTTGGGCAGCGCCTCGACGAACTCGACGATCTTGGGCACCTTGTAGGCCGCCATGTGCTCGCGCGCCCAGGCGGTGATGTCTTCCGGCGCCGTCTTGCCGCGCGCCTCGGCGCGCAGCACCACCACCGCCTTGACGGTCTCGCCGCGGTAGTCGTCGCGCGCGGCGATGATGCAGGCCTCCTGCACCGCCGGGTGCTTGAACAGCAGCGCCTCCACCTCGGCCGGCCAGACCTTGTAGCCGCTCGCGTTGATCATGCGCTTGAGGCGGTCGGTCAGGAAGAAGTAGCCCTCCTCGTCCATGCGGCCGAGGTCGCCGGTGCGGAAGAACTTCCGGCCGCTGGCATCGCCGGGCAGCGTGACGAAGGCCGCCTCGGTGGCTTCGGGATGCTTCCAGTAGCCCTGGAAGACCATCGGCCCGTGGGTGACGATCTCGCCGGTCTCGCCGGGCGGCAGCTCCTGCAGCGTGGCCGGATCGACGACGCGCGAATCGACGCCGAAGATCGGGATGCCCAGGCACTGCAGCTTGGCGCGCTCGGGCGGGTTGGCGTGGCTGGGCGCGGCGGTCTCGGTCAGGCCGTAGCCCTCGGCGAAGGTGATGCCGAATTCGTCCTGCATGCGCTGCGCCACCGCCTGCGGCATCGCCGCGCCGCCGCCGCTGACGTTGCGCAGCGAGGAGAGGTCGAAGCTCCTGTAGTTCGGGCTGCCGAACAGGTCGATGATCATCGTCGGGATGCAGGTCCAGTGCGAGACCTGGTGGCGCGAGATCAGCCGCCCGGCCAGCTCGCGGTCCCAGCGCGGCAGGATCACCGTGGTGCAGCCGCTGTACACCGCGCCGAGCACGCCGTAGATCATGCCGGTGATGTGGAACATCGGCACCACGCCCAGCGCCACCGACTCCGGCCCGCTGTGGCCCCATTGCCCGCCGGCGGCGTTGTGCATCAGCGTCTGGTGGGTGTGCATGCAGCCCTTGGGCAGCCCGGTGGTGCCCGAGGTGTAGGGCAGCAGCGCCAGATCCTCCGGCGCGGCGGCATGAGGGCCGGGAGCGAGGCCGGCGGCGAGCGCGCCGGCCCAGCGCGTCCACTGCGGGCCGCCTTCGGGCAAGGCCGGGTCGGCGCGCAGCCACTGTTCCGTGGCGGGGTTGGGCGCTTCTGCGGCCTCGATGGCTTCGGGCAGCGCGTCGGCATAACGGGTCACCAGCACGTGCTGCAGGCGCTGGGCCTCGGGCAGTGCGGCGTTGGCCTGCGCGACGATGCCGGCCAGGTCGGCGCTGCAGATGGCGACCTTCGCTTCCGGGTCGGCGATGTAGTGGCCGAACTCCTCGGCGCGGTTCATCGGGTTGACCGGCACCACCACCGCGTCGGCGCGCAGGATGCCGTACAGCGCGGCGACGAACTGCGGGCAGTTCTGCATGAACAGCGCGACGCGGTCTCCTTTCCCGACGCCGTGCGCCTGTAGCCAGCCGGCGATGGCGAGCGACTGCTCGCGCAGCTCGCGATAGCTCAGCGGCCGGCCGAAGAACAGGTAGGCCGGCTTGTCGGGCCAGCGTGCGGCCGACACGTCCAGGTTGAACCACAGCGAGGTGCGCGGCACGGCCAGTTCGCGCGGCAGGCGGCGCGGCCAGACGGCGTGGTGCGGGCGGAGGGGGTTGGCTTCGAGCACGGGCGATTTCCGGTCGGGCGACGTGTGAGCGCCGGTTCTACCGCAGCGAGCACGGCGCGGCCAGCGCGGAACCCCGGAGCGGGTGCTGTCGCGCGGGCGACAGACACAGCGCTCAATCCGTCAATGGGCCTTGCGCCACCAGCGCGGCGCGCAGCCGCTCGCAATAGTCGGCGTCGGCGGCCCAGGCGGCGCGCGCCGTCTCGGCGTGCAGCGCCTGCGCCTGCGGCCGCCCGAGCAGCTCGCTCAGCTCGGCCAGCGAGTCGTGCACCACGCCGCGCACGTAGTCGGCCGCGCCGCTGTCCAGCTCGGCTTCGGCGAGCGCACCGGTGTGCCGCGCGTCGAGCAGGCGGCCGGCGCGCGCCAGGCACACCGCCTGGTCGGCGCGCGCGATGGTGGCCTCCCAGGTCATGCCGGCGCGCGCGGCGCGGTCGACGCAGCACTCGAACACCTCCAGCGCGCGCTCGTGCTCGCCGTCCAGGCGCAGCATCTCGCCCAGGCGCAGCTGGAACTGCAGGCTGGCGTCGTCGCCCGACAGCAGCGCGGCGAGCTGCTGCGCGCTGCCCAGCGCGGCCGCGGACTGCTTGAGCTGCTCGGCCTGCAGCCGCCCGGCGGCGCGCGCGCGGCGCGCCTGCTGCACCTGCGCGAGCGTCATGTAGCGGTGCACCGCGGCGAGCAGCTGCTCGTCGTTCTCGCGCCGCGCCAGCAGCGTGGCGCGCCGGTAGTGGCGCACCGCCTGGTCCATCAGCTCGGCTTCCTGGTACAGCGTGGCGACGACGTACAGCGCGCGCGCCGCGGCCAGCGGCCGGAACGCCGCGCCCAGCCGGGCCGCCGCGTGCAGATGGGCGATCGAGCGCGCCGGCTCCTGCTGCAAGGTGCCGACGATGCAGCCCAGCCAGGCCTCGCATTCGGCCTGCAGGCCGCGGTCGGCCAGCGCCAGCGCGCTGTCGCGCGCCCGCGCGATCGGCTCGGCGGCCGCTTCCACCTCGGCGCCGTAGTAACACGCCAGGCCGCGCGCCAGGTCGAGCTCGGCCTGCGCGCGCGCATCGCCGAGGCCTTGCACCGCGGCTTCGGCGGCATGCAGCGCGGCCGGCACTTCATGGCTGCGCCAGTGGCGCGCCAGCAGCCCGACACGCTGCGCCAGCAGCACCGCCCGCTGCGCGCCGGGCGGCGCGGCGGTGATGGCTCGTTCGTTGCGTTGCAGCAGGCCGGGCATGATCAGGGCGCGAAGATCAGCGATTACAACGCGCCGTCATCATTTTGGTGCGTGCATTCGTGCGCGAAGCCACGCCGTGAAACAGACGCTCACAGCCCTGCGCTAGCATCCGCGCTCCTTTTGTCGCCCTCCCGAGCCATGACCGACCAGCTTCAAGCCACCGTGCGCACCCGCGCCAACGTCTACTTCGAGGGCAAGTGCGTCTCGCACAGCCTGGAGCTGGCCGACGGCAGCAAGAAGAGCGTCGGCGTGATCCTGCCTTCGGCGCTGAAGTTCAACACCGGCGCGCCCGAGCGCATGGAGCTGATCGAGGGCGAGTGCCGCGTCAGGCTGCCGGGCTCCACGGAGTGGGCCACCTATCGCGGCGGCCAGAGCTTCGACGTGCCGGGCAATGCCGCCTTCGACATCGAAGTCTCACAGACGCTCCACTACGTCTGCCACTTCCTCTGATCGAGGATCAGACCACCACCGGCTCCGGCTCCAGCCGGATGCCGAAGCGCCCGTAGACACTCTCCTGGATGGCGCGCGCCAGCGTCATCACCTCCGAGCCGATCGCGCCGCCGCGATTGACCAGCACCAGCGCCTGCCGGTCGTAGACGGCCGCGCCGCCCACCGCCTTGCCCTTCCAGCCACAGGCGTCGATCATCCAGCCGGCGGCGAGCTTCACGCTGCCGTCGGGCATCGGGTAGTGCACGATCTCCGGGTCGCGGCCGATGATGTCGCGGCACTGCTCGGGCGTGACCACCGGGTTCTTGAAGAAGCTGCCGGCGTTGCCGATCGCCGCCGGGTCGGGCAGCTTGGCGCGGCGGATCGCGCAGATCCAGTCGAAGATCTGGCGCGCCGACGGGCTGGAGACGCCCTCCTCGCGCATGCGCCGCTCCAGGTCGAGGTAGCCCAGCACCGGCTGCCAGGGCCGCGGCAGGCGCAGCCGCACGCGCGTGATCAGCGTGCGCCCGGCCAGCGAGTGCTTGAAGACGCTGTCGCGGTAGCCGAAGGCGCAGATCGCCGGCCCGAGCGTGACGCTGCGGCCGGTGACCAGGTCGACCGCGTCCAGCGCCTCGAAGCGGTCCTTCAGCTCCAGCCCGTAGGCGCCGATGTTCTGCACCGGCGCCGCGCCCACGGTGCCGGGGATCAGCGCCAGGTTCTCCAGCCCCGGCCAGCCCTGGGCGAGCGTCCACGCGACCACGTCGTGCCAGCTCTCGCCGGCGCCGGCCTCGACGATCCAGGCGTCGGCGCGCTCCTCCACCAGCCGCTTGCCCGTCACCTCGACCTTGAGCACCACGGCCGGCATGTCGCGCGTCAGGATGATGTTGCTGCCGCCGCCGAGGATGAACTTGGGCGCGCGGCCCAGCTCCGGATGGTCGACCACGCGGCGCACGTCGGCATCGCTCTTGATGCGCACCAAGGATTGCGCAACCGCCGGCAATCCGAAGGTATTGAACGGTTTCAGGCTCACGCCCGACTCGATTTGCATGCGAGAATTTTTGCATGCCCAGTTTCGACACCGTCATCGAGCCGAATCTCGTCGAGGTGCGCAACGCCGTCGACCAGACCGCCAAGGAAATCGGCACGCGCTTCGACTTCAAGGGCAGCTCGGCCGCGGCCGAGCTGGCCGACAAGGCGATCACGCTGCACGCCGACTCGGACTTCCAGATCGGCCAGGTCACCGACATCCTGCTGGCCAAGCTGAGCAAGCGCGGCGTGGACATCCGCTTCCTCGACCGCAGCGCGAAGATCGAGAAGATCGGCGGCGACAAGGTCAAGCAGGTGCTGACGGTCAAGAGCGGGGTCGACGGCGACAACGCCAAGAAGATCCAGGCCGCCATCAAGCAGAGCAAGATGAAGGTGCAGGCCGCGATCCAGGGCGACACGGTGCGCGTCACCGGCGCCAAGCGCGATGACTTGCAGCTCGCGATGCAGTTGATCAAGAAGACCGTGCCGGACGCGCCGGTCTCGTTCACCAACCTGCGCGACTGAACATGCGCCGCCTCGCCGCCCTCGTGGCGCTGCTGCCGGCGCTGGCCTTCGCGCAGAACGTCTCGATGAGCGGCAGCCTGGGCGACAAGGCGCTGCTGATGATCGACGGCGCGCCGCGCACCGTCGCGGCCGGGGCCACGGTCTCCGGCGTGAAGGTCATCAGCGTCAGCGGCAGCCAGGCGGTGGTGGAAGTCGGCGGCAAGCGCCAGACGCTCGCGCTCGGCGGCGCGCAGGTGAACCTCGGCGGCGCGGCCAGCGCCGGCAGCGGCACGCAGATCGTGCTATCGGCCGGGCCGGGCGGGCACTTCACCACCGGCGGCACGATCAACGGCCGCAGCGTGCGCTTCGTGGTCGACACCGGCGCCACCAACATCGCCATCGGCGAAGCGGTGGCGCGCAGCATCGGGCTGGATTTCTCCAAGGGCGAACGCGGCATTGCCCGCACCGCCAACGGCGACGTGGTGGCGCACCGCGTCACGCTGCGCGAGGTGCGCATCGGCGACGTGACGGTCTACGACGTCGCCGCCACCGTGGTGCCGGCGCCGATGGAGATGGTGCTGCTGGGCAACAGCTTCCTGTCGCGCTTCCAGATGAAGCGCGACGCCGACGTGCTGGTGCTCGACAAGCGGTACTGACGCTCGACAACCCAGGGGATCCACTGCGGGGCGTTGTCGCGGCAGGGACAAGGGTTTTGCGAACGCTCGTGCTAAAACGCTCGCTGGCCCGCGGGCCGCAATGGAGACACACGCATGGACCTGAATTTCACGCCCGAGGAACAGGCGTTCCGGCAGGAGATCCGCGCCTGGGTGGCCGAGAACCTGCCCAAGGACATCAGCCACAAGGTGCACAACGCCCTGCACCTGAGCAAGAACGACATGCAGCGCTGGGCCAAGATCCTCGGCGCCAAGGGCTGGCACGGCTGGGCCTGGCCCAAGCAGTTCGGCGGGCCGGGCTGGAACGTGATCCAGCGCCATCTGTTCGAGGAGGAATGTGCGCTGGCCGGCGCGCCGCGCGTGGTGCCCTTCGGGCCGGTGATGGTGGCGCCGGTGATCATGGCCTTCGGCTCGCCCGAGCAGCAGAAGCGCCACCTGCCCGGCATCATGAGCGGCGAGGTGTGGTGGAGCCAGGGCTACAGCGAGCCGGGCGCGGGCTCGGATCTGGCGTCGCTCAAGTGCCGCGCCGAACGCAAGGGCGACTACTACATCGTCAACGGCCAGAAGACCTGGACCACGCTGGGCCAGTACGGCGACTGGATCTTCTGCCTGGTGCGCACCGACACCTCCGGCAAGCCGCAGACCGGCATCAGCTTCCTGCTGATCGACATGAAGAGCCCGGGCGTCAGCGTGCGGCCCATCATCATGCTCGACGGCGGCCACGAGGTGAACGAGGTCTGGTTCGACAACGTCGAGGTGCCGGCCGACAACCTCGTCGGCGAGGAGAACAAGGGCTGGACCTACGCCAAGCACCTGCTCGCCCACGAGCGCACCAACATCGCCGACGTGAACCGCGCCAAGCGTGAGCTGGAGCGCCTGAAGCGCATCGCCAGGGCCGAAGGCGTCTACGAGGACACGCGCTTCCGCGACGAGATCGCGAAGCTGGAAGTCGACATCGTCGCGCTGGAGATGATGGTGCTGCGCGTGCTCTCCGCCGAGAAGAGCGGCAAGGCGGCGCTGGACGTGGCGGGTCTGCTGAAGATCCGCGGCAGCGAGATCCAGCAGCGCTACACCGAGCTGATGATGCTGGCCGCCGGGCCGTACAGCGTGCCCTTCGTGAAGGAGGCGATGGAAGCCGGCTGGCAGGGCGACCAGGTCGGCGCGGCGCACTGCGCGCCGCTGGCCGCCACCTACTTCAACTACCGCAAGACGACGATCTACGGCGGATCCAACGAGGTCCAGCGCAACATCGTCTCCGCCACCGTGCTGGGGAGCTGATCATGGACTTCGATTTCACCGACGATCAGGAATCGCTGCGCGATGCGGTGCGGCGCTGGGTGGACAAGGGCTTTTCGTTCGAGCGCCGCCACGGCATCGCCAAGGCCGGCGGCGCGACGCGCGAGGTCTATGGCGAACTCGCCGAGCTGGGCCTCACCGGCCTCGTGATCCCCGAGGCGCACGGCGGCATGGGCTTGGCGCCGATCGAGGCGATGGTGGTCAACGAGGAGCTGGGGCGCGGGCTGGTCAACGCGCCCTATGCGCACGGCGCGATCGTCGCGCCCACGCTGCTGTCGGGCGCGCCGGCGGACGTGCAGTCCGAGTGGCTGCCGAAGATCGCCGACGCCTCGGCGCTGGTGGTGCTGGCGCATCAGGAGCGTGCGGCGCGTTATCGCCTGAACCACGTGACGACGAAGGCTTCGAAGTCCGGCAACGACTGGACGCTCTCCGGCGCCAAGAGCATCGTGCCCGCCGGCGACGAAGCCGACGCCTTCATCGTGCCGGCGCGCACGGCCGGCGCCGATGCGGACGAAAAAGGCATCGCCCTCTTCCTCGTCGCCAAGGGCACGGCAGGTTTGACGGTGCGCGGCTACCCGACGCAGGACGGCGCCCGCGCCGCCGAGATCACGCTGGCGAACACGCCCGCCACGCTGATCGCGCTCGACGCGCTGCCGCTGCTCGAACAGGCGGTGGACGCCGGCATCGCCGCGGTCTGCGCCGAAGCCGTCGGCGTGATGGAGCGCCTGACCGCGATCACCGCCGAGTACATGAACACGCGCAAGCAGTTCGGCGTGGCGATCGCGAGCTTCCAGGCGCTGCGGCACCGCATCGCCGACGTGAAGATGCAGCTCGAACTTGGCCGCTCGATGAGCTACTACGCCAGCCTCAAGCTCGGCGAGCCCGCGCCGGTGCGCCGCCGCGCGATCGCGCAGGCCAAGGTGCAGCTGGGGCAATCGATGCGCTTCGTCGGCCAGCAGTGCATCCAGCTGCACGGCGGCATCGGCGTGACCGACGAGTACATCGGCAGCCACTACTTCAAGCGCCTGACGGTGCTGGAGATGACCTTCGGCGACACGCTGCACCACCTCGGCGAGGTGTCCGCGCGCATGCAGGACACGGCAGGCGTGTTTGCGTGAAGAAGGTGCCGGCTACCATGCCGGCATGAACGAGTCGATCGCCGCTTCCATCGTGGACGTGGCCGGCGTCAGCGTCGGCCACTTCACCGACAAGCGCCGCCCCACCGGCTGCAGCGTGGTGCTGACGCCGCAGGGCGCGGTGTGCGGCGTCGACGTGCGCGGCGCCGCGCCCGGCACGCGCGAGACCGAGCTGCTCTCGCCGCTGAACAGCGTCGAGCAGGTGCACGCCGTGCTGCTGGCCGGCGGCAGCGCCTTCGGGCTCGATGCGGCCGGCGGCGTGATGCGCTGGCTGGAGGAGCGCGGCATCGGCGTCGCGGTCGGCACCGTGCGCGTGCCCATCGTGCCGGCGGCGATCCTGTTCGACCTGTGGCTCGGCGATGCGCGCATCCGGCCTGATGCCGATGCGGGCTACGCGGCCTGCGTGGCGGCGAGCACCCAGCCGCCGGCGCAGGGCAACGTCGGCGCCGGTGCGGGCGCGAGTGTCGGCAAGCTGTACGGCCCCGCTCGGGCGATGAAGGGCGGCATCGGCACGGCCTCGCTGCGCGTCGGCGGGTTCACGGTGGCGGCGCTGGTCGCCGTCAACGCGCTCGGCGATGTGGTCGACCCGGCCACGGGCCGGCCGGTGGCCGGCGCACGCACGGCCGACGGCACGCAACTGCTCGGCACGATGAACGCCTTCCTCGCCGGAGAACTGCCCGCGCCCTTCCAGCCCGGCGCCGCGACGACCATCGGCGTGATCGCCACCGACGCAGCGCTCACCAAGGCCCAGGCCAACAAGCTCGCGCAGATGGCGCACGACGGCCTGGCGCGATCCATCAACCCGGTGCACACGATGGGCGACGGCGACACGCTGTTCGCGCTGGCCACTGGCGCGGCCGGGCGCGGCGCGGACCTGACGCTGCTCGGCGCGCTGGCGGCCGAAGTCACCGCGCGCGCGGTGCTCAGCGGCGTGCGCGCCGCGGCGCGCCTGCCCGAACTGCCCTGCGCCGCCGACTTCGCATGAGCCGCGGCCGCCTCCCCACGCTCGCCCAGGTGCTGTTCAGCCAAGGTTTCGGCACGCGCCGCGAATGCGAGGGGCTGATCGCCGCCGGCTTCGTCAGCCTGGCCGGCGAGGTCTGCGACGATCCGTGGCGCGAAGTCGATACCGAGGGCCTGGAATTCGGCGTGCAGGGCCGGCTGTGGCCGTATCGCGAGAAGGCGCTGGTGATGCTGCACAAGCCGGCCGGCTACGAGTGCTCGCAGAAGCCCAGGCACCACCCCAGCGTGCTGAGCCTCTTGCCCGCGCCGCTGCGCACGCGCGGCGTGCAGCCGGTGGGCCGGCTCGACGAAGACACCACCGGGCTGCTGCTGCTCACCGACGACGGCGCGCTGATCCATCGCCTGACTTCGCCCAGGCACCACGTGCCCAAGGTCTACGAGGCGCGCTGCAAGCACGAAGTGGATGAAAAACAGCTCGCCGCGCTGCGCAACGGCGTGGTGCTCGACGACGACCCCACGCCGGTGCGCGCCGCGGAAGCCCAGGCCGAGGGCACCCACGGCCTGCGCCTCACGCTCACCGAAGGCAAGTACCACCAGGTCAAGCGCATGGTGGCGGCCGCGGGCAACCGCGTCGAAGCCTTGCACCGCAGCGCCTTCGGCGCGCTGCAACTGCCGGCCGATCTGGCGCCGGGACAGTGGCGCTGGACCGAGCCTGCGCAGATCGAGCCGCACCGATAATCGCACGCATGCGAGTCTTCCGCGGCTTCCACCACCCCGGCATCGCCGACGCCTGCGCGCTGACCATCGGCAACTTCGACGGCGTGCACCGCGGCCACCAGGCCATGCTGGCGCTGCTGCGCAACGAGGCGCAGCACCGCGGCCTCGCCTCCTGCGTGATGACCTTCGAGCCGCATCCGCGCGACTACTTCGCGGCGGCGGCGAACAAGCCCGACCTCGCGCCCGCGCGCATCGCCACGCTGCGCGACAAGCTCGCCGAACTGGAGCGCTGCGGCATCGAGCAGGCCGTGGTGCTGCGCTTCGACGCGCGCTTCGCGGCGCAGTCGCCGCAGGCTTTCGTCGACGACGTGCTGGTCGAGGGCCTGGGCGCGAAGTACGTGCTGGTCGGCGACGACTTCCGCTTCGGCGCGAAGCGCGCCGGCGACTACGCGCTGCTCGACGCCGCCGGCCAGGCGGCCGGCTTCGACGTGGCGCGCATGCTGAGCTACGAGGTGCACGGAGAACGTGTCTCCAGCTCGGCGGTGCGCGAGGCGCTGGCCGCCGGCGACATGGAACGCGCCGCGGTGCTGCTGGGCCGGCCGTACAGCCTGTCGGGCCACGTGGTGCACGGAAGAAAGCTCGGGCGCGATCTCGGCTTCAAGACGCTCAACCTGCGCTTCTCACACCCCAAGCCGGCGGCGCTGGGCATCTTCGCGGTGCAGGTGCATGGCCTGACCGATGCGCCACTCGACGGCGTCGCCAGCCTCGGCCGCCGCCCGACGGTGGACGACAGCGGCCGCGTGCTGCTCGAAGTGCACTGCCTGGAGTGGCCCGCCACGCTCGGCGCCGAGGGGGGCTACGGTAAGATCGTGCGCGTGGAACTGCTGCACAAACTGCGCGACGAGGCGCGCTTCGATTCGCTCGAGGCGCTGACCGCCGCCATCCGCCAGGACGCCGACGACGCACGCGCCTTCCTCGCGGCCCACGCCTCGCAGCGGCGCCAGACGACGCGCGACCGAATTTAGCGTTCGCCCCAGCCCTCGCGACCGCCGGCGCACGACGCGCCGCTCACCCACTTCCCGGCGCGCCAAGCAATCCGGCGCCCCTGCTGCCATGACCGATACCGCTTCCGTCGACTACCGCGCGACGCTGAACCTGCCCGACACGCCCTTCCCGATGCGCGGCGACCTCGCGCGCCGCGAGCCCGCCTGGGTCAGGGAGTGGGACGAACAAGGCATCTACAAGAAGCTGCGAGACGCGCGCCACGGCGCGCCCCTGTTCGTGCTGCACGACGGCCCGCCCTACGCCAACGGCGCGATCCACATGGGCCATGCGGTCAACAAGGTGCTCAAGGACATGATCGTCAAGGCGCGCCAGCTGAAGGGCTTCGACGCGCAGTACGTGCCGGGCTGGGATTGCCACGGCCTGCCGATCGAAAACGCGATCGAGAAGAAGTTCGGCCGCAACCTGAGCCGCGACGACATGCAGGCCAAGAGCCGCGCCTATGCGACCGAGCAGATCGCCCTGCAGATGGCCGACTTCAAGCGCCTGGGCGTGCTGGGCGACTGGGCGCACCGCTACGCGACGATGGACCCGGCCAACGAAGCCGGCGAGATCCGCGCCTTCAAGCGCGTGATCGAGCGCGGCTTCGTCTACCGCGGCCTGAAGCCGGTGTACTGGTGCTTCGACTGCGGCAGTTCCCTGGCCGAATTCGAGATCGAATACGCCGACAAGAAGAGCCAGACCATCGACGTCGCCTTCCTGTGCGCCGAGCCGGCGCGGCTGGCCAGCGCCTTCGGGCTGACCAAGCTGGAGAAAGACGCCTTCGCGGTGATCTGGACCACCACCGCGTGGACCATCCCCGCCAACCAGGCGCTGAACCTGAACCCGACGCTGGAGTACGCGCTGGTCGACACCGAGCGCGGCCTGCTGGTGCTGGCGGCGTCGCTGGTGGAGAAATGCCTGGCGCGCTATGGCCTGACCGGCCAGGTGCTCGCCACGGTGACGGGCGAGAAGCTCGGCGGCATCCACTTCCACCACCCGCTCGCGCATGTCGACAAGGGCTTCGACCGCCTGAGCCCCGTCTACCTCGCCGACTACGCCACCGCCGACGACGGCACCGGCCTCGTGCACAGCTCGCCGGCCTACGGCCTGGACGACTTCAACTCGTGCGTGCAGCACGGCATGAAGTACGACGACATCCTGAATCCGGTGCAGGGCAACGGCAGCTACGCGGCCGACTTTCCGCTGTTCGGCGGCCAGAACATCTGGAAGGCGGTGCCGGCGATCATCGAGACGCTGAAGAACGCCGGACGCCTGCTCGCCACCGAGACCATCACGCACAGCTACCCGCACTGCTGGCGCCACAAGAGCCCGGTGATCTACCGCGCGGCGGCGCAGTGGTTCATTCGCATGGACGAAGGCGCGGGCGTGTTCACCAAGGACAAGGCGCAGCGCACGCTGCGCCAGATGGCGCTGGACGCGATCGACCAGACCGGCTTCTTCCCCGAGAACGGCCGCGCGCGGCTGCGCGACATGATCGCCAACCGGCCCGACTGGTGCATCAGCCGCCAGCGCAGCTGGGGCGTGCCGCTGCCCTTCTTCCTGCACAAGCAGACCGGCGAGCTGCATCCGCGCACGATGGAGATCCTCGACCAGGCGGCCGACATCGTCGAAAAAGGCGGCATCGAGGCCTGGAGCCGCGCGAGCACCGAAGAGATCCTCGGCGCCGCCGATGCGCCGCACTACAGCAAGAGCAGCGACATCCTCGAAGTGTGGTTCGACTCCGGCTCGACCTTCTGGCACGTGCTGCGCGGCCAGCATCCGGAAGGCTTCCACCCCGAAGGCCCGGAGGCCGATCTCTACCTCGAAGGCCACGACCAGCACCGCGGCTGGTTCCACAGCTCGCTGCTGCTGGCCTGCGCGCTGTACGGCCGCGCGCCGTACCGCGGCCTGCTGACCCACGGCTTCACGGTCGACAGCCAGGGCCGCAAGATGAGCAAGAGCCTGGGCAACGGCATCGAGCCGCAGAAGGTGAGCTCGACCCTGGGCGCCGAGATCATCCGGCTGTGGGTGGCGGCCTCCGACTACTCGGGCGACATCGCCGGCGACGACAAGATCCTCGCGCGCGTGGTCGACGCCTACCGGCGCATCCGCAACACGCTGCGCTTCCTGCTCGCCAACACCAGCGATTTCGACGCGGCCAAGGATGCGGTGCCGGCCGCGCAGATGCTGGAGATCGACCGCTGGGCGCTGGCGCGTGCGGCGCAGTTCCAGGCCGAGGTGATCTCGCACTACGAGGTCTACGAGTTCCACCCGGTGGTGGCCAAGCTGCAGGTGTTCTGCTCGGAAGACCTGGGCGCCTTCTACCTCGACGTGCTGAAGGACCGCCTCTACACCAGCGCGCCGAAGTCGCTGGCGCGCCGCTCGGCGCAGACCGCGCTGTGGCAGCTGACGCACGCGATGCTGCGCTGGATGGCGCCGTTCCTGTCGTTCACGGCGGAAGAAGCGTGGAAGGTGTTCGCGCCGGGCGCGTCGCCCTCGATCTTCACCGAGACCTACTGGAAGTTCGACGAACCCGACGAGGCGTTGCTCGCTCAATGGGCGCGCATCCGCGAGATCCGCGACGTGGCGAACAAGGAGATCGAGGCGGTGCGCACCGAGGGCAAGGTGGGCTCGTCGCTGCAAGCCAACCTCACCATCACCGCGCCGGCCGCCGACCACGCGCTGCTCGCCGCGCTGGGCGAGGATCTGCGCTTCGTCACGATCACGTCCGCGGTGGCATTGGCGCCGGGCAACGAGTTGAGCGTGCAGGTCACGCCGTCGAGCGCGACGAAGTGCGAGCGCTGCTGGCACTGGCGCGACGACGTCGGCCACGACGCCGCGCACCCGACGATCTGCGGCCGCTGCACCAGCAACCTCTACGGCGCCGGCGAAGCGCGAAAGGCAGCGTGAGCATGGCCTGGCAGAAATCCTCGAGCAGAAATTCGCTGCTGCCCTGGCTGGGCATCGCGCTGGCCGTGATCCTGCTCGACCAGTTCACCAAGACGCTGATCCTCGGCTACTTCCAGCTCGGCGACAGCCGCACCGTCACCTCGTTCTTCAACGTCGTGCGCGTGCACAACAGCGGCGCGGCGTTTTCGTTCCTGGCGGGCGCTTCCGGCTGGCAGCGCTGGTTCTTCGTCGGCCTGGGCGCGGCGGCGGCGGTGTTCATCGTCTGGATGCTGCGCGGCCACGGCGGCCAGCGCCTGTTCGCCTGGGCGCTGTCGCTGATCCTCGGCGGCGCCCTGGGCAACGTGATCGACCGCCTGCTGCACGGCTACGTGGTCGACTTCATCCAGGTGCACTACGCCGGCCGCTACTTCCCCTCGTTCAACATCGCCGACAGCGCGATCACCGTCGGCGCGGCGCTGCTGATCCTCGACGAGCTGCTGCGCGTGCGCAGGTCCTGAACGCTAGAACCGCTCCTGCGCCGTCACCACGATGCCCTGCTCGTGCGGCGGCAGCAGGTCGCGCTGCGTCTTCGCGTCGACGAAGCGCAGCCGCACCTGGTAGGCGCCCGGCGGCACGAACACGTTGGCCTGCGTCGCGCCGTTGGAGAGGTCGGTGGCCTGCACCACGCGGCCTTCGCGCAGCACGTCGAGCATGAAGTGGCCGGTGCGATCGGCGCTCTGCCCCTTGGCGCAGACGCCGAAGCCCTCGACGCCGAACTGCAGCGTGAAGGGGCTGACCAGCGCCTCGCCGTCGCGCACGTTGGTCACCGACACCCACTCGCCCGGCGCGCGCGGCCGCGCCTGCTCGTCCTGATACCAGGCGGCGCAGCTGGCCTCGAAGTCGTCCGGGTCGATCTTCAGCGGTTCGGCCGTGCGCTTGCCGGTGACCTGCACGGTGATCTCCGGGCTGAACACGAAGTACGGCCGATGCTCGTGGTCGGCGAACAGCAGCCGCAGCGTGTGCTTGCCGGGGGGCAGGTCGAGCACCGCGAAGGTCTGGCCCTTGCCGAAGTGGCGGTGCCCGTCGTTGAAGGGCAGCTTGTCGGTCACCGAGGGCGGCATGGGCGTGTCGACCAGGATGTGGTGGTGGCCGGTGTTCTCCAGCGCCTTGCCGGCCGGCACCACGCCCATGCCCTTGATGCCGAACTCCACCATGAAGGGGCTGCGCACGCGGTAGCCGTTGCGCAGGTTGCCGAAGGTGACGGCCGTCAGCCCCTTCAGGTCGACGCGGGTGCGCTCGCGCGAATAGCGCTGCCAGCAGGCGCGCTCGGTATCGGTCTTGGGCAGCGGGGCGGCGTGGGCGGTGGTGGCGAGGGCGGCAGCGCAGAGCAGGGCGAGGCAGGCGAAGGGCGAACGCGGCATGGAATCTCGGGGTCGTCTTGAAAATTGCTGCATTGCGGCGCAGCGACCTATCCTACGTCAATCCCCCGCCCCGGTCGGCACGCGATGCACGCGATACTCGCGCCCATGCTGATCGAGACACTGGGCGCCGCGCGCGACCTCGGGCGCCTGAACGAGATCGCCGGCGTGGCGATCCGCCACGGCTTCGGCGACATGGTGCGCCGCCTCGGCCTGGCCGACGCGCTGGAGCGCGCCGGCCAGGTGCTCAAACGCGAGCACGCCGCCGACCTGGCGCGCCTGGCGCCGCCGGTGCAGGTGCGCCTGGCGCTGGAGGAGCTCGGGCCCACCTTCGTCAAGCTCGGCCAGATCCTGGCCGGCCGCGCCGACCTGTTCGGCCCGGAGTGGATCGCCGAGTTCTCGCGCCTGCACAGCGAGGTGCCGGCGGTGGCCATGGAAGCGCTGCGCGCGCAGTTGCGCGAAGACCTGGGCGACGAGCCGGAAGCCGTGTTCGACGCCTTCGACGCCGAGCCGCTGGCCGCCGCGTCGATCGCGCAGGTGCACCGCGCGCGGCTGAAGGACGGCGCCGAGGTGGTGGTGAAGATCCGCCGCCCCGGCATCCGCGAAGTGGTCGAGGCCGACCTGCGCCTGCTCGAACGCCTGGCCGCGGTGGCCGAAACCGAGGTGCCCTCGCTGCAGCCCTACCGCCCGCGCCAGCTGGTGCGCGAGCTGGCGCGTTCGCTGCAGCGCGAGATGGACCTCGCCGCCGAATGCCACAACGCCGAGCGCATCGCCGCCAACCTCGCGGTGCTGCCGTACGTGGCGATCCCCAAGGTGCACTGGCAGTACACGCGCGAGCGCATCAACGTGCAGGAGTTCATCGCCGGCATTCCGGGCAACGATCTGGAGCGCGTCTCCGCGGAGGGGCTCGACCGGCCGCTGCTGGCGCGCCGCGGTGCGCAGGCGGTGCTGAAGATGACCGTCGAGGACGGCTTCTTCCACGCCGACCCGCACCCGGGCAACGTCTTCTACCTCCCCGGCAACCGCATCGCCCTCATCGACTTCGGCATGGTGGGCCGGCTCACCACGCGGCGCCGCGAGGAGCTGCTGTCGCTGCTGCTCGGGCTGGTGCAGCGCGAGCCGCAGGCGGTGGCCGACGTGCTGCTCGACTGGGCCGGCGACAACCACGTCGCCAACCTGACGCAGCTGGAGATGGAGATCGAGGCCTTCGTCGACCAGTACCACGGCACGCCGCTGGCCGAGCTGCACCTCGGCCAGATGCTCGCCGACGTGACCACCATCCTGCGCGAGCACCGCCTCGCGCTGCCGGCCGACCTGGCGCTCCTGATCAAGGCCTTCATCTCGCTGGAAGGCATGGGCCGCGGGCTGGACCCGGGCTTTCACATGGCCGAGGAGGCGCTGCCGATGCTGCGCCAGATGCTGCGCGCGCGCTACACGCCGCGCGCCCTGAGCGCGCGCGCCTGGAGCACGCTGCGCGGCGCGCTCGCCACCGCCGAGCGGCTGCCGCAGGACGTGGCGCGCGCGCTGCGCAACCTGCGGCGCGGGCGCATGCAGCTGCACATCGACCTCGCGCACCTGAAGCGCGTCGGCGACCAGCTCGACCATGCCGCCAACCGCCTCGCGCTGGCGCTGGTGATCGCCGCGATGATCGTCGGCTCGTCGATCGTCATGACGGTCAAGGGCGGGCCCACGCTGTTCGGCCTGCCCGCCTTCGGCTTCCTCGGCTTCAGCGCCGCGGCGCTCGGCGGCGTGTGGCTGATCCGCTCGATCTGGCGCAGCACGCACCGGCGCGACGACGACGACGGGCGTTGACCCTCGGGTGTGCCCGGATGCGCGGCGCACGTTGACACGGCTCAATCGTCGTCATGGACGACACGCCCGCCGAAGCTCCGAACTCTTCCACGATCCTCGACCTGCCGCTGAACCCGCTGCGCGCCACCGACGTGCTGCGCTGGCTGCGCCTGGGCTGGCGCGACTTCCTGCGCGCGCCGCAGATCGGCCTGTTCTACGGCACCGCCTTCACGGTGATGGGCTGGGTGCTGCTGTGGACCTACCGCCACGCGCCGGCCTGGGTGCTGGCGCTGTCGGCCGGCTTCCTGCTGATGGGGCCGTTCCTCTGCCTCGGCCTGTACGACGCCAGCCGGCGGCTGGAGCGCGGCGAGCTGCCCGACCTCGGCGCCTCGCTGGTCGCCTGGGAGTCGTGCGCCGGCACGATGGCGATCTTCGGCGGCGTGCTGCTGATCCTCGAGATGCTGTGGGGCCGAGCCTCGCTGATCGTGTTCGCGGTCAGCTTCGACGGCATGCCCGACTTCAAGGGCTCGCTGGCGGCGCTGTTCGACCCCGAGAACCTCGGCTTCATCGTCGCCTACCTCGGCGTGGGCGCGCTGTTCGCCGGACTGATCTTCGCGATCAGCGTGGTCTCGATCCCGATGATCCTGGACCGCTCGGTCGACGCGGTGAGCGCCGCGCTGACCAGCCTGCGCCTGTGCCTGACGCAGCCCTGGCCGCTGCTGGCGTGGGGCGCGACGATCACGCTGCTGGTGCTGCTGGCGCTGCTGCCGGGCTTCCTCGGCCTGCTGGTGGTCGGGCCGGTGCTGGGGCATGCGTCGTGGCACGCCTACCGCGCCGCGGTGGGCGTGGCGCGCGAGGCGACGGTTACGTAACACCGCTTCGTCGAATCGTCGACCGATCGGTAAAATACCTCCTGTTACAAGCAGGACGGAGACCATCGCATGAACGAGACCCTGCCCGTGCGTGCCTACCAACAATCGCGCATCGAGGACGAACCCATCCTCGGCCCGGTGCTGGCGCTGCCCGACGGTCGCCTGCAACCGCTGACCTTCGCCGAGCGCCTGCTGCTCAAGCTGCGGCTGACGGACGCGAAGGCGCTCGAAGCGCGATACTGGAAGCCGGTGAACGCCTGACCGCGCTCCTGAGCTCCGAACGGGATTCTCACGGCAGCAGGACGCTGCACCCCGTCGTGTTGCGCGCCTCCAGATCGCGGTGCGCCTGCGCCGCGTCCTTCAGCGCATAACGCTGGTCGATGCGGATCTTCACCGCGCCGCTCTTGACCATGCCGAACAGGTCGTCGGCCATCGCCTGCGTCGATTCGCGCGTGGCGATGTGCGCGAACAGGGTCGGCCGCGTCACGTAGAGCGAGCCCTTCGCGGCGAGCAGCCCCAGGTCGAAGGGCGGCACCTTGCCCGAGGCATTGCCGAAGTTGGCCGCCAGGCCGAAGGGGCGCAGGCAGTCGAGCGAGCGCACGAAGGTGTCCTTGCCCACCGAGTCGTAGACCACCTTGAGGTTCTGCCCGCCGGTGATCTGCCTGACGCGCTCGACGAAATCCTCGCTGCGGTAGTTGATCGCGAAGGCCGCGCCGTGTTCGAGCGCGAGCTGGCACTTGGCGTCGCTGCCGGCGGTGCCGATCAGCTTGAGGCCCATCGCGCGCGCCCACTGGCAGGCGATCAGGCCGACGCCGCCGGCCGCGGCGTGGAACAGCACGAAGTCGCCCGCCTGCAGGCCGCCCACCGGCTGCGTCTGGCGCAGCAGATACTGCACCGTCAGGCCCTTGAGCATCATCGCCGCGCCGGTTTCGAAGTCGATCTCGTCGGGCAGCCTGCAGACGCACTTCGCCGGCATCACGCGCGCCTCGCTGTAGGCGCCCGGCGGGTTGCTCGCGTAGGCGGCGCGGTCGCCGGGCTTCAGGTGCGTGACGCCCTCGCCCACCGCCTCGATCACGCCGGCGCCTTCCATGCCCAGCGCCAGCGGCAGCGGGTTGGAATACAGGCCGGTGCGCTGGTAGACGTCGATGAAGTTCAGGCCGCAGGCATGGTGGCGGATGCGGATCTCGCCCGGCCCGGGATCGCCGATCGTCAGCTCGTCGAGCTGCAGGGCTTCGGGGCCGCCGTAGGCGGCAACGCGGATGGCCTTGACGGTCTGGGGCATCGCTGGAGTCCTCGAGAGTGAATTGCTGCGGATCCGCTATCGTGCCAGCCTTTGCCCCGCGCCGCAGCGCCGCCGCTTCCTTGAGTTCTTCTTCTCTCACGCCCCGCATCGCGCTGATGCTCACCTTGCCGCCGCTGCTGTGGGCCGGCAACGCCGTCGTCGGCCGCGCGCTGGTCGGCTCCGTGGCGCCGCTGGCGCTCAACGCGATGCGCTGGTGGCTGGCGCTGGCGCTGCTGCTGCCGCTGGCCTGGCGCGCGCTGCGCGATCCGGCACAGATCACCTCGCGCTGGAAGCACTTCGCGCTGCTGGGCCTGCTCGGCGTGGGCAGCTACAACGCGCTGCAATACCTCGCGGTGCAGACCAGCACGCCGCTGAACGTGACGCTGATCGCCGCCAGCTCGCCGGTGTGGATGCTGCTGGTCGGCCGCGTGTTCTTCGGCGTGCGGCCTTCGGCGCGGCAACTGCTGGGCGCGGCGCTGTCGCTGGCCGGCGTGCTGCTGGTGATCTCGCGCGGCAGCGTCCAGACGCTGCGCGAGGTGCATCTGGTGCCCGGCGACATCTTCATGCTGCTGGCCGTGCTGCTGTGGGCCGGGTACAGCTGGATGCTGGCGCGCCCGCCCGCGCACTTCGCAGGCGATGCGCGCCCGGCCTGGAACTGGGCCGAATTCCTGCTGGTGCAGACGCTGTTCGGCACCGCGTGGGCGACGCTCGCCGCCGGCATCGAGGCGCCGCTGACCTCCATTTCGACCCACTGGACGCCCGCCGTCTTCGCCGCGCTGCTCTACGTCGCCATCGGCCCTTCGCTGATCGCCTACCGCGCCTGGGGGCTGGGCGTGGCCACGGTGGGCCCGGCGATCGCGACCTTCTTCGCCAACCTCACGCCGGTGTTCGCCGCGCTGCTGTCGGCCGCGCTGCTCGGCGAGACGCCGCGCTGGTACCACGCCGCCGCGTTCGCGCTGATCGCGGCGGGCATCGCGGTTTCGTCGCTGGCGCCGCGCCGCGCGCGCGATCAGAAGGTGCCGGGGTAGGCGCCGCCGTCGAGCAGGATGTTCTGGCCGGTGAGGTAGGCCGCCTGCGCGCTGCACAGGAAGGCGCACATCGCGCCGAACTCGTCGGCGCGGCCCATGCGCTGCGCGGGGATGCCGGCGCGGCGTTTCTCGATCATCGCCTCGGCGCTCTGGCCGGTCTTCGCGGCGGCGGCCTGCATCGTGGTACGCACACGATCGGTGTCGAACCAGCCGGGCAGCAGGTTGTTGATCGTCACGTTGGCCGACGCCAGGCGCGGCTGGCGCGCCAGCCCGGCGACGAAGCCCGTCAGGCCGCTGCGCGCGCCGTTGGACAGCCCGAGGATGTCGATCGGCGCCTTCACCGCGCCCGAGGTGATGTTCACCACCCGCCCGAAGCCGCGCGCGGCCATGCCGTCGACCGTGGCCTTGATCAGTTCGATCGGCGCGAGCATGTTGGCGTCGATCGCCTTCAGCCAGGCATCGCGGTCCCAGTCGCGGAAATCGCCCGGCGGCGGGCCGCCGGCGTTGTTGACCAGGATGTCGACCTGCGGGCAGGCCGCCAGCGCGGTGCGGCGGCCTTCGGGCGTGGTGATGTCGCCGGCCACGGCGATCACCTGCACGCTCGGAAACGCGGCGCGGATCTCGTTCGCCGTGGCTTCGAGCGCATCGGTCCCGCGCGCGGTGATCACCACGTTGACGCCCTCGCCCGCCAGCGCCACCGCGCAGCCCTTGCCCAAGCCCTTGCTGGCCGCGCACACCAGCGCCCAGCGTCCCTTGATTCCGAGATCCATGTCCTTGCCCTCCGAAAAAATCAGCGCCATCGCGCCAGCAGCCACACGCCCGCGATCACTGCCACCGTGCCCGCCGCCACCCACACCGTGAACGGCTCGCCGAGCAGCCACACGCCCATCAGGATGGTCGACATCGGCCCGAGCATGCCGGTCTGCGCGGCCAGCGTCGCGCCGATGCGCTCGATCGCCATCATCACCATCAGCACCGGTGCGAAGGTGCACAGCGTGGCGTTCAGCAGCGACAGCCAGATCACCTCCGGCGCCACGCTGGTCGCGGCCGACAGCGGCCGCAGCAGCACGAACTGCGCGATGCACAGCACGCAGGCGACGCTGGTGGCCAGGCCCGTGAGCCGCATCGAGCCGAGGCGCTTGACCTCCTCGCCGCTGTAGACGAGGTAGACCGCGTAGCTGAGCGCGCTGCCGAACACCAGCGCGGCGCCCAGCGCCACGTCGGGCCCGGCGAGCTGCAGTTCGTGGCCGAACACCAGCAGCACGCCGGCGTAGCTGACCGCCATCGCGATCAGCTGGCGTGCGCTGGCGCGGCGGCGGAACAGCACCCAGCCGAGCAGCAGCACCAGCGTCGGGTTGAGGTACAGCACCAGCCGCTCGAAGCTGGCGGTGACGTAGGCCAGCCCGGCGAAATCGAGAAAGCTCGCGAGGTAGTAGCCGCTGAAGCCCAGGCCGAGGATGGCTGCCCAGTCGCGCCGCGTCAGCGCCGGCCTGCCTCGCCCCGCCCACCACGCCAGCGCCACGAACAGCGGCAGCGCGAACAGCATGCGGTACATGATCAGCGTCACCGCGTCGACGCCGTAGCGGTACGCGAGCTTGACGATGATGGCCTTGCCCGAGAAGGCGATCGCGCCCGCGGTGGCGAGCGCGAGGCCGGGCAGCACGGGGGGAGGAGCAGCGGCTGCGGCCGCGGGCGAATTCATGGCCCGCGCGATTCTAGAGATCAGCGTGGATTCACGTGCGGGGCACGACGGCCGTCACCTCGATCTCCACCTTGGCTCTATCCTCCATCAGCGCGGCCACCTGCACCGCGCTCATCGCAGCGTGGTACACGCCGATCAGCTCGCGGAACACGGCGCCGATTTCGCGGCCGCGCGACAGGTACTCGCGCTTGTCGGTCACGTACCAGGTCATGCGCACGATGTGCTCGGGCCTGGCGCCGGCCTCGGCCAGCACCGCGACGATGTTGGCCAGCGCCTGGCGCGTCTGCGCGACGAAGTCGTCGCTCTCGAAGCGGCACGCCGCGTTCCAGCCGATCTGGCCGGCCACGAACACCAGCCGCCCCTCGGCGGCGACGCCGTTCGAATAGCCTTTGGGCTTCTCCCAGCCCGGGGGTTGCAGCACCTGCATCATGTGGCTTGTCTCAGCTTGAAGCGTTGCAGCTTGCCGGTCTCGGTGCGCGGCAGCGAGCTGCGGAACTCGACGGCGCGCGGGTACTTGTAGGGCGCGATGCTCTGCTTGACGTAGTCCTGCAGCTCGCGCGCCAGCGCGTCGTTCGCTTCGATGCCCGGCTTGGGCACGACGAAGGCCTTGACGATCTGGCCGCGCTCGGCGTCCGCCACGCCGATCACGCCGCACTCGGCCACCTTGGGGTGCAGCAGCAGCGTGCTCTCCACCTCGGGGCCGGCGATGTTGTAGCCGCCGCTGACGATCATGTCGTCGGTGCGCGCCTGGTAGACGAAGTAGCCGTCGTCGTCGAGCAGGTAGGCATCGCCGGTGAGGTTCCAGCCGTCCTGCACGTAGTTGCGCTGGCGTTCGTCGGCGAGGTAGCGGCAGCCGGTCGGGCCTTTCACCGCGAGGCGGCCCACCTGGCCGCGCGGCAGCGGCCGGCCCGCGTCGTCGAGCACGCAGGCGACGTAGCCCGGCACCGCGGTGCCGGTGGCGCCGGGTTTGGCATGCGCTTCGTCGTGCGAGATGAAGATGTGCAGCAGCTCGGTGGAGCCGATGCCGTCGATCATCTCGATGCCGCTGGCCTGCTTCCACAGCGCGCGTGTCGCCGCCGGCAGCGCTTCGCCGGCGCTGACGCACTGGCGCAGCGAGGACAGATCATGCCCGGCGAGCTGCCCGGCCATCGCGCGATACGAGGTCGGCGCGGTGAAGAGCGTGGTCGCGCGGTACTGAGCGATCGCGGCCGGCAGCGCATCGGGCGAGGCCTTCTCCAGCAGCACGGTGGAGGCGCCCACCGACAGAGGGAACAGCAGCAGCCCGCCCAGCCCGAAGGTGAAGGCCAGCGGCGGGCTGCCGATGAAGACGTCGTCGCGCGTCGGCCGCAGCACATGGCGCGGCCAGCAGGCGCAGGCGGCCATCACGTCGCGGTGGAAGTGCATCGTGCCCTTGGGCTGGCCGGTGGTGCCCGAGGTGAAGGCGATGATGCAGGTGTCGTCCTTGGCCGTCCGCACGTTCTCGAAGGCAGCGGGCTTGGCGGCGGCTCGTGCGTCGAGCGCATCGGCATCGGCTGAATGGAAGTGCAGCACCTGCGTCAAGGTCGGGCAGTTCGGCCGCGCCAGCGCCAGCTCCTCGGCCAGCCGCGCATCGCACAGCGCATGCGTGATCTCGGCCTTGACGACGATCTGCGTCAGCTCCTTGGCGCGCAGCAGCGGCATGCTGCCCACCGCGATGCCGCCCGCCTTGACCACACCGAACCAGCACGCCGCCAGCATCGGCGAGTTGGCGCCGCGCAGCAGCACGCGGTTGCCGGGCACCAGGCCCATGTCTTCGACCAGCACGCGGGCGATGCGGTTGCTCTGCGCTTGCAGATCGGCATAGCTCCAGCGCACGCCGGCGCCCTGCACGCACAGCCGATCGCCCTGCCCGCGCTCGACCCAGCGATCCAGCAGCTCGGTCGCGCAGTTCAGCTGCTCGGGGAATTGCAGCTCCGGCGAATCGAACAGGAACTCCGGCCACTGCTCGCGCGGCGGCAGGTTGCGCGCGGCGAAGGTGTCGATGTGGGCTGTGCTCATCTCTCAAGCCTCCTTGAGCAGATCGCGGCCGATGATCAGCTGCTGCACCTCGGTCGCGCCTTCGTAGATGCGCAGCGCGCGGATCTCGCGGTAGAGCGACTCCACCACGTTGCCGTGCACCACGCCGGCGCCGCCCCACAGCTGCACGGCCGCGTCGATCACCTGCTGCGCGCCTTCGGTGGCGGCCATCTTGGCCATCGCGGCTTCGCGCGTCACGGTGCGGCCCTGGTCGCGCTGCCAGGCGGCGCGGTAGGTCAGCAAGGCGGCGCCGTCGATCGTGGTCGCCATCTGCGCCAGCTTGGCCTGCGTGAGCTGGAAGTCGGCCAGGCGCTGGCCGAACATCGGCCGTGTCTTCGCACGTTCCAGCCCCTCGTGCAGCGCGCGCCGGCCGAAGCCGAGCGCGGCGCCGGCCACCGAGGTGCGGAACACGTCGAGCGTACGCATCGCGATCTTGAAGCCTTCGCCCGGCTCGCCGAGGCGGTTCGCCTTGGGCACGCGGCAGTTCGTGAAGCGCAGCCGCGCCAGCGGGTGCGGCGCGATCACGTCGATCCGCTCGGCGATCTCGAAACCCGGCGTGCCGGCTTCGACGATGAAGGCGCTGATGCCGCGCGATCCGGGCGCTTCGCCGGTGCGCGCGAACAGCACGTAGACGTCGGCGATGCCGCCGTTGCTGATCCAGGTCTTCTCGCCGTCGATGATGTAGGCGTCGCCGTCGTCGCGTGCGGCGCAGGCCATCGCCGCCACGTCGGAACCCGCCTCGGGTTCGGAGAGCGCGAAGGCCGCCAGCGCCGACCCCTCGGCCACGCGCGGCAGGAAGCGTTGCCGCTGCGCATGCGTGCCGGCCAGCGAGATCGCGCCCGAGCCCAGGCCCTGCATCGCGAACGCGAAATCCGCCAGGCCGTGGTGAAACGCCAGGGTCTCGCGCAGCAGGCAGATCGCGCGGGTGTCGATGACTTCCGCCGCGCCGCCGTAGGCCATGCCGGCCACCGCATGGCGCAGCCAGCCGGCCGCGCCGAGCTGGCGCACGAAATTGCGGCACTGTGCATCGACGCCCGCCTCGTGGCCGACGCCGTTCAGGTGCTGTGCCGCCCACGTGCCCAGATGCGCCGCGAGTTCGCGATGCCTGTCATCGAAGAACGGCCAGGCCAGATGTTCGTGCTTCATCTCAATCGCCCTCGAAGACCGGCTTCTGCTTGCCGACGAAAGCGTGGTACGCACGCTGGAAGTCCTGCGTCGCCATGCAGATCGCCTGCGCCTGCGCCTCGGATTCGATCGCCTCGTCGACGCCCATCGCCCACTCCTGATGCAGCATGCGCTTGGTCATCGCATGGCCGAAGCTGGGGCCGGCGGCGAGTTCGGCGGCCCAGTCGATGGCCGCGGCGCTCAGGGCGTCCGGCTCGGCCAGGCGGTTGTGGAAGCCCCAGGCGAGGGCCTCTTCGCCCGGCAGCGCGCGGCCGCTGTAGAGCAGCTCCGAGGCGCGCCCCTGGCCGACGATGCGCGGCAGGATGCTGCACGCGCCCATGTCGCAGCCGGCCAGCCCGACGCGCGTGAACAGGAAGGCGATCTTGCTGCGCGCCGTGCCCACGCGCAGGTCGGAGGCCATCGCGACGATCGCGCCCGCGCCCGCGCACACGCCGTCGATCGCCGCGACGATGGGCTGGCCGCAGACGCGCATCGCCTTGACCAGATCGCCGGTCATGCGCGTGAAGGCGAGCAGGTCGGGCATGGGCATCGCGATCAGCGGGCCGATGATCTCGTGCACGTCGCCGCCCGAGCAGAAGTTGCCGCCCTCGCCCTGGATCACCACCGCGCGCACGTCGTCGGCATAGGCCAGCGTGCGGAACAGGTCGCGCAGCTCGGCGTAGGAGTCGAAGGTCAGCGGGTTCTTGCGCTCGGGCCGGTTCAGCGTGATCACGCCGACGCGGCGCTCGACGCGCCAGCCGAAGTGAACGGGCTTCAGGTCGGCCGTCGTGCGGCGGTTGCCGCCGGCCAGATGGGGACTCATCGCGCGGGTCATGCGCTCTCCTGTCGTTTGGTTTCTTCCAATGCCGCGAGGTGCTGCTTCAAGGTGGCGAACAGGCCGTGCACCTGGGTCTTCTGCGCGGCGTTCCAGCCGTCGAACAGCTCGACGATCCAGGTTTCGTGCACAGCCGCCATGCGGCGGAACTGGCGCCGGCCCGCGGGCGTGAGGCGCACGCGGTAGGCACGCCTGTCGCTGGGATGGTCCTCGCGCACCACCATGCCCTCGCCTTCGAGCTGATCGACGATGCCGGTGACGTTGCCGCCCGTCACCATCATCCGCGCCGACAACTCCCCCATGCTCAGCCCTTCGCTCTCGCGATCGAGCTGCGCCATCAGGTCGAAGCGCGGCAGCGTGGTGCCGAACTCGCTGCGCAGCTTCTGGCGGATCACGTTCTCGATGCGCGTCGTGCAGGCGAGCATGCGCAGCCACAGCTTGATGGCCTGGTGGTGATCGTCCAGCACGCGCGATTCGGCATCGACCAGTGCCATGTTCATACTCCCTGGGCCAGGTTGGCCTGTTCCTGCGCCGACAGCCCGGCATTGGCCGCCGCCAGCTGGCGCTCGCGTTCGAGGTTGCGCTCGAGCTGGTTCTTGCCCGAGAGGTACTGCAGCGGCCAGTCGGCACCGATGCCGTTCGTGTGGCCGATCCTGGCCGCCTCCAGCAGCGTCCAGGCCGGGTTCGCGAGGTGCGGGCGGGCGATCGCGCAGAGATCCGCGCGGCCGGCCGCGATGATGCTGTTGACGTGGTCGGCCTCGCTGATCGCGCCCACCGCCATCGTCGCGATGCCGACCTCGTTGCGGATCAGGTCGGCGAACGGCGTCTGGTACATGCGGCCGTAGATCGGCTGCTGCTGCTTGCGGACCTGGCCCGACGACACGTCGATCAGATCGCAGCCGGCTTGCTGGAAGGCACGCGCGATCTCCACCGCGTCGGCCGGCGTGTTGCCGCCCGGCACCCAGTCGTGCGCCGACAGGCGCACCGACATCGGCTTGTCTTGCGGCCACGCCGCGCGCATCGCGGCGAACACTTCGAGCGGGAAGCGCAGGCGGTTCTGGATCGAGCCGCCGTACTCGTCGTCGCGCTGGTTGGTCAGCGGCGAGAGGAAGGCCGACAACAGGTAGCCGTGCGCGCAGTGCAGTTCCAGCCAGTCGAAGCCGGCCTGCCCGGCGCGCTTCGTCGCGGCGACGAAGTCGTCGCGGATGCGCTCCATGTCCTCGCGCGTCGCGGCGCGCGCCCAGGCGCTGACGCCGTCGAGGTACTGCTGCGGCGAGGCGGCGATCAGCGGCCAGTTGCCCTCTCTTGCGTCATCAGGCAGCGGCAGGTCTTCGCCCTCCCACGGCACGCGCGTCGAGCCTTTCGGCCCGGCGTGGCCGAGCTGCATCGCGATCTTCGCCGTCGAATGGCCGTGCACGAAGTCGACGATGCGCTTCCAGGCCTGCGTCTGCGCGTCGTTCCACAGCCCCGGGCAGCCCGGGGTGATGCGCGCGTCGGCGCTGGGGCAGGTCATCTCGGCGAAGACCAGGCCCGCGCCGCCCATCGCACGCGCGCCCAGGTGCACGTAGTGGTGCTCGCCAGGCACGCCGTCGGTGGCGCTGTACTGCGCCATCGGCGAGACGACGACGCGGTTCTTCAGCGTCAGCCCACGCAGCGTGAAAGGCGTGAACATCGGCGGCACCGGCTCGCCCTTCAAGCCGGCCTTGCCCGCCAGCCAGCCTTCCAGTTCGCCGACATAGCCCGCATCGCGCAGCCGCAGGTTCTCGTGCGAGATGCGCTGCGAGCGCGTCAAGAGCGCATAGGCGAACTGCTCCGGCTCCAGCTTCGCGTGGCGGGCTACGTTCTCGAACCACTCGGTGGAGTTGCGCGCCGCGTTCTGGATCTTCAGCACCTCGACGCCGCGCGTCTCTTCGTAACTCGCCAGCGCGCCGGCCAGGTCGCCGGGGTGCGCGGCGATGCGCTCGGCCAGCGCGATCGCGTCCTCGAACGCCAGCTTGGTGCCCGAGCCGATCGAGAAGTGCGCGGTGTGCGCCGCGTCGCCCATCAGCACGACGGGCGCGCGGCCGTTGTGGTGCACCCAGCGCCTGCACACCACGCGCGGGAAGCGGATCCACTGCGCCGAGCCGCGCAGATGCGCCGCGTTGCTCATCAGCGCGTGGCCGTCGAGGTACTTGGCGAACAGCTTCTCGCAGAAGGCGATGCCCTCCTCCTTGCTCATCTGCTCAATGCCGGCGGCGTCCCACACCTCCTGCGGCGTCTCGACGATGAAGGTCGAAGTCGTTGCGTCGAAACGGTAGGCGTGCGCCTGGAACCAGCCCCACTCGGTCTTCTCGAAGGCGAAGGTGAAGGCGTCGAACAGCTTGTTCGTGCCCAGCCAGACGAAGCGGCAGCGGCGCAGGTCGATGTCGGGCTGGTAGGTGGCGGCGTACTTGCTGCGGAAGCGGCTGTTCAGCCCGTCGCAGGCGATGATCAGGTCGGCATCGACGTCGGCATCGTCGGAGCACTCGGTCCGGTAGCGGATGTCGACGCCGAGTTCCGCGCAGCGCGCCTGCAGGATGTTGAGCAGCCGCATGCGGCCGATGCCGCAGAAGCCGTGGCCCGACGAGCGCAGCGTGCGGCCCTCGAAGTGCACGTCGATGTCGTCCCAGTGGTTGAAGGCGTCGAGAATCTGGCCGGCGGTCTTCGCGTCGGCGCGCTTCAGCGCACCCAGCGTCTGGTCGGAGAACACCACGCCCCAGCCGAAGGTGTCGGTGGGCGCGTTGCGCTCGATCACGGTGACCTCGTTGCCGGCATCCTGCAGCTTCATCAGCAGGGCAAAGTACAGGCCGGCGGGGCCGCCGCCGATGCAGGTGATGCGCATGCCGTTGTCTCCCGCTGTTCCGTTCGCCTGCGATTGACTTTAGGGTTTGATATTTCAAGTGTCAAGCATTTATACTGGAGCCACCATGAGCCGCCGTCTTTGGGACATCTCCCCCGTGCTGGGCCCGGCCACGCCGCCCTTCCCCGGCGACCAGGCCTACGAGCAGCGCTGGACGGCGCGCATCGCCCCCGGCTGCCCGGTGAACCTGAGCGCGATCACGCTCTCGCCCCACCTGGGCGCGCACGCCGATGCGCCGCTGCACTACGCGGATGGCGCGCCGGCGATCGGCGAGGTGCCGCTGGAGCCGTTCATCGGCCCGTGCCGGGTGATCCACGCGATCGGCTGCGGCGCGCTGGTGCGGCCGGAGCATCTGGCGCATGCGCTGGAAGACCTGCCGCCGCGCGTGCTGGTGCGCAGCTGCGAACGCGCGCCGACCACGTGGTCCGACGACTTCGCCGCCTACGCGCCCCAAACCATCGCCCTGCTCGCTTCGCTCGGCGTAAAACTGGTCGGCATCGACAGTCAGTCGGTCGACCCGGCGAGCAGCAAGACGCTGGACAGCCACCACCTGCTGCTGAAACACGACCTGCGCGTGCTGGAGAACCTCGTGCTCGACGCCGTGCCGGCCGGGGACTACGAACTGATCGCGCTGCCGCTCAAGCTGGCCCACGCCTGCGCGAGCCCGGTGCGCGCCATCCTGAGGGAGCTTGCATGACCATCACCCGACAAGACGCGCTGGCGCTGGACGCACGCGACCCGCTGGCGCCGCTGCGCGCGCAGTTCACGCTGCCCACGGGCGTGATCTACCTCGACGGCAATTCGCTGGGCGTGCTGCCCGCCGTCGCGCCAACGCGCGTCGCGCAGGCGGTGCAGCAGGAATGGGGCGAAGGCCTGATCCGCAGCTGGAACAGCGCGAACTGGGTGACGCTGCCGCAGCGCGTGGGCGACAAGATCGGCCGCGTGATCGGCGCGCAGCCGGGCGAGACGCTGGCCGGCGAGTCGACCTCGGTGAACCTCTACAAGGTGCTGGCGGCGGCGCTGCTGCTGGTCAGGCAGCAGAGCGATGCCGCGCGGCGCGTGATCGTCTCCGAGCGCAGCAACTTCCCCACCGACCTCTACATCGCCGAAGGGCTGGCGCGGCAGCACGGCTTCGAGCTGAAGCTGGTCGAGCCCGACGAGATCGCCGCGCAGCTCGGCCCGTCGCTGGCCGTGCTGATGCTCACCCACGTGAACTACCGCACCGGGCGCATGCACGACATGGCCGCCCTCACCCGCGCGGCGCACGAGGCCGGCTCGCTCGCGCTGTGGGACCTGGCGCACTCCGCCGGTGCCGTGCCCGTCGACCTGAATGCGGCCGATGCCGACTTCGCCGTCGGCTGCGGCTACAAGTACCTCAACGGCGGCCCGGGCGCGCCGGCCTTCCTGTGGGTGCACCCGCGCCACCTGCAGCGCATGGAACGCGACGACCTGTGGCAGCCGCTGTCGGGCTGGTTCGGCCATGCCGCGCCCTTCGAGTTCTCGCCGCACTACCGGCCGGCCGGCGGCATCGCCCGCTTCGCCTGCGGCACGCCGCCGGTGCTGGGCCTGACCGCGCTGGAGACCGGCGTCGACGCGCTGCTCGCCGCCGAAGCGCTGGGCGGCATGGCGGCGCTGCGGCGCAAGTCGCTGGCGCTGACCGATCTGTTCATCGCGCTGGTGGAGGAGCGCTGCGCCGGCCACGGCCTCGCGCTCGTCACGCCGCGCGAACATGCGCTGCGCGGCAGCCAGGTCAATCTCGCGCGCGCCGACGGCGGCTACGCGATCGTGCAGGCGCTGATCGCACGCGGCGTGATCGGCGACTTCCGCGCGCCGGACGTACTGCGCTTCGGCTTCACGCCGCTGTACACCGGCTTCGCCGAGGTATGGGACGCCGTCGAGCACTTGCGCCAGGTGCTCGAATCGGGCGAGTGGCAGGAGGCGCGCTTCAATCAGAAGGCGGCAGTGACATGACGGCCGAGCGCCGGGCCGTTCCCAAGCCGGCCGTCGTCCCCTCGGGGGACCGGCCGACGTACCCGTCGGACGAGGGGCAGACATGACCAGCACCGAGAAGATCGTTCACGACGAAGGCGCGAAGCTCGACTTCTCGCGCGACATGAGCTACGGCGACTACCTGCAGCTCGACGCCGTGCTGAACGCGCAGAAGCCGCTCTCGCCCGACCACAACGAGATGCTCTTCATCGTGCAGCACCAGACCAGCGAGCTGTGGATGAAGCTGATGCTGCACGAGCTGTCGGCCGCCGTGGGCTGCATCGCACGCGACGAGCTGGGCAGCGCCTTCAAGATGCTGGCGCGCGTCAGCAAGATCATGGAGCAGCTGGTGCACGCCTGGGACGTGCTGGCGACGATGACGCCGCCGGAGTATTCGGCGATCCGGCCGTACCTTTCGAACAGCAGCGGCTTCCAGAGCTGGCAGTACCGCTGCATCGAGTTCATGCTGGGCAACAAGAACGCGGCGATGCTGAAGCCGCATGCGCACCGGCCCGATCTGCTGGCCAGGGTGGACGCCGCCTGGCGCGCGCCTTCGCTCTACGACGAATCGCTGCGCCTGCTCGCGCGCCGAGGAATTCCCGTGCCCGCCAGCCACCTGGAGCGCGACTGGACCCTACCCTACGCGGCCAGCGACGCCGTCGAGCAGGCCTGGCTCACCGTCTACCGAGACCCCAAGCAGCACTGGGATCTGTACCAGCTCGGCGAGGAACTCACCGACCTGGAAGACGCCTTCCGCCTCTGGCGCTTCCGCCACGTCACCACCGTCGAGCGCGTGATCGGCTTCAAGCGCGGCACCGGCGGCACCAGCGGCGTCGGCTACCTGCGCAAGATGCTCGACACCGTGCTGTTCCCGGAGATCTGGAAGCTGCGCACCGATCTGTGAGCGGTTATTGCCGGGCCAGCGCGACGGCCAGGCAGCCGACCATCGCCAGCACGACCAGGTTGCTGGCGGCGAAGACCGCGAAGCGGTGCACCACGTGGTTGTAGGTCAGGTAGACGAGGCTGTGCACGATGCGCAGCGCGAAGTACAGCCACGCGAGCGACAGCGCCAGCGGGCTCACGTGGCCGGTGACGAAGAACAGGATGCACACCACGTAGAAGAGCAGCGGCACCTCGACGAGGTTCATGAAGACGCGGTTGGGCAGCGCCACGTCGCTCGGCACCTTGGCGGACTCTCCGTAGGCGAAGTCCGACGCGACGACGCGGCCCGCGAACGCCGCGCGGAAGCGGCGGATCGGCACCTGCACGAGGACGAGGAAGGTCCACACGATCAGGGCCAGCACGGGCCAGAGGATGGCGGTCTGCTTCATGGCGCCGCCGTTCTAACAGAAGAACGGAGCGGTTCCGCTCCGCTCAGCGCAGGCGCTTGCCGGCGGAACAGGCCTGCATGAGTTGGGTCAAACGCGATGCTCTCGTTTCGGGTCGCTTGGCGGTGGTGATCCAGTGCAGCATCACCTTGCGATAGCTCGGCGGCGTGGCCTTGAAGAACGCCCACGCGGCCTTGTGGCGCTTGCGATGATCTTGCCGTCGGTACACTCGGCAGCATCTTCAAGCAAGCCGGTTTGAAGAAGTGAGGTTCACCATGAAGTACGCCGTCGTCATCGAGAAGGCCGAAGGCAACTACTCTGCCTACGTCCCGGATCTGCCGGGTTGCGTTGCCACCGGCGGCACGGTCGCGGAGGTGGAAGCCGAGATTCGGGAAGCGATCGCTTTCCACCTGGAGGGAATGCGCGAAGACGGGGTTCCCATTCCCGAACCGACCAGCAAGGTCGAGTACATCGAACTCGCGGCGTAGCGTCGTTCGAGCGGCGGCGCCCGGCTACGCCGCCGCACACCGCGCCACCGTATCCAGCGTGCGCGTCGTGACCTCCTTGCCGAAGGCCCGCTCGATGAGGTTCATGAAGACCGGCCCCTGGTCGCCGATGGGCAGGTAGGCCGTGAAGGCCTCGCGGCCGCTGCACAGGAACACCGACGCAAAATCCTCGGCCAGCGGCAGCGCGACGCGCGGCTCGCGCGCCGTGCGCAGGAAGCTCACCACGCGCTTGGCCTCGCTCGGGATGCCGTGCAGCCGGTAGGGATCGGCGGCGAGCAGTTGCCGGAGGTACTCCGAGGGCCGGACGATCGTGAAGAAGCTGCGGCCGAGCGTGCGGACCATCGCCTCTTCGGCTTGCCGCTCGATGTCCGATTCGATCGCCGTCGCAGCGTCGAACACGACGTTGCCGCTGGAGAGAATCGTGCGGACATCGGTGAACCCCGCGCCCTCGAAGCTGGCCTTCAGCTCCGGCATCTTGGCGTTCAGCGGACTCACACCGCGCAGGAAGGCGACGAATCGGGGCATGGCCTGCCTACAGCCGCCCGCTCGAACGCAGGCTTTCGAGACGCAGCGCGATGACCTGTTCGAGATCGACGAGCCGCTGCCGCAGCACTTCGCGCTCGGTCTCCGACGCGCTTTCGTCCAACGCCCGCCTCAACTCGCCGCGTTTGTGGAAGAGTTCCACCTCCGGCGGCACGACGCCCGCGTTCTTGAGGATCTTGAACGGCAGGCGGAATTCCAGCGGCGTCTCGTGCCAGCCCTCCGCCTCGGGCATGGGCTTGCCGAAGCTCGGGGCGCTGCCGAGTTCGCCGCTGCGCAAGGCCTGGTCCAGATGCTCGGCGATCGCCTCGTCCTGCGAGCGCAGCGCGGCATCTCCGGCCTTGCGGCGTTCGGAGTCTGCGGAGGATGTCATGGCGAGCCGATGATGCCACCACCGGCCGATAGAATCCGCCCGCCCATGAGCCTCGCCGACCGCCTTGCCGTCCTGCCGCAGTACCTGCTGCCCAAGCAGCTGCTGACCTCGCTCGCCGGCGCGGCGGCGCGCCATGCGGCGGGTGGCCTCACCACCGCGGCGATCCGCCGCTTCGTGGCGCGCTACGGCGTCGACATGGCCGAGGCCGCGAACCCCGACATCGCCAGCTACGCCACCTTCAACGACTTCTTCACGCGCGCGCTCAAGCCCGGCGCGCGGCCGCTCGCCGACGCGCCCTGGCTGTGCCCGGTGGACGGCGCGATCAGCCAGTTCGGCGCGATAGCGGGCGACCGCATCTTCCAGGCCAAGGGCCACGACTACACGACCGCCGCGCTGGTCGGCGGCGATGCCGCGCTGGCCGCGCGCTTCGAGGGCGGCAGCTTCGCCACGCTGTACCTGAGCCCGCGCGACTACCACCGCATCCACATGCCCTGCGCCGGCCGGCTGGTGCGCATGATCCACGTGCCGGGCGCGCTGTTCTCGGTCAACCCGGTCACGGCGCGCGGCGTGCCGGGCCTGTTCGCGCGCAACGAGCGCGTGGCGTGCCTGTTCGAATCGGCGCACGGGCCCTTCGTGCTGGTGCTGGTGGGCGCCACCATCGTCGGCAGCATGGCCACCGTGTGGCACGGCGTGGTCAACCCGCCGCGCCCGGGCACGCTGCGCGAGTGGAGCTACCCCGAGCATGGCGACGGCGCCGTCTCGCTCGCGCGCGGCGCCGAGATGGGCCGCTTCCTGCTCGGCTCCACGGTGGTGCTGCTGTTCCCGAAGAACACGCTGCGTTTCGAGACGGAATGGGCACCCGGCCGCGCCGTGCGAATGGGTGAAGCGATGGGCGAGGCGATGGGCCGGCCGGCCTGAGCAGCAGTTCCTCAAGATCGGCGCCGGCGCGTCGATAGGGAGGCGAACTCCCCCCTCCCCCATGCTTCTCGACACGGCCCTGGACCTGCGCGGCCTGCGCCAGCGCATCGCCGCGATGTACGACGACGCCGGCCGCGAAGCCGGCCACCTGCGCGCGCTGCAACTGCTGACGGTGCTGCGCCTGACGCCCTATGCGATGCTGTGCAATCTGGGCGGCGCGCTGCTGGTGTGGTGGACCTTCCAGCCCGCGCCGCCGCCCGGCATGGCCTGGTGGGTGGCGGCGATGGTGCTGGTCGCGCTGCTGGCCACGCGCAACTGGTGGCGCAACCGGCGGCGCAACTTCGAGGTGATCTCCTCGCGCGCCGTGCACCGCGCCACGCGCAATGCGGTGGCGCTGTCGCTGGCGTGGTCGGCGATGCTGCTGCTGTGGTTCCCGCACGCGGGCGCACCGCAGCAGCTGGCGCTGGCGGCGCTGTTCACCGGCATGCTCGGCGCCGGCACCTTCATGCTCAGCCCGCTGCCCTATGCCTCGATCGCCTACGCGGCGATCCACACCGCCGCGGCGCTGCTGGCGCTGTGGCGCACCGGCGATGCGGCCTTCCTCGGCGTGGCCGCGCTGCTGGCGCTGTACGCGCCGATGGCGGTGCTGGGCTCGCTGGCCGCCTGGCGCAAGGCCACCGCGCTGATCGCCTCGCAGAAGGAGGCGCAGCGCCAGGAGCGCATGCTGACCGTGCTGCTGCAGGATTTCGAGCAGCATGCCGACGAGGCGCTGTGGGAGACCGGCCCCGCCGGCCACCTCAACCACCTCTCGCCGCGGCTGGCCGAGCTGCTGGGCGTGGGCGAGGCCGACATCCGCGCGCAGACGTTCCTGCCGCTGCTCGAACGCCGCGCGCTCGAAGGCGTCGAGGCGCTGCAGCACGCGCTCGACGCCGGCGCGCCGTTTCGCGACCAGCGCCTCGCGCTGCGCGACGGCGACGCGCTGCGCCATCTGTCGATCAACGGCAAGCGCCTGCTCGACGAGCGCGGCCGCACCCTCGGCTGGCGCGGCGTGATCGCCGACGTGACCGACAAGGTGGCCGCCGAGCGCCAGCTGCGCCAGCTCGCGCACACCGATTCGCTCACCGGCCTGGCGAACCGCTTCACGCTGCGCGACGCGCTGGCCGGCGCGCTGCGCCAGCGCAGGCCGGGCGCGCTGCTGATGGTCGACCTGGATCACTTCAAGGTCGTCAACGACAGCCTCGGCCACAGCGCCGGCGACGAGCTGCTCAAGTGCGTGGCCCAGCGCCTGCGCGAGACGCTGCGCACCGGCGACCTGGTGGCGCGCCTGGGCGGCGACGAGTTCGCGGTGCTGATGACGCACACGGGCGACGCGAAGGAGGCCGCGACGCTGGCCGCGCGATTGATCGACGCCCTGCAGGCGCCGATCGCCGTACAGGGCCGGCATCTGCGCGTCGGCGCGAGCGTCGGCATCACGCTGTTCGACGCTGAAGCGGGCGGCGTCGACGACCTGCTGGTGCAGGCCGACACCGCGCTGTACGCCGCCAAGGAGGCGGGCCGCGGCCGCCACGCCGCGTACTCCCCCGCGATGGGCGAGCACAGCCGGCGCCGCGTGGCGGTGGAAGAAGGCCTGCGCCACGCGGTGCTGCACGAGCAGCTCTCGCTGCATTGGCAGCCCAAGGTCGACATCGACGGCTGGACCATCGTCGGCGTCGAGGCGCTGATGCGCTGGGACCACCCGGCGCTGGGCCGCGTCAGCCCGGGCGAGTTCATCCCGATCGCCGAGCAGACCGGCCTGATCGACGACATCGGCCGCTGGGCGCTGCTGGAGGCCTGCCGCGCCGGGGCCGGGCCGCTGGCGGGGCTGTGCATCTCGGTGAACCTCTCGCCGGCGCAGCTGCGCGACACGCGCTTCGTCACGCACGTGCGCGATGCGCTGCGCGAGTCGGGGCTGAACCCGGCGATGCTCGAGCTGGAGATCACCGAATCGGTGCTGATGGACGACGTGCAGGGCGCGCTGGAGCAGCTGCACGCGCTGCGCGGCCTGGGCGTGCGCGTGGCGCTCGACGACTTCGGCGTCGGCTACTCGTCGCTCGCCTACCTGCGGCGCTTCCCGTTCGACACGCTGAAGATCGACCGCGCCTTCGTCAACGAGGTGCTGTTGCAGAAGGACGCGCGCGCAATCGTCAGGATGATCGCGCAGCTCGCCACCACGCTGGGCATGCGCACGGTGTGCGAGGGCGTGGAGACGGCGCAGCAGCTCGCGGTGGTGGCCAAGGCCGGCTGCGACGAGGTGCAGGGCTACCTGGTCTCGCCGCCCAGGCCGCTGATCGAGTTGCAGAAGTTCCGCAGCGCGTGGCAGCCGCACGCGCCGGAGATGAACACGCTGCACTGATCCGCTACGCGAGGCCGAGCAGCCGCCGCGCCTCGGCCGGGCTCGCCACCGCGCGGCCGGCCCGGCGCGCGCAGGCGGCCAGCGCCTCGATCAGCGCGCCGTTGCCGCCGGCGCGTTCGCCGTTCGGCAGGTAGAAGGTGTCTTCCAGCCCGCTGCGCAGCATGCCGCCGAGTTCGGCGGTGCGCTGGTGCACCGGCCAGATCTCGGCGCGGCCGATCAGCGTGCTCTGCCACACGCTGCCGGGCTTCACCCAGCGCGGCAGCAGCGCGAGCAGATCGGCATCGCACGGCATGCCCGAGGCCACGCCCATCACGAAGTTGTATTCGGGCGTGCCCATCGACGGCGCGACCATGCCGGCGTCGAGGTACATGCCCACCGAGCGCACGATGCCGACGTCGAAGCACTCGAACTCCGGGTGCGTGCCGCACTCGGCCATCACCGCGAGGAAGCGCTGCACCTTGTCCACCGGGTTGTCGAACACCATCGGCGGCCAGGCCCATTGCCCGTCGGCCCTGAGCTTGAGGTAGTTGAGGCTGCCGGCATTGCAGGCGGCGATCTCGGGTCTGACGCGGCGGATGCACTCGGCCGGGCCGGCGATGTCGTCGCCGATCACGCCGGTGCTCAGATTGATGATCACGCCGGGGCAGGCGGCGCGGATGGCGTTCACGAGCTCTTCCGCCACATCGGGATCCCAGCTCGGCAGATGGCCGCGGCCGGGCTGCTGCGCGCGCAGGTGCACGTGCATGATGGCCGCGCCGGCGTTGAAGGCATCGCGCGCCTCGGCGGCCATCTGCGCCGGCGTCACCGGCACCGGATGCTGCTTCGGGTCGGTGAGCACGCCGGTCAGCGCGCAGGTGAGGATGGCCTGGTCCATGCGGTCATTCCAGTTCGATTAGCAGCGCGCGGCTCGCCACCTGCGCACCCTCGGCCACCGCGACGCGCGCGACGCGCCCGGCAACGCCGGCCGCGACCCACATCTCCATCTTCATCGCCGCGATGCAGGCGAGCGGCGCGCCGGCCTCGACCACGTCGCCCTCCTTGACGGACAGCTTGGCGACGAGGCCGGCCACCGGCGCGAGCGCGCGGCGCGGGTCGCTGGCGGTGATCGTCTCGGGCAACGGCGAGGGCTCGCTGAAGACGAAGACGTGACCGTCGCGCGCGAGGTGCAGCGTGCCGCCTTGCCAGCGCGCGACGCGGCGGCGCTGCACGCCGCGCCACTCGTAGCGCAGCGAGGCCGCGTCGGCTTCGATCAGGCGCGCTTCCAGCGTCGCGGGGTGCATGCGCAGCGTGCGGCGTGTGTCGCCGGCCTGGAGCGTCAGGTCGTAGGCCGCCACGCTGTCGGGGCGCTGCGGCATGCCCTCGCGCAGCGCGAAGGCGGCGGCGGCGAGCTGCCAGTCTTCGTCGTCGGGTTCGGGCGCGCTGCGGAGCGGCGCTTCGTCGAGCCAGGCGGTGGTCGCTTCGCCGCGGCGAAAGACCTCGTGGTCGAGCAGCTCGCGCAGAAAGCTGGCGTTGGTCTTCAGGCCCAGCAGCGGCACGTCGGCGAGCGCGGCGCGCAGGCGGCGGATCGCGTCGTCGCGATCGCGCCCGTGCACGATCAGCTTGGCGAGCAAGGCGTCGTAGAAGGGGCTGACCACGTCGCCCTCGGCGATGCCGTGGTCGATGCGAACGCCCGGCGCCGCCGCCTCGGGCCGCCAGTGCAGCACCGTGCCGGTCTGCGGCGTGAAGCCGTTGTACGGATCTTCCGCGTACAGCCGCGCCTCGATCGCATGGCCGCGCAGCGTGATGTCGTCCTGCGTCATCGGCAGCGGCTCTCCGGCCGCGACACGCAATTGCCACTCGACCAGATCGAGCCCGGTCACGCATTCCGTCACCGGGTGTTCGACCTGCAGGCGCGTGTTCATCTCCAGGAAGAAGTGGCGCCCGCTCGCATCGACGATGAACTCCACCGTGCCTGCGCCGAGGTAGCCCACCGCGCGCGCCGCCGCCACCGCATCACGCCTCATCGCCTCACGCAGCGCGGGCGACACTGCCGGCGAGGGCGACTCCTCGATCAGCTTCTGGCGGCGACGCTGCACGCTGCAATCGCGCTCGCCGAGGTGGATCACGTGGCCCTGCGCATCGGCGAAGACCTGGATCTCGATGTGCCGGCCGCCTTCGATCAGGCGTTCCAGCATCAGCCGGTTGTCGCCGAAGGCGCTGGCCGCTTCACGGCGTGCACCGGCGATCGCTTCGGCGAGATCGGCAGCGTCGTGCGCGAGCCGCATGCCGCGCCCGCCGCCGCCGGCCACGGCCTTGACCAGCAGCGGAAAGCCGAGCTTCAGCGCCTCGCCGCGCAGCGTGGCCTCGTCCTGCGCGTCGCCGAGATAACCCGGCGCGCACGGCACGCCGGCTTCGTGCATGCGGCGCTTGGCTTCGGCCTTGTCGCCCATCGCGCGGATCGCCTGCGGGCCCGGGCCGACGAACACCAGCCCGGCATCGGCACAGGCCTGCGCGAAGCCGGCGTTCTCGCTCAGGAAGCCGTAGCCGGGGTGGATGGCCTGCGCGCTGCTGCGCTTCGCCGCCGCGATGATCGCCGCGCCGTCCAGGTACGACTCGATGCGCACCGCCGCGTCCGCCTGCCGCACGTGCAGCGCGTTCGCGTCCGCCGCGCCGAACACCGCTACCGTGCGGTAGCCCAAGGCCCGCGCCGTACGCATCACGCGGCAGGCGATCTCGCCGCGGTTGGCAACCAGGATCGTCTCGAAGCTCACCGCGTCTCTTTCGGCAGCGTGCCTTCGAGCTTGCAGATGATGGACAGCATCACCTCGTCGGCGCCGCCGCCGATCGAGGTCAGCCTTCCGTCGCGATAGGCTTGCGAGACCGGGTTGTCCCAGGTGAAGCCCATGCCGCCCCAGTACTGCAGGCACGCATCGGCCACCTCGCGCGCGAGCCGGCCGCACTTGAGCTTGGCCATCGAGGCGAGGCGCGTCACGTCCTGGCCTTCCACGTACATCGCCACCGCGCGCCAGGTCAGCGCACGCAGCGCCTCGACTTCGGTGCGCAATTCAGCGAGGCGAAAGTGCACCACCTGGTTGTCGAGGATGCTCTTGCCGAAGGCCTGGCGCGCTCGCGTGTACTCGATGGTGCTGTCGATCAGCCGGTCCAGCGTGCGCAGCGAACTGGCCGCGGCCCACAGCCGCTCTTCCTGGAACTGCAGCATCTGCATCGTGAAGCCCGCACCCTCCTCGCCGATCAGATGGCGGCGCGGCACGCGCACCTTGTCGAAGAAGAGCTGCGCGGTGTCCGACGAGTCCATGCCGATCTTGCGGATCTTCTGCTTCGTGATGCCCCGGGCGTCCATCGGCACCACGATCAGGCTCTTGTTGCGGTGCGGCCCGCCCTGCTCCGAGGTGTTGGCGAGCAGGCAGCACCAGTCGGCCTGCAGGCCGTTGGTGATCCACATCTTGGCGCCGTCGATCACGTAGTCGCCGCCGTCCTTGCGCGCCGTGGTCTTCAATGCCGCGACGTCCGAGCCGCCGCCGGCCTCGCTGACGCCGACGCAGGCGACATAGTCGCCCGCGATGGCCGGCGCGAGGAATTCGCGCTTCAGTTCGTCGGAGCCGAAGCGTGCCAGCGCCGGCGTGGCCATGTCGGTCTGCACGCCGATGGCCATCGGCACGCCGCCGCAATGGCAGTCGCCCAGCGCCTCGGCCATCGCCATCGAGTAGCTGAAGTCCAGCCCCATGCCGCCCACCTCGGCCGGGTACTTGATGCCCAGCAGGCCCAGCTCGCCGAGCTTCTTGAACACCTCATGGGCGGGGAACTGCTGCGCCGCCTCCCACTGCGCGACCTGCGGGTTGATCTCCTTGGCGACGAAGCGCTTGACGGTGTCGGCGATCTGCTCGTGCTCGGGGGTGAACTGCATCGCGGGTCCTTTGTCAGAAACGCGCCACGCCGAAGGTGTTGGGCCGCAGCATGCGAGCCTGCGCCTCGGCGGCGAGCGCGAGGCACTGGCCGAGGATGGCGCGCGTGTCGCGCGGGTCGACGATGCCGTCGTCCCACAGCCGCGCGGTGCCGAACAGCGCCGCGGCTTCGGCGTCCAGACGTGCGCGCAGCGACTCGCTCATCGCCGCCAGCGCCGCGTCGTCCACCGGCCGGCCGGCGCGTTCGAGCTTGGCGCGGTTGACGATGTCCATCACCTTCGCCGCCTGCGCGCCGCCCATCACCGCGGTGCGCGCGGTGGGCCAGGCGAAGATGAAGCGCGGGTCGAAGCCGCGCCCGCACATGCCGTAGTTGCCCGCGCCGTAGCTGCCGCCGAGCACGATGGTGAACTTCGGGCAGCGCGCGTTGGCCACCGCCTGGATCATCTTCGAGCCGTGCTTGATCGCGCCGCCGCGCTCGGCCGGCGAGCCGACCATGTAGCCGGTGGTGTTCTGCAGGAACACCAGCGCGCAGCCGGCCTGGTCGGCCAGCTGCATGAACTGCGCCGCCTTGGTCGAGCCCTCGGGCTGGATCGGGCCGTTGTTGCCGACGATCGCCACCGCATGGCCTTCGATGCGCGCGTGGCCGCACACCGTCTCGCCGCCGTAGCCGGGCTTGAACTCGAGGAAGTCGCTGGCGTCGGCCAGGCGCGCGATCACCTCGCGCACGTCGTAGGACTCGCGCTCGTCGGCGGGCACCAGGCCCATCAGTTCCTCGCGGCCAAAGCGCGGTTCGTCGAAGGTGAGCGACGGGCCCGCCGCGTCCCACGACAGCTTGTCGAGCAGTTCGCGCGTCAGCGCGATCGCATGCGCGTCGTTCTCGGCGAGGTATTCGCCCAGGCCGGTGACTTCGGCGTGCATCGCCGCGCCGCCGAGTTCCTCCTCGCCCGCGTCTTCGCCGATCGCCGCCTTCACCAGCGGCGGGCCGGCGAGGTAGATGCTGCTGCGGCCGCGCACCAGCACCACGTAGTCCGACAGGCCGGGCAGGTACGCGCCGCCGGCGGTCGACGCGCCATGCACCACCGCGATCTGCGGAATGCCGGCGGCCGACAGGCGCGCCTGGTTGGCGAAGCTGCGTCCGCCGTCGGCGAAGATCTCGGCCTGGTACAGCAGGTTGGCGCCGCCCGACTCCACCAGCGAGATCAGCGGCAGCTTGTTCTCGCGCGCGATCTCCTGCGCGCGCAGCGCCTTCTTCAGGCCCATCGGCGGCACGGTGCCGCCCTTGACGCCGCTGTCGCTGGCCGAGATCAGCACGCGCTTGCCGGCCACCGTGCCGATGCCGACGATGCTGCCGCCGCCGAGCACCGCCTTGGCGCCGTCGTCGTCGTGCATGCCGAGGCCGGCGAGGCGGCTCAGTTCGAGGAAGCCCGAGCCGCGATCGAGCAGCCGCGCGACGCGCTCGCGCGGCAGCAGCTGGCCGCGTTCCTCGAAGCGAGCACGTTTCGATTCGCTCTCGGCGATCACCAGCGCTTCGAGCCGCTTCACCTCGGCCAGCCGCTCGGCCATGCGCCGCGCGTTGGCGGCGAAGGTTGCGCTGGCAGTGTCGAGGCGCGAATCGAGGGCCGGCATGGCGGCGCAGGTTACGTGAACGCCACCTCGGCCGTGTCGGTGATTACACGGTGCGGCGCGCCCGGCGCACCGTGCGCGCTCAGCCGAGCTGAGCCAGCAGCCTGCGCAGTTCCGCCTGCACCAGCGCGGGGTAGCCGGCCGTGCCCCAGCGGGCGTCGTCCACCAGCGCCTGCACGTCGTCGCGCGCCTGCGCGGCATGGCGCCACTGCCGCGCCAGCCGGTTGGCCACGTGCGGGTACTTCTCGCACAGCGCCTTGGGCCGCGCCTGCATCGGGAAGGCGATCAGCCAGTCGATCGTCGTGCCGGCGAGCATGCGCTCGGCGGCGGCCGGCTTGTGGAGCTTGTCACGCCCGAAGTTGATCGACAGCGGGTCGTGGTCGATCTTGTCGTCCACCGGCGCCGCAGCGGGCGCCGTAGCGGCGGGGATCGCGACGGGCTCGAAGTCGATGCTGCCCGAGGGACGGAAGTCGAGGCTGTTGGAATTCGACATGGCCCGCGAGTCTAGAAGCGCTGCGGCCTGCGTGCGCGCCCGCAGCCGGCACGAGTGTGCCGGGCGTCACGCCCGCGCCGCCTCAGTACGCCGCCGCCAGCCCGTCGCGGCGCGGATCGCTGGCCGCGACGTAGCCCTGCACCGCCGGGTCGCCGAGGCGCCGGATGAACTGCCCCGCTCCGAAATCCTGGTAGCTGTCCTGGAAGTCTTCGACCTGGTGGCCGAGCTTGCGCAGGCCTTCGCGCGTGGCGGCCGGCAGCGTCGCCTCGACGTTGAGCGACAGGCCCTGGTTGAAGCGCCAGCGCGGCGCGTCGCAGGCGGCCTGCGGCTCCTGGCGGAAATCGAGCATGCGCACCAGCGTCTGCAGGTGCCCCTGCGGCTGCATGTTGCCGCCCATCACGCCGAAGCTCATGAGCGGCGCGCCGTTCTTCGTCAGGAAGGCCGGGATGATGGTGTGGAAGGGCCGCTTGCCCGGCGCGACGAGGTTCGGGCTGCCCGCGCGCAGGCTGAAGCCGTGGCCGCGGTTCTGCAGCGAGACGCCGTAGCCCGGCACCACCACGCCCGAGCCGAAGCCCATGTAGTTGCTCTGGATGAAGCTGACCATCATGCCGCGCTCGTCGGCCGCGGTCAGGTAGATGGTGCCGCCCTTGACCGGGTTGCCGGCGCCGAAGTCCTGCGCGCGCTTCGGGTCGATCAGCTTCGCGCGCTGGGCGAGGTAGCCGTCGTCCAGCATCTGCTCGGGCGTGACGTCCATCGTGCGGCGGTCCGACACGTAGCGGTAGGTGTCGGCGAAGGCCAGCTTCATCGCCTCGATCTGCAGGTGCTGCGCCTCGACGCCGTCGGGTTTCAGGCCGGCGAGGTCGAAGTTCGACAGGATGCCCAGCGCGATCAGCGCCGCGATGCCCTGCCCGTTGGGCGGAATCTCGTGCAGCTCGTGGCCGGCGTAGGCCTTGGAGATAGTCTCCACCCACTCGGGCCGGTACGCGGCCAGGTCCGCCGCCGTCATCGCGCCGCCGTGCGCCTGCGCATGCGCCGCGATCGCCTGCGCCACCTCGCCGCGGTAGAAGGCTTCGCCATAGGTGTCGGCGATCAGCCGCAGCGTGCGCGCCGCCGCCGGAAAGCGGAACAGCTCGCCGACCTCGGGCGCGCGGCCGCGCGGCAGAAAGGCCTCGGCGAAGCCGGGCTGCTGGGTGATCTCGGGCAGCGCCGCGGCCATCGCCCATTTCTGCCGCACCACCCAGGGCACCGCGTAGCCGCGTTCGGCGATGTCGATCGCAGGCTCGAGCAGCTCGCCGAACGGCAAGCTGCCGAAGCGCTCCGACAAGGCCACCCAGGCCGACACCGCGCCCGGCACGGTGACGCTGTCCCAGCCGCGCTTGGCCGGCGCGCGTGCGTCGCCGCCGTACTTGGCGCGGAAGTAGTCCGGCGTCCAGCCCTGCGGCGCCGTGCCGCTGGCGTTCAGCCCGTGCAGCCGGTCGCCGTCCCACACGATCGCGAAGGCGTCCGAGCCGAGCCCGTTGCTGCACGGCTCGACGATGGTCATCGCTGCTGCCGCCGCGATCGCCGCGTCGACCGCGTTGCCGCCCTTCCAGAGCATGCGCAGGCCGGCCTGCGCGGCCAGCGGATGCGAGGTCGAGACGACGTTGCGGCCGAACACCGGCAGGCGCTGGCTCGGATAGCCCGCGCTCCAGTCGAAATCTTCACGGCTCATTCAATGCTCCTCGGTGGATGGGTCGGCGGCGGCATGCGCCTGGCGGTGCAGGCGGCGCACGCCCAGCCAGACGCCGAAAGCGATCAAGGGAATCGCCAGCGCCACCGCGACGTCGGGCGAGACATTCAGCCCGGCCGCCTTGGCGCCCTTGGCGGCGTAGCCCACCAGCCCGGCGCCGTAGTAGGTGACGGCCGCCACCGACAGGCCTTCCACCGCGCTTTGCAGCAGCAGCTGCGCCTTCTGGCGCCGGTTCATCGCGTCGAGCAGCGCGCGGCTGCTGGCCTGCTGCTCGATCTCGACGCGCGTGCGCAGCAGGTTGGAGACGCGCGACACACGCTCCGACAGCGCCTGCAGGCGCCGCCCGGCCCAGGCGCAGGTCTGCATCGCCGGCAGCAGGCGGCGGTCCATGAACTCGCGCAGCGTCTGCAGGTTGTGGGCGCGCTCCTCGCGCAGCTCGTCGATGCGCCGCTGCACCAGCTCGAAGTAGGCTGCGCTGGCCGAGAAGCGCGCATGCGTGCGCGCGTACAGCCCCTCGACGCGCGCCGCCAGCTGCGTCAGCTGGCGCAGCAGCTCGGGCTCGTCGTCGCGCTGCGCGGTGCGGATGCGCTCGGCCACCTCGGCGAGGTCGCGCTCGGCGTTGGCCAGCGCGCCGCCGACTTCGCGCGCCACCGGCAGGCCGAGCAGCGCCATCATGCGGTAGGTCTCGATCTCCTGGATGCGCTGCACCAGCCGGCCGAGGCGGCGCGGCGTCATGTCGCCGGCGACGACGATCCAGCGCGCGAAGCCGTCGCCGTAGAGGCGGAAATCGGTGTAGACCTCGGCCGAATCGTCCATCACGCGCGCGCCGACCAGGCTGTCCTCGTCGAGCAGAGCGCGCACCGGCGCGGGCAGCTCGTGGCGCAGCAGCGGCGCGGGCACCACCAGCATGTGCAGGCCCACCAGCCACTGCCCCGGCAGCGCAGCGCGCCAGTCGGCCGGCAGGTCGGCGATCGGCGGCGCGGCGAAGCCCTCGGCCACGCTCGCGCCGGAGCGCCAGACGGTGCAGGTGTGGAACTCGCCGTGTTTCTCCCAGCGCAGGTGCAGGCCGCCGATGTCGGCGCTCAGGTGGCTGGCGCCTTCGGCCGGCACCGCCAGCTGGCGCGCGGCCAGCAGCGCGGCGAGGTGGGCGCGCTCGGCGTCGCCCGCATTGCCCACCAGCGCCACGTGCGACAGCAGCAGCGGTGCGTTCAGGCGCTCGTAGGGGCGCGCGTGCACCTCGTGGTGCAGGCTCTCGCGCAGGGGGTGCACGTCGTGCATCGCTGACTCCTCCGGGCAGCGATGCTAGACGATCGACTCCCCGATGAAGCGCTGCACCCTGGGCGGCTCGCTGCCGAGGTGGAAGGCAAGCCGCTTCTCGCGCAGGCCGACGTCGGCGGCGGTGAAGCGCTCCTGGCGGCGCAGGTGCTCGACCCAGGTCTCGTCGAGGAAGTATTCGAAGTAGCGCCCCGGCAGCGCCGGGTCGCGGAACAGGCCCCAGGACAGCGCGCCCTGGCGCAGCCGGGCGCGGCGCGTCTCCTCCATCACGGCGATGAAGGCGTCGGCGCGCGTCGGGTCGATGAGGTACTCCACCGTCACCATCACCGGCCCTTCGTCGGCCTGCGGCTCGACCAGCGGCATGGGCGGCTGCCTGCCGCCCGGGCGCGCGGGGCTGAGGTCTTCGTCCTCGCCGCCGTCCACCGTCAGGTGGCGCGTGGCCAGCAGCACCAGCGGCCCGGCCAGCGCGGCGGCGACGATGCTCGCCGGCACGCTGCTCCACGTCGCCACCTGGCCCCACAGCGCGGCGCCGGCGGCGCTGCCGCCCATCAGCGCCATCTGGTAGATCGACATGCCGCGCGCGCGCACCCAGTTGGGCAGCACCATCTGCGCGGCCAGCGTCAGCGAGTTGGCGGTGGAGATCCACGCCATGCCGGCCACCGCCATCGCCGGCACCGCCAGCCAGATCGAAGGGGCGAACACCACCGCCACCGCCGCCAGCGCGTGCACCACCGTGCCCCAGCGGACGAACACGTCGCGCCCGATGTTCTGGCGCAGGCGCGGCAGGTACAGCGCCGCGGCGATCGCGCCCGCGCCCATCGAGGCCAGCAGCAGCGTGAAGGTGCCCGCGCCGCCGCCGTGCAGCCTGCGCGCCACCAGCGGCAGCAGCGCGGTCAGCGAGGTCGACTGCAGGAAGAACAGGAAGATGCGGATCAGCACCACGCGCATGCGCGGCGACTGCGTGACGTGCTGCAGCCCGACGCGCATCGCGCCGAGGAAGCGCTCGCCGGGCAGCGCGCTGACCTTGCGCTGCGACTTCCAGCGCAGGATCAGCACGAAGGCCAGCACCGCCAGCGCCGCGTTGAGCGCGAACACCGCCGCGCTGCCCGCGCCGGCCAGCAGCGCGCCGGCCAGCACCGGGCCGATGACGCGCGACATGTTCATCGCCACGCCGTTGAGCGCCAGCGCCGCCGGCAGCTCGTGGCGCGGCACCACCTCGGGCACGATGGCGGCGAACACCGGCCAGCGCATCGCCAGGCCGATGCCGTTGGCGAAGGTCAGCGCGAGCAGCATCGGTGCCGACAGCGCGCCGGCCAGCGAGGCGCCGCACAGCACCACCGCGACGCTGGCCACCCACAGCTGCGTGACGGCGAAGTAGCGGCGCCGGTCGACGATGTCGGCCAGCGCGCCGCTGGGCAGGCCGAGCACGAAGACGGGCAGCGTGGAGGCCGCCTGCACCAGCGCCACCATCACGGCGCTGTCGGTCAGCGTGGTCATCAGCCACGCGGCCGCCACGTCGTTCATCCACATGGTCACGTTGGCGGCCAGCCAGGCCAGCCACAGCATGCGGAACACCGGCCCCTTCAGCGGGGCCAGCGACGACGGTGCGGCGTCGCTCACGAGAACGTCGTCAATCGGCCTGCGGCCCGCGCGCTCGCAGAGCTCGCGCCCGGATTGACGCGAGGACCAGTCCGCAGGGACTGTTCCACGTCGTCAATCCGCGTCCTGGAACGCCTCCTCGCGGCGGCTCTTGATCGACGGCAGCATCACCACCACGATCATCAGCGCGGCGGCCACCAGCAGGCCGGCCGACAGCGGGCGCGTCAGGAAGGTGCTCCAGTCGCCGCGCGACAGCAGCAGCGCGCGGCGCAGGTTCTCTTCCATCATCGGCCCGAGGATGAAGCCCAGCAGCAGCGGCGCCGGCTCGCACGAGAGCTTGTAGAAGACGTAGCCGACCACCGCGAAGCCCGCGCCCATGTAGACGTCGAACGCGTTGTTGTTCAGCGTGTACAGGCCGATGCAGCAGAACGCCATGATGGCCGGGAACAGGAATCGGTAGGGCACCGTCAGCAGCTTGATCCACACGCCGATCAGCGGCAGGTTCAGGATGATCAGCATCAGGTTGCCGACCCACATCGAGGCGATCAGGCCCCAGAACAGCTGCGGGTTGCTGGTCATCACCTGCGGGCCGGGCTGGATGCCCTTGATGGTCATCGCGCCGACCATCAGCGCCATCACCGCGTTGGGCGGGATGCCCAGCGTCAGCATCGGGATGAAGCTGGTCTGCGCGCCGGCGTTGTTGGCCGACTCGGGACCGGCCACGCCGCGGATGTTGCCCTTGCCGAAGGCCGGCTCGCCGGGGCGGCCGCGCATCTTCTTCTCGACCGTGTAGGCCGCGAACGAGGCCAGCAGCGCGCCGCCGCCGGGCAGCACGCCCAGCAGCGAGCCCAGCGAGGTGCCGCGCAGCACCGCGGGGAAGGCGTCCTTCAGGTCCTGCTTGGTCGGCCACAGGCCCTTCACGTCCTTGGTGAACACCTCGCGGTGCTCGGCCGGCTTGCCGAGGTTGGCGATGATCTCGCCGAAGCCGAACACGCCCATCGCGATGGCGACGAAGCCGATGCCGTCGGTCAGCTCGGGGATGTCGAAGCTGTAGCGCGGCGTCCCGGAGATCACGTCGGTGTTGATCTGGCCGAGCAGCAGGCCGAGCAGGATCATCGCGATCGCCTTGACCAGCGAGCCCGAGGCCAGCACCACCGCGCCGATCAGGCCCAGCACCATCAGCGAGAAGTACTCGGCCGGGCCGAACTTGAAGGCCAGCTCGGTCAGCGGCGGCGCGAACGCGGCGATGATGATGGTGCCGACGCAGCCGGCGAAGAACGAGCCCAGGCCCGCCGCGGCGAGCGCCGGCCCCGCGCGGCCCTGGCGGGCCATCTGGTAGCCGTCGATCGCGGTCACCACCGAGCTGGATTCGCCCGGCACGTTGATCAGGATCGCGGTGGTCGAGCCGCCGTACTGCGCGCCGTAGTAGATGCCGGCCAGCATGATCAGCGCCGGCGTCGCGTCGAGCGAGTAGATCGAGGGCAGCAGCATCGCGATGGTGGCCACCGGGCCGAGGCCGGGCAGCACGCCGATCAGCGTGCCCAGGATGCAGCCGCCGAGCGCGTACAGCAGGTTCTGGAAGGTGAAGGCGACGCCGAAGCCGAGCGCGAGGTTGGAGAGCAGTTCCATGAAGTCGTCCTCAGTTGCCGATGAACGACGGCCACAGCGGGATCGTCAGGTTCAGCCCGACGATGAAGACCAGCCAGCTGCCCACGGTGAGGATCGCCGAGTTGACCAGCGCCTCGCCCCAGTGGAACTCGTCGCCGGCCAGCGCCGCGACGATCACCAGCAGCGGCAGCGCGATCACCATGCCCAGGTGCGGCAGCGCCCAGCCGAAGATCGCGACCGTCAGCACGATGAAGCCGAGCGGCTTCCAGGCGAATTCGCCGATCGGGTCGCCGCCCTCGCTCTCGATGGTCAGCGCCTTGAACAGCACCGCGGCGCCGAGCAGCGCCATCAGGATGCCCAGGCCGAAGGGGAAGTAGCCGGGGCCGGGGCGGGCCGAGGTGCCGAAGCTGTAGTTGGTGGCGCCCCAGGCGAAGGCGAGCCCCACGACCATGAACATGAGGCCCGACCAGAAGTCGCGCTGGCTCTTGATCTTCACCGCTTTTCTCCTCCGCGTAGGGAATGGTTCGCGGCGGATTCTAGGCAGCGATGTCCCAGTGACCTGTGTGGTTTACACGTAGCGGGGCCACTCACTCCCAGCCCGGGGTGGCACGCAGGACTTCTTCCATCGTCGTCAGGCCCTCGGCCACCTTCATCGCCCCGGCCACGCGCAGCGGGCGCAGGCCGCCGTGCAGCGCATGCTTGCGCAGGCGCGCCAGGTCGGTGGTGGGGGTGATGCACTGGCGCTCGTCCTCGCCGATGGTCAGCAGCTCGTACAGGCCCGCGCGGCCGCGGTAGCCGGTCATGCGGCATTCGAGGCAGCCGACCGGCTTGTACGGCTTGACCGCGCCGCTCAGCCGCCAGGGCTTGACGAACTCGCCGAGCGCGTCGCGCGACAGCGCATCGTCGGGCTGCTTGCAGGCCGGGCACAGCGTGCGCACCAGGCGCTGCGCCAGCACGCCGATCACCGTCGCGCCGATCAGGTACGGCGGCACGCCCAGGTCTTCGAGCCGGGTGATCGCCGTCACCGAATCGTTGGTGTGCAGCGTGCTGAAGACGAGGTGGCCGGTCAGCGCGGCCTGGATCGCCATCTCGGCGGTCTCCAGGTCGCGGATCTCGCCGACCATGATGATGTCCGGGTCCTGCCGCATCAGCGCGCGCAGGCCCTCGGCGAAGTTCAGGTCGATGGCCGGCTGCACCTGCGTCTGGTTGAAGGCCGGCTGGATCATCTCGATCGGGTCTTCCACCGTGCAGACGTTGACCTCGTCGGTGGCCAGGCGGCGCAGCGTCGAGTACAGCGTGGTGGTCTTGCCCGAGCCCGTCGGGCCGGTCACGAGGATGATGCCGTGCGCCTGCGTGACCAGCTCTTCCCAGCGCTTGCCGTCGTGCGCGCCGAAGCCGAGCGCGTCGATCGACTTGACCGTGGTCTCGGGGTCGAAGATGCGCATCACCATCTTCTCGCCGAAGGCGGTGGGCAGCGTCGACAGGCGCATCTCCACTTCCTCGCCGGCCGGATTGCGCGTCTTGATGCGGCCGTCCAGCGGGCGGCGCTTTTCGACCACGTCCATGCGGCCGAGCAGCTTGATGCGCGCGATCATCGCGTTGAGCACGCCCGGCGGCACCTGGTAGACGTTGTGCATCACGCCGTCGATGCGGAAGCGGATCACCGAGCGCTCGCGGCGCGGCTCGAGGTGGATGTCGCTGGCGCGCTGGTCGAAGGCGTACTGCCACAGCCAGTCGACCACCTGCACCACGCCCTGGTCGTTGGCGTCGAGCTGCTTGTTGCTGCGGCCCAGCTCGACGAGCTGCTCGAAGCTGGCGATCGCCGAGGTCTCGCCGGTCTTGATCGCGGCGCGCACCGAGCGCGACAGCGAATAGAACTCGGTGGTGTACTTCTGCAGTTCGGCCGGGCTCACCACCACCAGCCGCACCGGACGGCCGGTGTGCGCCTCGATCTCGCTGACCCAGCCGAGATCGCAGGGCTCGCAGGTGCCGATGGTGACCTCGCGCAGCCCGACGTTCAGCGGCAGCGCGCGGCGCCGCTCGGCGTAGCTGATCGACATCACCTCGGCGACGCGGCCGACGTCGACCTTCAGCGGATCGATGCGCAGGTAGGGCAGCTTGACGCGCGCGGCCAGCCATTCGGTGAGCGCCTCCACGTCGAGCACGCGGCCCTTGCCCGGCTCCTTGTCGCGCAGCAGGCCGAGGCCGGCGATGCGCACCAGCGGGTGCTGGCGGCTGTCGGTGCCGTGGAAGCGTTTTTCGGTGGCGCGCGCGACCTCGTCGCTCAAGACGCCGTCCTTGCGCAGCCAGCGCAGCAGCACGCGCCAGTCGAGCGGGCCGACGTGCGGTTTTTCGATGAGGTCGGGAGCGTTCATGCGGGTGCGGCCACGGTGTCCGGCAAGGGCCGGATCATGCGCAGCCATTTTCGCGCCGGCAAGGCGTAGGCGGTGTCTATCCGTTGCGCGCGGGCGGCGAGTTCTTCACGCTCGGGCAGCTTCGCGTGCTTGAGCGCCAGCACGATGGTGTTGCCTTCGCGCGTCGGCTGCAGGGAGATGACCGTGCCGCCCTTGAACGCGGCGGCGATACGTCGGGCGCTGCGCTCGAAGCTGGCGTGGCGGCCGAACAGGTTGACGCTCATCACGCCGCCCTCGCCCAGCGCACGGGCGCAGGCGGCGTAGAAGGCGGCGCTGTCGAGCACCGGGCCGGCGGCCTCATGGTCGTAGAGGTCGACGCACAGCACGTCGATGGAAGCCGGCTCGGCGACTTCGTCGAGGTAGTGCTGCGCATCCATCTCCAGCACGCGAAAGCGCTCGCCCTCGGCCGGCAGGCGGAAGGACATCCGGTTCGCCGCGATCACGCTCGGATTCAGCTCGACCACTGTGGTCTGCATCTTCATCACGCCCTGCGTGAAGCGCGTGATCGCGCCGGCGCCCAGGCCGAGCTGCACCGCGTGGCCCTGCTCCAGCTCGGCGCTGGGGCGCAGCAGCATCCAGGCCATCATGCGCTGCACGTATTCCAGCTCGATCGCCTGCGGCTTGCGCAGCCGCATCGCGCCCTGCACCCAGGGCGTGCCCAGGTGCAGGTAGCGCACGCCGGCGTGCTCGGAAGTGGTGGCGGGGGCCAGGTCGGGGGCGGCTTTTTTTTTCGTCGTCATGCCAGTCCGTGTTTCATGAAGGCCTCGCGCCAGGCGGCGAGCTTGCGCTCGAAGCTCCAGCTCGCGTTGGCCGGGCTGGTGGAGGGCAGGCGCAGCACCTCGACGCCGAGCGTGCGCGTGACGGCCATCGCGCGCGCCGATTCGCCGCCGTTGTGCGCGACGGCTTCGAGCCGGGGCGCGCGGCGCTGCAGGCTCGCGAGGTCGTTGGGCGCGCTGTCTTCGATCGCGCTGTCCAGGCTGCCTTCGCGGCGGCAGCTGGCGTAGACGTCCCAGATGCCCAGGCCGCGGCGCTTCACTTCGGCCAGGCGCGCCGGGTACGGCATCGCGACGAGATCGACGCCCCAGATCGCCGACAGCAGCGGCCAGAACTGGTTGCGCGGATGCGCGTAGTACTGCTGCGCGCGCAGCGAGGCCACGCTCGGGAAGCTGCCCAGCACGACGAGGCGCGTCTCGGGCGCGATCACCGGGGCGAGGCCTTGCAGGACTTCGCTCATGACTGCCCCTCGCCCGACGGGTACGCCGGGCGATCCCCCGAGGGGATGCGGGCCGGCTCGGGAGCGGCCCAGCGCTCGGCCCGCTTCATGCGGCGAGCCTCGGCAGCGCGGCATGCGCGTTGGCGGCGGTCGTGGCGGCGAATTCCTCTACCGGCATGCCGCGCAGATCCGCCAGCACGGCGCCGATGCGCGGCAACTCGGCCGGCTCGTTGCGGCTGGATTCGCCGGCCGCGCGCTGCTCGGCGGTGCGGTACAGCCACTGCGGCGGGATGTCGGGCGCATCGGTCTCGGCGACGATCGAGGCCAATGGCAGCGTGCGCGCCAGCTCGCGGATCTGCAAGGCGCGCTCGAAGGTGGCGGCGCCGCCGAAGCCGAGCTTCAGGCCGCGCTCGATGAAGGCCTGCGCCTGCTGCGCGCTGCCGTTGAAGGCGTGGGCGATGCCACCCGGCACCTCGATGCGGCGCAGTTGCTTGAGCAGCGCATCGGCCGAGCGCCGCACGTGCAGGATCACCGGCAGGCCGCGGCGGCGCGCGATCTTCAGCTGCGCCACGTAGAAACGCTCCTGGCGCTCGCGGTCCTGCCCCGGCACGAAGTGGTCCAGCCCGATCTCGCCGACGGCCACGAGCCGCGGGTCGGCGTGCAGGCGCGCCAGTTCGCCATCGAGCCGTTCCAGATCCTCGTCGGCCGAACGCGCGACGAACAGCGGGTGGATGCCCAGCGCGTAGGCGAAGCCGTGGGTCTGCGCCAGCATGCGCACCGCCGCGAAGTTCGCCGCCTCCACCGCCGGAATGACGATCTGCGAAACGCCTTCGGCACGCGCACGCGCCACCACCGCGTCGCGGTCGGCGTCGAACTCGGGCGCATCGAGGTGGCAGTGCGTGTCGATCCACATGGGCCTCGATGATGCCTGCTCTGCTGACGCGGCCCGGCCGGACGTGCTACCGTTGCAGCGCATCCCGTCCCGTGGGCGCCGCGCCGGAGCAGCCGATGAAGAAGGCACCGCTGTACAGCCGATCTCGCCGGGGGGTGGCCGCCCCTGCCGAGCCGCCGCCCGCGCCGGCGAGCGCGCCCGAGACGCCCGCCGCCGCATCCCGCCCCTCCCGCCTGCGCGCCTTCGCCGTCCGCCACGAACGCGCGCTGTGGATCGCCGCGGCGCTGCTGGCCGTGCTGGGCGCGATCCTGTGGCACGGCGCCCCGCGCCCGCCCGCGCCGCTGACCTTCGAACAGATCGACCACCTGGTGCGCGAGTCGATCGCTGAGAAGCCGCTCGCCTCGGCGGCGGCCAGGGCCTACGACAAGATCATCCCTTCGGTGGTGCGCGTGGTCGGCTACGACCGCGAGGGCGAAACGCCGCACGCCGCCAAGAAGCCGCGCCGCGACGGCGGCGAGGACGCCCGCGCGAAGGGCGACGGCAGCGAGCTGCCCGGCTTCGAGGAGCGCGGCGTCGGCGCCGGCGTGGTGATCGTGGACAACGGCACCATCCTGACCAACCTGCACGTGGTGATGGGCGCCGAGCGCGTGCGCGTGACCTTCATGGACGGCCTGGAAGCCGATGCCAGGCTGCTGACCGTGATGCCCGAGCACGACCTCGCGGTGCTGCGCGCCACCAAGATCCCCGACGACCTCGCCGCCGCCACGATGCGCGGCACCGCCGATCTGCAGCCCGGCGACCGCGTGATGGCGGTGGGATTCCCGTTCGGCGTCGGGCCGTCGGCCTCGGAGGGCATCGTCTCGGGGCTGAAGCGCGAGTTCCGCTCCCCCGAGGGCGAACGCACGCTGACCAACCTGATCCAGTTCGATGCCGCCGCCAATCCCGGCAACTCGGGCGGCCCGCTGGTGACGATGGACGGCGAGGTGGTCGGCATCGTCACCGCCATCCTGAACCCGACGCGCCAGCGCGTGTTCGTCGGCATCGGCTTCGCGGTGCCGATCGAGAACGCCGCGCAGGGCGCGGGCATGCCCCCCTTCTGACCGAAGTCGACACGAGGAGCACGATGGAATCGCGAAGCAACGGCAACGAGACCGCCACGCTGATGGAGCGCGTGCTCTACGAGGTCAAGCGCGTCGTGGTCGGGCAGGACCAGTTCCTCGAGCGCGTGATGGTGGCGCTGCTCGCCGGCGGCCACCTGCTGGTCGAAGGCGTGCCGGGCCTGGCCAAGACGCTGACGGTGAAGACGCTGGCGCAGACGCTGCGCGGCCAGTTCAAGCGCATCCAGTTCACGCCCGACCTGGTGCCGGCCGATCTGGTCGGCACGCGCATCTACAGCCCCAAGACCGGCGAGTTCGACACCTCGCTGGGCCCGGTGTTCGCCAACCTGCTGCTGGCCGACGAGATCAACCGCGCGCCGGCCAAGGTGCAGAGCGCGCTGCTCGAGGTGATGCAGGAGCGCCAGGTGACGATCGCCGGCGTGTCGCACAAGGTGCCCGAGCCCTTCCTGGTGATGGCGACGCAGAACCCGATCGAGACCGAGGGCACCTACCCGCTGCCCGAGGCGCAGGTCGACCGCTTCATGATGAAGGTGCTGGTCGACTACCCGAGCGAGGAAGAGGAATTCGTCGTCGCGCAGCGCGTCACCGGCGCGCCGGTGCAGGTGCAGGCGGTGGCCAGCATGGGCCAGCTTGCCGAGCTGCAGCAGGAGTGCCGCAAGGTCTACGTCGACCCTTCGCTGCTGCAGTACGCGGTGAAGCTGGTCAGCGCGACGCGACGCCCGGCGCAGTACGGCCTGGCCGACATCGCGAAGTACCTCAGCTTCGGCGCCAGCCCGCGCGCCACCATCGGGCTGATCGAAGGCGCGCGCGCGCTGGCCTTCATGCGCGGCCGCTCGTATGCGCTGCCGGAGGACATGACCGGGCTGGTGGCCGACGTGATGCGCCACCGCCTCGTGCTCAGCTACGAGGCGCTCGCCGACGGGCTCTCGCCGGACCGCCTCGTGCAGCAGGTGATGAACAAGATTGCCGCCCCCGACAAGCCGCTCGCTCCGCATGAACAGCAAGGTGCCGCCAGCCGCTGACGCGTCGGATTCCGACGCCCTGCTGCGCCGTCTCGAATGGACGGTGATCCGCCGTCTCGACGGCCTGCTGCAGGGCGACTACCGCACGCTGATGCGCGGCGCCGGGCTGGACCTCGCCGACCTGCGCGAATACCAGCACCACGACGACGTGCGCCACATCGACTGGAACGTCACCGCGCGGCTGCAGACGCCCTATGTGCGCCAGTTCACCGAAGACCGCGAGGTGGCGGCGTGGTTCCTGGTCGACCTGAGCGCGAGCGTCGACTTCGGCTCCGGCACGCGCGCCAAGCGCGGCGTGGCGCGCGAGTTCGTCGGCGTGCTGGCGCGGCTGCTGACGCGCCACGGCAACCGCGTCGGCGCGCTGCTGTACGGCACCGAGGTCGACACCGTGATCCCGGCGCGCAGCGGGCGCGTGCACGTGCTGAACCTGCTGCAGCGCATGGCGCAGCGCCCCGCCGAGGCGCCGCCCGGCGCGACGCAGCTGCGCGAGCTGCTGATCGCCGGGCAGCGCATCGTCAAGCGGCGCAGCACGGTGTTCGTGGTCTCCGACTTCATCAGCCCGCCGGGCTGGGAGCAGGCGCTGGCCGAACTCTCGCGCCGGCACGACGTGACGGCGGTGCGCCTGTCCGACCCGCTGGAGCGCGAGCTGCCCGACCTCGGCCTGGTGACGATGCGCGATGCCGAGACCGGCGAGCAGCTGCTCGTCGACACCCATGACGAAGGCTTCCGCCGGCGCTTCGCCGCCGCCGCCGCCGCGCGCGAGGGCGCCTTGCTGGCATCGCTCGCGCAGGCCGGCGTCGACGCGCTCGAGCTCGCCACCGACGACGACCTGCTCGACGCCATCGCGCGCTTCGCCGACCTGCGCCGCCAGCGCGCGCGGCTCGCATCGGGCAACGCGCCGGCGCCGCACCTGATGCAAAACCCGTCGCGGAGGGCGTCGTGAAGAACGGCTTCCCGCTCAACTTCATCTGGCCCGAGATGCTGTGGCTGCTCGTGGCCGTGCCGCTGCTGGTGCTGGGCTACCTGTGGCTGCTCGGCCGGCGCAAGAAGACCGCGCTGCGCTACGCCAACCTCGCGCTCGTCAAGCAGGCGATGGGCAAGTCGGCGTCCTGGAAGCGCCACGTGCCGCCGGCGCTGATGCTGCTGGCCATCGCCGTGCTGCTGCTGGCCGCGGCGCGGCCCGCCGCCGTGATCACGCTGCCCTCGCAGCAGGAGACCATCGTGCTGGCGATGGACGTGTCGGGCAGCATGCGCGCCGCCGACGTGCAGCCGAACCGCCTGGTGGCCGCGCAGGAAGCGGCCAAGGCCTTCGTCGCCGAGCTGCCGCGCAGCGTGCGCGTCGCGGTGGTGCAGTTCGCCGGCACCGCGGCGATCGTGCAGCCGCCCACGCACAGCCGCGACGACGTCTATGCCGCGATCGACCGCTTCCAGCTGCAGCGCGGCACCGCCACCGGCAGCGGCATCGTGCTGTCGCTGGCGGCGCTGTTCCCCGACGCCGGCATCGACCTGTCGCAGATCACCGGCCAGAAGGCGATGCCGCCCTCGCCCGGCGACAAGCCCCAGCCCGACTTCACGCCGGTGGAGCCGGGCTCGTACGGCTCGGCGGCGATCATCATGCTGACCGACGGCCAGCGCACCACCGGCCCCGACCCGGTGGAAGCCGCCAAGATGGCCGCCGACCGCGGCGTGCGCGTCTACACGGTGGGCATCGGCACCAAGGAGGGCGAGACCATCGGCTTCGAGGGCTGGTCGATGCGCGTGCGCCTCGACGAGGACGCGCTCAAGGCCGTCGCCCAGGTCACCCGCGCCGACTACTTCTACGCCGGCACCGCCGAAGACCTGAAGAAGGTCTACCAGGGCCTGTCGACGCGGCTGGTGGTCGAGAAGAAGGAGACCGAGATCAGCGCGCTGTTCGCGGCGCTCGGCGCGCTGCTGGTCGCGGCGGCGGCGGGCTTGTCGGTGGCTTGGTTCGGGCGGGTGGCGTGAGGGCGGCGGCCGTCTGGCTATCATGATCCGAACACTGCAAGACGCATGAAGCCTTCCGACGTCCTGGACACGAACCGCGCCGCGATCCGTCGCGTGGTCGAGTCGCACCGCGCGCGCAATGCGCGCGTGTTCGGCTCCGTGCTGCACGGCGACGACAGGGAAGGCAGCGACCTCGACATCCTCGTCGACCCGACGCCGGAGACGACCTTGTTCGACATCGGCGCGATCCGCCACGAGCTGGGCCAGTTGCTGGGCGTGAGCGTGGACGTGCTGACGCCCAACGCCCTGCCCGACAAGTTCCGCGCCGAGGTGCTGGCCCAGGCCCGTCCGGTATGAGCCGCGACCAGCGCCTCGGTGACTATCTGGCGCACATCCTCGAAGCCATCGAGCGCATCGAGCGCTACACCGGGGAATTGACCGAAGCGACCTTCCTCGGCGATCAACTCGTGCAGGACGCCGTGATCCGCAACTTCGAAATCATCGGCGAGGCCAGCAACAACATCGAGAAGCACAACCCGGCGTTCGCGGCGGCTCACCCGCAGCTGCCCCTGGCGTTCGCCTACCAGATGCGCAACGCGCTCGCGCACGGCTACTTCAAGGTGGACTTCGAAATCGTCTGGAAGACGATCCATGCGGATCTGCCCGGGCTGGCGCGGCAGGTTCGCGACGTCGCCGAGAAGCTCGCGCGTGACGAGGGCACGTCGGCGTCATAGCGCACGGCCACGCAGGCCGCGCTTCTCGAACCAGTGGTGCGCGTAGGGATTGCCGTTGTACGGCGCGATCTCGACGTAGCCGTGACGCGCATAGAGCTGGCGGGCTTCGGTGAGATGGCGGTTGGTGTCGAGCCGCAGCACGTCGACGCCGGCGGCGATCGCGTGGGATTCGAGCGCCTCCAGCAGGCGCCGGGCGATGCCCAGGCCGCGCGCGGAGGGTGCGACCCACATGCGCTTGATCTCGCCGTGGCCGCCGCCCTGGACCTTCAGCGCCCCGCAGCCCACGGCCGCGCCGTCGAGCCGCGCGACGAGCAGCCATCCCGAAGGCGGCACCAGTTCCTCGGGGTCGGCGGACACGGTGAGCGCGGGATCGAAGCCTTCGTCGAAGCGCTGCTGCAGTTCCTCGAAGTAGGCCTGGATGCACGCTCGCGCCTCTTCGCTGAACGGATCGGCGGCGGCTATCGTCACGGCCGACGCGCGCAGCAGCCGTTCCACCTCGGCCATAGCCGCCAGCAGGCGTTCGCGCTGCGAGGCGCCCAGCGGCTCCAGCAGCGAGGCCGCCAGATCCTTCGAGCGCTGGTCGAGCAGCGCCCACTCGCGCCGGCCCTTGGCGGTGAGCGTGACGCGCCGCACGCGCGCGTCGCTCTGGTCGGGCCGCGACAGCACCAGCTTCTGCGCTTCCAGCCTGCGCAGCATGCGGCTCAGGTAGCCCGAATCCAGCGCCAGGCGCGCGCGCAGTTCGCGCGCCGTCGCGCCGCCCTGCCCGATCTCGAACAGCAGCCGCGCCTCGCCCAGCGGGCGGCCGCTGCCGAGGTAGTCGTCGCCGAGCACGCCGATGCGGCGCGTGACGGTGCGGTTGAAGCGGCGCACCTGGCGGAGCGGGTCGTCGTCCATATGTCTGACTCGAGTCAGACAAAATTCTAGCCGACGGCTATCCCGCGCTCTTGACGATCTCCAGCAGCTCGCGAAAGCGCGGATGCCTGCAGTCCGCCACCCACTCGAACAGCACCATCTCGTGCGTCACGACCGTGGCGCCGGCCTGCGCGAGGCGCGCCATCGCGGCCGCGTGGTCGGCCGGGCGGCGCGAGCCGCTGGCGTTCGCGACCACCCAGACGCGCTTGCCGGCGCGCAGCAGGCCGAGCGCCGTCTGCAGCAGGCACACGTGCGCCTCGCAGCCGGCGACGACGACCTGCCCGCAGCCCGGCTTCGCCTCGTGCAGCGCCTGCACGAGGCCGTCCGCGCAGGCGTCGAAGCGCGTCTTGGCGAGCGTGAGCCGGCATTGCGCGCGAACCGGCTCGACGTTCGGGCCGAGGCCGGCGGGGTTCTGCTCGGTGCCGATCACCGGAATGCCCAGGGTGTGCGCCGCTTGCGCCAGCAGCACGGCGCGGGCCGCCACCGCCGCGGCATCGTGGATGGCCGGCATCAGCCGGGCCTGATAGTCCACCAGCACCAGCACGCTGGCCTGGGCGTCGATCGCGTCCATCGTCGAGCCTTTCCTTCGCCGGATGCGAAGCAGGCCCGCAGTGTGCGCGAAGACGGCGCCCCGCCCGCCCTCAGGCACGCTGCTGGTATCGCCACTCCTGCGTCCGCCCGCCATAGCCGTACGCCGCTGCGCGCACGTCGTGCACGTGGATGTAGCTCTCCTCGTGCAGCGGGCCGAACAACTGCTCGAAGGAGGCGAACACCGCCGCGATGTAGCGCGCCTTCTCGGCCTTGGTGTTGGTCTCGTCGGTCACCTTGATGTCGAGCGCGAAGCTGCGCTTGCCGCTGCCGGCCAGCGCCTGGCCGGCGACGAACCAGGTGGCGGGGTCGACGAAGTCCACCGCGACGGCGATCAGGCCGGGCGGCTTGCCGAGCAGTTCGACGGTGTGGCGCTGCACGAGGGCGGCGGCGCGCGCGGCGAGCTCGCGGTCGGGTGCGGCGGCGATGCGCAGGGTCAGCAAGGGCATGGCAGGCCCTCCTCAGGCGCGGCGCCGTTGCAGGCGCTGGGCAAGGCGGCGGGCGGCGCGCAGCGCGGTGCTCGCGGCGGAGGTCAGCGCGGCATCGGCGCCGCGCCAGACGTCGTCGAGCGCGGCCCGCCGCAGCGCCTCGGCTTCGGCGTAGGCCTGCGCGCGCAACCGGTTCATGCGCTCGGTGTCGCGGTGCAGCGGCGTGTCGTTCATGGCAGCTCCTGTGAAAGTGATGCCATGCACTTTATGAATCGACCGAGCCCCTGGAAACCGCATCACCTGCCAATCCGTATTGCACAAACTGCAATACCATGCGCCCATGAACCTCGACGACACCGCCCTCTTCGTGCGCATCGTGGAGCTGGGCACGCTCTCGGCGGCGGCGCGCGAGCGCCAGGTGCCGGTGAGCCAGGTGACGCGCGCGCTGGCGCGGCTGGAAGCGCAGTGCGGCATGCGGCTGCTCCATCGCAGCACGCACGGCCTGAGCCTCACCGACGAGGGCGACACCTTTCTCGCCCACGCGCGGCGCCTGCTCGACACCGCCGCCGAGCTGGCGAGCGAACTGTCGGGCAAGCTCGCCGGCCCGAGCGGCTGGGTGCGGCTGAGCGTCAGCACCATCATCGCGCAGGCGCTGATCGTGCCGGCGCTGCCCTCGCTGGCCGAGCGCCATCCGCAACTGCACGTGGACCTGCTGGCCGACGACCGCATCGCCGACATGGCGCGCGACGGCATCGACATCGCCGTGCGCACCGGCACTCCGGCCAGCGATGCGCTGGTGGCGCGCCGCATCGGAGCGCTGACGCGCCGCCTCTACGCCGCGCCGGCCTACGCGCGGCGCCACGGCCTGCCGGAGCATCCCGATGCGCTGGCGGCGCATCGCCTGATCGGCAACAGCGGCATCGCGGCGCTCAACCAGTGGCGGCTGGTGCGCGGCCGCGAGACGCACGAGCTCACGGTGCGCGGCCACACCCGCAGCGACAACACCGCGGTGGTGATGCTGCTGGCGCAGCACGGGCTGGGCATCGCGCGCATCGTCGACATCGTCGCCGAGCCGCTGGTGGCCTCGGGCGAACTGGTGCGCGTGCTGCCCGAGTGGCAGGCCGAGGCGCCGGTGCCGGTCTACGCGGTGATGCTGCAGGAGCGCCACCGCCTGCCGAAGATCCGCGCCTGCATCGACCACTTCGCGCAGTGGCTCGCGCCGCGCTGAGCTTCAGCCCTCGAAGCGCCCCTTCACCAGCCTCAGCACCCGGTCGCAGCGCCGCGCCAGGCCTTCGTCGTGCGTCACCAGTACGAAGGCGGTGCCGCGGCTGCGCGCCAATTCGAGCATCAGCGCGAAGACGGCGTCGGCGGTGTCGCGGTCGAGGTTGCCGGTGGGCTCGTCGGCGAGCACGCAGCCGGGCGATCCGGCCAGCGCGCGCGCGATCGCCACGCGCTGGCGCTCGCCGCCGGAGAGCTGCGCCGGGCGGTGCTGCGTGCGCTCGGCCAGACCCACCTGCGCCAGCACCGCGGCGGCGCGCTCGCGCGCTTCGGCGAGATCCTGCCGGCGGATGCGCAGCGGCATCGCGACGTTGTCGAGCGCCGTGAACTCCGGCAGCAGGTGGTGGAACTGGTAGACGAAGCCGAGGTGCTGGTTGCGCCACTGCCCCTGCTCGGCCGGGTTCAGCGAGGCGAGGTTGCGCCCGGCCAGCAGCACCGTGCCGCTGGTGGGCGCCTCCAGGCCGCCGAGCAGGTGCAGCAGCGTGCTCTTGCCCGAGCCCGAGGCGCCGACCACGGCCACCGTCTCGCCCGGCCGCACGGCCAGCTCGATGCCGTGCAGCACCGGCACGTCGAGGCCGCCCTCGCTGAAGCGCTTGCTCAGGTTGTTCGCCTGCACGATGACGTCGACGGTTTCACTCATGGCGCAGCGCCTGGGCGGGTTGCACGCGGCTGGCGCGCCAGCTCGGGTAGAGCGTGGCGACGAACGAGAGCAGCAGCGAGATCAGCACGATGGGCAGGATGTCGGACAGGCGCGGTTCGCTCGGCATGTGGTCGATCAGGTAGATGTTGGCCGGCAGCAGCGTGCTGCCGAGCAGCGCCTCGATGGCCGGCACGATGCGGCCGACGTTGAAGGCGACGACGAGGCCGAGCGCCAGCCCGGCGAGCGTGCCGATCACGCCCGAGGCCGCGCCCTGCACGACGAAGATGCCCATGATCGAGCGCGGCGTCGCGCCCAGCGTGCGCAGGATGGCGATGTCCGACTGCTTGTCGGTCACCGTCATCACCAGCATCGAGACGAGGTTGAACGCGGCCACCGCGACGATCAGCGCGAGGATCAGGAACAGCATGCGCTTCTGGATCTGCACCGACTCGAACCAGTTGCGGTTGGTGCGCGTCCAGTCGCTGACGACGAAGCCGGGGCCCAGTTCGCCGGCCAGGCGCCAGCCGACCTCACCGGCGCGGTCGCGGTCGGCCAGGCGCAGCTGCAGGCCGCTGGGGGCCGCCAGGCCGAGCAGCGCGCCTGCATCGTCCAGGCGCATCAGCGCCATCGTGCTGTCGTACTCGTAGTGGCCGGCCTCGAAGGTGGCGGCCACCGTCAGCGGCAGCAGGCGCGGCGCGCCGCCGGGGTTGGCCGGGTTGGGCAGCACCAGCGTGACGCGCTGGCCGGCCGTGACCGACAGCTTGCGCGCCAGCTCCACGCCGAGCACCACCTCGTTGGCGCCGGGCCGCAGCTTCGCCAGCACGCCGTCGTGCAGCCGCGCGGCGAGGTCGGACACCCTGGCCTCGGCGTCGATGTCGATGCCGCGCAGCAGCGCCGGCTGCAGTTCGTCGCCGCGGCCGAGCAGCGCCTGCGCGCTGACGAAGGGCGCGACCGCGATCACCTCGCTGTCGCGCTGCGCCAGCGCCGCGGTGGCGCGCCAGTCGGGCAGCGCGCGGCCGTCGGCCTCGAACACCTGCACGTGCGCGATCACCGCCAGCATGCGATCGCGCACCTCGCGGCTGAAGCCGTTCATCACCGACAGCACGACGATCAGCGCCGCCACGCCCAGCGCGATGCCGAGCATCGCCACGCCGGCGATGAAGGAGATGAAGCCGCTGTCGTTTCCATCCGGGCGCCCGGCGCGCGCCGCGCGCAGGTAGCGCACGCCGATCTGCAGCTCGTAGGGCTGGCTCCGCTTCAGGCTACTCATAACGCAGCGCCGCAGCGGGTTGCACGCGGCTGGCGCGCCAGCTCGGGTAGAGCGTGGCGACGAAGGCCAGCAGCAGCGAGATCAGCGCGATCGGCACGATGTCGCCACGCTGCGGATCGCTGGGCATGCGGCTGATCACGTAGACGCTGCCGGGCAGGAAGGCGACGCCGAGCGCGCGCTCGATCGCCGGCACGATGGTGTCGATGTGGAACGCCACCAGCGTGCCGCCCAGCACGCCGGCCAGCGTGCCGATCACGCCGGCGGTGGCGCCCTGCACCATGAACACGCCCATCACCGAGCGCGGGCTGGCGCCCAGCGTGCGCAGGATGGCGATGTCGGCGCGCTTGTCGGTGACCGTCATCACCAGCGTCGAGACGAGGTTGAACGCGGCCACCGCGACGATCAGCGTCAGGATGATGAACATCAGCCGCTTCTCGACCTGCACCGCGTCGAACCAGGCGCGGTTGCTGCGCGTCCAGTCGCGCAGCTCGTAGCCGGCGCCGAAGCTGCGGCCGAGTTCGTCGGCCACCGCGCGCGCGGCCTGCACGTCCTTCAATCGCAGTTGCACGCCGGTCGGCCCGCCGCTGCGGAACAGCCGCGCCGCGTCGTCCAGGTGCATCAGCGCGAGGCCGCTGTCGTAGTCGTAGTGGCCCGATTCGAAGGTGCCCACCACGGTCAGCTGCTTCAGGCGCGGCACCACGCCGGCCGGCGTGACCTGGCCGCCGGGGGTGATCAGCGCCACCTTGTCGCCCTCGCGCACGCCCAGGCTGCGCGCGAGTTCCGCGCCGAGCAGCACGCCCCAGCCGCCGGGGGCGAGGCGGTCGATCTCGTTGCGCATTTTGGCGGCCAGCGGCGTCACGCTCGCTTCGTCGTCGGGCGAGATGCCGCGCACCAGCGTGCCGCGCATCGTCTGCCCGTGCGACACCAGCGCCTGCGCCGAGACGAAGGGCGCCGCGCCGATCACCTGCGGATGCCGGCGCGCCTGCGCGGCGACGATGCGCCAGTCGGGCAGCGCGGCGTCGCCGGCCGCGTGCACCTCCACGTGCGCGATCACCGACAGCATGCGGTCGCGCACCTCCTTCTGGAAGCCGTTCATCACCGACAGCACGATGATCAGCGCGGCCACGCCGAGCGCGATGCCGGCCATCGACACCGCCGAGATGAACGAGATGAAGCCGTTGCGCCGGCCCGCTCGGCCCGTGCGGGTGTAGCGCCAGCCGATCTGCAGTTCGTAGGGCCAGTTCATGTCGGGCGCATGCTACCCGAGCACACCGGATAATCGCGCGATGCATCTGCTCGTCCCGTTCGCATCGGCCCTGTCGGAGGCGGGCCGGCACACGGTCCGCGACCTGAGCCTGCCGAACCTCGACCGCCTGCTCGCGCGGCTCGTGCCCGCCGAGCGACTCGGCACCGACGAGTACAGCCTGACCCCGCCGCACGAAGCCGCGCTGGCCGCCGCGCGCGGCTGGGAAGGCGGTGCCGGCGCGCTGCCGTTCGCCGCGCACGCGGCGCGCGGCGACGGCATCGAGGTGCTCGACCTCGCCTGGGGTCTGCTGACGCCGGTGCACTGGCACGTCGGCCGCGACGAGATCGTGCTGGCCGACCCGCAGGCCCTGCAGCTGGACCAGAGCGAATCGCGCGCCTTGTTCGAGGCGGTGCGCGAGCTGTTCGAGAGCGAAGGCTTCGCACTCGCCTGGGGCGCGCCGCTGCGCTGGTATGCGGCGCACGAGAGCCTGGCCGGGCTGCCGACCGCGTCGCTGGACCGCGTGATCGGCCGCAACGTCGACCGCTGGCTGCCCGAAGGCCGCGAAGCGCGCCTGCTGCGGCGCCTGCAGAACGAGGTGCAGATGCTGCTGTATTCGCATCCGATCAACGAGGCGCGCGAGGCGCGCGGCGAACTGGCGGTGAATTCGTTCTGGGTCAGCGGCTGCGGGCGCTGGCAAGGCCCCGGCGACGAGGCCGTGCAGGTCGACGAGCGCCTGCGCGCGCCGCTGCTGGCCGACGACTGGGCCGCCTGGGCCGAGGCCTGGCGCGCGCTCGATGCGCAATCGCTCGCCTCGCTGGCCGCGGCCGCCGAGCGCGGCGCGCCGGCGGCGCTGACGCTGGCCGGCGAACGCTTCGCGCAGCGCTTCGAGAACCGCGCCGGCTCGTGGTGGACGAAACTCGGACGGCGCTTCAAGCATCCCGCGCCGGCCGACGTGCTGGAGACACTGTGAGCTCGCCGGTGATCACCAGACGCGATGCGCCGCCGCGCGTCGTCTGGGCGCTCGAACAGGCCGGCGTGCCGACGCTGCTGGCGCGCCTGTTCGCCGCGCGCGGCGTGAAGAGCGCCGACGAACTCGACGACGGCCTGGCGAAGCTGCTGCCGCCCGCCACGCTGGCCGGTGCGGCGCAGGCGGCCAGGCGCCTCGCCGACGCGATCGAACGGCGCGAACGCATCTGCATCGTGGCCGACTACGACTGCGACGGCGCCACCGCCTGCGCGGTGGCGATCCGCGGCCTGGCGCTGCTCGGCGCGCCGCGCGAGGCGCTGTGCTACGTCGTGCCCGATCGCGCGGTGCACGGTTATGGCCTGACGCCGGCGATCGTCGACCTCGCCGCGGGGCAACGCCCCGACCTGCTGCTGACGGTGGACAACGGCATCGCCAGCCTGGAAGGCGTGGCGCACGCGCGCGCGCGCGGCATCGCGGTGCTGGTGACCGACCACCACCTGCCGGCGCAGCAGGACGGCCGCGTCGTGCTGCCCGAGGCCGACGTGATCGTCAACCCCAACCAGCCGTGCTGCGGCTTCGCGAGCAAGAACCTGGCGGGCGTCGGCGTGGTGTTCTACGTGCTGCTGGCGCTGCGCGTTGAATTGCGCGAGCGCGGCGCATTCAGCGCCGAAGCCCAGCCGCGCCTCGATGCGCTGCTCGATCTGGTGGCGCTGGGCACGGTGGCCGACGTGGTCAAGCTCGACGCCAACAACCGCCGCCTGGTGGCGCAGGGCCTGCGCCGCATCCGCGCCGGGCGCATGCACGCCGGGCTGGCGGCGCTGTTCGCCGCCGCCGGCCGCGATGCGCGCCGCGCCAGCGCCTTCGACTTCGGCTTCGCGCTCGGGCCGCGCATCAACGCGGCGGGCCGGCTGGCCGACATGACGCTGGGCATCGAGTGCCTGCTGACCGACGACGCCGCGCACGCCGCCGAACTGGCGAAGACGCTGGACGGCATCAACCGCGAGCGCCGCGAGCTGGAATCGGGCATGCGCGAGCAGGCCGAGGCGATGCTCGAAGCGCTGATGCCTGAAGGCGGCGACTCCGGCGCCGCGCCGGCCGCGCTGGCGATCTTCGACGAAGGCTTCCACGAAGGCGTGGTCGGCATCGTCGCGGCGCGCTTGAAGGACCGCGTGCACCGCCCGACCTTCGTGTTCGCGCGCGGGCAGGACGGCTGGCTGAAGGGCTCGGGGCGTTCGATCCCCGGCTTCCATCTGCGCGACGCGCTCGACCTGGTCAGCAAGCGCCACCCGGGTGTGCTGCGCCGCTTCGGCGGCCATGCGATGGCGGCGGGCGCGACACTCGCCGAAGCCGACCTGCGTCTCTTCGCATCCGCCTTCGAGCAGGTGGCGCGCGAATGGCTCGACGCCGCCGCGCTGGCGCGCACGCTGCTGACCGACGGCCCCTTCGATCCGACGCAGTTCGACGCCGCCACGGTGCGCGCGCTCGATGCGCAGGTGTGGGGCCAGGCCTTCGAGCCGCCGGTGTTCTGCGACGAGGTGGAAGTGGTCTCGCAGCGCCTCGTCGCCGAGCGCCACCTGAAGCTGGCGGTGCGGCTGGGCGGCGCGCTGCGCGACGCGATCTGGTTCGGCCGCATCGAGCCGCTGGGCGCGCGCGTGCGGCTGGCTTATCGGCTCAGCGTCGACGAGTTCAACGGCCGCGAGCGCGTGCAGATGGTGGTGGAAGGTTGCGACGAAGCGTGCTGACGCGCCTGACCGCCGATCGGAGCGGTTTCAACTGGTAGCGACAGGGTCATCGTGCGTGACGATACTGCGCGCATTCACCCCGCCGCCGGAGTCGACCGCCATGAACGAGCCGCTGCATCCCGACCGCCGCACCACGCTCGCCTGGCTGCTGGCGCTGGTGGGCGGCACCACGGCCGCCTGCGGCGGCGGCAGCAGCAGCGCCGCTCCGCCGCCGACCGGTACGGAGCCGCCGGCACCGACGCCACCTGCACCGACGCCACCCTCTCCCACGCCCCCTTCTTCGCCACCACCACCTCCTCCGCCACCACCTCCGCCTCCTCCCGCGCCACCGCCCTCCGGTGCGATCACGGCGAGCAACTTCGCCACCGGCATCGACAGCGGCTGGGGCATGGCCTTCCTGCCCGATGCGCGCATCCTCGTCACGCTGAAAGCCGGCGGCATGGTGATCGTCAGCGCCGACGGCGCCACCAAGACGCCGGTGACGGGCGTGCCGGCCGTCGTCAGCAGCGGCCAGGGCGGCCTGCTCGACGTCGCGCTCGACCCCGACTTCACCACCACGCCCTGGGTCTACTTCAGCTATGCCGAACCCGGCAGCGGCGGCAGCGGCACGGCCGTGGCGCGCGCGCAGCTGGTGGGCAACGCGCTGCAGAACCTCGCGGTGATCTTCCGCCAGAGCAACTACGGCAACGGCGAACAGTACGGCTCGCGCCTCGTGTTCCGGCCCGACAAGACGCTGTTCGTCACGCTCGGCGAGCGCCAGCGCTTCACGCCCGCGCAGGATCTGGCGCAGACGCTCGGCAAGGTGGTGCGCATCAACCGCGACGGCAGCATCCCCGCCGGCAACCCGAACCTGGGCGGCAGCGCGCTGCCCGGCATCTGGAGCTACGGCCACCGCAACCCGCAGGGCGCGGCGCTGCACCCGACGACCAACGAGCTGTGGATCAGCGAGCACGGCCCGCAAGGCGGCGACGAGATCAACATCTCGCGCGCCGGGCAGAACTACGGCTGGCCCACCGTCAGCTACGGCTGCAACTACGGCGACAGCTACCCCGGCAGCGACAACACCAGCTGCCGCATCGGCGGCGGCGTGCACGCGCCGAACTTCATCGAGCCGCTGACCTACTGGGTGCCGACCTCGATCGCCCCCAGCGGCATGGCCTTCTACACCGGCGCGCTGCTGTCCGAATGGCAGGGCAACCTGTTCATCGGCGCGATGGGCGGGCCGCTCGGCCCGGGCGTCTGGCGGCTCACGCTCGCCGGCGACACCGTCGCGGCGCGCGAGAAGCTGTCGTTCAGCCTGCTCTCCACGCGCATCCGCGACGTGCGCCAGGGCCCCGACGGCGCGCTCTACGTGCTGACCGACGGCAGCGGCGGGCGCATCGTGCGCATCGCGCGCTGAGCCGCGTCTCTACAATCCGGGGCTCGATGTCACCGAGCCCCTGGATGAACGCCGACCTGCACTGCCACTCCTGCGTCTCCGACGGCACCTTGACGCCGCAAGCGCTGGCGCAGCGGGCCAAGGAGCGCGGCGTCGAGTTGTGGGCGCTGACCGATCACGACGAGGTCGGCGGCCAGCGCGGCGCCGCCGAGGCGGCCGCGGCGCTCGGCCTGCCCTGGCTCAGCGGCGTCGAGATCTCGGTCAGCTTCTGCAACCAGACGGTGCACATCGTCGGCCTCGGCTTCGATGCCGACGACGCCACGCTGGCGCAAGGCCTGGCCGCGACGCGCGGCGGGCGCCGCGAGCGCGCGCTGGAGATGGCGCAGAGCCTCGCCAAGGCCGGCATCCCCGGCGCCTTCGAGGGCGCGCTGAAGTACGTGGGCAACCCCGAGCTGATCTCGCGCACGCACTTCGCGCGCCATCTCGTCGAGACCGGCGTGTGCGCCGACACCAGCGAGGTGTTCCGGCGCTTCCTCACCGAGGGCAAGCCCGGCTTCGTGCCGCACCGCTGGGCGAGCCTGCGCGACGCGGTGCGCTGGATCGGCGATGCCGGCGGGCTGGCGGTGATCGCGCACCCGGCGCGCTACCGCTTCACCGCGAACGAGGAGCACGCCCTGTTCACCGAGTTCATCGCGCACGGCGGGCGCGGCGTCGAGGTCGTCACCGGCAGCCACAGCGCCGCCGAGGCGGTGCGCTACGCCGAGGCGGCGCTCGAATACGGCCTGGCCGCCTCGCGCGGCAGCGACTTCCACAGCCCCGACGAGAGCCACACCGACCTGGGCGCGCTGCCCGAGCTGCCGGGCCGGCTGACGCCGGTGTGGGAGCTGCTCGCCGGGCGCATCCAGCCGGCGCATTGACACGCACGAATGTCCCAGTACTTCGAAGTCCACCCCGACAACCCGCAGCCGCGCCTGCTCAAGCAGGCGGCGCAGATCCTGCACGGCGGCGGGGTGGTCGCGATCCCCACCGACTCCAGCTACGCGCTGGTCTGCCATCTCGACGACAAGGCCGCCGCCGAGGCGCTGCGGCGCATCCGCGGCGTCGATGACAAGCACCACCTCACGCTCTTGTGCCGCGACCTGAGCGAACTGGCCAGCTACGCGCGCGTCGACAACCGCCAGTACCGGCTGCTCAAGCTCGGCACGCCGGGGCCGTTCACCTTCATCCTCGAAGCGACCAAGGAAGTGCCGCGGCGGCTCTCGCACCCCTCGCGCCGCACCATCGGCCTGCGCGTGCCCGACCATGCGGTGACACAGGCGCTGCTCGAGCAGATGGGCCAGCCGCTGATCGCGACGACGCTGATCGCGCCCGGCGAGAGCGAGCCGATGAACGAGCCGCACGAGATCCGCGAGCGCTTCCAGAAGCTGCTGCAGGCGGTGGTGGATGCCGGCGCCTGCCCGATGCAGCCGACCACGGTGGTCGACCTGACGGGGGATGCGCCGGCGCTGGTGCGCGCCGGGCGGGGGGATCCGACGCTGCTGGGCCTCGCGGTCGAGACGGATTAACTGCGCTCGATGAGCGCCACGGCCGAGTGCGCGTGGATGGACTCGAAGTTCTCCACGTCGACCAGGTAGCGGCCCACGCGCGGGTCGGCATTGAGCCGCAGCGCCACGTCGCGCACCAGGTCCTCGACGAACTTCGGGTTCTCGTAGGCACGCTCGGTGACCCACTTCTCGTCGGCGCGCTTGAGCATCGGCCAGATCTCGCTCGATGCCGAATCCTCGGCGAAGCGCACCAGCTCCTGCCACGAAATCTCGCCGAGCAGTTCGACGCGCACCGTCACGTGCGAGCGCTGGTTGTGCGCGCCGTAGTCGGAGATCTCCTTCGAACACGGGCACAGGCTCTTGACCGGCACCACCGCCTCGGCCCACACCGCCACCGCACCCTGCTTCGCCTCGACGATCCAGCGGCCCTGGTATTCGAGCAGGCTCTCCACGCCCGACACCGGCGCGCGCTTGCGCAGGAAGAACGGGAAGCGCGCCTCGATGCGCCCGGCGTCCGCGTGCAGCTTCTCCAGCATCACGCCCATCTGGCGGCGCAGTTCGGCGGCGTCGAGCGCGCGGTCCAGCGATTCGAGCCATGCGACGAAGCGCGACATGTGCGTGCCCTTCTGCTCGGCCGGCAGCGCCACGTCGAGATCCCAGTCGGCCACGGTGGCGAGTTCGGCGCCGCCCAGCTTCAGCTGCATCGGATAGCGCACGCCGCGCACGCCGACGCGCTGGATCGCCAGGTGGCGCTCGTCGCGTTCGCTCTGCGTGTCGGGAATGTGCAGGGCGTCCTTCAGATTGCTCATGGGCGCAAGGATCGCATCAATCGCCCCTCAGCGGGCGGGGAAGGTTATGAACGCAGCGTTCGAAGTTCAGTGATTCACCGCGCGCACCAGCGCCGGCTTGGCGCCGAAGCGCTTGAGGATGGCCTGCTCGATGCCGGCGGCGTCCAGCCCGCACATCGCCAGCAGCTTGGCCGGGTCGCCATGCTCGATGAATTCGTCGGGCAGGCCCAGGTTCAGCACCGGGGTTTGCAGCCCCGCCGCGGCCAGCGCCTCCAGCACCGCGCTGCCGGCGCCGCCCATCGTGCAGCCCTCTTCCACCGTGACGAGGGCGTCGTGGCTCTTCGCCAGCTCCGTCGCCAAGGCGACATCCAGCGGCTTGGCGAAGCGCATGTTGGCCACCGTGGCGTCGAGCTTCTCGGCCGCTTCCAGGGCCGGATAGAGCAGCGTGCCGAAGGCGAGGATCGCGATGCGCGCGCCGCGCCGGCGGATCTCTCCCTTGCCGAACGGGATCGCCGTCATCGCCGCTTCCACCGCCACGCCGGCGCCGCTGCCGCGCGGGTAGCGCACCGCCACCGGGTGGTCCTGCTGGAAGGCGGTGTAGAGCGCCTGGCGGCATTCGTTCTCGTCGGCCGGCGTCAGCACGCTCATGTGCGGAATGCAGCGCAGGAAGGCGATGTCGTAGGCGCCCGCGTGCGTCGCGCCGTCGGCGCCGACGATGCCGGCGCGGTCCAGCGCGAACACCACCGGCAGCTTCTGCAGGGCCACGTCGTGGATCAGCTGGTCGTAGGCGCGCTGCAGGAAGGTCGAGTAGATCGCCACCACCGGCTTGAGCCCTTCGCAGGCCAGGCCGGCGGCGAAGGTCACCGCGTGCTGCTCGGCGATGCCGACGTCGAAGTAGCGCTCGGGAAAGCGCTTGTGGAACTCCACCATGCCCGAGCCCTCGCGCATCGCCGGGGTGATGCCGACCAGGCGCTTGTCCGCCTCGGCCATGTCGCACAGCCACTGGCCGAACACCTGCGTGAAGGTGGTCTTGCCGGGCACGGCCGGCTTCTGGATGCCCTGCGCCGGATCGAAGGGCGTCGGGCCGTGGTACTTGATCGGGTCGGCCTCGGCGAGCTTGTAGCCGTAGCCCTTCTTGGTGACCACGTGCAGGAACTGCGCGCCGGCCTTGTCGCGCAGGTTCTCCAGCGTCGGGATCAGCGCGTCGAGGTCGTGGCCGTCGATCGGGCCGACGTAGTTGAAGCCCAGCTCCTCGAAGATCGTGCCCGGCACCACCATGCCCTTGGCGTGCTCCTCGAAGCGGCGCGCCAGCTCGAAGAGAGGCGGCGCGTTCTTCAGCACGTTCTTCGCGCCCTCGCGCGCGGCGGCGTAGAACTTGCCGCTCATCAGCCGCGCCAGGTACTTGTTCAGCGCGCCCACCGGCGGGCTGATCGACATGTCGTTGTCGTTGAGCACCACCAGCAGATTCGGCACGTGGCCCACGTGCGGCATGCCGGCGTTGTTGAGCGCCTCGAAGGCCATGCCGGCGGTCATCGCGCCGTCGCCGATGATCGCCACCGCGCGGCGGTGCTCGCCCTTGGCCTGCGCCGCGGTGGCCATGCCCAGCGCGGCGGAGATCGAGGTCGACGAGTGCGCGGTGCCGAAGGTGTCGTACTCGCTCTCGTCGCGGCGCGGGAAACCCGACAGCCCGCCGAGCTGGCGCAGCGTGCCCATGCGGTCGCGCCGGCCGGTCAGCACCTTGTGCGGATAGGTCTGGTGGCCGACGTCCCACACCAGCCGGTCGTTCGGCGTGTCGAACACGTGGTGCAGCGCGATCGTCAGCTCCACCGTGCCCAGGTTGGACGACAGGTGGCCGCCGGTCTTCGAGACGCTGGTCAGCACGTAGTCGCGCAGCTCCTCGGCGAGTTGCTTGAGCTCCAGGCGCGAGAGCTTGCGCAGGTCGGCCGGGCTGTTGATGTCGGGCAGCAGCAAATACTTCATCGTCAGTTGTCCCGTTCGACCACCTTGTCGGCCAGCAGCGCCAGCGCGCTGGTGTCGGCCAGGCCGCTGCGCGCGAGCGCCGCGTGCGCCTGCGCCCGCAGCTCCTGGGCATGGGCGCGCGCGCGCTCCAGGCCCAGCACGCTGACGTAGGTCGGCTTGTTGTTGTCCAGGTCCTTGCCGGCGGTCTTGCCGAGCGTCTCGGAGGCCTGGGTCACATCGAGGATGTCGTCGACCACCTGGAACGCCAGGCCGACGGCGTCGCCGTAGTGGCCGAGCGCGTCCCACGCGGCCGCACCCACCGGCCCGCAGGCCGCGCCCATCAGCACGCTGGCGCGCAGCAGCGCGCCGGTCTTGCGGCGGTGCATGTCGCGCAGTTGCTGCTCGGCCAGCGGCCGGCCGACGCTGGCCAGGTCGATCGCCTGCCCGCCGGCCATGCCGGCCTGGCCGGCGGCGCGCGCCAGCAGCGAGCACAGCCGCGCCTGCAGGGCCGGCGCCACGCCTTCGTCGGGCGTCAGCACCTCGAAGGCGAGCGCCTGCATGGCGTCGCCGGCGAGCATCGCCTGCGCCTCGCCGTACTTCACATGCACGGTGGGCTTGCCGCGGCGCAGCACGTCGTCGTCCATGCAGGGCATGTCGTCGTGCACCAGCGAGTAGGCGTGGATCAGCTCCACCGCGCAGGCCGCGCGCAGCGCCGCCTCGCGCTCGCCGTCGACCGCCTGCGCGGCGGCCAGCACCAGCAGCGGGCGCACGCGCTTGCCGCCGTCGAGCACGCCGTAGCGCATCGCCTCGCCGAGGCCGGCCGGCGCATCGGCCGGCACCCAGGCCGACAACGCGGACTCGACCGCATCGAGCTCGCCTGCGGCCCAGGCGTCGAAATGCTGGCGCTTCATCCGGAGATCCAGGGCTTGAGCTGACCGTCTTCGAGGACCTTGACCTGCGCCTCCACCGCTTCGAGCTTGGCGCGGCAGAAGGCCAGCAGCTCGGCGCCGCGGCGGTAGCCGTCGAGCATCTGGTCGAGCGGCAGCTGGCCGCCTTCCATGCCGGCGACCAGGCGCTCCAGCTCGCGCAGCGCGTCTTCGTAGCTGGCCGGCACGGCGGCAGCGGTGGCGGGAGATGTCGAGCTTTTTGCCATGCGCAATCCTGAGGGGGCTCATTGTAGTCAGCACGGCGGTGCGGCTTTCATCGGGCGCCACACCCCCTGGGTACAATCCGCGGCCCCGCCGCAAGCCGCGGCGAATGAGGTCCACGCCCGGTCATGCGGGGTGGCGGTTCGACATCGGTTTTTGGAGATCCTGGGGATCATGTCCGACCTGAGCGTCCCGATCGAAGCGCTGCGGCGCAGCCGTTCGCAGCTGTCCGTCTCCACCTATTTCGATGCCGATCTGTACCGGCACGAGCTGGAGCTGATCTTCGAGTCCGGTCCGCGCTACCTCGGGCACGAGCTGGCCGTGCCCGAGGTGGGTGACTTCCACGCGCTGCCGCAGGAAGGCGAAGGCCGCGCGCTGGTGCGCACGGCCCAGGGCATCGAGCTGGTGTCCAACGTCTGCCGGCACCGCCAGGCGGTGATGCTGCGCGGACGCGGCCACACCGGCAGCAACATCGTCTGCCCGCTGCACCGCTGGACCTACGACACGCACGGCAAGCTGCTGGGCGCGCCGCACTTCGCCGACGACCCGTGCCTGAATCTGCGCAACTACCCGGTGCAGAACTGGAACGGGCTGCTGTTCGAGGCGCGCGGGCGCGACGTCAACGCCGACCTGGCGCGCCTCGGCCCGAAGGCCGACCTCGACTTCTCGGGCTACGTGTTCGACAGCGTGCACCTGCACGAGTGCGACTACAACTGGAAGACCTTCATCGAGGTCTACCTGGAGGACTACCACGTCGCCCCCTTCCACCCCGGGCTGGGCGGCTTCGTCACCTGCGAGGACCTGCGCTGGGAGTTCGATGCGCACCACTCGGTGCAGACCGTCGGGCCCAACCAGGCGCTGGCCGCCAAGGCCGGCTCGCCGGCCTACCGCCAGTGGCAGAAGACGCTGCTCGCCTACCGCGACGGCCAGGCGCCGCGCCACGGCGCGATCTGGCTGACCTACTACCCGACCACGATGGTCGAGTGGTATCCGCACGTGCTGGTGATCTCGACGCTGTTCCCGAAAGGCCCGGCGAAGACGCTCAACATGGTGGAGTTCTACTACCCCGAGGAGATCGCCGCCTTCGAGCGCGAGTTCGTCGAGGCCGAGCAGGCCGCCTACTGGGAGACCTGCAAGGAAGACGACGAGATCGGCGAGCGCATGGACGCCGGCCGCCGCGCGCTGCTGGAGCGCGGCGACGACGAGGTCGGCCCGTACCAGAGCCCGATGGAAGACGGCATGCAGCACTTCCACGAGTGGTACCGCGGAGTGATGGGCGAGAGGCTGAAGGGCTGAACCGACGCGGCCTGCGGGCACAATCACCCGCATGTCTGCCACATGGATGATGGTGCTCGCGTCGCTGCTGTTCGCGACGATGGGCGTGTGCGTCAAGCTCGCCTCGGCGCACTACGCCACCGGCGAGATCGTGTTCTACCGCGGCCTGGTCGGCATGGCGATGATGGGTGCGGTGGCGCGCTGGCAGGGCGGCACGCTGCGCACCGCCGTGCCGGCGATGCACTTCTGGCGCAGCATCTCCGGCGTGACCGCGCTGTGCCTGTGGTTCTACGCGATCGGCAACCTGCCGCTGGCCACCGCGATGACGCTGAACTACATGTCGTCGGTGTGGATGGCCCTCTTCCTCGTCGGCGGCGCGATCATGCTCGGCGGCCAGCGCGTCGACGCGCGCCTGATCGCCACCATCCTGGCGGGCTTCGCCGGCGTGGCGCTGATCCTGCGCCCGACCATCGAGCACGACCAGCTCTGGCACGGCCTGATCGGCCTGCTCTCGGGCATGGTCTCGGCCACCGCCTACCTGCAGGTGACCGCGCTCGGCCGCGTCGGCGAGCCGGAGTACCGCATCGTCTTCTACTTCTCGACCGGCGGCGTGGCGGCCGGCTTGCTGACGATGCTGTGGACCGGAGCGACGCCGCACCGCACGCTCGAAGGCCCGGCCTACCTGCTCGCCGTCGGGCTGCTCGCCAGCATCGCGCAGCTGCTGATGACACGCGCCTACGGCACCGGCCGCACGCTGGTCGTCGCCAGCCTGCAATACCTCGGCATCGCCTTCGCGTTCGTCTACGGCGTGGCGCTGTTCGGCGACCGCATCACCTGGATGGCCGTGGCCGGCATGGGGCTGATCGTCGGCGCGGGGCTGGGCGCCTCGCTGCTGCGCCAGCAGGCCGCGCCGCCGGATGCGCGCCAATCGACCCTGGAGAGTTGACATGCACACCACACTGATGAGCGCCGATGAACTGCGCCGCCTGCTCGCCGCCGGCGGCGCGAACCTGATCGTGATCGACTGCGGCTTCGACCTCGCCGACACCGGGGCCGGCGAGCGCGCCTGGCGCGAGGCGCACCTGCCCGGCTCGTTCTACCTGCACCTGGATCGCGACCTGAGCGGCGCGAAGACCGGCCGCAACGGCCGCCACCCGCTGCCCGAGCGCGCCGCCTTCGCGGCCACGCTGGGCCGCCTCGGCATCGCGCCGGCGACGCAGGTGGTGGCGCTCGACCGCCAGGGCGGCCCCTACGCCGCGCGGCTGTGGTGGCTGCTGCGCTGGATGGGCCACGAGGCCGCGGCGGTGCTCGACGGCGGGCTGGACGCCTGGCGCGCCGCCGGCGGCGCGGTCGATGCGGCCGTTCCCGCGCCGCAGGCGACGACGCCCTACCCCGAGCGCGCGCCGCTGGCCGCCACCATCGGCGCCGATGCGCTGCTCGCGCAACTCGGCCGGCTGCGCCTGGTCGACGCGCGCGCCGGCGAGCGCTTCCGCGGCGAGGTCGAGCCGCTCGATGCGGCGGCCGGCCACATCCCCGGCGCGCTGAACCGCTTCTTCAAGGACAACCTCGCCGCCGACGGCCGCTTCAAGAGCGCGGCCGCGCTGCGCGGCGAGTTCGAGGCGCTGCTCGGCCGCGAGAGCGCCGCGCAGGCGGCGCAGACCGTGCACCAATGCGGATCGGGCGTGACCGCCTGCCACAACCTGCTGGCGATGGAGCACGTGGGCCTCGCCGGCTCGCGCCTCTACCCGGGCTCGTGGAGCGAGTGGGCGAGCGACCCTGCGCGCCCGATTGCTACCGGTTGACTGCCGTCAAGCGCTTGCCTACGCTGCGGCTCGACACTGAACGCACTCAGCCACCTTCAGGAGAAGACGCCATGTTCAAGCGCATCCTCGTTCCCACCGACGGTTCCGACATCACCGGCAAGGCCGTCGACACCGCGCTCGCGCTGGCCAAGTCGGTCGGCGCGCAGGTCTTCGCGATCAGCGTGAAGGAGCCCTTCCCCTACAGCGCGATCTCCGAGATGCAGCCGACGCCGCCGCAGGAATTCTTCGACGCGCAGGAGCGCATCGCCACCAAGCGGCTGGCGCAGGTCGGCGAGGCCGCCAAGGCCGCCGGCGTGGTGTGCCAGGCGCACAGCGTCGAGGCGCTGCACCCCTGGGAAGCGATCATCGACCACGCCAAGCGCAACGAGTGCGACCTGGTGGTGATGGCCTCTCACGGCCGTCGCGGCGTCAGCGCGCTGCTGCTGGGCAGCGAGACGCAGAAGGTGCTGACGCACTCGACGGTGCCGGTGCTGGTGGTCCGCTAACCCGCCAGCGACACGGCGTGAGCTTCCTCAGCTCACGTCGTGGTTCTTGAACCAGGCCACCGCGCGCCGCCAGCCGTCCTCCGCCTGCTGCTTGCGGTAGCTCGGCCGGTAGTCGGCGTGGAAGGCGTGCGGCGTGTCGGGGTAGAGCACCAGCTCCGACTTCCGGTTGCCCGCCGCCTTCAGCGCCGCCATCATCTTCTCGATCGTGTCGTTCGGGATGCCGCCGTCGTCGGCGCCGTACAGCCCGAGCACCGGCGCCTTGATCTTCGCCGCCACGTCGAGCGCCGTCGGGTCGCCCGCGTGGTAGTTGCGCGCCACCGGGCCGTACCAGGCCACCGCGGCCTTCACCGCCGGGTTGTGCGCCGTGTACATCCAGGTGGTGCGGCCGCCCCAGCAGAAGCCGGTGATGCCGAGCTTGCTGGTATCGCCGCCGTTGGCTTTCGCCCAGGCGACGCAGGCGTCGAGGTCGCCCATCACCTGCGCGTCGGGCACCTTGGCGATCACCTCGCTCATCAGTTTCGAGATCTCGCCGAACGACTGCGCATCGCCCTGGCGCACGAACAGCTCGGGCGCGATCGCGAGGTAGCCGAGCTTGGCGAAGCGCCGCGCCACGTCGGCGATGTACTCGTGCACGCCGAAGATCTCCGACACGACCAGGATCACCGGCAGACCCGTCTTGCCCGCCGGCTGCGCGCGGTAGGCGGGCATCTTGAAGTCGCCCACGGGGATCATCACCTCGCCGACGCTGAGGCCCTCGCTGTCGGTCTTGATGGTCTGCGCCGTCACCGGCAGCACCGCGGCGGCGAAGCCGCTGCCCACGGCCGTCTTGACGAAACCGCGGCGCGAGAAGTCGCGCGACGGGAGCAGGCTGTCGAGTTCTTGTTTCAGCATGGGGCGGACCTCGAAGGTGGAGCGGGCGACAATCCTCGCATGATCAAGAATCCGCCGCAGCCGCACGACATCGAGACCCGTTGGCCCGGTCAGCTCGCCGCGATCGACATGGGCTCGAACAGCTTCCGCCTCGAGATCGCGCAGGTCGAGCGCGGCCGCTACCGGCGCGTCGACTACCTGAAGGAAACCGTGCGCCTGGGCGGCGGGCTCGACGCCAACGGCCTGCTCACCGAAGAGGCCAGCACACGCGCCCTGGCCTGCCTGGCGCGCTTCGCGCAGCGCCTGGCCGGCTTCGCGCCGCAGCAGGTGCGCGCGGTGGCGACGCAGACGCTGCGCGAGGCGCGCAACCGCGACGCCTTCCTGACGCGCGCGCAGACCGTGCTCGGCCAGCCGATCGAGGTGATCTCGGGCCGCGAGGAGGCGCGCCTGATCTACGCCGGCGTGGCGCGGCTGCAGCCCGCCGGCGCGCCGCGCCTGGTGATCGACATCGGCGGGCGCTCCACCGAGATGATCCTCGGCCAGGGCCGCAAGGCGCTGCGCGCCGAGAGCTTCCAGGTCGGCAGCGTCAGCCTGTCGATGCGCTTCTTCGGCGACGGCAAGCTCAGTGCCGAGGCCTTCCGCGCCGCGCAGGTGGCCGCCGGCGCCGAGCTGGAGGAGGCGCTCGAGCCCTTCGCGCCGGCGCACTGGCGCGAGGCGCTGGGTTCCTCCGGCACGGTGGGCGCGGTGTCGCAGCTGCTCGCCGCCAGCGGCGTGAGCGACGGGCGCATCACGCCCGAGGGCTTGCGCTGGCTGATCGAGCGCTGCATCGCGCGCGGTCGCGTCGACCGGCTCGACTTCCCCGGGCTGAAGGAAGACCGCCGCGCGGTGATCGCCGGCGGCCTGGCGATCCTCTACACGCTGGCCGCGCACTTCGGCATCGAGAGCCTGCAGCCGGCGCGCGGCGCGTTGCGCCAGGGCGTGGTCTTCGATCTCGACGAGCGCCTGCACGCCACCGCCTTGCCGCAGGACGGCCACGACCTGCGCGACGCCACCGTGCGCGACCTGCAGCGCCGCTTCATGGTCGACGTGCAGCAGGCCAGGCGCGTCTCGCGCGTCGCCGAAGCGCTCTACGCGCAGGTGCAGCCGCGCGCCGGCCGCGAGGCGCGCCGCGAGCTGCTGTGGGCCTGCGCGCTGCACGAGATGGGCATGATGGTGTCGCACCACGACCACCACCGCCACAGCGCCTACCTGCTCGCGCATGTCGACGCACCGGGCTTCTCGCAGAGCCAGCAGCGCCGCGTCGCCGAGCTGGTGCTGGGCCAGCGCGGCGGGCTGCGCAAGGTCGAGGCCGGGCTGACGCAGGAAGCCTTCGCGTGGCAGGTGCTGTGCCTGCGGCTGGCGATCATCACGTGCCACGCGCGCGGCGAGGTGCGCGACGACGCGCTCGCCATCGAGCGCAACGGCGCCGAAGCGCGCATCGCCTGCGGCGCCGGCTGGGCGGCCGCGCATCCGCGCACGCTGTACCTGCTGCGCGAAGAGGCTCAGGCCTGGACGCGCGGAGGGGTGCTGAGGGTGGTGTTGCGGGACTGACGGGTCAGGCCACCGTCTCGGCGAACTCGGCAACCGCCACGTTGCGCGACTTGGCCAGCGACTTCCTCAGCGCCTTGATGCGCTCCAGCTCATGCATCGTCCTGGCGGTGAAGTACGACTCACCGCAAGCCGGGCACGACCACAAGGGAATGCCTTCGATGACGAGGAGATCGTCGCCTCGGCCGAAGCTGCGCGTGACGTAGCGCAATTCGAGCTTGGCGCTGCCGCAGTGTGCGCAGTTCATCTCACGCGAGGTAGACAGTGATGACGACGAGCTTGCCGGCGTGGCCGGCTTTGAGGACGACTTCGGCGGCCGAGCCGTCGAGCGTGGCGCCTCGGACGACGTATTTGACTTCGCGGGTCGCACGGTCGCGCTGGCGCTCCGCGATCTGTCCCGTGAGGACGATGCTTTCGAGGTCGAGGATGGAGAGGTTGTCATCTTCGAGTTCGTCCGCGGCGTGGGTTGAAACAACGTAGCTGAGCGTCCGGATCAGACGGCGAAGTTCCGCGATCGACATCTGGCCCATGCCCGAGTGTACGAAAGCCCGAACCAAACGGCTCGCGCTCTCGCTACAACCCGTCCGGCCCCATCACCACATGCAGCACCACCTGCGCGCTGCCCTCGCGGTCGCGGCTGCGCAGCCACCAGACGGCGCCCTTCTTCACCGACCAGGGCTGCGCCTGGCCGGCCAGCAGCAGCGAGGCCACCAGGCCGAGCGTCGGCTGGTGGCCGACCACCAGCACCGGCTCGCTCGATTCGGGCCAGCGCGCCGCGGCGAGCACGGCCGCCGGGCCGGCTTCGGGCGCGATCGCCTCGACGGTGCGGAACTTGCGCCCGAGCGCCTTGGCGGTCTGCTGGCAGCGCAACGCCGGGCTGGCCAGCACGCGCGTCGAATGCGCGATGCGCTGGTTCAGCCAGTCGGCCATGCGCGCCGCCTGGCGCTCGCCCCGGCCGGTCAGCATGCGTTCGAGGTCGGGCAAATCGTCGCGCTCGACGGCTTCGGCGTGGCGCCAGAGGATGAGGTCCATCGTCAGCCCCCGAAGAGGCGCATCAGGGCCTGCTGCGCGCTGACGCCGTCGTCGGCGATGCGCTCGTAGCTGCCGTCGGCGCGCTGCTCCCACGCATCCTGGCGGTCGTGCAGGTAGGGCACCAGGCACTCGTCGATGACGCGCTGGCGCAGCGCGGCATCGCGCACCGGCCAGGCCACCTCGATGCGGCGGAACATGTTGCGGCCCATCCAGTCGGCGCTGGACAGCCACAGCGCTTCCTCGTCTTCGCCCTCGCCCCAGCGGAAGTACAGCACGCGGCTGTGCTCGAGGAAGCGCCCCACCACCGAGCGCACGCGGATGCGTTCGGTGGCGCCCGGCACGCCCGGCGGCAGCATGCAGGCGCCGCGCACGATCAGGTCGATGCTGGCCCCGGCCTGCGAGGCGCGCATCAGCTTGTCGATCAGCGCCTCGTCGGTCAGCGCGTTGATCTTGGCGACGATACGCGCCGGCCGCCCGGCGCGCGCCGCCTCGGCGACGCGGTCGATCATCTGGCCGGTGCGCCGGTGCAGCGTGAAGGGCGCCTGCAGCAGCGTGCGCAGCGGCCGCGTGCGGCCCAGGCTGGCGAGCTGCTGGAACACCGCGTCGGCGTCGGCGGTCAGGTCCGCGTCGGCGGTCAGGCAGCCGAGGTCCGTGTAGAGCTTCGCGGTCTTCGGGTTGTAGTTGCCGGTCGACAGGTGCGCGTAGCGCCGCAAGGCGTTGCCTTCGCGCCGCGTCACCAGCAGCAGCTTGGCGTGCGTCTTCAGCCCGACGATGCCGTAGACGACCTGCGCGCCCACCGCCTCCAGCCGCTCGGCCCAGTTGATGTTGGCCTCTTCGTCGAAGCGCGCCTTCAGCTCGACCACCACCATCACTTCCTTGCCGCGCCGCGCCGCCTCGATCAAGGCCTCCATCAGCGGCGATTCGCTGCCGGTGCGGTAGATGGTCTGCTTGATCGCCAGCACGTCGGGATCGGCCACCGCCTCGCGCAGGAAGGCCACCACCGGCTCGAAGGACTCGAACGGATGGTGCAGCAGCACGTCGCGCTCGCGCAGCCGCGCGAAGATGGAGCCCTCGCGCGGCAGGCGGCGCTCCGGCCACACCGGCTCGTAGGGCGCAAAGCGCAGCGCCGGCGCCTCGGCCTGGTCGATCAGCTGGTTCAGGCGCACCAGGTTGACCGGCCCGTTGACCTTGTAGAGAGCCACATCCGGCAGCGCGAACTGGCGCAGCAGGAAGGCCGAGAGTTCGTCGGGGCAGCTCGCCACCACCTCGAGCCGGATCGCCTGGCCGAAGTGGCGCGTCGTCAGCCCGCTGCGCAGCGCCTGGCGCAGGTTCTTCACGTCGGCCTCGTCGACGTCGAGATCCGAATCGCGCGTGACGCGGAACTGCGAAAACGCCTCCACCTCGCGCCCCGGGAACAGCTCGGCCAGGTGCGCGCGGATCACGCTGGTCAGCAGCACGAAGGCCTGCTTGCCCGGCGCCAGCGCATCGGGCAGGCGGATCACGCGCGGCAGCACGCGCGGCACCTTGACGATGGCGATCGCGTTGGCGCGCCCGAAGGCGTCGTGCCCCGACAACCTGACGATGAAGTTGAGCGACTTGTTGGCGACCTGCGGGAACGGGTGCGAGGGGTCCAGCCCCACCGGCACCAGCAGCGGCCGCACCTGCTTCTGGAAGAAGCCGTCGACCCACTCGCGCTGCGCGGCGTTGCGTTCGGCGTGGTTGAGGACGACGATGCCCTCGCGCTGCAGCAGCGGCGTCAGCTCGTCGTTGAAGACGGCGTACTGCGCGTCGATCAGGCGGTGCGCCTCGGCCGCCACCTCGGCCAGCTCGCGCCGCGACGCGAGCGCGTCGCCCTCGCGCGCCGCCTCGAGGACATCGGCGAAGCGCACCTCGAAGAACTCGTCGAGGTTGGACGACACGATGCACACGTAGCGCAGCCGCTCGAGCAGCGGCACGTCGGCGCGCTGCGCCTGCGCCAGCACGCGGCGGTTGAAGGCGAGGATGGCGCGCTCGCGGCTGAGCAGCGCGGGCATCGCGAGCAGCGGTGCCGGGGCCCGATCGTTCATCCGGCCAGTCTATGTAGGAATTGCGACAGCCGCGTGACGGCGCGCGCCGCCCCGCGGCGCCCCTGGGCGCCCCTGGGCGTCTCATACCGACCAGCGATCAATCGTTCAGAAAGCCGGCAGCGTGGTCCAAGCGGCAAAGGGCCGTGCGGGCCGCCCGCGGCGCTTCGATGAGACGGTCGGCCCTGCGGGCCGACTGCCTTGCGCTGCTCGGTCTCGCGGCCCCGCCGCGGAACTCGCTTCGCGGGCTATCGCCCGCTGCGCTCGATCACCCGCGGCGAGCATGAGGACGAGGCGCGCGGGTACGCGCGCGGGCCACGAGCCCTGCGCTGCTCAGCGTCTCATAGGCGCGCCGCGGGCGGCCCGCACGGCCCTTTGCTGAACCAGAGGTGGCATGCC
>JAKOZT010000131.1 GCA_029779845.1 Pseudomonadota bacterium | reverse complement strand
GGCGACTTGGGAGTCGCCGAGGAGCGCAGCGGCGGGGTCGGCGCGCGTACTCGCGCGCTTCGTGAACTGACTCGTCGCCTCTGTCCGAGCGCAGCGAACGCAGTTCGCGTAGCGAGTTAGGCGACGCGACCCCGCCGCGAGCACCGCAGGGCAGTCGGCGCCGCCGACCGACTCCGCAGGCGCCACCACGGGGCCGCGCCTGCCGCGCCGCGCCAAGCCGCGCCAAACCCGACCGACATCCACCCATCAACCCCCCGCCAACGGCAACCGCACCACGAACTCGCTGCCGCATCCCGGCCCGTCGCTGCGCGCCTCGATGCTGCCGCCGTGCAACTGCACCAGCCGGCGCACCAGCGTCAGCCCAATGCCCAGCCCGTCGCGCGCGCGGCGCTGCGGGCCGTCGACCTGCACGAACATGTCGAAGATGCGCTCGAGCTGGTCGGCGGCGATGCCGATGCCGTGGTCGCGCAGGCGGATCAGCGCCTCGCCGGCGTCTTCGTCGCCCTCGACGCGGAGCTCGATCGGCGCGGCGCCCGGTTCGGCGTACTTGCAGGCGTTGTGCAGCAGGTTGGTGAGCGCCTGCGCGATGCGCTGGGCGTCGACGTCGACCCACAGCGGCGCTTCCGGCTGGCGCAGCAGCAGCTGCTGCGCGCCGGCGTGCAGCATCGCGCCGGCGTTCTCGATCGCCTGCGCGACGATGGGCTGCAGCATCTGCCGGCGGCGCTGCAGCTCGACCTGGCCGCGCGCCACGCGGCCGATGTCGTAGAGATCGTCGACCAGGCGCACGATCTGCTGCACCTGGCGCTCCAGCAGCGCCGCGGTGCCGCCGACCTCGGCGCTGCGCGAGCGGTGCAGCAGCTCGATGGCGTTGCGGATCGGCCCGAGCGGGTTGCGCAGCTCGTGCGCCAGCGTGGCGAGGAATTCGTCCTTGTGGCGGTCGGCCTCGCGCAGCGCGCGCTCGACGGCGCAGCGCTCCAGGCAGTCGGCCGCCAGCCGCGCCAGCGTCTTCAGCGCGCGCAGTTCTCGCTCCTGCAGCGGCCGCGGCGCCTCGAAGCAGTGGCTGAGCAAGCCCAGCAGCCGCCCGTCGCGCGACAGCAGCGGCGCCGAGTGGATCTCGGCGATGCCTTCGGCGCGCAGCGCGGCGTGGTCTTCGGCGGGCGACAGCGTGGCCGAGCCGGCGGGGCTGCACGCCGCCGCCGCGTCGCACAGCGCCGCCCAGCCGCGCTGCTCGAAGTGCGCGACGAAGCGCCCGCCCAGGCCCTGCGCGACGGCCAGGCGCAGGCAGGTCTCGTCGCCCTCGAAACTCAGCACGCAGCCCTTGGGGGCGCCGAGCATGTCGGCGCCGGTGGCGAGGATGTCGCGCAGCAGGATGTCGCAATCGGCGCCCGGCACCAGCCGCATCGCCAGCGCCTGCAGCCGGGTGGCCTGCAGCAGATCGGCTTCGAGCTCGGCGCGATGGTCGCGCGCCGGCGCGCCGCGGCGCGGCGTCAGGGTGGACATCAGGGCGGAGGACACCGACGCATCTTCGGCGCGCGCCGCGGCGGCGCGCATCGGAGCGCTTCACCTGCGCCTGTAGGAAGGCTCCGACGCGCGCGGGAACCTCGCTTGCCGACATCGTGGCGCGGCAGATTGCTGCACGGTCCGCCCCCTCCCGGTGGCGGCGCTCTACCACCCGAAGGAGTAACACCATGAGCAAGTTCAACGTGAAGATGGTTGCCGGCGCGCTGACGCTGGCCGCGGGCGCGGTTGCCGGCCTGGCGATCGCCCAGAACAGCACGACGACGGTGCAGCCGCCGGTCACCCCGGCGCCCGACGCCAGCACGCAGAGCACGACGACGCCGAGCACCACGATGCAGAGCCCGGCGATGCCGAGCACGACGACGCCGTCGAGCACCGACAGCAGCAGCGATTCGACGATGCCGGCCGAACGCGCCGACCGCAACTGACCTCCGGAGAAGCCACATGAAGACATCGACCCTGCTGCGCATCGCGCTGCTGCCGCTGGCGCTGGCCTTCGCCGGCGCCGGGCAGGCGCAGACCATGAGCAGCGCCGAATACGCGGCGGCCAAGAAGCAGATCAAGGCCGACTACAAGGCCGCCAAGGCGCAGTGCGACAAGCTCAAGGGCAATGCCGAAGACGTCTGCGAGGCCGAGGCCAAGGGCAAGGAGAAGGTCGCCGAGGCCGAGCTGCAGCACCGCCGCGAGGCCACGCCCGCCAACGCGCGCAAGGTGGCCGAGGCCAAGGCCGAGGCCGACTACAAGGTCGCCAAGGAACGCTGCGACGACAGCAGCGGCGAGCAGAAGGACGCCTGCGTGAAGGAAGCCAAGGCCGCCGAGGCCAGCGCCAAGGCGCAGGCGAAGGCGATGCAGTGAGGCCTGCCGCTGCCATTGCGCACGTTCCGCCCGCGGCGCCGCTACGATGGCGCGTGCAACGGCGGGAGGTGCGCGGATGGCAGCGGCAACGGCAGGCGAAGGACGCATTCGCGTCGGCATCGGCGGCTGGACCTACGAGCCCTGGCGCGGCGGCAATTTCTACCCCGCCGGCCTCGCCGCCGCGAAGGAGCTGGCCTGGGCCAGCCGCCGGCTGACGATGATCGAGGTCAACGGCACCTACTACTCGACGCAGCGCCCGAGCAGCTTCGCGCGCTGGCGCGACGAGACGCCGGAGGACTTCGTCTTCTCGCTGAAGGCGCACCGCCTCGCCACCAACCGGCGCGTGCTGGCCGAGGCCGGTCCGTCGATAGCGCACTTCGTCGGCAGCGGCATCACCGAATTGCGCGACAAGCTCGGGCCCATCGTCTGGCAGCTGCCGCCGAGCAAGCGCTTCGACGCCGCCGACCTCGAGGCCTTCGTCCGCCTGCTGCCGCGCGAGCGCGACGGCCGCGCGCTGCGCCACGCGCTGGAAGTGCGCCACGACAGCTTCCGCTGCCCCGAGTACCTCGCGCTGGCGCGCCGCCACGGCATCGCGACGGTGTTCACCGACTCCGACGACTACCCCTCGATGGCCGACGTCACCGGCGACTTCGTCTACGTGCGCACGATGCGCACGCAGGCCTCCGAGCCGCAGGGCTGCAGCCCCGCGGCGCTGGCCGCGGTGGCGGCCAGCGCGCAGGCCTGGCGCAGCGGCGCCGAGCCGGCCGGCGTGCCGCGCGTCGAGCCGGCGGTGCCGGCGGCCGCGCCGCGCGACGTGTTCCTGCTCTTCATCAGCGCCGCGAAGGAGAAGGCGCCGGCGGCCGCGATGGGCGTCATCGCGGCGCTGGGCTCCGCGTCGCTCAGTGGCGGCCCTTGAGCATGCTTTCGCGCGCCTGCTCGGCGCGCGAGGCGCCGATCGCCGTCTCGACGTGCTTCACTTCCTCCGGCGGCGGCAGCACCGCCGGGAAGCCGAGCGATTCGATCCACAGCTCGCGGCAGTAGCCGCGCGTGTGGAACAGGTGGTCGGCCTCGTCCTTGGCCACCTCGTCGTGCGCCGCCTTCAGCGCCTGCGCCACCGGGCCCGACAGGCGCTCGGCGCAGTGCCCGATCAGGTCCCAGTTGGCGTGGTCCTTGGTCTCGGCCAGCACCACGCACTCGCAGGCCACCAGTTCGGCCGACTGCGGCGCGGAGGCCAGCGCCATCTCCATCGCCTTGACCAGCGAGCGGCCGATGTGGCCCACCACCTCGCGCCCCGGCGTCGTCTGCTCGGGGGGCAGGCCGAGGCTCGTGCACAGCTGCGTCATCACCTCGTGGTGGTGGCGCGTCTGCTGGAGGTACTCCTGCCATTCGTGGCGCAGGTCTTCGTTGCGCGCGCAGCGCAGCGCGGTCTCGTACACCTGGATGCCGCCGGCTTCGGTTTCGAGCGCCTGGTAGAGCAGCTCGTGCAGCTGCGCTTCGTTGGGGGGCTGTCTGGATGCCATGGTGGTGCTTCCTCTGTCGCGGGTGGGATGAAGCCGCCACTCTCGTGCGAACGCACTCGCCGCGGTGTAGGAAGCCGGCTCGCTCAGCGGTAGGACGGCCGCAGCAGCCGCTCGATCGCGGCGCCCAGGTCCTGCGGCTGCGCGCCGAAGTCGTGCCACGGGTCCCGCGTGCGCAGCGAGACGGCCGCGCGCGCGTTGGCCACGTTCCACTGCGCCGCACTGCGCAGCCCGTCGAGCTGCTCCCACTCGATCGGCATGGAGACCGGCAGGCCCGGCCGCGCGCGCGCCGAATACGCCGCCACGGTGGTCTGGCCGTGGCCGTTGCGCAGGTAGTCGATGAAGATGCGGCCGACGCGGTTGGCCGGCCCGGCCTTGGCGACGAAGCGCTGCGGCAGCGTGCGCGCCATGTGGCGCACCGCGGCGGCGGCGAAGTCCTTCACCGCGTCGGCCTTCAGGCGCGGCGCGATCGGCACCGCCAGGTGCAGGCCCTTGCCGCCGCTGGTCTTGAGCCAGCAGCGCAGGCCGAGTTCGTCGAGCAGCGTGCGCATCAGCTGCGCGCCCTCGCGCACCTGCGCCCAGGGCACGCCTTCGCCGGGGTCGAGGTCGAACACCACGCGGTCGGGCTGCTCGATGTGGCCGGCCGTCGCGTTCCAGGTGTGGAACTCGATCGTGTTCATCTGCGCCGCGGCCAGCAGCGCCTGGACGTCGTCGACCACCAGCAGCGGCGCGTGGCCGGGCCACAGCGCGGCGTCCAGCTCGCGCAGGCCGGGCATGCGCGTCTCGGCATGCTTCTGGAAGAACAGCTCGCCGGCGATGCCCTGCGGCGCGCGCAGCAGCGACACCGGCCGCTCGCGCAGCTGCGGCAGCAGCCAGGGCGCGATGCGCTCGTAGTAATTCACCACGTCGATCTTGCGCAGCCCGCTGGCGGCATCGACCACGCGCTCGGGGTGCGTGACGCGCGCGGCGGCCGGGGGCGGGGCCGGCGCCGGGCCGACGATCGCCGCCAGCGCCTCGCGCACGATGGTCGACGCCGGCTTGTCGCTGCGCCAGCCGCGCCACACCGCGTGGCGCACGTGGCCGTCGGGCGTCCAGTCGGCGAACTCCACCTCCACCACCGCGCGCGGCGCGACCCAGCGCTCCTCGGCCAGCGTGCGGCGCGCCCAGCGGCCCGGCGCGATGCTGGCGGCGGCGACGGTCGGTTGCTCGACCACCAGCTTGGCCAGCCGCTTGTGCATCGCCCGCCCCTCGGCGGCGCTCCAGCCGGTGCCCACCGAGCCGGCCGAGCGCAGCACGCCGCCGTCGTGGTAGCCCAGGTGCAGGCTGCCCACCTCGCCGGGCGTGTTGGCGCGCTCCGTGAAGCCGACGATGACGAACTCCTGGCGCTGCCGGCACTTGAGCTTGAGCCAGGTCTCGCTGCGCGCCGACACGTAGGGCGCGTCGGCGCGCTTGAGCATCACGCCCTCCAGGCCCATGCGGCGCGCCGCTTCGAGCATCTGCGCCGGCGTGGCGTCGAAGGTCTCGCTCAGGCGCACGTGCTCGCCGGCGCGGCCGGCGAACAGCGCCTGCAGCTCGGCGCGCCGCGCCGCCAGCGGCAGCGCGCGCAGGTCGCGGCCTTCGGCATAGGGCAGGTCGAAGACGAAGTAGCGGATCTCGGCGCTGCGCGAGGCGTCGATGGCGTTCTGCAGGCGGTTGAAGTCGGGCACGCCGTCGCCGCCGATCACGACGATCTCGCCGTCGAGCCAGGCGCTGGCGATGCCCAGCGCGTCGACCTCGGCGGCGAGGTCGGCGAGGCGCTCGGTCCAGTCGTGGCCGTTGCGCGTGAAGAGCCGGCAGCGCCCGCCCGCGATGCGCGCCAGCAGCCGGTAGCCGTCGAACTTGGTCTCGACGATCCAGGGCCCGCCGGCCGGCGCGGACGCGACGGCGGTGGCGAGCTGCGGCGCGAGCCGCGCCGGCAGCGCGGCCTCGGGCGCGAGCGGGTGCGCGATCACGCTGTCGGGCAGCGCGCTGATCACGTCGTACTCCTGCGCCGGCCGCGCCCAGGCGTCGCCGCGCTTCTTCAGCAGCAGCCACTGGTTGGACTTCGCGTCGTCGGGCCTGGCGGTGCGCACCAGCTCCCACAGCCCGCCGAGCTTCTCGCCGTACAGGCGGAAGGCGAGCTTGCCCTGCGCCAGGCCCGCGCCGGCGTCGCCCAGCGGCTCCCAGCGGCCGCGGTCCCACACGATCACCGAGCCGGCGCCGTACTGGCCCTTCGGGATCGTGCCCTCGAAGCGGTTGTAGTCCACGGGGTGGTCCTCGACGCGGATCGCCAGCGACTTCACGCGCGGGTCGAGCGAAGGGCCCTTGGGCACCGCCCAGCTCAGCATCACGCCGCCCCATTCGAGGCGGAAGTCGTAATGCAGCCGGCTCGCCCAGTGCTTCTGCACGACGAAGGAAAGCGGCGCGTCGGCATTGCGCTGCGTGCGGCGCGACGTGCCGGCCGGCTCGGGCGTGCGGGCGAAGTCGCGCCGGGCGCGGTAGCGCTGCAGCGGCGCTTCAGCGTCCCGCGCGGCCTTCGTCGGCTTGAGCGGCATCGCTGCGCTCCCGGCGGCGGTATTCGTTGTAGTGGCGCAGCGCGCGCTGCGCGTCGCCGGCGCGCTCGTGCAGCCGCGCCAGGTTGAAGTGCGCGTCGGCCAGCCAGGGGGCCAGTTCCAGGCAGCGCTCGTAGGCGCGCATGGCGTCGCGCGGCATGCCGAGGTCTTCGAGCGCCAGCGCGCCGTTGAAGTGCAGCAGCGGCTCGTCGGCCGCGTGCTCGAGCGCGGCGTCGTACAGCGCCAGCGCCTCCTCGCAGCGGCCGGCCTCGCACAGCAGCGCGCCGAGTTCGAGCAGCGCGCCGACGTGGCCGGGCGCCATGGCCAGCGCGCGCCGATGCGCGGCGATGGCGCCCTCGGCGTCGCCGGCCGCTTCGCGCGCCTGGCCGGTGGCGACGCATTGCGCGGCGCCGGCGCTGTCGACGAACAGCAGCGCGCCGCCGCGCGACTCGACCTCGAAGTCGATCAGCAGCTGGCCGCTCAGCGGTTCCCAGCGCGCCGCGCCGTCGTGCACCGCGACGCGGTCGCCCACCGCGGTGATGCGCAGCGCGGCCAGCGGCGCCTCGGCCGGCAGCCGCGCGCGCAGCTGGCGCAGCGCCTGCATCAGCCGCAGCGCCGGCACTCGCTCGCGGCGCAACCGCTCGGCGGCGCGCAGCAGCACCACGTCCTGGAAGCCGAAGCGCCATTCGTTGCGCGCGCCGCGCGTCGGGCGCAGCACATCGTCGTGCACCAGCCGCATCACGCGCGCGCGGCCGAGGCCGAGGCCGAACATCGCCTCGATGCTGCGCAGCGTCCAGGGCGCGGCGGCGGTCTTCACTTGCGGGCGCGGTGGCGCGCCGGTGCCGGCGCTTCGGCGGCCGGCGCGCGGCGCGCCGCCTTGCGCTCCTTCAGCGCGCCGGCCGGAATGATCTGCGCGCCGGTGCTCTTTCCCGCGGCCCTCTCGGCGGGCTTCGCCCGGGCCGCCGGCTTGCCGCCGGCCAGGCTCGCCTTCAGCGCGGCCATCAGGTCGATCACCTGCCCGCCGCCGGCCGGCGCCTCGGCGCGCGCCGATTCCACCACCTCGCGGCCGGCGATCTTGCGGTCGATCGCGGCGAGCACGCGCTCGCGCTCCTCGTCCTTGAACTCGGCCGGGTCGTAGGCGTCGCGCGCCACCTGCGCGATCAGCTGCAGCGCCAGCGCCAGCTCGGCCTTCGACACCGGCACCTTCTCGATGTCCAGGTCGTCCATCGAGCGCACCTCGGCGGCGTAGAGCAGCTGCTGCAGCACCAGGCCCTCGCCCTCGGGGCGCACCTGGGCCACGTACTGCTTGCCGCGCAGCACGTAGCGCGCGATCGCGCAGCGGCCGCTTTCCCGCATCGCCTCGCGCAGCAGCGCATAGGGCTTGGCGCCGCGCTTGTCGGGCGCGAGGAAGTAGGCGGTGTCGTAGTAGATCGGGTCCACGCTTTCGAGCGGCACGAAGGCGACGATCTCGATCACGTGGCTGGCCGCCTCGTCGAGCGCCTTCAGTTCGTCGGCGCTGAACATCACGAAGCGGTCCTTCTCGAACTCGTAGCCCTTGACCATCTGCGCGCGCTCGACCACCTTGCCGCTGGCCTCCGACACGTACTGCTGGCGTACGCGCGAGCCGTCGGGGGCGAGCAGGTTGAAGCGCACCGTGCCCGAGCTTTCGGTGGCCGGGTGCAGCTTGACAGGGATGTTGACGAGGCCGAAGCCGAGCGTCATCGAGGCGATGGAGCGGGTAGCCATGACGGGACTTTCGGCGCGCCGCGCCGCGCGGGCTGTCCGCGCCGGGCGGATTGCGGCGTAGGACGATGCCGCCCCTCATTCCGTTCGGGCCGGGCCCTTCGACCCGCTCAGGGCGAACGGGGGTTTGCCGCCAGCGGCAGGTGCGCCTCGATGCGCGTGCCGCGCCCCGGCGCGCTGCGCACCTCGAGCCGGCCGCCGAGCGCGGCGATGCGCTGGCGCAGCTCGAGCAGGCCGTGGCGCTCGGGCGGCACGCGCGCCGGGTCGAAGCCGCGCCCGTCGTCGCACACGCGCACCAGCGCCTCGCCCTGCTCGGGCCGCAGCACGACGCCGGCCGATCCGGCGCCGGCGTGGCGCTGCAGGTTGTGCAGGCACTCCTGCACCAGCCGGTAGACGACGATGCGCGCCGGTTCGGCCAGCGCGACCTCGCGCGCGTCGAGCGCCACCGCGATGCCGCTGCGGCGGCGGAAGTCGGCCACCAGGAACTCGATCGCCGCGCGCAGCCCGAGGTGGTGCAGCGCGGCCGGCGAGAGCGTCTCGATCAGCCGGCGCTTCAGCGCCACGCCGTCGTCGAGCATGCTGTCCAGGTGCGCCAGGCGCTCGCCGGCGGCGCGGGTCGCGGCCTCGGGCCAGGCGCGCTTCAGGCGCGTCATGTCGAGCTTGGCGGCGGTGAACATCGCGCCCAGGTCGTCGTGCAGGCGGCGCGCCACGTCGCGGCGCTCGGTCTCGCGCGCGTCCTGCAGGCGCGCCTGCTCGCGCTGCGCGGCCGCCAGCGCGCGCTGCTTGCGCAGCAGGAAGACGAACCCGATCAGCGCCAGCAGCGTGGTCGCGTGCACGACGACGCGGCCGCGGTCGAGCGCCGCGTCGATCACCGCGCGCTCGGCGTCGATGCGCTCGTCTTCCAGCGCCATCAGGCGCCGCGCGGCGGCGCGCGCGCCGTCCATCGTCGCGCGCCCGCCGTCGGCCACCAGCAGCGCCATCCAGCGCGCGTCGCCGGCGTCGCGCATCGCGATGGTCGTCGCCAGCTCGGCGAGGCGCTTGCGCGCGCCGCGGTTGAGCGTTTCGAGCGCCTCGGCCGAGGCAGCGTCGCCCGAAAAATGCTCGCGCACCTCGGCCAGCCCGCGCAGCACGTCGGCATCGGCGTCGCGGTAGGGCGCGAGGTGCTCGCGGCGGCCGGTCAGCAGGTAGCCGCGCTGCGCCGTCTCGGCGTCGACCAGCCGGCGCAGCACGCCGGCGACGATCAGCCGCGCGCGGCTGCGCTCGGCCAGGCTGTGCTGCGACGAGCGCGCCGCCTCGTGCGCCCATTCGCCGGTGGCGATCACCACGGCGGCCAGCGCCAGTGCGAACAGCAGCGCCCAGGCGCTGCGCATCGCTACTGCAAGGGCGTGGGCGAGTCGTCGGGGTCGCCCGGGCCGTTGCCCTCGCTGTTGAGGAGGCTGGCGCGATCGCAGTAGTCGATCAGGGCCTCCAGCTCGCCGGACTTGTCGAACACGCGGTCGGCGCCGAGTTCGCGGCAGCGCTCGCGGATCTCCGGCGTGGCGTAGTTGGTCAGCACCACGCGGCGCGCCGGCAGCTCGGCGTCCTGCGCGTCGCGCAGCACGCCCAGGCCGGTGCCGGACTTCAGGAAGATGTCGACGATCATCATGTCGAAGTCGTCGCGCGCCTCGCGCATCCAGCGCTGCGCCTCGGCCTCGTCGTTGGCCGCGCCGACCACCTCGACGCCGGCCAGCTCCTGCAGCGTGGCGGTGAGGTTGTCGAGGATCACCGGGCTGTCTTCGACGATCAGCACGCGCAGCGCGGCGGGATGATGCGGCGGAACCTGCATGACGTTTCGCGCCGGCCCGGCCGACGCTGCGGCCGGGCCGGCAGCCCTCATGCTCACTGGCGCACGACGATGTCGTTCTTCACGCCGGTCACGCCCGAGGTGTTGCGCGCCAGTTGCTCGGCGCGCTCCTTCTCGGCCGCGCTCTTGGCGAAGCCCGACAACTGCACCGTGCCCTTCAGCGTCTCGACCGAGATGGCCATCGCGCTGACGGTCTGGTCTTCGGCGAACTTGGCCTTGACGCGCGTGGTCAGCGCCGCGTCGTCGACGTAGGAGCCGACGCTCTGCTGGTCGCGCGCGACCGAGCAGCCGGTGGTGGCGAGTACGCCCAGCGCGGCCGCGGCGGCCAGCGCGATGCTTGCGATCTTCTTCATGGGGTCTCCTTGTTTCGAGAGAGAGTGTCGAGAGTCAGCCGTTGGACACGGTCAGGCGGTTTTCCACGTCGACCACGCCTTCGACGGCGCGCGCCAGCGTGGTGGCGCGGTCGCGCGAGCCGGCGTCGGGCGCGGTGCCGTTGAGCACCACGCGGCCGGCCTGCGTGTCGACGTTGATCTTGGTGGCCTTGAGCTGGTCGTCGGCGGCCAGCGCGGCGTTCACCTTGGCGGTGATCATCGCGTCGCTCGCCGTGGCGGCCACCTTCTCGCCGGCCTCCTTGGTGGCCTGCGTGACCTCTTTGGCCTCGGCCTTGGTGCTGGCCACGGCCTCGTCGACCTTCTGGCCGACGGTGCGGTTGTCGTTGCGGTCGCACGCGGCCAGGCCGAAGGCGAGGGCAGCGGCGGGGATCAGGTAGAGGGTGCGGTTCATGGTGCGGGTCCTTTCCCGAAACGGGTTCAGTGCGGGCGGCGGCCGGTGGCCGGGTCGACCGGGTCGAACCAGGCTTCCTGCACGCTGTCGCTCCAGTCGGAGACCTGGGCCTCGGCCTTGTCGCGGGCGATGCCGTAGCGCTCCTGGATCTTGCCGGCGAGCTGCTCGCGGCGGCCCTCGATGACGTCGAAGTCGTCGTCGGTGAGCTTGCCCCACTGCTCCTTCATCTTGCCCTTGAGCTGTTTCCAGTTGCCTTCGATGCGTTCCCAGTTCATGTGCTCTCCTAGCGTTGAGTTCGTCGGAATTCCGTCCCCGGCGGCGCCGGGAGCGTGCCGCGAATCTTGGCCGTGCGCCGGGCCCGCCGGTGTCGGGAAGCGGAGCGCCGCGCTGTAGGACGCGGCGCATGCGGCAGCTCGCGTGTAGGACTTTTCCGACGGACGGGTCTTTGCCGCGCTGCTACGCTGGCCGTTCCGATCCCTCAGGAGGCAAGCCATGAGCATGATCCGCGTCGGCATCGTCGACGACCACGCCATCGTGCGCTCCGGGCTGCGCACCTTCCTCGCCGAGCACGTCGACCTGCGCGTGATGGGCGAGGCCAACAACGGCAAGGAGGCGCTCGAACTGGCGCGCTCCGGCGAAGTCGACGTGCTGCTGATGGACATCTCGATGCCCGACCAGAGCGGCGTCGACGCGATGCAGGCGATCAAGGCGCGCTTCCCCGAGCTGCCGGTGCTGATCCTCTCCGGCTTTCCGGAGGCGCACTACGCGACCACGCTGCTGCGCCAGGGCGCGAGCGGCTACCTCAACAAGGAATGCGAGCCCGACGAGATCGTCAACGCGATCCGCACCGTCTACCGCGGCCGCCGCTACATCAGCCCCGCGGTGGCCGAGATGCTGGCCGACGGCGCGGCCGGCGGGCTGGCCGACAAGCCGCCGCACGAGCACCTGAGCGAACGCGAGCTGCAGGTGTTCCTGCGCCTGGCCAAGGGCGAGACCATCGGCCACATGGCCGAGGACATGTTCCTCAGCGTCAAGACCGTCAGCACCTACCGCACGCGGGTGCTGGAGAAGCTCAAGCTGTCGACCAACAGCGAGTTGACTTATTACGCGCTGAAGAACGGGTTGATTCAGTGAACCGTTGGCGCGGCAAAGGCCCGTCCGGGCCGCCCGCGGCGCTTCGATGAGGCGGTCGGCTGCGCCGACTGCCCTGCGGTGCTCGGTCTTGCGGCCCGCCGCCTAACTCGCTTCACTCACTGACGTTCGTTGCGCTCAGACACGAGGCGGCAAGTCAGTTCACGAAGCGCGCGAATACGCGCGCGGGCCGCAAGCCCTGCGCTCCTCGGCGCCTCATAGGCGCGCCGCGGGCGGCCCGGACGGGCCTTTGCTGAACCAACGGTGGCCGTCCACCTGACTGCATGCCGCCAATGGTTCAGCGCGGCAGGCGCGGCCCCGTGGGGGCGACTTGGGAGTCGCCGAGGAGCGCAGCGGCGGGGTCGGCGCGCGTACTCGCGCGCTTCGTGAACTGACGCGTCGCCTCTGCCCGAGCGCAGCGAACGCAGTTCGCGTAGCGAGTTAGGCGACGCGACCCCGCCGCGAGCACCG